>JASMDC010000066.1 GCA_030753015.1 Candidatus Undinarchaeales archaeon | reverse complement strand
CGGGGACAAGGAGATCGGTTGCGTGGACTCGGGCCAGGTCTGTTTCTTCAAGGAATGTGGCTGTCTCCATGAAGGAGCGCTCGTGGCCACCTGCCGCCTGGCCCAGCTCTGCCAGGCCGACGGGTGCGTGCGGCCGACGATGCTCGCACACCTCACCAAGATAGGTGACGTGGAGGACGGTATCGTGACGTTCGGTGTCGTCGTGAACCCACCACAACTAGTCCCCCGTAAGGACGACTTCACCGTGACCCTTGGCGGCGTACCTGCAAGCGCCATCGAGCATAAGCGTAACGGTGTCGAGCACAAGATCACGACCGCGTTCGATGTCAACTCCCTTACCCCGGGATACGAGAAGCTCAAAGTGGTCATAGATTACGCTGACGAAGTGCTCGCGCTCACGACCCAAGTATCCGTTCCCTTCCCCGAGCAGTACCGCAAGCTCGATGTGGCGTTCCTCGACGACAAGAGGCAGGTGAGCGAAAAAGCCATACGGAATGGGGCCACCCTCACCCTCCCCTTCACGATCGATTATCAGGGGAGCGATGAGGCGGTTACAGAAGTACGCCGCTCCGAGATGCAGCTCAACTTCACTGTCAATGGCAAGACCCGGATAGCTCCCATCGCCGGGCTCGAGCTGGGCGAGGACGGACGCAGGGGCGTTCTCAGAGCCTTGCTCCAGCACGATGATGCGCCCTTGGGGCAGCATAAGTTGACGTTCAGCATCGATAGCCTCGGCCGACGTGGCACTTCGATCCTCCCCGTGTTAGTTCTCACCTCGATCCCTCTCGCCATGGAGATAGTGGGTGTGGATCCTCCCCGGGTGTTCCAGCTCCAGCTCGTCCACGGATTCGACCTGGACGTGTACGTGACCGTTGAGGCCGATGGCACCGAAGGGCTCAACGAGCGGTCCGTGGTACCTGAGATAACGGCCGGTCCCCGGACCGTCAAGGGGAATGTGGCGAGCATGCTCTCCACTCCGCGCGGCGTGCTCATCCGCACGTCCTTCGCGACAGGATGTCAGGACGGTGCACTCCCTGCCGTTCCGACGTCGGCGATCCTCCAGCTGAGGAAGGGGACCACGGTCCTTGCCCAGAGCCCTGTTTCACTCGTACAGAATCCCGGTGGATGGGAGGAGGGATGCAGCCGTGGATAGCTACCGCTGCCCGGCTATGATCGCAATATTAGTCGTCCTTATGCTCACCCTCCCGGGCATGGCCGTCGAGTGCGTCCCACCGCCCTTCGAGCAGGAGACGTGCAAGGCTGTACTACTGGAGGAAGAGGCCATAGGGATGTCGTACAAGGCCGACCTCAAGGACTTCTCGGCGGACCTTGGCATGAAGGCCTGCCCCTCGTTCACCAGTGCGTCGACGACCGCTGAGTTCATGGGCCAGACCTTTGCCTACTTGACCAAGAAGGAACTCCTGCTCTGCATCCTTGGTAGGGAGTTCCACGAGGTGCGGTACTATGCTCACTCACTCTGCACGACCTGTGAGGACCGCATCGAGGAGTTCCGGGCCCTCTGCCGGCTCGGTACCGATCGTACGGTCGAGGAGTTCAAGGAGACCATCACCGACATCGATCCGGACGGGATCGACATCGACGCGGTGTGCGCGGATCCCGACAATGCGGTGGAACTCTACCGGATAGAGGCGTTCGGCGAGGGTATGAACGACCAGATGAAGGAGGCCCTGTGCCTACAGAACATGGAACGGCGGGTGGCCGAGTGCAAGAATCGGGTGGACTGTATCAAGGAGAGTTGTGGGATAGGTGGTACCTTCTCCCTCAAGGACTGGTGGCTAAGGCTCAAGGGAAAGGCATCCGATGTGGCCAAGGACTTCGCGGACCTCGAGAGCTTCTGCGAGATTTCGCGTGAACTGAAGAGGAGCACCGACGCCGTGGACGACTATCTTGAGAACATGCAGGACATCGCCCTCAACCTCAAGGCGATGGTCGCGGTGAAGAAGAAGTTCGATATGCAGTGTCGCCGCGCCCCTTTCGAAAAGTGGCCGGTTGTGTGCCGTCAGCACCTGTCGGACATGGCGGGGCTCCAAGGAAGCTCTAAGAACCTGATGGAGAAGTACAAGGAGGCGGACAAGACCTTCAAGCAGGAGTTCGGTTATGACGCTGACGTGTCCGTGAAGACCGTGCTGTGCGACCGACTGGAGGCAGCGAGCCACAAGCTGCCAGATCAGCAAGAGCTAACTGCCGCGGCCCTCAAATCCAAGCTGATGATGGACTGTGGCAACAAGCTATCTTGTCTCATCGACTACGAGCCCGGGCCCAAGACGGCCGCTTGTGAGACCGCACCCGAGAGATGTGGTGGTTGCGACGTTCTCGATTCCTTCGGCATCTGCACACCTGAGCACGTGCCCGACACTGAGGAGTCGACATCCAGCATGTACGTGCTGACCCCCATAGCGTAGGGATTCCTCACGTGTAGATAAATACTCGTATATACTCTTGAGGGGGAGGTTTTTAAAATGGTCGTTGACCACCCGCCTCTCGTGGCCGCGGACGATCCTATGTACAAGAAGCGATTAGATGACGTGCTCGTGGAGATGGGGACGACCCTTGCTGGGCTCTCGGACCGACAAACGGCCGAACGCCTGGACCGCTTCGGGCAAAACAAGCTTCCTGAGGCGGAGCGACGGCCTGCATGGCGCCTGCTCCTCGATCAGTTCCTTGAGCCGCTCATCCTCCTTCTCCTGGTGTCCGCTATCGTATCCTACTTTGTCGGGAAGACCAAGGATGCGGTGGGTATATTCCTGGCGACAGTGCTGAACTGCTCGCTCGGGTTCCGCCAGGAGATCATGTCCCGACGCTCGGTGGACGCGCTGAAGCAGATGTCCAGCTTCACGGCGCGAATGCTACGCGATGACACCGAAGAGATCGTCGATGTAGCTGATATCGTCCCTGGAGACATCCTTCTTCTGGAGGAGGGTGAGAAGGTCCCCGCCGATGCCCGCCTCATCGAGGCCTACTCGTTCCAGGTTGACGAGTCGTCCCTTACCGGGGAGTCGCTCCCTGTGGCCAAGCGGGCGGACCGGATCACAAACGATGTGCCCCTGGCCGAGAGGACCAACATGGTCTACATGGGGACGCATGTGACACGTGGGAGGGCCGTGGCCGTTATCATCGGCACCGGTATCGACACGGAGATGGGCAGGATCGCCAGCATCGTCGCCGAGGAGCCCGGGCCCACTCCACTCCAGGTTCAGATCGCGGACCTGGCCAAGAAGCTGGGCGCTTTCGCAGTGCTGGTGTGCACGCTCTTCTTCGTGCTGTCGATGATGTCCGGACATGACATCGTTGAGGTGTTCTCTGTTTCCGTGAGCCTTGCCGTGGCAGCGATCCCGGAAGGGCTACCGACGGTCGTGACGGTCACGCTCGCCTTGGGTATGCGACGGATGGCTGAAGAGAAGGCGATCGTCAAACAGCTTCCAGCGGTCGAGACGCTCGGGTGCACAACGGTCATCTGCTCGGACAAGACGGGAACGTTGACCCATAACAAGATGACCGTTCGCGAGGTGTTCTTCAACGGGCGGAGCTTCTTGGTCACCGGTGACGGATATTCCCATCACGGTGACTTCTTCTTCGATCCCGATGTGAGCGCAGGCTGTCACAGTGCCGATGCCGCGGGCGAGGCCGCTACCGATGTCAACGGTCGTCAGGCCCAGGCTGATCCAGAGGAGCTCTTCCCGCTCGCCGAAGTGGCCTTTCTATGCAACAACGCGGCTCTCGTGGACGGTGAGGCGATCGGTGATCCAACCGAAGCTGCCCTGAAGGTCCTCGGCTACAAGGCCGGAGCGACCGATATACTCACCAAGAGGCTCAAGCGGATCGATGAGGTGCCCTTCGAGTCCGATATCCGACACATGGTGACGGTGCATCAGGACCACGAATCGGGCGCCACCGTGACGTTCGTGAAGGGCGCCCTTGATGTCGTGCTCGACATGTGCGACCATGTATACTTCGATGGTAAGTCACTTCCACTCGGCCCGGATCAGGTGGCATGCATCGAGGAAGTCAACGACGCTTTCTGCGAGAAGGCCATGCGAGTGCTTGCTTTCGCCTACGGTGATGACAACCGGAAGGACGATCCTACCGGCTTGGTGTTCGCAGGTCTGGTGGGAATGATCGATCCCGCTCGGGCCGAGGTCCACGACGCGGTTGCACAGTGCAGGGCCGCTGGTATACGGGTGGTCATGATCA
Organism: Candidatus Undinarchaeales archaeon; assembly: GCA_030753015.1. GTDB lineage: Archaea > SpSt-1190 > SpSt-1190 > JASMDC01 > JASMDC01 > JASMDC01. Next base: position 7,469 of record JASMDC010000066.1, on the reverse strand, counting down.
CGGGCGATCAGAAGCACACAGCGATGGCAGTTGCCCGCGAGCTGGACATCCTCGAAGATAACGATGAGGCGTGTACCGGCTCAGAGATCGATGAGATGGACGACAAGGCTTTCGGAGAGAAGGTCTTGCAATGCAATGTGTTCTCCAGGGTGACCCCGGAGCACAAGGTGCGGATCCTCGAGGCGCTCAAGGCCAAGGGCCACATCGTCGCCATGACAGGTGACGGTGTCAATGATGCGCCGGCTCTCAGCAAGGCCGACATCGGTGTGTCCATGGCGATCATCGGCACCGACGTGGCCAAGGAGACGGCCGATATGATCCTGGCCGACGACAACTTCGCGACGATCGTGACCGCTGTGAAAGAGGGGCGCACTATCTACACGAACCTACGTAAGTTCCTCCGGTTCCAGCTGACCGCGAACGTCGCAGCTCTCACGCTCATGTTCGTCGCAACGGCGATCGGGATGCCGGCTCCGCTCACTCCCATCCAGATCCTTCTCATAAACATCGTGATGGACGGCCCCCCCGCACTCGCTCTTGGTCTGGAGCCACCAGTGCGGTCGATCATGAACCGGCCGCCGAGGAACCCGACTGAGAAGCTTCTCTCTCGTGACATCATTACCGACGTCGTCCTCTACGGGCTTGTCATCGCCGGTTCCTGTCTATGGCTCTTCCAGAGATACCTCGATGCCGGTGATCTGGGTGTGGCGCGTGTTTCGGTCTTCACGCTCTTCGTGCTCATGCAGCTCTTCCTGGCATTCGGGTGCCGGACCCACAGGGTGTCCCTGGTCCATATCAATCCGCTATCCAATCCCTCGCTCCTCATCTCGGTGCTCGCCTCAGCAGTGATATTAGCGGTCGTGGTCTTCACCCCGGTAGCAGGGATGCTCGGCACCTCCCTGCTCCCTCTGGCCGATGCGGCAAAGCTGACTCTAGCGGGTGTTGCGATACTTGTCCTCACGGAAGTGCGGAAGGCCCAAGAGCGGATGTGGGAAGAGGCATACGACTAGCTTGTAGACCGGTAACTATGCTAATATCTCGGGGATACGCTTTTCCTCGAACTGCTTGACATAGCGGTCATGGGCCTTGCGCATCTCCTCCACGAGTACACCCGAGAACGCGATGGCGAAGGCGAGCAACCAGTCGCTCATCGGCATGGGCGAGACGTTGAAGAACGCGGCCACGGGCGGGTGGTGGACGATGACCACCTGAAGGAAGAACGACCCGAAGACGGCCATGTAGAGGTACACGTTGGAGAGGAGGTTCATCTCCATGATGGACTTCTCAGACTTGCAGTTGAAGCAGTTGAAGAACTGGAAGAGGATGAACGTGGTGAACGCCATGGTCTTGGCGCGCACCTGCCCTGCTGGCGAGGGATCCGCTTCGAGGTACCACCACAGGGTGAAGAGCGTGGCGATAGCCCGGTAAAGGCCAGTGACCACGACGGTTGCGAGCATGCGCTTGGTGAGGACATCCTCATCGGGATCCCTGGGTTTCTGCGACATGATGTCGCTGGGGGCCGGTTCAGCACCGAGGGCCAGCGCGGGTGGCCCGTCCATGATGAGGTTGATCCAGAGGAGGTGGATGGCCTCGAACGTATCGATCGGTAGCTTGAGGAGAGGGATGAAGAACACCGTAACGATCGCAGATACGTTCGTGGTGAGCTGGAAGCGCAGGAACTTCTTGATGTTGACATAGATTGTCCTGCCCTCCTTGACCGCCTTGACGATGGTGGCGAAGTTGTCGTCGGCCAGGATCATGTCCGACGCCTCCTTCGCGACGTCCGTACCCTTCAATCCCATGGCGATGCCGATGGACGCGTTCTTCAGAGCCGGTGCATCGTTCACTCCATCGCCTGTCATGGCGGTGACGTGACCGTTCTCTTTGAGGGCCTTGACGATACGGGTCTTGTGCTCTGGAGTGGCTCGTGCGAACACGCTGACCTGCTCGACGATACGATCGAGCTCCTCATCGTCCATCTGATCGAGCTCACGCCCTTCGAGCACCAGTTGGCCCTCTTCTAGGATCCCCATCTCCTTGGCGATCGCCTCGGCGGTGAGCTTGTGGTCCCCGGTAATCATCATAACGCGGACCCCGGCCTCCTTGCAGACCTCAACTGCTTCGATGGCCTCCTCGCGCGGAGGGTCCATCATACCCATGAGGCCGATGAACACGAGCTTGGAGGGCTTGTAGGAGCATACGTCACCTGCTGTCCGCTGGTACGCGAAGGCGAACACCCGCCGACCTCGCCGGGCCATGTCGTGACAGGTCTCGAGGAACTCGGTCCGCCTGTGGTCGGTGAGCTTGTGCTCGTTCCCCTGGGAGAACTCCTTGCTACACAGACCTATGATGGTTTCGGGTGCGCCCTTGATGTAGGCGATCTGGCCGTCGAGCGTGGTGTGGATGGTGGCCATGTACTTGTTCTGAGACTCGAAAGGGATCTCGTGGACCCGTGGCGAGGCGGTCCGGATGGAGTTGTGGTCCACGCCGAGGCCGTCTGACATCATGATGAGGGCACCTTCCAAGGGATCTCCCACGATACCGCTGTCAGTGCGGTTCGCGTTGTTGCAGAGCGATGCCGATCGGAGCAGGAGGCTGAGGTGCTCGTCGACCTCGGGCTTCTTGGTCGTGTGCTCGAGCTGGATTAGACGGTCGTTGACGTACAGCTCACGGACGGTGATCTCGTTCTTGGTGAGCGTTCCCGTCTTGTCGCTGCAGATGACCGTTGCGCACCCGAGCGTCTCCACGGCGGGGAGCTTGCGGATGATGCCGTTGACCCGTGCCAGGCGTGTGAGCCCGATGGCCAGCGTGATGGTCACCACGGCGGCGAGCCCCTCGGGCACTACTGCGACGCCCAGGGCTACGGACGTGAGGAACATATTCACAACGTGGACGGCGGGGGGTACGTCTGGTGATTTGGTCAGGGTTCCGATGATGAAGAAGAGGATGCACACGCTGATGCCGAACCATCCGATCTGCTTGCCCAGGTCGTCCAGACGCTCTTGGAGGGGCGTCTGCTCCTCCTCGGCCTCGCGAACGAGGTCCGCGATTGTACCTATCTGGGTGTTCCTGCCAGTGGCCACCACGACACCCTTCCCGCGGCCGGCGGTGACGACGGTGCTGGAGAAGGCCATGTTCGATCGTTCGGAGAGCTGCGTGTCCTCGCCGATAGCTTCCGTGTTCTTATTTACAGGCAGGGACTCACCGGTGAGGGTGCTCTCATCTATAGAGAGGTTGTACACTTCTGTGAGACGGATGTCGGCGGGGACCTTCGAGCCGACCTCTAGCACCACGACGTCACCGGGGACCAGGTCGCGAGCTGGGATGATGCGCTCCTCGCTCCCCCTGATGACCTTGGCTTGGAGCGCGCCCAATTGTTTGAGGGCCTTGATGGCCTTCTCTGCGCGATACTCCTGAACGAAGCTCACAGTGACGTTGATAGTGATCGCGATGGCGATGCCGATGGCCGAGCGCTCATCTCCGAGAAGGGCAGAGATGATCAGCCCGATCAAAAGGAGGATGATGATGAAGTCCTGGAACGGTTCGAGGAGTAGCTCGAGGATGGAGAATCCCTCTTCCTCCTCCAGCTCGTTGAGCCCGTACTTGTCGACGCGGGGGAGCGTTTCCTCTTCTGTGAGGCCCTTTTCGGACGTGTCAAGATGATCGTACACATCCCTGTACGAGACGTTGTGCCAGTATGGGTCCATTCTCTATGCGTGTTACTCCCCCCCCTTCTACTTTAAAAAAATAAGCACTAGCCGGCGACGGGTTCTAGACGTCCAGGTCCTCGAGATCCTTGAAGGCCTTCTCGGCCTCCTCTGCCAGGGCCTTCGCTTCCTCCGGGGACATGTCCTCCATGGTCCCGTCCTCGCGCATCCGCTGGCCGACGAGCTCCGGCTCCGGGGGAGGTTGCTGCGGCCACTGCTGTTGGGCCTGTTGGACCTCTTGAGGCTGTGTCCACTGCTGTTGGACCTGTTGGTCCTGTTGCGGCTGCGGCCACTCTTGTTGGACCTGTTGGACCTCTTGAGGCTGCGGCCACTGCTGCTGGGCCTGTTGGACCTCTTGAGGCTGTGTCCACTGCTGTTGGTCTTGTTGCGGTTGCTGTTCCTGTGGGGACTGCTCTTGGGGCACTTGCTGCTGTTGTTGTGGATACTGATAAGTGCTGGCCTGGTCGGGCGTCACGGCCTGAGGGGCACCTGGCTCATGGAGGACGACCTGGACCACTCGCCCGTCGGGAAGGGTGATCGTCTCGGGGACCTGGGACTGTGCTTCCTCGGCCGCCTGCTTGATATGCTCCTTGGCATCGTCACCTGCGTCCCGTGTGAGGTCGTAGACCTTGAACACCTTTTTTTCGGTCCTGATCTCAATTATGGCGCTCATGGCCTTCTTACGGCAGTGCACGTCGATGATGTCCTTCAGGTCGATGGTTCGCAGCTCTCCAGGTGAAGGGGGAGTGCACTCGTAGATGAGCACGCGCCGGTCAGTGACGATGATGTTGCTCCAGTGGACCACGTTACCCTCGTCGGTGTAGACGCCCAGGGGCGTCTCCCCTTCCTGGAGATACTTCGCCAGATCGACCATCACCGCTTACCTCTTTTGTCCCTGAGCCTGGAGAGGAGCCCGGCGTAGAGTAGGGGGAAGACGATGAACGTGTCCCCTATGACGGTGACATAATCGGCGCCCCGGGCCACCTTGTGCCAGCTCTTGCCCTCCCGCAGTGGCGCTCCCGAGAGACCTCCGCCCTCGGGACGGTCAAGGGTCACCTGGAGGGCATAGTCATGTCCGCCGACAAGGGTTGCTGCTCCCATCATATAATGCTTGGGAACCCCGCCGCCCAGGGCGATCATCCCCCGGCGCTCGGTACCGTACACTAGGTCGGACAGAGCGGCCATGTCACCCACTACGTCAAGCGTCGTGGGCTTCGTCTGTGCCCTGAGGAACAGCTGAAGGCCCAGCACGGAGTCCGTCAGGGACGGTGCGAACACTGGGACGCCCTTGCGGGCCGCAGCGCCCAGGATCGAACCGCTTGCCTCAAGATCGCTGCCCAGGAGGGACAGCAGCCTGCTGGGTGTCATGGTGCGCCAATCGTCTTCGGGGATGGTGTCGAACGCCTCCTGCACACGGTCCTCGAACCCGGCGAAGGACGACTCCTCGACGAAGAGGTCGAACACCCGCGCATACCCCTTCTCGGCCAGCTCGTCATCATCCGCCGCCTCGTCCCCATGGAAGTGGTGGCATTCCCAGCACTCCAGGAGGTCGTGTACGGCATTGGCACCAGTGGTGAAGAGCGCGTCCACTAACCCGCGCTCCACCATATCGGCCACGATGGGCCGCATCCCGCCCGCGGACAGCGGTCCGGCGAGACCGAGGAACACTGTGCACCCGTCGTCCCGGACCATCTTTTCGAGCACGTCCAGGGCCCGGGCCATCCGCCCTGCACCGAACACACCGCTGGCGGCGTAGGCAGCGAAGAGCGAGTCCACCGAACCATCGGTCACGGGAGGCATCCCTTTCACGGAAGGGAAGGGTGCGTGGGGCATGGCGGTCATGAACGTACGAGAGGTTTTAATCCTTTCGCGCACTGACGCGTCCCTTATCCACAGTGGCCTTCCGGTATGTATGCTTGTCCTCGCTGATTGGCCCTTTGTCCACCGCAGTATCCCGGTATGTATGTTTATCCTCGCTGACGGGCCCTTTGTCCACCGCGGTATCCCGGTATATATGCTCTCTATCGGCAACCGGTCCCCTGTCTACCGTAGCCTTCCTATAGATATGTTTGACATCGCTCACATATCCGGAGAGACCCGTGTCGATGCCCATTCCTGTACCAAGGTCGACGGTCGTCCCCACGTGGGCGTCGACGGTCGTACCTACGTTAACGTTGACACTCGCGTCCGTGACCATGCCGGTGTTAGTGTTGACGAGAACCGAGTCCCCTGGGACCTGTGACACTTCGGGTGTCGGTTGCGCTTCCCGTGCCCTCTGTGGCTCTGACGTCCGGGCAGGCCGCCCTCCTCGGGGCTGCTGTTGGGCCTGGAACCGTCGTCGCACCTTGCGCATACGTTTCGAGTACGCGACAAGTTATATAAAACCGCCTGCGGCTCACGCGCGAGGTCGTTCCCGGTAGGGCGGAAGCTCGCCCTCGTCCAGCTTCTCGAGCCCTCTCGTTCCTAGGCGACGAACGTTGAAGGACGCGGTGGCGTTGGCCTCCCATCCGGCACGCTCTACATCGCCGTGCTTCGCATAGCTGGCCATGAAGGCGCCCGCGAAGGCGTCACCGGCACCCGTCGTGTCGATCACGTCCACGTGGAAACCTGGCAAGTGGATCACGCGCCCGTCATGGGCGATGTAGGCGCCATTGGCACCGTCCTTGACGGCCACCACACTGGTGTGCTCCGCGAGCTTGAGCGCGGCCGTTTCCGGATTCTCCTCGCCTGTAAGAAGTGTGGCCTCCTTATGATTGGGGAAGAACACGTCGACGCCCCGGGCGACCTTGACGCAGGCCTCCCGCTGAGGGTGGATGAACACCGCGTTGGTATCGCCGCCCACTATCGCGTCGTTCTCGCGTACATGTTCGATCCATGAGAGCATCTGCTCGGGGGGCATGAGCGCGATATAATAGGCTCGTGCTCCCGCGAACGGTCCAGGCATATCGGCGGGCACGAGCTCCTGGCCCACGCCGAACTCGATCTGGTCGTACTGCTCGTTCCACGTCTCGTCGTAGGTGATGCCGAACCGAGTGCAACCACCGTCCACTTGTACGATGCCCCTGGTATCCAACCGGGCGCCCAGCCGTTCGAGCAGCCCCTGGGGGAAGTCGCTCCCCACCCTCGCAACGACACCCGTGCGAAGGAACACGGACGCGCCGAGGGCAGAGTAGAGAGCAGCACCGCCGGGCACGTCCTTGGCGCTCGCTCGGGTCGTGCAGATGGCGTCCACCGAAAGGAAACCCGCGGTCACGATATCGATGGCCACGGTCACTTCACCGGGACAAAATCTTATAATTATATCATTGACGCTCCCCGCGAATGAATTCGGGGGATTCATGGAAGCATGGGTGCGAACGTATCATGCACTATCCTTCCTTGGGTGCGCCATCACCCAGTTGACGCGCCCTCCGAAGACGACGCCTATAGGTAGATTACATCCGCTGAACCACGATGGTCTTCAATCCCGCACGTCCTGCAACGTGTATCGACACCCTTTGAATACCAATGCCGCGAGGCCCTGCTAGAATGATCATTCCCCTACATCGCTCACCTCGTTCTTGGGACGAACGGATTCTTGTACATGAGGGACGTTCACCCACGAACAACTGCTGCCCACAGGGCACGCTGCGTCAGTCACATACATTCTCTATCATCTGACCAATAAACATGTATGCGGGGCGGGGTGACTGTCTATAGAATTTTACAATGGAGAGTAGACCCGTTCCGATAACCAGCTTATCGGAACTGGAGTTGATGCAA
>JASMDC010000065.1 GCA_030753015.1 Candidatus Undinarchaeales archaeon | reverse complement strand
AAGCGGGACCTCTGGCTGGCGGGCAAATTCACCTACGTCGGCGTCGCGTTGCTCACCGGCGCCGGCTGCGTCTCGAAGATCGATGTCGGCTTCTTCTCGGCCGGGACGATCGTCGACGAGGCCGTGAAGGACGGCCGCATCACCAAGCCCCTGGTCATGTGGGTGACGGGGACATGTGCTAAGGTGTTCCCAACCTCGGTCCAGTTCGGTCACGCCGGTGCCAAGGCCGACTCGGCTGCAGAGACGGCCGATGCCAAGAACGAAGCGCTAGCGGCTGTTGGGATCGTCGTTCCCGCAAGCTTCGACGACTTCGACGCGAAGATCAAGGAGGTGTACGAGGACCTGGTCCGCAAGGGCGAGGTGAAGGAGGTTCCCGAGGAGGAGCCGCCGCCGCCCCCCATGGACTACGCCCAGGCGCTCAAGCTGGGCAAGGTGCGCAAGCCCACCACCTTCATCTCCACCATCGCCGACGACCGGGGCGAGGAGCTGACGTACAACCACGTGCTCATCTCCGACATCGTCAAGGACCAGCGCGGGATCGGCATGGTCCTCGGCCACCTGTGGTTCAAGAAGGACCTGCCTCCGTGGGCGACGCAGTTCATCGAGATCGTGCTCAAGCTCACGGCCGACCATGGTCCGTGCGTGTCCGGCGCTCACAACGCCATCGTGGCATCCCGGGCGGGCAAGGACCTCATCTCGAGCCTGGTGTCGGGGCTTCTTACCATCGGCCCGCGCTTTGGCGGCGCCATCGACGGCGCGGCACGGCACTTCACCGACGCATTCGACCGCGGATTGGGTCCGTACGAGTTCGTGTCGGACATGAAGACCAAGAACATCCGTATCCCAGGCATCGGCCACCGCATCAAGTCGGTGCAGAACCCGGACATGCGGGTGACCCTGCTCCAGGAGTTCGCTCACAAGAACTTCCCGGCAACAGAGCTTCTGGACTTCGCCCTGGAGGTGGAGAAGGTGACCACGGCCAAGAAGAACAACCTCATCCTCAACGTGGACGGGTGCATCGGCATCCTCTTCGTGGACATGATGAGGTCGCTTCCGGAGCTGTTCAGCGACGAGGAGATCAAGGAGGTCATCCAGCTGGGGTACCTCAACGGCCTCTTCGTCCTGGGCCGGTCCATCGGTCTCATCGGTCACGTAATGGACCAGAAGAGGCTGAAGGCCGGGCTCTACCGACACCCGTGGGACGACGTGCTGTACCAGTAGGAAGAAGGGGACTGGAAGAAAGGACGGGATACGACATCGGGCCTAATCCGACAAGGTCAAGTTAACAGGTGAATAAACATGAAGTCAAAGATTATTTGGACAAAGGTGGATGAGGCACCAGGACTGGCTACCTACTCATTTCTACCCATCGTCAAGGCGTTCACTAACGCAGCAGGAGTGGTTGTGGAGACAAGAAACATCTCCCTCGCCGGAAGGACCGCTGCGAAGTTTCCCGAAAGGCTCAACGACGCGCAGAGGGTGTCGGACGACCTGGGAGAGCTTGGAGATCTTGTAAAAAAGCCAGAGGCAAATGTTATCAAACTACCCTGCATCAGCGCTTCAATCCCACAGCTCAAGGCAACTATCAAAGAGCTTCAGGAAAAAGGCTATGACCTTCCAGACTACCCTGAGAAGCCTGCAAATGACGAGGAGAAGGAGATAAAGGTTAGATATGACAAGGTCAAAGGTAGCGCGGTCAACCCTGTGTTGAGGCAAGGCAATTCCGACAGGAGGGCTCCAACCTCGGTAAAGAACTATGCAAAGAAGAACCCTCATCCTATGGGTGAGTGGAAACCTGATTCAAAGTCACACGTGGCCACCATGGGCGTGGGCGACCTTCGCTCCAACGAGACGGCCACCACCATAAGCGCTGCTGATGTGGGCAATTGCATGATAGGACTTGTTGGTGAAGATGGAAGTGTCACAGTCCTCAAGGAGAATACTCCGTTATTGGAGGGCGAAGTTATTGACGCCACAAAGATGAGTAAAAAAGCACTTCGTGCTTTCCTTGCAGAACAGATAGAAGACGCAAAGGCCCAGGACATCCTATTCTCTGTCCACCTCAAGGCCACTATGATGAAGGTCTCGGACCCTATAATCTTTGGTCATGTGGTGTCTGTGTTTTTCGAAGATGTTTTCCAAAAGCACGCGGCCACCTTCGAGCAGCTTGGCGTGAGCCCGAACAACGGTCTTGGCGACCTTTATGCAAAGATCGAGACATTGCCTCCCGATAAGAAAGCTGAGATAGAAGCAGATATCCAGGCAGTCTATGAGAAGAGGCCAAGACTTGCCATGGTCAATTCAGACAAGGGTATAACCAACCTGCACGTCCCATCCGATGTAATCATCGATGCTTCCATGCCAGCAGCAATGAGGACTTCAGGCAGGATGTGGGGGCCCGACGGAGAGGCATACGATACAAAGTTCACCATCCCGGACTCCAGCTACGCAGGTGTTTACCAGGCAGTCATTGATTATTGCAAACAGAATGGCGCCTTCGACCCCACCACCATGGGAACAGTTCCAAATGTCGGCCTGATGGCTCAGAAGGCAGAGGAGTACGGCTCCCATGATAAAACATTCGAGATAAAGAAGAAAGGCACCGTCAGGGTAGTTTCCGCAGCTGGTAATACATTGCTTACGCAAACTGTGGAGGAAGGAGACATATTCCGGATGTGCCAGGTTAAAGACCTGCCTATACAGGACTGGATCAAGCTCGCTGTGACCAGGGCAAGAGCCACTGGCTGGTCTACCGTTTTCTGGCTTGATGAGGAAAGGGCCCACGATGCAGAGCTTATCAAGAAGGTCAATGCATACCTGCCCAACCACGACACCTCTGGACTGGAAATACGCATATTGCCGCCTGTGGAAGCCACCAGGTTTTCATGCGAAAGGATTTCCAGGGGAGAAAACACTATCTCTGTTACAGGCAACGTTCTTCGTGACTACCTCACGGACCTGTTTCCCATCCTTGAGGTTGGCACCAGCGCCAAGCTGCTCTCCATCGTTCCATTGATGAACGGCGGCGGACTGTTCGAGACCGGCGCGGGCGGCTCAGCCCCCAAACACGTTCAGCAGTTCCAGACCGAGGCTCATCTTCGATGGGACTCTTTGGGTGAGTACCTTGCTTTAGCAGCATCTCTGGAGCATCTTGCTATTAACTTCGACAATCCCAAGGCCCAGGTCCTGGCAGACACCCTTGACGGGGCCAACGGCAAGTACCTGGATAACAACAAATCGCCATCCCGGAAGGTTAACGAGCTGGACAACAGAGGAAGTGCCTTCTACCTGGCAATGTACTGGGCTGAAGCCCTTGCACAGCAGGACAAAGATGCAGAGCTTAAGGTAAAGTTCGTACCCATTGCGAAGGCTATGAAAGAAAACGAGGCAAAGATCATCGAGGAGCTTAATGCAGCCCAGGGTTCACCGCAGTCCTATGGAGGATACTACAAACCTGACGACGAGCAGGCTTCCAGGGCTATGAGGCCGAGCTCGACACTCAATGGGATTATTGACTCCATAACCGGTTGAAACTGATAAAAGATCAGGGGCGGCGGTTTGCCGCCCATCTTGCCGTCGAGGTTGCCGTACACGCCCCACTCGCCACTGGCGCTCGCGCCGGGCGGCTGGCCTCAATCTGTAGGGAGAAGGGGATTGGAAGGAAGGACGGGATACGACCGAAAGGGCGGCGCTCGACGGGGCGTCACCCGACTTTTCCACCAGCTTTAAAAGAACGAATTTTCCATAATGTCCCATGGGCGCCGACAGGTACCGGAACGATTACGGCAACAACGTCGCGGTGATCGGTGCATCGTCCAAGCGGGACCGCTACTCCAACAAGGCGGTCAGGGCGCTGGTGGAGGCGGGCTACAACGTCTATCCGGTCCACCCAACCGAGTCTGAGATCGAGGGGCTTCGGGTCTTTCCCGACCTCCGGTCGATCGAGGGTGACATCGATCTCGTATCCATCTACCTAAAACCACAGATCGTGCTGCGGTCCGGACTGGTCGGACATTTGCAGGAACGTGGGATCAAGGCCGCTATCCTTAACCCGGGGACACAGGATCCCGCTCTGATCGAGGAGCTCGAGAGCAGCGGCATCACCGTGCTCCTTGAGTGCACCCTCGTCAACGGGCTCGGCCGCAGTCCCTCGGAACTTTGACGCCGGGCCGGATTAATCCACTACGTATATATAGGCCCTGAGGGCGCGGGCCATGTGTGGACGAGGTAGTGGAACGGGCTCTGTCGGAGGACGACGCCCGCGTCTATGTCGGGAACGCCATGCAGCAGGCCGAGGATGTGCGTCGGCAGGGCATGCTCGCTCACTGGGAGCTGTACACCACCGGGACCCGTGACGCTTCAGAGCAGGCCGACCGGGCTGCACGTGCCTTCTACACCGATCCTCAACTGTCGACCACGCTCGAGGTGTGCTACGACTTAGTCACAGATCCACAGCTCACCGACCACATCGACTACCTCTATGCCCGCGCCAAGGCCTACTGCAAGCAGGACGATGCGGAGGACGCCATGGAGGCCAAGGCACGAGAGGCCGGATCGCTACAGATGACCCACCGCGCCACCTACCGGGGTGCTCCCACCACGGACCTGGCCATGGACAAGGTACTCGAGACCGAGAAGGACATCGGACTGCGCAAGGAGGCCTGGTACGCCCGCAAAGCAAAGGGCGACGCGGCCGCTCATGCCATCGTGGAGCTGGTCAAGCTGCGCAACGAATACGCCCGGGGCCAGGGCCATGCCAACTACTACGAGATGTGCCTAGAGGGCGAGGGGTACGATCCGGAGGGTCTGTACGAGTTCCTGGAGGAGGTCGACTCCGACACCGTCGCGAGCTATACCACCAAGAACACTGAGCGGAAGGCCGAGCTGGCCGCAGCCTTTGGCATCAGCGTTGACGAGCTGCGCCCCTGGCACTTCGACCTGGACGTGGACGGGCTGGCGAAGGAGATCGACATGTACTTCCCCGAGGGGAAGCAGATGGAGATGCTAAAGCGCTCGTACACAGACATGGGCTTCGACCTGAAGGGCCTGGGCATCACCTACGACGTGGACCCGCGGCCGGGGAAGAGCCAGCACTGCTTCTCCATGGGCATCAGCATGCCCGACGACGTGCGCGTGCTCGCCAACAAGGAGGCGACCTACGACTACCAGCAGGTGCTCCACCACGAGTCGGGACACGCGGTCTACTACGCCGGTATGGATCCGGCGCTGCCATTCTACGACCGGGGGGCGCCCACCAACACCATGAACGAGTCCGTGCCCATGCTCATGGAGCAGGTGTGCTCGACCGCCCAATGGCTCGAGGAGTACGCCGGAGTGCCCACCGAGCTCGCCGCGCGCGTGGAGGCCGACAACCTATGGGGCGAGGAGAGCTTCATCCGCAAGGTCCTTGCCGTCTCCACCTTCGAGCGGCGGATGTACGAGAACCCCGACCAGGACTTGGCCACCCTCTGGTGGGAGCTTAAGGAGAGGTTCGAGGGCATGCCGCGGCCGGACGATACTTCCGTCAACGCCTGGGCGGCTACACCGCACTTCATCGACTACCCAGCCTACTACCATGACTATCTCATGGCCAGCATGGCGGCAGCCCAGCTCCGTAGCGCCATCGAGACCGAGAACGGCTCGGTCCTTGGTAATCCCGGCACCGCCGAGTTCCTGCGCGAGAAGGTGTTCGCCCCCGGCCAGAGCACGGGCGAGAACGAGATCATGGAAGGTGCTACAGGCGAGGACGTGAACACCCAGGCCTACTTCGAGTGGGTGTACGGTGAGGATGAGGACGCGGCGGGGGGCGCGGGACCGGACGCATAGGTTCCAGTGCATCCGCCCGGCATCTTACGGATCCTGTTTCTTGACGTTTATCCGTTGCTATCCTTGTCGTCATCCCGGAACTGTACCTTGATATGGCTACCGTCGCAGAACGGTTTGTTCCCTGATGCACCGCAACGACACAGGGTGACCCGATTCCTGGTCTCATACCTGGTACCGTCTGACGACTCGATGGGGACGAACCCCTTCACCCATATCGGTCCGCTGACCTTCGCCCACAGATCTCCTATTAGGCTGATGGAAGGCTCGAACTCGGGCTCGATCGGATCCCTGGTCTCCCTGGTCCATGCGACCAACCTTCCCGAGGGGCAATCGCCTGCCTCCTGGATCGCGATCTCCCGTGATCGTGGCTCATCCGAACCCTTGGTGAGCTTCCACGCCCCGCCGGCCCTGTGGCAGAATCGCGCAGCGGCGCAGAGGTCCCGCGCATCGGTCAGATCGAGGTCGGGCCCCGATGTCCTGTGAGCCCGCTCGAGGTAACTCTTCTTGCTGGCGGTCTCCGTACCGATGAAATCGATCTTTACATGCGTGCCATCGCAGAAAGGCTTGGAGCCCGATCCTCCACAACGGCAAAGGGCATAGGTGTCCCGCTCGGGGAATCTCTCACCCTTCTTCCACGTACCGGGATCACCGTCGGCGTCGACCGCGGATAGTTCCGTGGCCAACGGCAAGGACCCGGACACCAGATAGGGTCCGTTCTTTGTAACTGACACTTTTTGGTCCTTTTTCACGAGATCACCCATTGATATATTGGAGCAGGGTATTCCTTGAAATATCCACCGCTCCCGCCGTACTTGAGCCGATCCTTCTTCTTCCACCTGACTCACTACCAAGCTTCATACACGACGCAGTGTCGTGATCCGTACCGCGAGTGAGGCTATGCATGGCTCATGATGCACATCCCTTCCCTCGGGTGCTGCCTTCATTCGGTCCGTCCCCCATCGTCACGACGCGAAGGTGCAACGCCACCGGGCATGCCTTCCGAAAAGACGATGTCGGGGGTCCCGGAATGCGTTATACGAATCCGTAAGGACTTGAGCGGAGCGAAAGGTATTGAGGTGGGGATTAAAACCGGAAAAAGAAAAGTATATATACTTCGTATGATATAATCATATTTAGTGGTATGAATGCTTGAGATACGATCGAAAGTTGGATCGAGGGGACAAATCGTAATTCCCAAGCCCATTAGGGATATGTTCCAGATTCATTCAGGTGAGAGAATGTCTTTTAGGGTCGAGAACAATGAGATCCTAATGAGAAAGGAGGACGGGGCTAAGATATTGAGACGAATATTCAATAGGTTTGAAGATAAAGAACCTGAACCAAGTAAGATTGATTGGGACGAACTGTATTATTCCCAATTCGATACCCAGTGATTTTAGGAATGATAAAAAGGTGAGATAATGAAATATCTCGACAGTAATATTTTCCTCTTACCTATTCTCTACAAGGGTGAAAAAGCGAAGAAAGCGAAGAAGGTACTGAGGGAAATGGCATCAGGAAAGATACAATGCGCTACTTCTTCTCTCACTGTAGATGAAATACTCTGGGTATTGATCAAGATGAAGAAAGATCGAGAGAGGGCGATAGAGACATGTATGGATATCTTGGAATTACCGAATCTGGTAATCCTCGATGTGACAAATGAAGATGTATTGAGGGCCCTTGAGTATATGAAAAACTACGTTCAGCTGAAACCAAGAGACGCCATTCACATCGCCGTGAGTACGAACGCAGGGATATTCACGGTTGTATCTGATGATACTGACTTTGATGGCGTTCAGGAAATCAATAGAGAAAAATTAGATTGAGTCTTGACACAGAAAAGTCCCCACCTAAATATTTCGGATAACTAGTGCATATCCGAAGTTGACGTCCACTAACATTTCGCATATCCGTCCTTTTCAGCGTGATATACGAAAGCAATTTCAGATACTACCGTTATCACGAGGGAAACCCGACACTCGGATATCCTTCATAAGATCCGATCCCCCTTCCTCACGCCTTCCTCGATCCCTGCCCTGATCCCCTGGGCGAACGCACGGATCTCGTCAAATGAGGCGTCCGGATCGTCCAGGTGCTGCTCATAGATACTTCCGATGGCACTACCGGTGATGACACCGTCGGCGCCTGCCGTCACTGCGGCCTTGGCCTGCTCCTGTTTAGAGATGCCGAAGCCGACAAGGAGCGGGATGTCAGAATGCGCACGGACACGTTCGATGAGCTTTAACGTCGCCTCCTCAAGGGATTCCCTGGCACCGGTAACTCCGGCAACGGAAACCACGTACACGAACCCACGGGCAACTGAAAGTATCTTCTTGAGCCGGTCGTCCGGCGTGGTCGGGGCGACGAGAAAGATGATGTCGATACCGTGCTCATCCCCGGCTGCGAGCAGATCATCGGCCTCCTCTATCGGGACATCGGGGACGATCAAGGCGCACGCTCCCGAGTCCTTGATCCTCCTGACGAAGGTCCCGACGCCCATGTGATAGATGATGTTGTAGTAGCTTGTGACCACGATGGGCTGGGTGATGCCTGCGTCACGGAGTTTGACGATACCCTCGATTACCTTTCCGGGGGTCATGCCAGCGGCGAGCGCCCGTTCGCACGCTCTCTGGAACACGGGCCCGTCGGCTGTTGGGTCCGAGAAGGGGATGCCCAGCTCGATGATGGAAACGCCGCTCTCGCACAGAGCCTTGATCTCCTTGATGGAGAAATCCTCGTTGGGATCGCCGTAGTAGACGTGCGCCATGTACGCCGCTTTGTCCCTGGCGAAAAGCTCAATGAGGTTCACAGGCTCACCCCCTCGAGGCCGGCGATCATATGGACGTCCTTGTCCCCCCTCCCGGAGAGGCAGACGATGATGATGTCATCCTTCTCGAAGCTCGGCGCAAGCACCTTCAGGTGAGCCAGAGCGTGGGAGCTCTCCAGTGCGGGGATTATGCCCTCGATCTTTGACAGGAGGTGGAACGCCTCGACCGCCTCGTCGTCGGTCACCGAGACGTACTCTGCCCGCTTCAGGTCGTTGTAGAACGCATGCTCCGGACCGACCCCGGGATAATCAAGGCCCGCCGAGATGGAATGCGCCTCGCGGATCTGACCGTTCTCGTCCTGGATGAAGTAGCTCTTCTTCCCGTGCATGACGCCGACCTCGCCGGCGCCGATAGAAGCACCGTGCTTGCCGGTCGCGATGCCCTTCCCGGCAGCCTCCACGCCCACCATACGGACGTCATCTTCGAAGAACCGGTGGAACAGGCCCATGGCGTTGCTGCCCCCGCCGACGCAGGCGACGAGGCCGCTGGGTAGCTGTCCCTCCTGCTCCAGTATCTGTCGTCTCGCCTCGATGCCGATAATCGCCTGGAAGTCGCGTACCATGGTCGGATAGGGATGCGGCCCGACAACAGACCCGATGACGTAGTGCGTGTTCCGGCAGTTGGCTGTATAATCCCTCATCGCCTCGTTAACGGCGTCCTTGAGCGTCCTCGAACCTGACGTCACCGGAACGACCCGTGCACCGAACAACTTCATCCTGAACACGTTCAGTGACTGGCGTTTGATGTCAACCTCGCCCATGTAGACGTCGCACTCGAGCCCGAGCGCAGCCGCTGCGGCTGCTGTTGCCACGCCATGCTGGCCTGCTCCCGTCTCGGCGATGATCCGTGTCTTACCCATCCGCTTGGCCAGAAGCACGTGGCCCAGGGTGCTGTTGATCTTGTGGGCGCCAAGATGAGCGAGGTCCTCGCGCTTAAGATAGATCTTCGCACCACCCAAGAGCTTGGTCAGGCGTCGGGCCAGGTACAGCGGTGTCGGCCTACCGGCGAACTTCTCCAGATACCGCTTCAGCTCCTCCTGGAACTCTGCGTCCTCCTGCACCTCCCGGTAAGCTGCGTCCAGCTCCTGAAGAATAGGCATGAGCGTCTCGGGGACGAACTGGCCCCCGTACTCGCCGAAATATGCTTCATCGTTCCTCATACATGGCACCTCTTCACGAACCTTCTGACCTTATCCGGGTCCTTTCTGCCGTTGTCCGACTCGACACCAGAGGACACGTCGACCGCGTATGGGCCGAGCTTAAGCGCCTCCTGGACGTTGTCGGGAGTGAGACCACCGGCGATGCTGAACCGTCGGCAGTGGTTAATATAAGGTGTGAGTATACTTACGTAGTCGACTCTAACGCCCATACCGCCGATCTTCCCGCCAGTCCTAGGCTCAAAGAGCACGAAATCGCAGGCCGCTACCATCTCTTTGAGCTGGTCCACGGTCAGCTCGAGCCGTCCTGTGGTTGAGTCGATGCCGACGGCACGGACGACGGTGAAGCCGCTCTCCTTCAGCATGCCTATCTCGGCCGCCGTTAGTGTGTAGACCTGGAGGACGTCCGCTCCGACCGACCGTCCCTTCTCGATGAACTCCTGTGGCGTCCTCGGGAACCCGATGAGCGTCGAATCAATCGAGGGGCCCAACCGTCCGATGATGTTCTTGATCCGTTCCAGCGGTACGTTCCTCTTCCTGCCCTCAACGCTGACGAACCCGATGGCGTCCACGCCCGCAGCCTCGCACATCAGTGCGTCCTCCACGCTTTGTACCCCGCAAACCTGCACCTTCGTCATCGGACGACGCCCTCCCCCGAGGCCACCAGCTCCGCGACCTTCCTGGAGATGCTGCTGTTCGTCATCAGGGATGAGCCGACCAGGATCGCGTCCACGCGCCCGTTTGACGCCGTGTAAACACGCTCGACGTCCGCGGCGGCCGCTATCCCGGAGGCGCTCACGAAGGCTATGTCCGTCGGTAGGTCCTTCCCCAGGGCGGCGTTGTCGAGGTCGAGGGATAGATCAGCGTAGATGTCCCGGTTGTTGACCTCGAGAATCGTCGCGCCCACGGCCTGTGCCTTAATGATCTCGTCGGGAGTGTTGGCCTCGATGAATGCCTCCATCCCGAGTCCCTCGCCCAGCTCGATGAGCCTGCCCGCGTCCTGCTGGACCGCGTCGACGACACGGACCATGAGCAGGTAGGCGTCCGCACCTGCCGTCATGCACTCAGCCAGCTGGCGCGGCGAGAACAGGAAGCCCTTAGCGAGCAGTGGCAGGTCAGTGCACTCTCGTGCGATCTTGAGGTTCTCGAGGCACCCGCCGAAACGTCGGGGCTCGACCAGGACGGAGATCGCATGCGCCCCGCCCGATTCGAGCTCCTCGACGATCGAGGGGAGATCTCTCGCGTTAATGCTCCTGAGCTCCCCCTTGCTCGGGGAGGATGGCTTCAGCTCAGCGATGACACGTACGCCCTTCCTGTGGCCGTCGCGGAGCGCGTCGTACATGCTGCGGGTGCTCTGATTCTCCAGCAGTATATCGTCCACGATGTCACCGACGACCGTCCCAAGGAGCTCGTGTGTGCTCATCGTCACTCGTTCCCGAAGCCCTTGGACCGCTCGATCAGCTGGTCGAGCTTCTCCCGGGCCTTCCCGCTCTTGATGGCTTGGCGTGCGAGCTCGATGCCTTCTGCGATGTCGCCGGTCTTGTCGGCGGCGTAGAGGGCCGCGCCCGCGTTCAGCAGGACGATGTCCGTGTACGGTGAGTCCTCGCCATCGAGTACCGAGCGGGTGATCTTCGTGTTCTCCTCGGGCGTTCCGCCCTGGATGTCCTCGAGCCGGGCCCGGTCAAGACCGTACTGCTCGGGAGTAAGGTAGTACGTCTCTACTTTCCCATTCTTCAGCTCGGACACCTTAGTCCTGTCGATGGTGGATAGCTCGTCCAGACCCGAGCCGTGCACGACCAGCGCGTGACGGAGACCGAACCTCCTCAGCACGTTCGCCAGCGGCTCGGTGAGCCGCTCGTCGTACACGCCGATTACCTGGTGCGCAACGTTCGCGGGATTCGTCAGGGGCCCCAGCACGTTGAACACGGTCCGAATACCGATCTCCCTCCGCGGACCTATGGCGTACTTCATCGCCTTGTGGAACGTCG
>JASMDC010000064.1 GCA_030753015.1 Candidatus Undinarchaeales archaeon | reverse complement strand
TTGAGATGTGAAATAATTATGTGTGATTCAACATTCTTGAGCACCCTTCTACAGACTTCCTTGAACGTCTCGAACTCGCCCATCCTGATGTATCCAAATTCGACGACAACGGTCTCTGGGAGCATAACGGTGCAAACTTCTCCCGGTGGCGCGACCTCTTCACCACCATCACCGCCTTGGTCGACGCTAGCGACAAAGGGCTCACCGCAGGCCAGCTTGCAGACATCCTCGGCCACGACAACGTCCACCACCACCTCACCACGCTGGTCGAGCAGGGAAGGCTCCACCGGCAGGGCTCACGCAGGTCGGCCGTCTACCGCAGCATCGACCCGAAGAAGAGGAACACACAGGAACTGACGCCCCGAAAGCGCAAAGGGGCGCATCAGTCGAAGACCACGGACCCTAGCATCGAAGAACTGCTCGCGGCCGTCTGGCGCCACGACCTCACCGTAGAGGAGGCGGCAAGCACGCTGTGTCCGTAAAAAGGGCAGCCGGATGATGTCGTGCAGGACCAGGGCACCGTCTGGACCATCAGCTCCAACGACCGGACATCGCTGTACACACGGTCCGAGGTGTCGACGGGCGTCGACCACTGTGTCGGTGGGCGATGCTTGAGAGCGGCGTAAGCGAGCTTGGGCAGCGCCGTCCCGGACCCCGTGATGACCTGCTACCCCACTGGAGAGTGACACCCCCATAGAAAGGTTTATAATCCGGCGACCTCGCCCGGACCTCTCATGGTCCTAGGTGCCGATGGGGTGGATCGCCATAAATTACGTGATTACACCCAAAACGAGAAAGCGCAGGCCTTCCTTGCGGAGGCCGAGGAGCTGGGGAGGGACATCGTATCCCAGGCCCGGACCTCGGAGCGCCTGCTCGTCGTGCACCACTCGTCGGACGTGGACGGCCGGACATCCGGTGTCATCGCAGAAGAGATAGGTACCATGCTGGGCCTCGAGGTGGAGACGCTGGGCGTCCCGCAGCTCAGCAATACCGAGATATCCCAGCTGAGCGAGACCATCGACGATTACAATCCCGACTTGATAATCTTCACAGACATCGGTTCAGGATACAAGCGGCTCCTGGACGAAGCTGAGATCGACAAATGCGGCGCGGACGTGTACATCTTCGACCATCACCCGCCCATGGGGCCCGACAGCACCTTCAAGGAGCTGAACCCCGCGAACTTCGGTATGGACGGCGGCGAGTCCTGCAGCGGAGCGACCATCGCCTACTCCCTTGCTGAGTCGGTGTACGACGCGCTCCCCGCCCGCAAGCAGAATGCGTACAAGAAGGACCTCGAGGGCCGCAACATCGAGTTCCACAACCCGAACGAGCCGGTGATGAACGTACTGGGATCTGCGGCCATGATCGGTGCCCGTGTGGACGGCACCAGCCCCAACGGCGAGGTGAACGCCACTGTGTTCAAGAAGGCCACCGATGAGCAACTCGTGACGCCCATCTCCTGGCCTTTCTACGGCTACCACCGCCGTAACATCGTCACATCCCTGGCAGGCAGCGACCGACCCGTCCTCGAGGGCATCAGCGGAGACGACAAGGGTGCCCGTGAGTTCGCCAAGGAGCTTGGGCTCCATACCACCTACACACCCGCGCGTATGAGCAAGGGCGAGCGTGATCTGGTGCTCGGCTCTATCTCTGAGCTCATCGAACAGTCCGGTGCTTCGGAGGCATTCCAGAAGTACCAGCAGTCACAGCTCTTCGAGCGCTCGTATGTGCTCGGCGAGTTCGGGGATACCGAGATCGGTACCCTGAGCGAGTTCGGCTCCATGCTCACCGCCTGCACCAAGTTCGGCGCCACGCCCGAGGAGAAGGAGGCCAACCGCGAGCTGGCCAAGAAGGTGCTCCTGGGCGAGCGCGGTGAGGTCCTGGAGAAGGCCGACGAGGTATGGCACCGCTACCGGTTGCTCCTTCGGGACGGGCTGGTGAAGACCTTCGGCAAGATCAAGTTCGACGCCTTCCACAAGGACGAGATCGAGCTCAAGGATGGCGAGAACCACTACATCTCCTCGACCTTCTACTACAAGGACGCTGATCAGTCCACCATGGGCGTCATGGCCTCCATGGCCCTGGGGACCGCGAACTTCAAGGAGGAAGCTTTCCGCAAGCTCCCCATCATCGCCTATACCTATGTCAAGGGCGACACCGACGAGGAGTCGTTCTTCAAGTTCTCCGGACGCTCGTTCAACTACCTCACCGGCGCCGGCCTGGACATCGGCGAGGCCATGAACACGGCTGCCGAGTCCGTGGGCGGCATCGGTGGCGGCCACGCCGTCGCTGCGGGCGCCAGCATACCTCGGGCGGGTTGGAAGGACTTCCTGACCGTGCTGAACAAGACCATCGGCGAACAGCTGGAGGACTACATCCTCAACGGCTACAAGCTCCTCCCCGAGCACGAGGAGGCGCTCCTCAAGGACACGGAGTTCGATCCGAGGATGCCCAGCTTCTTCCAGACGTCCGGTGCCTGGAGCCAGACCCTGACCAAGGGCAACGTCGCATACGCTCTCGAAACATCCAACGGCACGCAGCTGGGGGCCAAGAAGGGCATGTACCAGCTCCTTGCCACCAGGGACGATGAGCACGTGGACTCCCACTTCACCGCCTACAACACGTTCCGTGATCCCGTCATCGTGAGCGCCAAGGGTCAGTTCGACGCCAAGGCCGACTACACCGGCTGGGCTGAGAAGATCGGCGAGGACGGTAGGGCCGGTTTGGAGGCGACCATCGAGCAGGGCGTCTACAACGCTCTCGAGACAAAGGGCTACAAGGTAGAGCGGGACGGCACGTCGACGAAACTCGTGTCCCCAGGCCAGAACAAGTACACACTGGACGCCCAGCTCTCCGAGGGCTACTGTCGCGTCAACCTCGACGAGCTACAGACCGATGATAAGCAGCTCACTCAGGACGTAGCGGTCATGATGCGGGAGGTCCGCGACTCCTACCGGTCGGCCGTGAAGGACGCCTACAACGGTCCGCTCTTCGCCTCCTACCAGCTCGAAGCGCTGGAAGCGCCCGGTGACGCACCACCCGTCGAGGCCTAGTCTAGTCGTCGTGCAAGATCACTGGTATTGACCACGGCATAGGCATTAGGAGAGGATGCACACCGTAACGCTATGCTGGCGGCAGATGATATAACACTCCAGGTCCATCATGGCCCGGACGATCCGTCCTCACGCACCAACGCTTCTGGGACGCTTCGATGCGGTTCTGCTCTGTCGAGTATATCGCATCATCGTCGTGGGGATTGTCGCCCCCAAAGAAAAACCATATAATGTCTGGCGTATAACCATTGTTATTTCCTTTTGATATCCCGGTCATCGAGGGACGCAACGTCCCTTCAAGCCCACAACCACACCCGGAGCTGTTTACAGATGAATCCTGAAACAAGACTCATTTCCCTACTCATCATAATCGCCATCTCCACCATGGCCATGGCCGACTCTGAAGAGTTCGCCGAGGCAGAGCGCCTCATCGAGGAAGGACGCATCTGCGAGGAGCTCACCAGGGAAGAGCTGGAAAGCATCGGTCACTACTATCATGAGATGATCTACCCCGATGAGGAACACAATACGTCAGCGGAGCTCTTGGGTGGCGAGGGGAGCAAGAAGCTACGGGAGACCCATTACAATATGGGGGAATGGTTCTACTGCTCAGAGCAAGGAAGGGCGATGATAGACGCTCAACAGCTCGGCCCATTGAGTGTTGAACAATGGAAGACCATCGTTACCACCATCTCTACTCTCATCATGATTCTGGGTATAGCGTTGCTGTTGATCCTGGTCTGGGGATTGATACTCAAGCTTGGTCACATCGGGTTCCAACGTTACTATACCAATCTGAACACAGTTTCGAGGGAGGATCCCCTTGAGATCCTGACCACACGACTTGCCAAGGGAGAGATCTCCCGGAAGGAATACCTGGATCTGAGAGGGCTTATCTCTGGAGTACCATTCGAGGGAGAGAGCAGGAAGGGGCATGATCCGTACGGCGCCGTGCTACACCATTTCGAAAAGATAGACCGGAACCCTCATGATCCGTACGGCGCCGTCCTATACCATATGAACCCGCAGGATCCTCATCCGAGTGGAGAAGGGACGGGAATGTCCACGCCCGGCTCACCTCCCGAGGAGTAAGTATCATGCCAGTGGGCAGCCGCCCATCCGTCCATGGGGTCGACATAATCGGAGCATGCACATCGCCATCACTGCCGCTCCACGTGCCAGGCCGTCGTCCACGATGGTGATGGCCGGGACGCGCTCGCGTAAGAGTTCAGGTTTGGCGCCAGTGGTCGCGCCACGGCCCGTGATGCCGACACTGTCGGGCACGTCCAGCCCCGCCTCCTCCACAGAAGCGAGCAACCGGTCGAACAATCCCACCGCCAGTCCGTCGAGCACGCATGAGAGATGGCCGGGAGCCACGTCACGGGATGCGGACGTGATCGCGTCCAGGTCGGCGCTGCATCCGATGACCGTTACCCCTGCGCGCGAGGCGGCCACAGGATCGACGGGGACGGTCCCCACGCGGTCACCCGTGCGCACGGGGCCTATCTCCACCAGCTCCATGATCCCTTCCGAGTGCCGGTCCGTCCGTCCCGGCCGTACCGGGACATCCATCGCCGATGTGAATCCGCACCCCTGTGCCACAGCGTCCAGGATGCCACCGGCAAGGCCTGCGAAGGTGGCCACGGTCCTGCGCTCGTCGTCGATGAGGCGACCAGCGAGAGTGGTGCCGAAGTCCAGGGCAAGGTAGGGATTGCGGAATGGACATCCGCTCGCCCGGGCATGGTCCTTGAGCCCCGCGGTCACCAGCTCTCCCTCCATCTCGTTGGCGGCCACGGGCTCACCCGGTGGGAGCGTGCCTGCCACCGATCCGGTGAACGTCGAACGGTCGATGATTGAATGGGCGCGGAGCCTGGGTGCTAGGTTGTCAGCAGCGAGCGGCGCGATCATCTGGCGCGGTTCGACACCTGCGGCCAGGCATGCGTCGGCAAGGGCCTTGATGAGGGTGCCCACATCCTCGGGCGATGAGAACCCAGCGGTCACTCCCGTGGACCGCACCACGAAGTCCAGGTCACGGGCCGAGAGTCGGGACTGTAGGAGCGTTGTGTTGATCGAGCGGCGTACGATGTCCTTGACGCCCGCTTCGGTGATAGCGTACCCCCACACGGTCCGGGCGAAGCCGTCCTTGGCCGCAATGGACCGGGTCCGGTCCACGTGTCGGGCCGCTATGCGGGAAGTGCCGTCGTCAAGGTCGGTCTCGACGAGGATGCACTTGGTCGTTGTGTTCCCCAGCTCCACCGAAAGCACACGCAGGGGCTTGGAGGAGGGGATCATGAGGCTACCCGACCAGTTCCGTAAAGGTCCGGTTCTTGGAGATGTCCGTGCCAAGCTCCTGGGCTGCGTCGGCCACGATGGCATCCGCCACGGCCACTGCCGGGAAAACGTACGGGGCGTGCTCGATGGGGCCGTAGAGCAGGTAATCGGCGCACATGGCCACCTGGAGCACGTTCGTGGCGACATCGACGCAGTCTTTTACCTTCCGGTCCTTGTCGCTGAGCCAGGGGAGCGAGGCGGGCGCGTTGTGGATGCCCGAGCCTACAGGATGCCCCCACTTGGCCTTGGCGGCCAGGGCAGTGCGCACCGCCACACCGGCGCCGTTGCCGATGGGTGTCACCGCCGGGTCCACGAGCACTTTTGTGATGCCTGCGGCCGACGCCAGGTCCAGCAGTCCAGCGTCCGTTACATCGGCCCCGTCCTCCAGCAGCTTGAGCCGCCCGTTCAGACCGGAGTCCTTGGGATTGAAGGCGAGCACGATGGCACAGCTCACACCCGACGCACGCAACGCCTCTATCTCCTCGTCGGTGATCGTCAGGTTGAGCGAATTATAGACGATGCGATCGATGGCGCCGGCCTCGAGCGCCCAGCGCACGCCGGCGAGCCGCACGTCGAGCGACGGACTGTCCACCAGCAGCGGTCCCGTGGTGGCGTCAGCAGCGAAGTTGAGATAGGTCTCCATGGCCTCGGGGTAGGCTGCGAACACGTGAAGGAGGGCCGGATTGCCCGTCTCCTCCGCAGCCGCCTCGTGGGCTGCTACCAGCTCCTTGGCACGCTTCTTATCGAATTCGCCCTTCTTCATGTCACGGACTATGTCGTGACCCTCGTAGAAGATGGTCGCTGCCAGCGCTGTTGGGAACTCCCCCGGTTGGCCGCCGATGGTCGCACCGGCAACCTCGATTGTCCGCTGTTCGGTCTGGAACCTCAACATGATACTAACCCCCGTTCTGCGTCGATGCGCACGCCCTCCCCGACATGGATTGGATGGGATAGGTAGACACACCCGGTGAAGGGATCCACCTCGATTGCGGGATCGACCGACAACCACACGTCCCCGTGAGCGGATCCGGTGGGGAGCGGTGCTACGATCCGTCGCCGGGCCTCGACCTCCATGGGGCCGCCAGGGTAGTCCTTGGTCAACTGGTCGTCGAGCTCGCGGACCGTGCGTGCAACGAGGTCGAGATCATCGATACCCACCATGTCGACCAGCTCCACCTGCTGGCGGAAGCGCTCCACGGCCTCGGCGGCGATGTTCTCGATGCGCGGGACCGCACCGACAGCGTCCTTAATGACCCCTTCGTCGTCAATGCCCTCCCGATGAAGGCACACCAGGGCGTTGCCCGAACGATGGCCCACGACCTCGCTCCCGGTCACCACCATGAAACGGATGGCGGGATTGGCGATTACGTTGACGATGATGCGCTCCAGGCCGAGGTTCTCGGTCTTGCAGGAGCCCACGAGGAGGGCCTCGATATCAGTGAAGCGCTCCTTGTCGGTACCAAGTGTGATTACCACCACTCTACTGTCCTCCCGGACCCGGAGGTAGTCACCTTTCACGCGCGGCCACGCCACAAACGTCAAAAACCTTTCGCCTTTTAAAAGCCTTTACATGGCACGAAGACGGCGACGGCTCGGGGCCTGGGACAGGGTCAAACGGGTCATCAGATCGTCCTCTGTCGTGCTCGAGGTGCTCGACGCCCGTGCCCCTGACACGACACGGTGCAAGAAGCTCGAGGGCTTCGCCCGCATGCTCCACAAGAGCATCATTCTTGTTGTGAACAAGACCGATCTCGTGGACGCAGCCGATGCCCAGGCGGACCAGCGCCGTCTGGCGACCGATCTTCCCTGCGTTCTTGTATCCGCCAAATCCGGAAAGGGCAGGAACCGGTTGAAGGCCCAGCTGCGGCCCAAAGCAGGGTCCGACATCCGTGTGGCGGTGTTCGGCTATCCCAACGTCGGCAAGTCGAGCATCATCAACATGCTCACACGCCGGGGTAAGGCACGGACGTCCCCCGAGCCCGGGTTCACAAAGGGCGAGCAGTGGATCAGGATGGACGAGAACATCCTCCTCCTTGATACCCCGGGGGTCATCCCGAGGGACGAGTCGGCCGTCGACCTCGCTCTCCTTGGAGCATGGGACATCGACAAGCTCCGCGATCCGGTCCCTGTTGCCTGGAAGCTCATCGAGCACCTCACCGCTGAACATCCTGCGGTCATCGAGTATTACGGCGGTGATCCGTCCCTGCCCACTCACGAGGTGCTCGAGGCGATCGCCTGTTCCCGTGGACGACTGCTCCGGGGCGGGGAACCGGATGTGGACGAGATGGCCAAGATCCTGGTCCGCGACTGGTACCGTGGCAACATCGCCAAGGTCATCACCGGCGAGGACGAGGATTGAATCCGGGTCTTGCCTCTGGTTTTATATAGGTTCGGTGCCTTGTGTAGAGTGATGCGTCGCACGCTCGGTAGCTGTCTTGTCGCCCTCGCTCTGCTAGTGGTCCTAGCCATGGCCGGCCCCTGCGATGATGCCGGTGACAAGAACACCTGCTGGGTGAAGCAGGCGAAGGTAATGGCCAAGAGCGATCCCAGGGCCGCTGTATCCGTGTGCACCGACGAGCTCACCGACGTCGACTGGACCGACTGGTGCCTTGCTACCGTCGGCCCCGAGATCGCCTCGGTGGACCCTGCCCGCGGGGCCTCAGTGTGCGACATGGTCGAGGACGGGTCGTGGAAGAGCAAGTGCCGCTCCAAGGTGGGGGACGTGCCCGAGCCCGCAGGACCACCCCCCGACACCACGGGGGCCACCTCCTACCCCATGCTCATGGGAGGCCTGTTCGCGCTCATATTGCTGGCCGTTGTCAAGTTCAAGCTCATGGCCCACGAGCCGGATCAACACGTCGCTGATGAAGGTGACGAGATGAGCCGCGTGAAGCGGTACGTCGCCGAGCAGCGTACGCAAGGTCACGACGACAATGACATCCGGGCGATGCTCAACCGCCATGACTACCCCGGCGATGTGATCGATAAGGTCCTGGAGTAGGGACGACGGCCCTCATTGAAGGTTTTTAAAGCTGAGTCAGGAGTCTCTCGTGGACGGGCGTCCCGGCGCTCGTAGCACAGCTGACCATCCATCGACGGACCACCGAGCTGAACGGACAAGGAGCGATTTGAATGGACGTACAACAAGCCATCCTGAAGCGACGGTCGTACCGCGCGCTGGAGGAGATCGAGGTCACGCAGAGCCTTATCGATGATCTTGCTGATGCAGCACAGCTCGCACCCTCGTGCTTCAACAAGCAGCCGTGGAGGTACGTGTTCGTTCATAAGACGGATACGCTGTTCAGACTGCAGGAATGCCTCTCGCCCGGTAACCATTGGGCGAACGCAGCAAACCTCATCATCGCTGTCGTGAGCAAGAAGGGGCTGGACTGCTCTGTGGAGGGACGTGACTACTACCTCTTCGATACGGGCATGGCCACCGCCATCCTCATGCTGCGCGCGACCGAGCTAGGTCTTGTAGCACATCCCATCGCCGGCTATGACGAGATCAAGGCCAAGGAGGTCCTGGGCATCTCCGACGACCTCCAGCTCATCACTCTGATCATCGTTGGTAAGCATTCGAAACGGAACATCGCCGCGCTCAACGACCATCAGCAGGAGTCAGAGCGGACCCGGCCCGCCCGCCTTCCCCTCGACAAGTTCGCTTTCAAGGACCGGTATATGGACACCGAGGATTAGGACGCTCGTGGAAAGCGAGGATACAAAGGAGGTCAGGAAGAACCGCCTCATCAGGGAGAAGAGCCCCTATCTCCTCCAGCATGCCTCCAATCCAGTGGACTGGTACCCCTGGAGCGAGGAAGCGTTCCAACGTGCTCGTGAGGAGGACCGTCCAATATTCCTATCTATCGGGTACGCTACCTGTCACTGGTGCCATGTCATGGCCCATGAGAGCTTCGAGGATCCCGAGGTCGCCCGGCTCCTCAACGAGAGCTTCGTGTGCATCAAGCTCGACCGGGAGGAGCGACCGGACATCGATGACGTGTACATGGCAGCGTGCCAGATGATGACAGGTCACGGCGGATGGCCGTTGACAATCGTTATGACCCCTGACGGGAAGCCGTTCTTCGCTGGTACCTACTTCCCCAGAAAGAGCAGGTTCGGTCACCCCGGCATGCTCGACCTCGTCCCGCGTCTTAGCGAGCTGTGGCGCACTCGACGGGACGACATGCTGAAGGCCGCTGGACTGGTGAGCTCCTCCCTAGAAGGGTCCGGTGAGAGCGGGCCCGGTGTCGAGCCAAGCGAGGCCATGCTCCACCTCGGGTACGAGCAGCTCACCACCTCCTTCGACGAGGTGTTCGGTGGTTTCGGACCGGCACCCAAGTTCCCCACTCCGCATACGCTCCTGTTCCTCCTGCGGTACTGGCGGCGGACCGGGAAGACGCATGCACTTACCATGGTGGAGCGGACCCTGGAGTCCATGCGGCGCGGAGGTGTGTACGACCAGCTCGGGTTCGGGTTCCACCGTTACTCGACCGATGCCCGGTGGCTGGTCCCCCACTTCGAGAAGATGCTCTACGATCAGGCCCTCCTAGCGATGGCGTACCTGGAATGCGCTCAGGCGACCGGGGATGATACGTACGCCCGCACGGCCCGGGAGGTGTTCACCTACGTCCTGCACGAGCTCATCTCCCCCGAGGGTGGATTCCATGCCGCCGAGGACGCGGACAGTGCTGACGGTGAGGGCGCGTTCTACATATGGACCGTGGACGATGTGCAGAAGATCGTTGGGGATGAGGTCGATCTCGCCATGGAGACGTTCGGTATGGAGAAGAAGGGTAACGTCCCGTCGAGCGCAGGCCTCCCCCCAGGTGCCAACGTCCTCCACTTCCCTCGCACCATGGACGAGATGGCCATAGACCTCGAGACACCAGAGGAAGAGCTGCTGACACGGATAGGATCCCTCAGAGAACGGCTCCTTACGGCGCGAGGATTCCGGACCCGTCCTTCACAGGACGACGCGGTGCTGGCCGACTGGAACGGGCTGATGGTGGCCGCGTTGGCCATGGGCGCGCGGGTGCTCGGGGAACGGTCGTACGCCCAAGCGGCCGCTCGTGGCGCGTCCTTCGTGCTCGAGCGGATGCGCAACGAGGACGGCCGGCTGCTCCATCGCTGGCGTGATGGCGAGGCCGCCGTCCCCGCCTTTCTCGACGACCATGCGTTCATGGTGTGGGGGCTCATCGAGCTCCACCAGACCACCCTCGAGCCCCGATGGCTGTGGGCGGCGCTCGGACTGAACGGGCTCATGCTCGACCACTTCTGGGACGACGAGGGCGGTGCACTGTTCACGACGCCAGATGACGGGGAGGAGCTCCTCGTCCGGCGGAGGAATGTCACTGACGGTGCCATCCCCTCGGGGAACGCTGTGGCGCTATCGAACCTCTTCAGGCTTGCCCGCATCACCGGTGATCCCGAGATGGAGGAACGGGCCACCAAGCTGGCCCGTGCCCTTGGCGAGCCCGCGGAACGCGCGCCAACCGCGCACACCTATCTCCTGTGTGCTCTCGACATGGTCCTGGGCCCGTCCTGCGAGGTGGTGGTCGCCGGCGACCGTGATGGAGATGACACTGGCGCGCTCCTTCGTACTATTCGCGAGCGATATCTCCCCTCGACGGTCGTGCTCCTTCGCGAACCGAACGATGACGTGGTCGTGGACCTCGCTCCCTTTACTAAGGACATGCGTCCCATTGATGGGAAGGCGACCGCCTACGTCTGTCAGGGCACGGCCTGCGAGCGACCCGTTACCGATGCCGGCTCACTGCATGAGCTACTTGACGCTCAGTCCCGCCGACGGCCCAGGTAGGCCCCCGCCAGTGTCAGCAACACCAGCGCCTCCACCACACCCGCACCCGGCGCCGTCACCAGATCGGAGCCTCCAGTGGAGCCTGAGAGCACCACGAGGTTGACGGTGAGCGGCTCTGCGCGTATCTCTTGCGGGACGGTAGCCAACGCCTCGATGACAAGGCTTGTGGTACCAACCTTACCTGCGATAAGGGGTACCTGGATGACGCGCTGCTCTCCCTTGGCCAGCTTGTACGTGCACGTCTTGACCCCCACTTTCTCCCCACAGTCAAGGGTGATATGGGTGGTCGCCGAACCGGAGACGGTCAGTGTCACCGCGATCTCTCCCGCGTAGGGGTTCTGGATGTACACCGGATAGAGGTGCATGGCACCCACGGTGAGCGCGAGCGACTTGGGCTGAGCTTCCGGATCGAAGAACGGCAGGTCGTCGACGCACATGGCCCTGAGCGGCGACCAGAACCATCCTGACCGACAGCACCTTCCTACGGCGGTGATGCAGTTGCCAGTCACGCACTCCCAGTTGTACCGGCATGTGCCGATGCGGTACCCTCCCACCTTCAGGTTGACCTTGAACGGTATGTTCTGGACCACGTCGCGACATTCTGCACCGCTCTCCAGATCGGGATCGCCCTTGCATACTGTCGATGTGATCTTGACCGTGAAGTCCGTGGGACCCGACACCGGCAACACCACATACTTCGAGGCACGGGGCTGGAGGGTGAGGTTGTAGTACTCACCATCCGAGATCGTCAGTGGCTTGCCAGCTGCGTTGATGACCTGGATCGACACGGGCATCTTGAAGTCCGTGGGATTCTTGATGAACACCGGCACATCGATGAT
>JASMDC010000063.1 GCA_030753015.1 Candidatus Undinarchaeales archaeon | reverse complement strand
TATCGTAGTACGAGTTCTCGCACGGACGGAAGTCCAGCGAACAAGAACCCTGTGAGCACACCGTCTGCACAAGTGTGTTACCCTCACAGTGGTGATCCGAGCCGCCACAGTCAGCGACGGTCGTGCAGCCGCTTTCACTGATCACCGGCCCGGTCGTGTCGGGAGCACGAGCGCATGCACCGTTCTGACATACGGCGGGGCCATTATCATAGTACGAGTTCTCGCACGGACGGAAGTCGAGCACACAGGAACTCTGGGAGCACACGGTCTGCACTAGCGTGTTACCCTCGCAATGGTGGTCCGAGCCACCGCAGTCGGAGACCGTCGTGCAGCTGTTGTCATCGATGACAGGACCCGCTGAGTCGGGAGCACGCGCGCACGCACCCTCCTGACATACGGCTGGACCGTTATCGTAGTAGGAGTTCTCGCAGGGACGGAAGTCCAGCGAACAAGAACCTTGTGTGCACACGGTCTGCACGAGAGTGTTACCCTCGCAGTGGTGGTCCGAGCCGCCGCAGTCAGCGACCGTAGTGCAGCCGCTTTCACTGATCACCGGCCCGGCGGTGTCGGGGGCACGAGCGCATGCACCGTTCTGACATACGGCTGGACCGTTGTCATAGTACGAGTTCTCGCACGGACGGAAGTCCTGCATACAAGAACCTTGGGAACACACGTTCTGCACGAGAGTGTTACCCTCGCAATGGTGGTCCGAGCCTCCGCAGTCGGAGACCGTCGTGCAGCTGCCACTACTGGTGGTAGGTACGGGCGCATCAGGGGCACGAGCGCACGCACCCTCCTGACACACTGCTGGACCGTTATCATAGTACGAGTTCTCGCACGGGCGGAAGTCCTGCATACAAGAACCTTGCGTGCACACGTTCTGCACGAGAGTGTTACCCTCGCAATGATGGTCCGAACCGCCACAGTCTGCGACCGTCGTACAGTCGACCCCTGCACCCAGGAGCGTGATGATCATAAAGATTGGGAACAGGATCCCAATGATGCTTCTTCCCATACTAAAGTCGAACCCGTGGATGGTTTAAATAGGTATTTCTTCGGGGCAGGCGAACGTATCTGAATGTCCGATCTAAATCCGCGGATCCGCGCACCCTCTCACTGATGTACAGAAGGACCAGGTACCGATTCTAGCTCTGGCGTCCCCTCACGATAGCATCCTTCAGGTCGTAACCGATTACGTACGCGAGCCCCTGCACGGCGAACGCGTTGAGCGCCCACGCGATGCACAGGAAGAGCGGAAGGGTACCGTTATGGAGGTAGTACCACATCTCTGCCTGCCAGCCGATGAGCTCTATCCATCCGCCGAAGACGATCCCTGACACCATCAGGGCAGCGTTCCATTCCATCGAGCGGCTCAGTGCATAGTAGAACCCGAAGAGCCACATCACGACATAGAGGTAGACCACCCACATCGCCTGCGGCCCCTGCCAGATGAACGCCTTCCAGGTGAAGGACGTTAGCGCCTGATTGAGGTAGCCCTCCCAATGTAGGAGGATGACGAATCCGGCCGACGCCAGCAGGAACGGTAGCGTCCTGCACAGCCAACCAGGGAGCACCCAGATGCCGTTCCTCAGCCGCTTGAACACGTCCAGCCACTCGAGGTACGGAGCGACCGCGCTCGTGAGAGCGAAGATGGATGTCATGAGCACGGCCCAGGTGGGCACCGCGGACAGAGGGGGCATGAGCCCGTTGGCATAGGTCCACATCCCGCCCGATGGCGTGATGGACTCGAGCACGAAGCCCAAGAGCGCCGAGATCCCTATCAGCACCATGTAGGACGTTGTCTCCATCCAGATACCCATCACCCATGCCAGCACCAGGAACCCGGCGAAGTTGAGGACAAGGAAAGCTGTAAGGAGGCTCACGTACCCGTCCAGGACGAACAGGACCAGGGAGAGGATGGCGACGAACGCGAGGATGTACGTGTTGTTCCACCTCCTTCTATCGTCCGGACCGGTGTCCTCCTGACCTTCGAGCGCCCAGTCGAATCCGTCGTGCACGGCGGTCAGCACTCCGGGCGTTACGTACCCGATAGTGGGAAGCTTGGCCGTGTCGTACATGAGGAAGTCGGCGCCCATGTTGAAGAAGCTCTTGAACAGGGGTCCGAGCACGGGAAGATTGAGCACGCCCTCGGTGAACCTGTTATAGAAGCTGAACACATCAGTGTCCGGACGCCTCCAGTTCCCATCCTTTGGATGGGGATAGGGCAGTTCATCGAGGTCGAAGTCCACTGATCCGTCACCTAGGTTCCTCTCGTGGGCCAACCGAAGATGGATGATGTCCTCAAGCGGATCGTAACCCATTATCCTGCAGGCGATGGCATCGGCACAGACCACGTCGTTCGACGCGATGATGGTCTGGTAGTTGACATCGTCCGCTGTGAGCGGTCCCTGCCCCTCCCCGCCGATGCTCCCGTCGATGATGGCGAGGTTGGGAGTGAACGCCTTGTTCACGTAGTAGATGACATCCTCGATGCCCTTCTTATGGAACATCGCCTTGTCGACCTGCGGATAGGTGCCGTACATGTTCTTCATGGCGATGGTGATTCCCGTGAGCACGTGCGTCTTCATCACAGGAACGGTTATGATGACGTCGGCCTCGACGATCTCTTTAGAGACGTCCACTTCCCAGGAGTGGCTATCCAGACCGAAGTCGAACCTCACACGATCGGTCTCGGACAGGTTCACGAGCTCGACATCATTGTCCTCGGCCCACTGCTTCCAGCCTTTGAACTCCGCCGCGGGCCAGAAGTGGGTCCAGATCATGTCCGCATCGCACACGAAGGGCTTCCCGCCGGCGGCCTTCACCAGTCTGACGACCTCACCGGCGACGTCGGTCGAGGTCCAGGTACCCTTTCGCTGGGCGACACCGCCGCAGATGTTCACCTTGATGAGGACCCTGTCCCCGTCCTTGACAACATGCTTCATCGCGTCCTCGGCAGTGCCGTTGTCGTCGATCCACTCGCACTTGGTACCGAGTCCCTTGATGGCCTGCTGGACGCACTTCACGGCATCCTCGTCCCGGGCGACCGCGAACTGGGTGTCGCCCAGGTCGAGCCCGGTGCTCTTGACATCGTCCTTGCTGTAGACCTGACCGGTGGCAGGCTGAGGAGCCGTCCTCCATAGTGCCAGTGCGTAGCCGAGGACCAGACAAAGCGGATTGAGCACGAACTGGAGGGTCTTGGAGAAGCCGATGCCCGTCGTTATCTGTGTCCGCAGGAGATAGTTCAGGAGGTTGGCGAGTGGTGGTCCGACGGCAGCCCCTACCTCCGCCGAGACCCAGTAACCGAGGAGCGTCCACAAGGGGAAGAGGACCAGGATGAAGATATATCCGGACCCGTCGCTCACCCTGCGCTTCGTGAACTTGAGCGCAAGGTCGTACCCGATGAACACCCAGATGATGTAGAGGAGGAAGAGCGCGGCCGCGGCCCAGGGCGGCACGTTCCCCACGAACGGTACCCAGGGCACGCCCGAAACCATGAACGTGGCGGCGTCGGGAGGTGTCCCCTGATGACACACTGTTGTCGGGAGCAACGTCACACCGTAGCAGAAGCACGGGAATACGCAGCCCAGCACGTCCAGGTACAGGAGCGAGCTCACCGCCCAGAACAGCACCACCACACCCGTACCGAGGGCGATCTTGGCACGTCGCTCCCATCCGAGGGCCTTCCCCAAGAGGTGGACGAGGAAACCCATGGCGAACAGGAGCGGTGGGTCCAGGAGGAAGCTCATGTTCACTCACCTCCGACAGGCTCGAGGTAGCGTTCGAGGATCGCAAGCTCCTTCCTCTCAAGAGCTTTCGGATTCACGGGGAAGATGATCAGCGAGCCGTTGAAGGTATTGAACTCGTAGAGGTTCTGGATGAGCTTGACGATGGTATCGAAGCTGAAGCACGAGATGAGGTACTCGATACCGTCTATGACGACGACACCGTTCTTCGCCTCTTCGAGGAAGTTTCGGATGATGATGCCTATCGCCACGATATCGGAAGCGTCCACCCACTCCTCGCCGTGCTGTTCTTTCCCCATGTAGACGATGCGTGTCTTTTCGAACCCGTACCTCTGTCGCAGGATCTTTGGCGACTGGATGGTGATGCCAAGTCCCTCATGACCATGGGTGACGAGGTCGGAGAGGATCTCGAAGCTCTTCATCCCCTTCCGCTCTTCCACCATGTAGATGAATCCGGGATTCATGGAGAACTGCTGTTCACCCTCTGCAGTCTGCTCGGTGTCCGGTGATAGCTCGACACGACGCTTGAACTCGTGGAGGTCCAGCAATCCCTTGACCGCACTACGGATCTCATCGCGGTCCCAGGGCTTCTCCATGTAATGGTCGATCTTTGCCCTATTGATAGCATCTCTGGCGATCGACACATCGGAATATCCGGTGATGAGGGCGCGCACTGTAGTAGGATAGCGTTCCTTCACAAGCTTCAACAGGTCCACGCCGCTCATGCCCGGCATCTTGAAGTCCGAGATCACGAGAGCGAACTCCTGTGCAGCCAACTTCGTGAGCGCCTCTTCGCCGTTGTTGGCCGTTTCGACGACACTCTTGAAATCCTTGGCCCTAGTCAGGTTCCGCTCAAGGGCCCTGAGGACGTCCACGTCGTCGTCCACTATCAAGATCTTGTAGCTGGTCCCTTCCGTTTCTTCATCCATTCCTTCCACCCACCGGTAAAGTTATCGTAAAAGCAGTTCCCTTCCCTACCGTGCTCCTCACATCAATGGAACCGTTGTGTTCCTGCACGATCCTGTAGCACGCACTGAGCCCGAGCCCTGTCCCCCCCTCCTTCGTCGTGAAGAAGGGATCGAATATCCGGCCGAGGTCCTTCTCCGGGATCCCCTTGCCATCGTCGCGGATCTCCACCATGACATTGCCGTCTTTATGCCAAGTCCGGACCCATACGTTACCCTTGTCCATTGCTTGTGACGCGTTGAGTATGATGTTCATGAAGACCTGGTTCAGCTGGCCGATGTGTCCCATCACCGCGGGGACCTCGCCATAGTCCCCGAGGACCTCGACCCTGTACTTGATCTTGTTGTGGACCATGACCAGCGTGTCCTGTATCCCCTGGTTGATGTCCGACGGCACCATCTCGGTCGTCTCCGGGCGCGCGAACCGCTTCAGCGTCTTGGTTATTTCCGCTATCCGGTCGATACCCTTGAGATTGGTCTCGATGAGCGCGTCGACCTCGTCCAGCAGTTCCGTATCAACGTCTCCTTTCTTGCTGACCTTCTCCAGGACATTCTCGATATCCTCTTGCATGTCCTCGGAGTTGGACTTGATGAACGCCAGGGGATTGTTCACCTCGTGGGCCACTCCTGCGACAAGAAGCCCTATCGAGGCCATCTTCTCCGACTGGATCATCTCGTTGGTACGTGCCCGTACATCGTCCTCCAGGTTCTTTGCGTGCTCTCGCAGTTCTCCCTCCAGGCTCTTGCGGTCGGTGATGTCCTTGAGCGACACCGCCATCCCGACCACCACTCCCTCCTTCTTGATCGGATCGGCCGATACCTCGAGGTGGAACCGCTCGCCGCCCTTCCTGCTCGCTTCTAGCTCGAAGGCAGGTGTCCGGCGGCCGAGCCGCATCTTGGCGTATCCCGTCATGAGCTGTGCACGCCCTGCCTTCGAGAACATCTCCAGCTTGTGGATCTGCTTACCAACGAGCTCGTCCTCCTTGTAGGCCGAGATGGTGGCGAACGCCTTATTGACGCGCAGTATGGCGCCAGAGAGGTCGATGAGAGCAAGGCCGTCCCGGACGGTCTGGAAGATGGAGGTCAGCTGTTCCTGGTACTCGCGTACCTGGGCTTCGGCCACCTTGCGCTCGTGGATGTCCCTTACGATTCCCAGCACGCGTGGCTCACCCTTGATCTCCATGACCAGCGTCTTAACCTCGACCATGTGCCTTTTTCCGTCCTTGCGCACGATCTCCAGCTCGTCGGGTCCCGTGGACTTCCCCTTGATGTTCTGAGCAAGTATCTTGGCCACCAGAGGTACCTGGTCAATGGGTACGATCGGACAGTTCCTCAGGATGTTGGTACCGATGATGTCCTCACGCTTGAAGCCACAGATCTCCTCAGTGGCCTTGTTCCCGTCTGTAAAGTATCCCTTGAAGTCGCTTACGAAGTATCCGTCGGGAGCGTGTTCGAAGATTACCTTGAGCCGCTCCTCGGAGCTTTGGATCTCACGCTCGTTCCTCTTCCTCTCGGTGATGTCGCGCACGACGGCGACGACCTCGTCCGTCCCGCTCTTGACCATCCGCGACTCGAAGTATCGCGTCTCGTCGCTGATGGGCAGCTCGTACTCGTACGTCTGCGTCCCGCCATTACCGAGAGCGGCCTTCATATTCCGCATCGTCAGGTCGGCGAGATTCTTGGGCAGCACCTCGTGGATCTTCTTCCCCAGGAACTGCTCAGGAGGGGCGTACAGCTCGTCCACCCCCCCCTTGTAGCTAAGGAAGGTGCCGTCCTTCCGGATCTGGAACATCAGGTCGGGCATCGCGTCGAGGATGGACTGCGTTAGAGCGCTCTTTCCGTCGAGCGTTTCCTTCTGACGCTCTGGCAGCGAATCTACTTGCTCGCTCAATCCTTCACCCAGGCAGGGAAGGGGAACGGATGAGATAGGGGGTCGCGATGGCATCAACGCAAGCGGAGAATCCCACAGCCCATCCTCACGTCTGTCTCTTCCCTGTGCAGCCCCAATCCATTAAGTTACTTAAGCGTTATTCCCTGGCACGAAGGGGCACCGGTCGGTCAGTCCCTGCCTTCCTCGACTGGTTCGGCGTACCGCTCGAGTATCGCCATCTCCTTCCTGTCCAGAGCATTGGGATTGACGGGTATTATTATGAGCGAACGGTTGAATGTGTTGAACTCGTACAGGTTCTGGATGAGCTTGATTATCGTCTCGAAGCTGAATGAAGTGATAAGGTATTCGATACCGTCCAGGACCACGACCCCGTTCTCTGCATCCTCTAGGAAGTCCCGAATGAGGATACCGATTGATATCAGGTCGCTCGCGTCGACCCACTCGCCCCCATGCTTCTCCTTTCCAAGATACAGGATGCGCGTGTTCTCGAATCCGTACTTCTTCCTGAGCACTTCGGGGGATTGTATGGTGATGACAAGGCCCTGATGACCATGGGTCACGAGGTCCGAAAGGATCTCGAAGCTCCTCTCACCCTTCCTCTCCGACACCTTATAGATGAATCCCGGCTCCAGCGAGAAGCGCTGGTCGGTGTCCATGGCCCTCTCGGTGCTTGGTGAGAGGTCAGGGGACCTCCGGTAGGCGTGGAGGGAAAGCAGGCCCTTGACGATTTCCCTGAGCGCCTTGTTATCCCATGGCTTCTCCACGTAGTGGTCAACCTTCGCCCGGTTGATGGCCTCCCGGGCGATGGCGACGTCCGAGTAACCGGTGATGAGCACACGCATGGTCCGGGGATGTCGCTCGCGTACCGCTGCCAGCAGGTCCACGCCGTTCATCCCGGGCATCTTATAATCCGAGATGACAAGCGAGAACTCGCGCTTATCAAGCTCTGCGAGCGCCTCCTCGGCATTGCATACCAGTGTGGTCTTGCTCCTGAATCGCTTTGCGTCCGCGAGTGTAATGCGGAGCGCTTCCAGCACGTCCCTCTCGTCGTCCACGACCAGGATGTCGTGTACCATGTCCTCATCTCTTTCGCTCATTTCGTTCACCTACCGGGATGCATATGGTGAAGGTCGCACCCTTCCCCTTGGTGCTCTTCACCTTGATGGAACCACCATGCTCTTGGATGATGCGATAGCACGTACTGAGCCCGAGGCCGGTCCCATCGTCCTTCGTAGTGAAGAATGGATCGAACAACCTGTCGAGGTCCTCATCGGCGATCCCCTCTCCGTCGTCACGTACCTCCACGTAGACGTTGCCGGACCGCTCCCGCGTTCGCACCCATATGTTTCCTTTCTCCATGGCCTGCGAAGCGTTGAGGATCATGTTCATGAACACCTGGTTCAGCTGGCCGATGCGCCCGACCACCTTTGGTACGTCCCCGTATTCCTCGTGAACGGTGACATGGTGCTTCAGCTGGTTGTGCACCATGAGCAGCGTGTCCCGTATCCCCTGGTTGACGTCCGAAGGTGACATTTCCCCGGCGTCGGGTGCGGCGAACCGCTTCAGGGTCCTTGTGATGTCGGCGATCCTGTCGATCCCCCTCAAGTTCGTGCGGGCCATGGCCCCTATACCATCGAGGGCCATGGTATCCACGGCCTCGCTCGCATCTACTTGTTCATTGATCGTCTCTATCTTGTCCACAATGGACTCCGAATTCGATCTGAGGAACGCAAGCGGATTGTTCACCTCGTGTGCAACGCCGGCCACCAGCAACCCTAGGGAGGCCATCTTCTCGGACTGGATCAGCTCTTCCTGGGTCCCACGAAGTTCATCCTCGGCTCGTTTGCGCTCAATGATCGTCTTGAGTTGGGACACGCTCGAAAAGACGAGCTGGGCCCAGCGTTCGTCCTCCTCCTCAAGAGGGTTATACTTGAAGAACGTCAGGACGGTCAGCACATCGTCCTCCATCAGTACAGGTACAGCAACACCGCCCCGTAACTTGAACGCTCTTGCGAGTTCGCCTCGAATGAACCTCGGATCACAGCTGATGTCGTGGAAAAGGACGGGTTCCCTTGAGGACCAGCATATCCCTGGAAGCCCTTCCCCTTCTCGAAAGGTCACCTCCTTGGATTCATTCCTCCATCGCGTCATCCCCTTATTGGAGTGGTACCAAACGTCGGACCATCCCAGTTCCCCATCGGTACCGTGCGACCATATCTCACCGAGGTTCCACCCCGTGTCAACACACACCTTTTCGAGGACCGCACACAGTGCGGTCCTTAGGTCCCCGGCATCGCTTATGGTCAAAGTCAGGGACTGTATAAAACGTACCTCGTTCTGGGCCCGGGAGCGCTCCTCGACCTCCTTTTCTTGACGCTCGACGGCCTCGTTGAGGTCCTCGGTCCGTTCGGCCACCCTCACCTCTAAGTTCCGTCGGTGTTCATCCAGCTCCTCCTCCATCTTCTTGCGCTCTGTGATGTCCTTTGCGATGTGCACGACCCTGGCGACCTCCCCCTTCTCATCCAGTATCGGTGAGACCGACACCTCCAGATGAGCCCCAATGTGCGGTTCGAAGAACTCCACCGTGAACGGCTCCTTATCCTCTAGCACGTTGCACATGGGACAATCCGGAGTAGGCTCTTTCGATCCATGGACCACCCCGAAGCATCGCTTGCCAGCCAGTTCCTCTGGCTCCATCCCGAAGGCGTCGGCGTAGGCCTTGTTGACGCGGATGAGCCTGCAATCCGTGCTCTGGATTGATATCAGGTCCGAGATCGAGTCGAAGGTCGAGCTCCATTCATCGGCCACCTGCTGCACGCTCTCCTCCGTCCTCTTCCGCTCGGTGATGTCGCGCACGACGGCGACGACCTCGTCCACCCCGCTCTTGACCATGCGTGACTCGAAGCTGCACACCTGGCCATTGATCGGGAGATCGTACTCGTAGGACTGTTTTTCGCCGCTATCGAGGGCGAGTTTCACATGGCGCATAGTCAGGGCGGCGAGGTCCTTCGGGAGCACGTCCTGGACCTTCTTGCCCAGGAACAGCTCCGGTTGTGCATACAGGTCCTCTCGTCCCCCCTTGTAGCTCAGAAAGGTGCCGTCCTTGTGAATCTGGAACATCAGGTCGGGGATGACGTCGATGATGGACCGGGTGCGCTCCTCGCTCTTGCGCAGCTCCTCCTGAGCGAGCTCCAGTGTGGTCCGTTCATTTCCCGCGATAGCGGACACCTCATGCTTCATCCTATTCGAAGACGGACATCTCAGGGTACACGGCCACACCCTTGTCCGATATCTGCACAGGAACGATCTTGGGCATGATCTTCGTGTAGCGCATCTTCGGTACTCTCAGGATCTGGCGGAAGGAGTTGCCCGTCCGCATCCTGCTAAGGAGTATGATACCGTCGAAGAGGAAGTCGATCGCTTCGTACTTGATCTCATCGACTGCTGCGACGCTCCGCTCATGGATGAAGAGTGTCGTGCATCCCTTCGACCGCAGGAAGTCCACGAGCTGGGCGAGCGTCTGCCGGTCGACCTTGTCCGAGCTCTCGTTCATAACGCTCACGGAGTCGATGACCACACGTTTGGCACCCACCCTCTCCAGGATCTCCTGCAGTTGGCCGAGCTCGTTTTCCAGGAGCGCCCCCACCAGCGTCGCGTCCTTCTGCACCAGGACCAGCTTGCCCTGTCGTTCCAGATCATCGATGCTCCATCCGAAGCGTATGAAGTTCTCACGTATGAGCTCGAGCCCCTCCTCGAAGCTGATGAAAATGCTGGGCTCTCCTGCGTTCAACGCTCCCTCGATCAGGAACTGCATGGCGAGCGTTGTCTTGCCGGACCCCGGTGTACCGGAGAGCAGAACGCTCGAACCCTTAACGAACCCTCCCTCGATCATCTTGTCAAGGCCGGGAACACCGGACGTCAACCTTTTGATAGCCATGGTATCACTCTCAGGGGATCTTGTGTGACGGCAGGGAGGATCCTTCCGTGTTGCTCACACCGCTCTTGCCGATGTAGTACGAGGTAATCATATAGGAGAGGATGACCGTCCCGTACAGTACGAACATGAAAATGTCGACGAACCCCTTCTGCTTGTAGATGAGGTAGACGGCGAACGTGAAGGTGAGGATGAGCGCGAAGAAGATAGAGGCCATCATACGCTTGAACACATCCTCCTGACCCTCCTGTTTCCTTTCGGAAATAAGCCCGAGGCCCTTGCTGGTGATGCCGTAGCTGTTCGCCGTGATCATGCTGAGGCCGATCTCGGGCAGGACCGTCTCGCAGCTGTCGCACTTGAGTCTCGTGGCCGGGAAGTAGAACACGTTCTGGCACGAGCTGCATACCATCATCCCCGTTGCCTCGTTCTGGACCTCGATCTGGTCGCTCGAGCAGATGGGGCATATGTTCTGCCTGAGAAGCGAAAGCGAGCTGCAGTTCGGGCAACCGACGGACGTCGACTCCTCGAGATGCCTGAGGAGGTCCTTGCTCTCCATCTCGGCCAGGATCTCTTGTACACGTTCCGCGGTCGTGTCGAGCAGCGTCTCTATCTCCGGGTAATGAAACTTGGTGTCCGATGTGGGTGCGATCTCGTGGTTCTGTCTCACGAACGCGAGAATGGAAAGCACATCCGGCTCCACGTCACCCATATACGCCACGTACGAACGATGTTTTAAAT
Organism: Candidatus Undinarchaeales archaeon; assembly: GCA_030753015.1. Classification (GTDB taxonomy): domain Archaea; phylum SpSt-1190; class SpSt-1190; order JASMDC01; family JASMDC01; genus JASMDC01. The sequence goes on along the minus strand of JASMDC010000063.1, from coordinate 1,983 downwards.
GGCTATGCCCGAACGGCGTCCTCATTGGCACCCAATTGTGATCATTCCCACCCCGCATATGCAGGGGCAGGGAACCTATCGGTTCAAAGTAAAAAAATCGATGCGTCGGGCGGGATGATGCGGCTATTTTCCCGGGACGTCCTTAACGGCAGGTTCCATGTCCACGTGGAGGAACAGTGACTCTCCATGGGGCCCGTCGGCGTCGATCACGTTGTCGCCCACACCCTTATAGGACCTGGGGGCCACTGCATCGTAGTACGTCGAACCCTTGAACCTGAGCTTGTCGAACCTCGCGTAGTTATCCGCATCGAAGGTGAGCCTGCCGTCCCCGTCCACCTCGAACTCGCCGATACGCGCGCTGGATGCGAGCTCGGTCTCGGGGATAAGAGAACCTCTCGCACCTATCGCATCGCGGTCGAGCGCCCGGGCTATGGCGGTCGTGACGTTCCCATCCCCGGAACCCACCGAGCAGGAATACAGGATGATGCGGGCGTCGGGCGTGAAGCTGTCCTCGTAGCCTGCGAACACCTCATCGACGTTCCACTCGCTCAGCGACTCCATGCCGCTCACTGACATCGAAGAGGAGCTCCCGTGGTAGGCCAGGATGAGCGTGTCGATCTTCTTCACGGCGGCATAGTCGCGGATGTGGTTGAGCATGGCATCGATGTCCTCGGGGCGTCCCGTACGGAGCACGTAGCCAGGGATGTCCTCGAAGTCGGCTGCGAACATCTCCTCCATGCCCTCGGTGGCACCGTTGTGGTCGTGGGTCGTTATGAGGGCCAGGGCGAGCTTGCGGTCCTCCAGCGCCTCCTTGAGGGCGGGAACCTCGGCAGGATCGTACGCGTCGATGACACTGTCCTCCTCGGGCTTCGTGTACTCCTTTGGAGAGCACCCGGAGAGCGCTCCGAGGACCACGGCGGTGAGCACTCCTGCCAGGGCCGCGCCCCGCCCGTTGAGGTCGCCAGCGGTCGCATAGCTGTCAGCGGTATGGGCGGTATCGTACCCGTCAGACTCGAGGTCCAGCTCGTACCCTGTCACTGTCGGACCAAAGCCCGGTCCCCGCTATTTATCCTTTGCCCATGTGCGGCCCGACCGGTCGGGGGATTCTCGCGCTCCGCAGTAAGGGACCGACCGGACACGTGTATCTCAGAAAGAACGATGTACCGATCCAAGAGGATATCAAAAGTAAAGTGGGCCCCGGCCCCGATCACCTATGCATTACTTGTGGAGCTCCAGAGGCAGACCCTGTAAGGGGTTGCCCCTGGAGAGATCCGTTCGTAGAGGTCCTAGGCTGACAGCGTGATGTTCGCTGCGCGGGGTCCCTTTGTACCCTGCTCCTTTTCGAACTCTACGCCAGCGCCCTCTTTAAGGGCCTCGAACTCGACCTCTTTGAGGCCAGAGCGGTGGAAGAAGATCTCATCGCCTTCTTCTGTGACAATGAAGCCGAAGCCACGGTCACCGATCAATTTCTTAATAGTTCCTTTCATGTGTTTACACCTTCAGATCAAACAGGCCGTCCCGAAGGGCAGCCCGGTCTACGTGGTAAGCGATTACTTTATTAATTTACCACCTTGTCGGCCGGGAACCTGCGGTAGCCATACCGTAGGGTACAGCTACCGCTGGCTAGGATAATATCCTCCGGGAAGTTCGGTTGTTCCCGGTCCTAGGCGGACAGCTTGACGTTCGCGGCGCGGGGACCCTTGTCGCCCTGCTCCTTATCGAACTCCACAGCTGCGCCTTCCTTGAGGGCCTCGAACTCGACCGACAGGCTTTCGGGTATTGGTAGTCCGGTCCGTTCAAGTTGACGTCTCGCTGCTTCGACGGCAGCGAGCTGTTTACGCCTCACTCGAGCAGAAGGCGATTGACCGGCGAGCTGTTCGACCGACGAGACGAACTCTTCGAGTGCTTTGAGGTGCGCTTGAATATCCATCGGGCAAGCCAATGTTATCGCAAGAAACGTCGGAGTCGTTTGACTAAGTGAGA
>JASMDC010000062.1 GCA_030753015.1 Candidatus Undinarchaeales archaeon | reverse complement strand
CAACGGACATGCCTACATCGCGGCAACAGGCAACGACACCTATCGCATCACGCAAGCGGGCTACTTGACGACGACATCAGGAATAGTAACGCCGTTGCCGGACACGGGACAGGTGGAGGTGCGTTTCGGGCACAACGGGAGCGGATGCACGGCCGGTGCCACCCTCTTGTGTCAGAACGCGTTGGTCCACACGCTACGGTTCATGTTCAAGGGATGCAAGGGACTGAATTCCGGTGGTTCGGTGAAGGTCCTCAACGGCACCCAGGTCGTGGCCGTGGCCACCGAGCTCTTCGAAACGGGCGAGTACTACGCGCCACTGAACCCCGCCCTCGACGACAACGAAGCGCTCGAGACCGGGTACGACAACTACGTGTTCTCCAACACAATCAGTGCCGAGGTCAACGACTCGACACAGCACACCAAGTCCTTCGACTTCGCCGAGATGTGGGGCGGGTGCGGCGGCTCGTCCAGCTCAAGCTCGTCCTCGTCCAGCTCAAGCTCGTCCTCGTCCAGCAGCTCCTCATCGACGTCCACCAGTGGCGGCGGTGCCGTTTCCGGCGGGGGTGGCGGTGGCGGCGGCGGGATGGTCACTGACACATTCGAGGTGACGTGCCCGGCCGTTACGATCCGTGCCGAGGGGACGACAACCCTCACTTGCACGTTCCGACAGCTGGAGGGCGCCATCGCCTACCTCGACGGTACCGCTGACGCCGATGGCGGTATCACTGTCGATCCGTCGTCCTTCCCCGTGGACCGGCTCCACCACTACGACCCTGACCTGGGAAATTATTCCGATGTCCAGGAGGTCGTGCTCACCGTCTCGGCCGCAGGTCTGGACCGGTGTACCGACGCGACAGCGTCGATCGCGGTGAACGGCACCTACGACACCAGGTCCGGACCGCAGTACAACGACACGACCGTCCCGGTCACCGTCGTGTCCCATGACGAGTGCCATGAGTGCGGGGACGGCGCATGCACCGGGCGCGAGAGCGTGGACGCGTGCCCGGACGACTGTGCCGAGTGCGGTGACGCCAAGTGCACCGGTGACGAGGACGTGACGTCCTGTCCCGGCGACTGCACACAGTGCGGCGATGGTGCGTGCACCGGCGACGAGAGCCTGGCTTCATGCCCGAGCGACTGCGCCACCTGCGGCGACGGGAGCTGCGATGGCGGCGAGGACGCAGCCTCGTGCCCCGATGACTGCGCGACCTGCGGCGACGGGACGTGCTCTCTCGGCGAGAGCCAGGCCGCCTGCTGCATGGACTGCGGCTGCCCGGACGGCATGACGTGTGATGCGACATTGGCCGGGTGTATGCAATCGTTGGCCTGCGGCGATGGCTCATGCGACGAGGGCGAGGACGCCACATCATGCCCAGGCGACTGCACGACATGCGGCGACGGCCTATGCACCGGCGACGAGACGACCGAGAGCTGTTGTGCTGACTGCGGTTGCACCGAGGGCGAGGCCTGCGACGCGGACCTTGACCTCTGCCGGGCGGTCGACGTGTGCGGCGACGGGACGTGCGGTATCGACGAGACAGGTGGATCATGCCCCGACGACTGCGCGGCATGTGGCGACGGTATCTGCTCAAGTGGTGAGGACCAGATCAACTGCTGCGCCGATTGCGCGTGCGAGACCGGCGAGTGCAACGTCCTGCTCGGGCGGTGCGAGGTACCGACCGTGTGCGGCGACGGGGCGTGCGATGCGGGTGAGGCGCTCACCTGTACCGACGATTGCGCTACCTGCGGTGACGGGACGTGTAGCGACGGTGAGGACTGCTGTCTTGACTGCGGCTGCTTCGGGGATGAAGTCTGCGATCTGCTCACAGTCAGCTGTGTGACCGTCGAGAAGGAAAGGACCATATCCTTCCATCACGAGGCTGTTCCGGACACTGGGACTGGAACAGAGACCGGGACCAGCACGGGCGAGGGGGCAACCACGTCGACCGAGGCCGCGACAGAGAAGGAGATCGAAGAGGTCAGGCAGTCGGTCGCGGACGTGGCCGCGCTCGTCACGAGATCAAGGGCGGCCCAGTCCGGCGGAGGTACGGGTTCCGCTGTGTCCGCGGTCCAGGTCAAGGCAATGGTCGAGCGCTCCGTGGAGGCCACGCGCGAGGTGAGCGTCGGACGCGATGTCACCGTCAGGGAGACATCCGACGGCGTCAGGTCCACCGTCAGCGTCACTGTCAAGAAGAGCGGCGATACTCAGAAACAGCGAGTGCGCATCGTAGAGACAATACCAAAGGACGTCGCCGGTAGCGTCGACCAACTCGTGTTCGATCCGCCTCCTGATGTCGTGCTCAAGGACGATCCCGTCGTCGGATGGGACGTCGACCTGCTCCCGGGGCAGGAGATAACCTTCACCTATACCGTGGCCAGGGACATCAGCGATGTCACCACGTACCAGCGGCCGGTCATCATCGTCGAAGAGGAGAAGGAAGGACCACCGGTGCCCGCGTGCGGCGACGGGACGTGCGACGCTGGTGAGGAATGCTCGTCATGCCCGGGCGACTGCATCTGCGCGCCGGTGTGCGGTGACGGAGTGTGCGACGCAGGAGAGTCCACCGGGACATGCTGCGACGACTGCGGGTGCCCGGATGGAAAGGCATGCAGCGACGGGGACTGTGCACCGGTCGAGACGGCAGCCGCTGGAACGCCCACATCGCTTATCCTGGGCGCGGTCCTAGCAATCATCATCGCTACCGGTATGGTCGCTGTCTTCACCATGCGGAGACGTGAGACCGTCGAGGTGGTCGAGGAGCTGCCCATCGCACGGCCGGCGCTCATCGCCAAGCCCGTGGAGCCGACGGAGATGGAAGAGGTGCCTGCCGCACCGCTTGTTGCCCCCGGACATGCAATCGCCGCTGCTGCCGGGCTCGCAGCACCCTACCCTCACGGTCTTGCCGGCCAGATGCTCATGCCCGCGCCCGCCGTCGCGCCGGTGGCAACCGCGGCCTTCGTCGCTGGGACTCTCACTCCGCCCGTCCCGTACCGGCCGCCCTCCGAACCAGAGAAGAAAGCGCCGCACCGTGATCCGGGAGAAGTGGAACGCCGCCTCAGGACGCGAGCGCTCCATAGCGCCATGCACCGGGAGCCGACGAGGAAGGAGGAGGATGAGGTCACATGGTGCACGTCCTTCCTTAGGACCTACAGGAAGGTGGACCTGGAGTGGCTCCGCGGGCTGCTGTTGATCATCGATGTCGACGATGCTGTGGTCGATACCGCCGAGCAACGGATCGTCCTTGAGGATAAGGAGGGGATCGGGCCCCCCGTCGAGACGCCCGGGCCTGCGGTAGCCACTGCCGAAGTGGTCAAGGAGGAGGCAGAGGCGACAATGGTAGAGCTGGTGGTCATCGATCCACGCAAGGAGCGGGAGCGGATCAAGGCGCTCAGGTCGCACGCCCTTCACGAGGCCATGCACGCCGAGCGACCTGCGGACGTGGAGTACGATGACAACGTCGCGTGGTGCGTGCTATTCCTGCGGGCACACGGTGATATCGAGACGCGCTGGCTACGCAATCTCCTGCTCATGGCAGGGTTCGGTGAGGGCGAAGTGGAGGAGGCCGAGCACCTCTGGCGAGAAGAGGGAGAAGAGGGAGAAGAGGGAGAAGAGGTCGAAGGGGACGCGGTGGTAGTCTAGGGCGTCGTGCCCCGTGCACGTATACCAAGCGGTTACTAGACCTGGGGCCCCTTGCCCACGTCCTTGATGAGGTCCTGCATCTGCTTTAGCCCACCCCGGATCTTGCCCATCTCACTAAGGAGGCGGTTGGCGATGTCGATGCCGAACTCCATGTCCTCCATGTCCTCCTTGTTCTTGGGGTCCTTGTTGCTCAGGGCGAGGTGGATATCATGGACGTCGAACCGGACGGAGTCCAGGTCGCCGAGTATGAGGCCGCACAGCTTCTCGATCTTCTCAGAGGACATTGGTGAGCACCTGTAATAGGGGTCCCTGCTTCATATAAACATATAAATAGTAACATCCCTCCCAGTTGAGGAGGAAGATGCGGCTTCTCTCACGCATTGTAGCGGTCTTATTCGTCTCACTTCTCCTCTCTCCAGCGGTCGGGCTCGAGGCGGAGAGTGCTATCGAGACGGTCGACGTCTCCAACCTCCAGCTGGCCAGCATCTCCATCGCCTACAAGCTCCCTCCCTACTATGTAGCGACGCTCTCGGAGTCGGCCATCGCTGGCCGGTGCTCGGTGCTCTCCTCGGTGAGCTCGTGCAGCCCGTCCATCATGGTGGACTCGGGCACCGTCTCGTTCTCCATGATCGAGAGCATCGACCTCAAGGTCGAGAGTTTCGAGGTCGGGGACGAACGTGTCAGGGTGGACCTCTTCGTGAGCTATGAGCCCAAGCAGTTCTCCCTCATGAGCGGCATCTGGGTCAAGCGCCGCGAGCTCAAGATCAAGTACCCAACCCACATGACAATCGTCACTGACGTGCTCGCGCGCCCCTTCGGCGCATCGTTCTCGCTGTCCGGTACCCCGGAGCACACGACCCTGGAGATGGAGAACACCACCTTTGAGGTCGGCCAGGCCCTTCCCATCCCCCACATGGAGGGGAAGTTGTGCGTCGCCGCCCTCGCCCAGGACGAGCGTGCTCTCCTGATGGACAGCTCCGTGGGGTGCGAGACGTTCTCCCTGGGAACGGACGCGTTCGTTGCCGAGGGTGACTACGACCTGTACGTCATGGCAGTGCGAAAGGCCGGTGTGGCGGTGGCCCGCATCCCTGTCAAGCTCACCAGGCCCCAGCTGCTCATCCAGGCAAAGCCATCGGTGACATCCGTGAACCTCGGTGATGAGGTCATGATCGAGGTCTCCTCCGAGCCCGCGCTCGAGGGATGTGTCGTCTCGATCCTGGACATGAATGGCATCCGTGTGGACACCATGACCCTGCGGAAGTGCACTTCCATCCCCCTCGGCACACAGACCGCCTGGACACCGGGCAAGTATCTGGTGCGCATCGAGGGTTTCGTTGGCTCGGTCAAGGGCCAGGCGTCCTTCTCGATCGACCTCCGTGGTCGGGGGTACGCTCCCGCCGAGACCAAGACCGACAAGGAGAGCTACGTGGCCGGTGACACCATCGGCGTGTACACCGAGGCCCAGGGCGACTACTGCGATCTCGAGCTCTTCGACGAGGAGAACACCAAGGTCGGCGAGTCCGATGCGCCCGGGTGCGGGTACGCCGAGATCGAGAGCGACGAATCGCTCACCAACGGCAGCTACATCGTCCGTACCAAGGTGTATAGCGGGGGCGACCTCACCGCCGTCTCGTCCCGCGGGATCGAGATCCACGAGTGGCGGCCCCCGGTCCGCTCGCCACGCGCTGAGCTCTGCCGCGGCGGTTACATGTACATCGACACGTTCAAGCTGCCCTGCGTCACTGAGGGTGACGTGTGCATCCCGTCGTCCACGTCGGTGCCCTCTTGCCTATGCTTCAACGATCCGGGCGACCTGGTGGACGCCTGCGAGTTCGGCTACCGCTGCTCGAAGGACGGCTGTACCGAACGGGCCGTCGAGAGCGCCTACATCGTCGTCCGCGAGGGCGGCCTCTGCCTGGCTAAACGCGGGCTCGAGACAGTCTCCTGCGTCGAGCTGGGCGAGATCTGCACTGGGACATGCGTATGTCTCGACAAGGAGAGCAGGCCTGTCTCGTCCTGTTCGCTTGGCCAGACGTGCACCCACTCCGGATGCCAGGACCTCCGGCTCGAGATGGGTATCGAGGATAAAGACTACACCAAGAGCATCCGCGTGAACGAGCTCGAGGCCGGGTTCGACCTGGTAGCCACGGGCCGCATCTCCTACCGCACGGGCCAGGTGGAGAACCAGCTCGTCACCGCCGACCGGGCCGACATAACCATCGAAGCCTCGCTGGGGAACCTGGACGCCGAGTCCATCGACATGATCTATGTCTCTCCCGAGGAGGGTTGGCAGGTCACGTCTCGCTTCACCGGCAGTCTCAATCCTGGTGAGCACGAGCTGTTCCTCATCGTTGGCTACCGCGGTGACGTCCACGTCATACGCAAGCCTTTCGAGGTGTGGCATCCCGAGGATATGAAGGACATGGGTGTCAAGCTCACCGAGGTGACACCTGCGTCCATGAGCATCGGCACTCTCCAGAAGGGCGGCACCGTGGAGCTCACGGCCAAGATCGTGAACGCCAACGAGGAAGAGCTGCCACATCTCCCGCCCGAGGCGTTCTCGGTGACCACGGGCCAGCTCATCGCCTACTCGGTGGCCACCACCTACGACCGCACCTCCGAGCTGTGGACCATCATCGCCAACTTCCGCAACGCCACGGTCCAGCGCTCCGACTCGATCACCTTGGGCGTCTCGTCCCTGGGACGCGAGGGCAGGACAAGTGAGCAGTTCGAGGTCGTCGACCAGGTGCCGCTCGCCATCCGCATCGCCCGCACCACGCCGGGGACCAAGGACAAGCCGCTCTTCTATCTCTTCGCCACTATGGGCTTCGACATGGACATATTCACGTCCATCGAGGGCGCCATGTCCGTGCGCAAGGAGAACCTCTCGGTCAAGATCGGCAAGCACGACGTCTCCGACGATATCGCCTATCTCGTCTCCACCGCAGAGGGGATCCGCATCCACCTCTCCGAGGTAAAGCTCTGTCCCGACCCGCCGATGCCCAACTCCGACCTTATGGTCAGCGTGGGTGTCGAGGTGGGCGGTAAGACGGCAGAGGACACGACCACCATCCGCCTCCACGGCAATCCGGGCAACTGGCGGAACATGAAGGGAGGTTCCTGCTGATGGCGCGACGCGGTCAGATGAACCTCATGGCACTGGCGGCCATCGCCATCGTCGTCATCGCCGTACTCTACCTCATCCTCTCGGGAGAGCAGCAGACACGCGAGCTCAACATCCAGGAGATCGAGTCCGTCGAGGTCAAGGACGAGCTGGTGAAGCTCGAGAGCTCGGTAGAGGCGCTCTTCATCGATTCGATCTACGAGTCAGTGGACGAGATGGGCCGTCATGGCGGATATACAGCAGAGAACGCACCGTTGCTCAACCACCTGGGCATCCCCCACTGGTACTACCGCGGGCGCATCGTGAGCATCCCCACGGCCAAAGTGATGGAGGAGATGCTCGTCGACGAGATCGAACGTCGGCTCGGTAAAAAGCTCGACGTCCTCCGCTCCCAGGTCAGGACCGACCTGTTCGCCATCGGGTACCCCAAGGCGAAGGTCAAGCTCCATGACCATGCCGTGGAGACCGAGGTGTCCGTCCCCATCGGCCTGATAGCCGACGAGCGTGAGGCTCGCACATCGGTCACGTACTCCAATCAGCTCCCCTTGCGCATCAAGTACCTGCGCGACCTCGCCGAGCGTTACATCCAGAACTACACAGAGGAACGTATGATGGAGAAGGCTCTGCTCAATGGTATCATCCAGGACCAGCGACTCCCCACACCGCCGGGGATGATCTCGCGCAACGTGGACTGCGACAGCCAGACGGTGTACGCCTACCGCAAGCAGATCATCTCGCCCATGCGCGAGAACACCCAGCTCTCCGTGGCCCGGGAGCTCAAGCGGGTCAAGGAGCTGTTCCGCGGCGAGCAGTACGTCGAGTGGGCGGCTGACCTCAACGTCAGGGACGTCAACTTCACTTTCATCGCCAACAAGGACGCCGACTACCTGGACAAGACATGGGAGAGCACGGAAGTTATCTATTACGTGCCCTTCGAGATGCCGCTGATGGACCGGCGCGCGGAGCCGCGGTTGTGCCCGTCCCGATACACCGTATCGTACTCCGCCCAGTTCCCGGTGCGGTGGACTCTCCGGGACATCCACGAGAGCTCCTTCATCATCGGCGGCGAGGGTGCCGAGGGCCAGCGACCGCTGGAGTTCAGGTTCTATATCCAACCGCTGCTGGTCGGAGAACAGACCAATGCCACCGATGAGAGCGTGATGGATCCCGCCACCGTCGACGATCTTTGCCGAGGCGCTTGCGATGTGGACATCACCGTCAAGAACTCCAACGCGGGGACCATCTACATCGGCGCATGCTCCTACTCCTACATGGACAGCCACCTCAAACAGGCAGGCGTTCCCTGCAAGGTACAGGACCTCATCGTCGTGTCCAACGATCCGGTGGGGCTCTCCAAGCATGTGGATAAGGTGAAGATCGACCGCCAGTTCAGCACCACCATCTCGCTCAAGGACTACGCGGTACTGACCGGGAAGGTGTTCATGAAGAAGCGTATCTTCTGCACCAACACCGGTAAGGTCGTGGAAATGGGTGAGGACACGCTCGGCCACATCGACGGCAATCCGGCCCGGTACGTCACCATCCTGTTCAAGCCGGTCCACGATGACCTTGGACCCATCGTGAAAGTGGGAGTGGACCGTGATGGGAAGTACACCACGCCCCAGCTCAACCCTGGGCGGTACATAGTCCTCACCGTGCCGTCCGAGGACGATCTCGGCCGCCCCCAGTACAAGGTCTCGGCCCGGGTCCTCATCATCGATGTCGAGAAATCCACCACACTTGATATCGAGATGAAACCGCTCCTCATCGAGAAGGTCGGCGGCAAGATAGAGCACGTCAGCGCCCGCTCTGAGTGCACGGGATGATGCCCATGGATAGGTACGCGGCGTGGCGCACGCTGGGCATCCTCGCCATCACACTTTCGCTGGTAGCCATCCCCGGGGCCGGCCTGCCTCCCTCGCTCGATTATCGCACCTACGAGCTGTCGCTCTACGTGCATGCCGACGGTACATGTCGGGAACGTATCGACGCCGCCTTCGTGAACAACGGCACAGAACCGCTGGAGAAGGTGTCGTTCACCGTGGGCAAGGACATCGCGAACCTCACCGTGACCGGCTCACGTCCAGTGAGCGTCACCGAGCGCGAGGCGAACTGGGCGCGGATCATCATCATCGCGTTCGACGAGCCCGTACCGCCGGGCGAACAGGCCGCGTACATGATCCGGTTCGACACCGCACAGTTCACGCGTGTCGTGGGCGACGAGCTGGAGTTGCGTACCACCTACAAGGCCGCGTGGCCCATCGCCGACTTCAAGGCGCGGGTCGACCTCCCTCCCGGTTACGTCCTTCCCATAGCAGAGAACGTCACACAGGTGGCATCGGTGGTCGTACCGGCCGCCCGGCTCGAGACCGACGGCAAGCATCTCATCCTCCGCTGGGACCAGGGTCCTCTCGACAAGGGTGAGACCATGGACATCTTCGTGCGTGCCAAGCGGCCTCCGGCCCCTGCACCGGACAGCGGGAGCTCCGCTGATGGCGTGTCCATCCTCGTTGCCGGCATCATCACAGGTGCCTTCGGCTACGCCCTGCTCGTCCACCTCCAGGCTAGGCCCTCGGTGCTCGCCGGCTTCTCCCTGGACGAGCGCATCGTCGTCTGTGAGCTGGCCAAGCATGACGCTCCCATGAACCAGAACGATCTGTGCAGGGCCCTCGGGTTCTCCAAGTCGAAGCTCTCGCGGCTCCTGAGCGACCTCGAGGACAAGGGCGCTCTCGCCAAGGTACGGGTGGGGGCGGTCAACCGGGTGACCCTCGACCGCACGCTCAAGGAGGCGTGCCGGAGGGAGTCGGGATGAGCCGCCGGGCGGCGGTCCTCCTCCTGAGCCTCCTGTTGCTCCTAGGTTCCGCTGTCAACGAGATCGTCGAGAAGGTGGACGCGACCTCCCTGGGGCTGCTGACCACGACAGTGCGGTATGCGCTATCCCCCGATCAGGTCCGTGGGCTCACCGAGGCAGATCTCCGGACACGCTGCGCGACCCTCTCGGGCGTCCTTGAGTGCACGGCCTCATTGGAGAGCACCGCCGTGGTGTTCTCCGTACTGTCGTACCCCCGGTTGGATGTGCGCTCGCTGGACATCGGCGAGAACGAAGTGGTAGCTGACCTCCTGCTGGAGTACACTCCGCTCCAGTTCGTCCTTTGCGACGGCCTGCGGACAGGCTCGCGCTCGCTCTCGATCCTCTATCCGAGCCATACGACATCCTTCAGTAGCGTGCGGGGTATCCCTTATCGTACTTCCTTCACAACTCGCCTCGAGCGCCGACCTCTCGGGATCAGCCTGCACAAGAACGAGTACACCCTCGGTGAGGCCATCCCGCTCCCTCGACTTGGAGGCCGGCTCTGTGCGGCCCACGTGGACATGGTGGAGGGCGAGGGTAAACTGACGACCTACCGATGCTCGAACCACACACTGACCCTCCCCGCGGAGCTCCAACCCGGTACCCACACCCTGACCATCGCGCGCCTTGAGCCCAAGATAGCCTACGTTGCCAAGTTCCCCACACGGTTCCGCGCGGCCGAACTTGACCTTGCCCTACGGCTCAAGGAAGACCGTGCAGCCCTGGGTGAGCCGATCAACCTCACCGTGACGTCCTCCAAAGAGCTCACCGGATGCTCCGTCCACATCCTCGACCGGCACGGGGTGTCCGTCGACGCGGTGACGTACGCGGCGTGCGACACCGTGATGCTCGGCACGCAGCCGTCCTGGGAGCCCGGCGAGTACGTTGTCCGGCTCCGCGGGTTCGCCGAACGCGTCTCCGGTGTGGCCTCGATACGTGTCGTGCTCGAGGACACCGGGCTCATGGATGCCGAGCTCGCCCTGGAGAAGCAGACCTACGGGCCCGGCGAGGAGATCCGTCCGTCGATAGATGTACCGGGCGCGACCGGTAAGGAGCGCACCGTCACGGAGCTCGTGGACACCTCGGGCGAGAGCGTTGACAGCCAGGAGGTGAACGGTCTCGACGGAACGGTCATCCCCGTCACACCGGACACTCCCCCGGGGGACTACGTTGTCAGGACGAAGGTGTACGATGACGAGGGCGTGGTCGCCGTGGCCTCCCGGGCAATCCATGTGACCGAATGGCAACCAGCATCACGCAGGTCAGCGCTCTGCCCGCGGGGCAGCCTCGCTGTGGAGGACGACTCCATCGCATGCATCGCCGAGGGTGACGTGTGCGTACCGACCTCGAGCGACATCCCCGTGTGCCTTTGCTTCGACGAGGGGGGGGATCCAGCCCACGTATGCTCGTTCGGTCAGCGGTGCGCAGCGGACGGGTGTACGGGCGGACCCGACTCGCCCTACACCATCGTGTTCGAGCAGTCCCGCTGCCGCGCCAGACGAGGCATCACGACCCTCCCCTGCATAGGCCAGGGCGAGGTGTGCTTCGGCAATTGCGTCTGCCTTGACGAGAACAACGTCCCCCTCTCGCCATGCAATACGGGCGATGTGTGCGCTCCCGCCGGCTGCGAGGACGCCGGCATCGTGCTCCGGCTCGACGGGATGACACCGGGACATGCCGGTGTTGACGAGCTCGAGGACGGTATCAAGGTCACCTGGACCGGTTTCCTGAAGCGTGGCGACCGGTTCTTGGGAAGGATGGCCACCCGCGACATCAATATCACGGCCAAGCTCGGCTCCCTCAAGGCCGAGGAGACGGGCTTCGAGCACATGTCGCTTGACAAGGGCTGGCAGTTCTGGGCGAGGTTCACCGACACTCTCCCTCCCGGTCACTCAACCCTGTTCCTCATCATCAGATACGAGAACGATACGGTACACGTGGTCCGCCGGCCTTTCGCGCTACACGTTCCGGTCGACGAACGTGGCTTGAACGTGTCCATTAACGTGCTCACGCCACAGATGGTGAGCCTGGAGAGCCTGCGCATCGGTACCGCTGTCCGGGTGCTCGCTGAAGTGCGGGACGACGAGGGAGAGCCTGTCACGGACCTCGCCACCGAGGACTTCATCCTCAGTTTCGGTGCCGTCAAGGCGCGCTCCCTATCCGCCCAGTTCGAGCCAGCGAGCAAGCGGTGGCGCGTGGTGGGCACGCTCGAAGGCAAGGTCGCCGCGGACAAGCTCACCCTCAAGATCGACTCGCTCGGCCGCAAAGCATCTGCGTCTAGCCCCCTCTCGGTCGTCGAGCACCTGCCGCTGTCGTTGGAGATGAGCCGCATCAGGCCGGGCACCGGTGACAATCCGCTCTATTCCATCCTCCTGGGCATCGGGTTCAACATGGACATCCATGTCGACCTGGAGGGGGCCGATCTGGTGAGGGAGGAGGACTTCAAGGTGAGCATCGGCGAGCGGGACGTGACGTCGTCGCTGGCGTACATCATGTCGACGCCCTCAGGTGTGCGGCTCCACCTGTCACGTGTGAAGCTTTGCCCTGACGCGCCCCGTCCCGGTGATCCCGTGCCGGTCGAGGTGTCCGTGACGTCCGAGGGTGTGACCGTCCGTGACCGTATCTATATCACGGTCCAAGGGAACCCCGGTGCGTGGTCCGACACCGCCATCGTGTGCTAGATCCGGGAACGGGCGTCGATGCCCTTGAAAAGGAAGTGCAGGGCGGCCGCAAGGACCGCCCCGGTCATCTGTGGTTCGCTCACTCGTCACGGGGGCCGAAGATGGCCTCGACGACGTTGATCTGACGCTCCTTGTTCAGGCGCATATCTTCGAGCTTGGTCTCCTGGCGACCTTTGTACCACTTGCCGAACAGGGGGACCTTGCCGAGGAAGTCGTTGTCGATCTTCTCCTGACGCGAGCTCACGTCCTCTTCGAGCTTCCCTCGGATCTCGCCATATAGCTCGTCACTGTCCAGGCCGAAGACCTCGACTGTGTTCGAGTGGCGGTCGACGTAACCGTCGAAGGAGTCGAGCAGCTCGTAGGCAACGGCCGCAGCGCCAGCGCTGTCCACGACGGCCTTCACACCGCTCAGGTCCTCGAGACCGTCGATGTTCTCGGTGAGCTTTCCGCGGAGGCTGCCGTACTCGGCATCGATGGTGTACTTCTCCGTGATCCGGCTCCAGTAGGGACCGGTGTTCTCGCTGCTCACCCGCTCGGTCTTCACGAGATCGAAGGCCGCATGGCGGTAGCCGATGATGAGGTCCGAGTCGAACTTGGCGTGGATGCCCTGCTCCTCGCAGGTCTTCTTGATATCCACTGCCTTCTCGTTGAACTTCTCCTTCATTGGGCCCGTCACGGGGAAGATGAATCCCCTTGCAGTATCGTAGGTACCTACGCCCTCGTAGTTGTTCTCCAGGCCGGCCTCGGCAGCCACGGCCTCGCCAACAGCGCCCAGCACGCTGTACGTGCCGCCGCTGACGTCGAACTCGTAGGGCATGCGGATGTCCTCAACTTCGCCGATCATGTAGCATTACCTGTTTGCTGCGGACCTATTAAGGGTTAATATAGGTACCCTTTGGGTCGGAGCGTGTGGCTGTATGGCATCACGAGGGCCCCGTGATGCCCTGCCACCTCACTGGAGAGTGACACCCCCATAGGTACTGCCTTGATCCTATTCGACCTAGTATTAACTTCGTTCATTTCACCTGATATCGTATATCCGACCATCTGCACATGACGTCCAATTCGCCTATCCTATGGCTTCAGGGGCGATATCCGAAGACGAACGATGGACGCGTTATCGGACCCAATACAAGTAATCGGAGAATACCGCGGGGGCCATGTCGTCTTCCCTCCGGCAGAGCGCTTTCTAACGAACCTCGTCATCGGACCAGCACGCGGGAGAAGGACGACACTCCGCGTCAGGTATCGCTCCGCAGATGACGGGAACGCGACACGTCTCTGGGGATCGAGTGTGCTCGATATCCCCCTTCAGGGTGTAACTGTACTTTTTCTACAAGGCCGTACATACCATGGTCAGAGTGAACGAGATGGCGATCCGTATCAGGCTCCAGAAGACCGACGATGACCGTATATCGCTGGCGCTCCCCTATGACAGGGACCTCATCGAGCGTATCCGGACCGTCACGGGCAGGAGATGGCATCAGGACGAGAAGGTCTGGACCGTCCCCAGGGAAGCGGGCATGGTGGAGTGCCTGCAGCAGCTCTTCGCGGACCTTGCCGTCGAGGTGGACCCCGCTCTCATGGGCGTCGTGGGCCCGCTGGAGCGAATGCGACGCGAGCTGGTGACCAGGAAGTACAGTCGCCGGACCGTGAAGGCGTACGTGCGGTTCAATGAAAGGCTGCTAGAGATGGTCGGAAAGCGTCCAGAGGACGTCGACAACGAGGACGTCAGCCGGTATCTGGCGTACCTGGCAGAAGGGCGAAGATGCTCTGCCTCGACCCTCAACAGTGCGATGAGCGCCATCAAGTTCATGTACGGCCGTGTGCTCGGACGTCGGTTCGTTTACACGCTGAAGCGGCCGCGGAAGGACCGGCGGCTACCTGTTGTGCTGAGCTGCGGGGAGGTGTCACGTATCCTCGGGATGGTCTCTTATCCCAAGCACCGGGCGATCCTCATGCTCACCTATGGTGCCGGGGTGCGTGTCGGCTAGGTCGTCCGGCTGAAGGTCGGGGATATCGACCGGGAGCGGATGCTGGTACGCGTCCGTAGCGGAAAGGGGCGCAAGGACCGGTACACGCTCCTTCCCGATCTGGCCCTTTCGCACCTTGATGCGTATCTCGAGGGAACGCCCGTGACCTCATGGCTCTTCCCCGGCGGCCGTAAGGGGCACCTGCACGAGCGCAGCGTCCAGAAGGTGTTCTCGCGGGCAGTGCGAGCAGCGGGCATCACCAAGGACGTCTCGGTACATTCCCTGCGTCACAGCTTCGCCACGCACCTGCTGGAGAACGGCACGGACCTTCGCTACATCCAGGAGCTTCTGGGTCACAAGAACAGCAAGACCACCGAGATCTACACCCACGTGAGCCGGCGGGACCTGTGCCGTATCAGAAGCCCCCTGGACGCTCTGGGGGGCGGGAAGGGAGCGTGACGGAGGACGGGCGCGTCCAATATAGCAAACTATATGTATACTATAAGCCACTATATTCATTGATGGCGACCACCATCCAGATCAGCGACTCCCTCCAGCAGGAGCTGCTTTCGCGCAAGCTCTTCGCTCGCGAGACGTACGAAGAGGTAATCTGGGACATTATCGAGGACACTCGCGAGCTGAACGAGGAGACCAGGCGCGAGCTGACCGCGGCCCGTGCAGAGGGGAAGGCAGGAAAGGTGCATACCCTGGCAGAGGTCAAGCGGGAGCTCGGGCGCTGAACGATCATGGTGTACGAGCTCCTGTTCACCGACATTGCCCTGCGACAGTTGCGCAAGCTGGACAAACAGGTCCGGGTGCGCATCCTGGGCGCACTGGAGCGGGTGCGCATCCGACCGTATGCCCATGTCACCAAGCTCGTGGGCGATCCCGGCTACCGGCTCCGGGTGGGGTCCTGGCGCGTGCTCCTGGACATCCAGGAGAACAAGCTCATCATACTCGCGCTGACGGTCGCCCACCGGAGCACTATCTACAAGCGGTAGCGCGGTATGCGAGGGGGATGGATACATAGCTGACAAAGTGAGGAATATGCGCCATATATCGCATATCCTCCCCCAGCGGGAGATTATGCGAATCCAGGGTTCGCATATGCACTAGTTACACGGACATGCCCATCTTCGTCTTCATGTAATGGTCACTTCGCTTTTTCCCCGCATGTCGGTAGTGAGGCGACATCCATGGTCCTGGAGTGTCCGGGTGTTCTTCTTACCTGAGCTCCCACTAATTAGGCACGTGATTCTTGGCTGATACCGCCCATTACCGCGTTTTCCAGCCATAGGTTTATAAAATTAATGCGCCTAAATAGGCTCATGAAGAAGTACACCCGTATCAAGATCATCAACGGCCGCGAG
>JASMDC010000061.1 GCA_030753015.1 Candidatus Undinarchaeales archaeon | reverse complement strand
CTTGGAGAGGTGTAGTTCACAAAATCGATGTCAAACGCGTGACGAAGGGGGCGGCGGCCACAGAGGCCGGTCACCGTTCAGGGGGGAAAGGTGTCGGTCCGGCCGGCAGAGAATGCAGCGGTCGCCGTTGGTCCCTACGTCATCCATGGGTTGTGAACAGGCGCGGTCCCGACTCCCCAGTCCCTCCAGAAGGGGCGCCATTACAGGCCAGATCCACGATAACCCAAGATATTATTAAGTATTAATAAGAATTTATACTTTTCCTTGATACGGGCCTTCCCGGCCCCATTTGACGTGTGTATAGAACGCTTATCAGGGTTCGCAGACGACGATGTCCTTGCTCACGGACTTATCGGGCCAGAGGGGGATGTCCACGATCCCGCGAACGTTCCAACGCCCTCCGTTCACAGTCGGCCTGCCACGGGGTACGGGGAGGGTGAACTCGTACTCGTTCTCGCCTCGGGGGATGGAGGGGAACTCCTCCTTCATCGTCTGGACGACACTGCCGTTGCACACGAGCTCAACACGCACGCCACGCACTGAAAGGTCCTCGTCGGTCTCTACGGTGAAGGACACATCGACCTCCTCGCCGAAGTCGTACTCGGTGTCATCAAGCTCGAGCTCAAGCTCCACTTCTGCCATGACCGAGGGAGAGGGAAGGAAGCTTAAAAATCAAACGTTCGGGAGCGCGATGATGGTCGGAAATAATATCAGTAAATTAGCGGGTCATTTCACTAAGTGACCCTGTAATCTACTGGTATATGAACGGGCCGCTTTTTCGGTTACCTGTTACCCCGAATCCGGTATACGGCGGCGAAAGCTTCAAATAAGACCGTCGTCATCATCACGCTCATGAGCGATAGGGGCGCTCTCGGGGACTGGGACGATCTCCTCAACATAGGTCATCGGGGAGCTCGTGCTCTCGAGCCGGAGAACACCCTGCGGGGATTCACCCGCGCCTACGACGAGGGCGCGGACGGGATCGAGCTGGATGTCCGACGCTCGCGTGACGGAGTTATTGTGGTGATCCACGACGACGACCTAGATCGCGTGACCGGTGGCGTCTATACCGGAAAGGTGTCCGACTACACTCTCGAGGAGCTTCAGAGAATGGACGTAGGCGACGGGGAGCACGTACCCACCCTTGAGGAGGCGCTCGAGCTGGCTGTCGACCGCAATGGCCTTGTGAACGTCGAGATCAAGGACTCCGGTCTCGCCAGGGATGTCGTGGAGACCGTGAACCGGTACGGTCTGGGGTCCAGTACGCTAATATCCTCCTTCAACTACCTGGAGGTGTGGGAGGCCAAGCGAGCCGATCCCTCCATCAGGACCGGCCTCCTCGTACATGGCGCCAATCCGCTCAGTATCTACTCGGCGCTCCTTGCCGGTGCCGACACGATCAATCCCGGGTACGAGTTCCTGAACGATGCCTTCGTTAACGCTGCGCACGAGGCAGGCCTGAAGGTCTATTCCTATACCGTGAACGAGGAACCGGACATGCAGCGATTGGTGGACATAGGCGTTGACGGCATAATCACGGACCGGCCCGACCTGCTCTACGACGTGCTGCACGGCTGGTGAGCACGTCTCCAAAGTGAGGAGTCTTATCAGTTCGCTTTTCTAGCATGCATTGTAATGTCAATGAAGGTCCAAGTGATCTGCTATTCACGTAGCGGGGGTACGAAGAAAGTGGCCGACCGCATCGCGCGAGAGGTAGGGGCCGAGGTCCAGCGGCCCGACGATGTTTCCTCGCTAGACGGGGACCTAGTGTTC
This sequence comes from Candidatus Undinarchaeales archaeon, assembly GCA_030753015.1. Classification (GTDB taxonomy): domain Archaea; phylum SpSt-1190; class SpSt-1190; order JASMDC01; family JASMDC01; genus JASMDC01. The sequence goes on along the minus strand of JASMDC010000061.1, from coordinate 14,914 downwards.
CTCGGCTCGGGTTTGTACGCGGGTTCAGCCCATGACAGCGTGAAGGCTCTCCTCGAACGGAACGATCTATCGGGTAAGACCATCGCTCCCTTCTCCACACACGCCGCTATCCCGTACGAATTCGACGATGTGAGGAGTGCAGTCGAGAAGGCAGGCGGTAAATATCTCGACGGATTCTTGTGCTATGGACAGTTCCTGTTCATCATCAACCGGGGCAGGCCGAACGAGAGTGACCTCGAGGACGCGGCCAGGTTCGCCCGGAGGACATTGGAATCCGTCAAGGTGCGAGGATAAGAAACCGGCAGTGCGCTCAGAACCCGGAGTTCTCCAGGAACGTCCTCGCGTCACCCTCGCTGAAGAACACGAACCTCACCTGCTCGATACTATCGTTCTCTTCTAGAAATGCCTTGACAGCAGCTGACGCCACACGCGCAGCCCTGTCCTTGGGGAAGTGGTAGATGCCTGTGGATATGGCGGGGAACGCGATCGTCCGAAGTCCTTGGTCGGCAGCCAATCGAAGCGACTCGGTATAACAGCTGGCCAGCTGCTCGTCCTTTCCGGGCCGACCGCTCCAGACAGGACCCACGGTGTGGATGACGTGACGTGCTTTGAGATCTCCGCCGGTGGTGATGACGGCGCGCCCGGTGGGAAGACCTTCTGGCCAATCCGTCTCCCTGATTCGCTTGCACTCATCAAGGATGGCCCTGCCACCGGCCCGATGGATGGCGCCGTCCACGCCACCTCCGCCCATCAGACCGGAGTTCGCGGCGTTGACGATGGCGTCCACGTCCTCTTTGGTGAGGTCGCCCACCTTTACGAGCACACGTCCGTCGAGTAACTCCTGCTCCATGTAGATCACATCAGGTCACCCTCAAGTGGGGCTTAGACCATGATGTACGGCTGTCCCCGCTTCATGATGGCCAGGATGGTGTAGTTGATCAGGGGGAAGATGCCCCAATAAAGGATCATGAGCATGTCCGCCGAGAGGAGCTGGGTGGAGCCCTCCTCGAAGAGCACCGATAGGATGAGCGCCGCACCCAGGATGGCGGGGACCACGGCCGCCACGATGACGTACATGATGGAGAGGGTGGACACCTTGCCCGAGTACTCTTTTAGTGCGATGCGGAGGTTGGTCTCGGCCTCCTTTGCCATGGCGTTGAGCACCGACTTGATCTCGGTACCTATCTCCAGGGCGTGGGTGAGCTGGGCCATGGTGCGCACGTACAACCGGCTATCAGTGCGCTGGCAGGACGCGCGCAGTGCCTGGGTCACCGAGTACCCGCGCTCGATCTCGGCAAGGATGACCCGCGATTCGTGTCCCAGGAGCCCCTCCTCCTCGGCCAGCTTCTCAAAGGAGTCCTTGATGGGGATGCCCATCTCGCGCTCGATGGCGAGGTTCCGGACCATGAAGGGCAGCTCCGCCTCGATCCTGAGGCCGATGTCCTTGATCTCCCCGTAGGGATAGCTCTTGGAGTAGGAGTAGACGATCATGCTCACGAAGAAGGCAGCGATAGCGTCGCCCACGATCATGTTCGTGTACCCTACGACGTCACCGAGCGCGATGACGAAGATACCTCCGACGAGGAGCACACCGAGGAACGACGCGAGCCACGCTACGTAGGTGAGCGTGACGTACTCGCCGGGATCGTAGTCCATGCGCGCCTTGCGCAGGACCACGGACAGCACGTTAAAGTCCTTCTCCCGGATGCGGGTCGAGATAGCGAAAGCCTGGTTGAAACGGAACAAGAACTGGCGGAACGTGCTCTCCTGTTCGTACACCTCCATCTCGTCGCCGAATGTCGCCATCTCAAATCACCCCATGAACAACATCATGGCCTGAGGGGCCACGTACTGAAACAATATGATCGCGATCAGGAGTACCGGTATAACATAGTACACGCTCTTCTTGATATCGCCCTCCTGGCGTCCGATGGCCAGACACGCCTCGAGGGCGTGGATGATCACGTACCCGAGGAAGATGGGCTGCACCGTCTGGACCTGGGCGGTGATGATCTCCGCCTTGTCCTCGCTGAACTGGCCCATTGCCTGCGCCAGCCCCACGACGAACCCGAGGATTAGGGGGATGAGGACGGCGCCCGCTGCTATAAGGGTGATCTTCTGGAGCTGGAGCGAAGCGGCCTGTTCACGCAGGAGGTATTTGGTCTCCTTGATGTCCGTGGCCAGGGCGGCCAGGGCCTCGACGATATCGACACCCTGCTCCTGCGCCCGGATGAGTAGGTAGCAGGCCCGCTCCAGGATCTTTGACTGGTTGCGCTCGGAGAGCTTCTCCAGGCCCTCCTTGACGGACGAGCCCTTCTCGATCTCCTTCACCGTGACCCGCAGCTCGTCGGTCAGCGCTCCGTACCCGATCTTGGTGAGGCCCGTCAGCAGCTCCACGAAGTGGGTCCGGGGCGGATTGCTCGACATCTGGAACAGGGCGTCCGGGAGGTTGGTCTCGATATCGTCCTTGCGGTTCTCGAACTTGAAGATGGGATAGGAGAGCAGGATGACGAACGTACCGCCCCCTGTCACGGGGATGAGGACCATCATGATGGCGGCGTCGGAGAGGGAGGTGAGCACAGGGAACGCCACAGCGAAGGCGGCGATGCCTATCAGTGAGGCGACAAGCACCCAGTCGTCGGCGAACATGAAGAATTCCACGGCATCACAGGCCTGGCGGTACCACTTGATCCGCTCGGGGCCGAAGCGCAGGAGCAGTGGGCCCATGAACTTGAACCGGGAGCGCTGCTCGGCCTCTTTCTCCTCGACGTCAGTGGTCTGCTGCGTCTGTTCACCAACGGACGTCGAGTACCAGTCGCCGCCACCGACGGGGGCCGTTGCACCTCCCATGGGTGAAGGACCGGGGCCGAGCGGCATGGGCCCAGGTCCGTGTTGCGTGGGCCCAGGTGGCGGTGATATGGGCCCGGGTGGATGGCTTTGGGGCTGTTGCATGGCGGGGGCGGGCGCACCCCAGCCCTGGTTGGCTTGCCCGGGCGTCTGGGACCAGTCCTGTGCCTCCTGGTTCCAGGACCTGTCGTGGCCCGCCTTCACCGAGAACATGTCGTCCGTCATGCGATAGAGTCCTCAGATGTCCATGTTGATTATGCTCTGCTTGAAGGCAGGATCTGTACCGAACCGGATGATGTAGTCCATGAAGACCTTGATGTCACGTAGGTTGTTGGCCATGAGGTACTTGAGCATCTTGGTACGGGCCTGCACCTCGCCCCAGAATTGCCCCTCGTCGAGGCAGAGGTTGTATTTGGAGATGCGCTCCTCCAGCGGGGACAGCCCCGCGTGCACGCGCTCGACGGTGTCAGTGTCCGGATTGTAGCGGTAGATGGTGTGGATGAGCGGCACGCCCTCGTCGGTCATCTGATGCTTGTCGATCTCGGCGATCTCGACGACGCGACGGATCTGCTTCCGCTTGCTGCCCTCGACCCGCGACATGCGGCGCTGGACGAAGATGAGGTCCAGGACCTGCAGGTCGAGCGGTGAGATGTTCATAGGCGGGTTCTTCATGCGCTTTACGACCGAAATGGCGTCCTGTGCGTGGAATGTGCACATTGAGCCGCGGGCCTGACCGGCCAGGACCGAGTTCATGAAGGCCTGTGCCTCTGCACCGCTCCGGACCTCTCCTACTACCACGCGGTCGGGCCGCATACGTAGCGTGTCCTCGATGATGTCCTGCATGCCTATGGGCGGGTCCGCGTTGTTGACGGTGACCAGACGTGCCTTGTGCGGGTGGGGCAGATTGATTTCGGGCGTCGATTCGAGGATGAGGATGCGCTCCTCGGGAGGGATGAATGTGGAGAAGGCGTTGAGCGAGGTGGTCTTGCCGGAACCGGTGTTGCCTGCCACGATCATCGAGATCTCGCTCTCCATTGCGATCCAGCAATACACCACGGCCTCCAGGGAGATTGTGTTGAACCTGATGGTGTCGATGGGCGAGAACGGTGCGGCCCGGAACTTTCGGATCGTCACCGACGGTCCGGAGAATCCCATGGGCTTGATGCACGCATGGAGACGGGAGCCGTCCGGCAGCTGCGCGTTTACGCGGGGGTGCTGGCGGTCGATGCGCTCTCCCATAGGCTCGATCATCTTCTCGATGATCTTCCACAGGACCTCCTCGCCGGACTTCTTCTCCGGCGGGTCCGTGGTGAAGTCCATGTATTCCTCGGGGAAGAATAGGTTGGTACGCAGCATCCCGTACTCGCGGTGGTAGACATACATCGGCCGCTCCTTTCCGAGGCCGATGCACATCACCTCCTCCAGCTGGTCGTCCTCAAGCAGGATGTCGAAGGGCCCATAGCCCTTCGTGTTCATGAGAGCGATGTTGGCAAGCTCCTTGAGCAGGTTCTCGTCCACGCTGGTGCCCACCCACTGGGCGGACTTGCGCATGATCATCATCAGCGAGGAGAAGGGGTCCTGGTCCGCCTTGCCGGTGTCGATGTACTTCTTGATGGTGAGACCCAGGAGCTTGGTCTGGGCCCAGTCAGTGAGCTGGGGCAGCGAGTTGACGTAGTAGTACGGGACCGGCTGGCCATGCACCTTGACGACCTGGCCGTAGGTGAAGCTCTGGAGGACCTCTGCGATGATCTCCTGGGGGATGGTCTCAGCGCTCCATCCCGCGTAGTCGAGCACGACCTCCTGCATGAGGTCGGTGGTGATGGCCTTGGCGTCACACACCTCGATGCACTTGGGAACGAAGTTCGGCTGGTTCTGGAAGTCGTAGCACAGGTCGCACTTCTTGGCCTTGTCGCCGAACACGAACACGCCGTCCCACTGGCACCACTTCTGGCACTCCTTCTTGCACTGGTAGGGATCGCAGCGGTTCACGTCCACCTTGAGCACACCGTTGCCGACGTCCGCGATGGCGCCCAGCGGACAGGCCTGGTAGCACGGTGCGGCCTTGAGCTCACAGTGCTTGCAGAACGCCGGGAAGTTCCGCATGACGATGGCATTGTTCGGACAGGCGACAACGCACTTCCCGCACTTCGTGCACCGGTTCCTGTCGAGCTTCAGGGTGGCCATCAGTGCCTTCCTTTCGTGCAAGAGATATAAAGATACCCGCTGTGGTGTTGCGATAGGTTGCCTTCCAAGCTTCTTGCTCTCGTTCTCGTGTGCGCGCTGTGCTTAGCGAGCGTCTCTGCGGGCGAGCAGGTCATCATCGATGTGCAGAACGTCCACCATGTGCTCCTTCCCGGTGACCAGGGCGTCCACAAGGTCACGGTACGCGGTCTCATCGACGAGCCCGTGTACGGCATCGCCAACCGGAAGAACGGCACGAACGCCCGGTACCACTGGGGGACCGATTATCCGGGCGGCCTGCCCAAGCTCGAGGTGCGCAAGGACATTGAGCGGGCGTTCACCATCATGACGAAGGCCCCGCTATGCAGCACCCCCGGCGACCACACCCTCTACTTCACCTACGACGTCACATCCCCCGTGTCCGAGTCGATCGCCTTCAACATCCACACCGTGTTCTTCGTCAACACCGAGCTCGAGGCGGGCCTGACCAAGGATATCTTCGGTCCTGGAGAGCAGCTCTATCTCGACTACACCATCCGGCGCCCCGAGCACGGGGTGAGCTACAACGCGACCCTATCCGTGCTCGGACCGGGTCGGAAGGTAGTGGCCCGCTCCCACCAGCCGATCGACCTCAGCTGTGAGATGCAGGGCAGCATCCGGCACGCGGTGAGCGTGGACGTGCCCGACGAGCGCGGACGGTACACGGCGCGCCTCGAGATAGTGTCGGGCGCTCGCATCGTCGATTACCTGGAGACACCCTTCGCGGTCGTGTTCGCAGAAGACCCCCTGTTCACCCTGACCAACTACACCCGGCTCGTGAACCAGTACGATCCCGTGGTCGTCAACACGACCCTCGAGAAGTGGAACGATATACTCAGACGGGACAACACGATCTCGGTCCAGCTCACATGGAACAACACGGCCTATGTAAACCAAACCTTCTCGGTGGACCAGCTCTGTACCAACGTCCTCGACAAGATCACGTGTCCCCTAGACCTGGGTCGCCTGCCCCTCCATGACTACGAGGGCAGGATCATCTACGAGGGGTTGGTGACCTTTTCCACGGACGGCGACGAACAGGAGGAGGCACTGGAGATCGAGGTGAGGGAGTTCTCACCGGGTTTCGAGCAGTTCCGACCCGTGACAAAGGACGTCGAGGGGAACGCCAGCACAATCGTGTTCACAAGTCTCACAAACCCGGGCCTTCCCTATGAGCTCTTCCTTCGCTGCGGGGGGAACGAGACGTTGCTCGACCGACGGTGCGATGTGGGCGAGTACGGTATCGACCGGTGCAATGTGAGCACGCCCGCTACACGTGATCCACTCGCATGCAACCTCATCGGCCGAATCTACTACCGTGGGTTCGAGGCGGGTAACGAGTCCTTCCCTGTCACCCTCCATCCCGCCGGTCTCGTTTGCGAGATCTACGGGTTCGAGTGCACCTTCATGGCAGTATCGTTCGCTTTCGCCTTCGCCTCGTTCCTGTTCTTCGTTAGATGGCGCATCGGTGGTGGGAGCAGTATCACGCGGTTCAAGTTCGTGGTCGAGTCGAAGAACCTCAGGCGACACACGCCCACGGATTACGTCAAGCGGTTCGAGGAGGCCTACTGGTACCTGGGGTGGTGATCATGGCGCGCACGACGATACTCCTTGTGATGGTCCTACTCCTCCTGTCACTGACAGCTGCCCAGGTGGACAACGGGACAGCAGACGTCAACGCCACTGACCTCCCTGCCAACGTCACCGAGCCACCGACGAACACCACCGACGCCCCCGCCAACGTCACCGAGCCACCGACGAACACCACCGACGCCCCCGCCAACGCCACCGAGGCACCGGCGAACGACACGGGTAGTGCTGACATCTGGTCCCAGGACCTCACTACCGTGACCGTGGACGAGGTGCTCTACAAGGTGGTCCTCGGACCCAACGACACGGTGGTGCGCACCGCCACCATCCGGCTGGCAAACCACTTGAGCGAGGATCTGGGGCCCATGAACGTCTCGGTCATGGGCGCTGACCTGGCGCGGGAGGCCGCAGGGATTCGGGAGGAGAAAGTGGCACTGCACACCCGGGAGCTGCCCTTCGGCCCCTACTCCCGGCACGACCTGGTGTACACCGCCGCCGCGCCGCAGGAGGCCGTCTACCAAGAGGTATTCCCCTATGCCCTGGAGATCAACGGCTCGCGGTTCGACGACTTCACGTGGTTCATCTTCAAGTTCGATGTGGAAACCCCCGGTATCCACGTGGTCCCCGGCCTGAACTGCTCAAGGAGACTGTGCGTGCTCCGCGAGAAGCTCCCCATCGGCCGCTCGCTCATCACCTGGGCGTCCGAGCGCCCGAAGCTGTCCATGAGCCGGTCGATGCCCGACAAGATCGTCCAGGGCGAGGGCTTCCAGGTCAACTTCACCCTCGTGAACCTGGGGGGACAGCTCGTGAAGGTCCGGCTCGATGAGCCGACGAACCCGCGTCTGGAGTACCTGGGCGGCGCGCTGGCGCCGGTGTACGTCCCCGGCGTGGGTAATATCCTCTCAGTCAACCTCACTCTCGGCGCAGGCGAGCGCAAGGTGGTGGCGTACCGGACACGCGCTCCGGCAACCCCCGGGCTCAAGTACATCATGCACAACGAGGCGGTCATGAACGTGGATGTGGACGGCAGCTTGTACCGCGGGGGCCAGCACCGGCTCGAGGTGCTCCACCCGCCGCATGCCCGGCGGAACGTCACACTCAGCCTCCTGTCCGATGGCTCGGGCCATGCCGTGCTCCGATTGCACGAGGTCGAGGACATGAAGGCCTACGGCGAGGCCGACGTGCTATCCGCTAATCCCGACGGCGTGCTGTCACTGGTGGAATGGCAGATGGAGAACGCCACGGATTCCGCCCTCCTCGCCCCGCTCAACGGCACGGTCCACGGCAATGATATCAAGGTAACGCCCATCGAGGGCATGCTGGTCAAGGAGCAGATCGTCACTTTCACCGTTCCAAGCATCTTGAACAGGACGAAGAACGCCGGCGAATGGCGCATCCGCCTCCCCCAGGGGGATGACTGGCTGGCGATGTCGCTCCCCGACGGAATGAGCTTCAAGGAGGGTATGAGCTTCGAGGGCACCCTCACCAGCGCGCCTCGACGAGCGTACGACATCAAGTGCGGCGACACCCTCTGCCTCGAGGTGGAGCGGGCACGGTGCTGCAGCGACTGCGGGTGCATCAATGGCTTCTACTGCGAGAGCAACGTCTGCATACCACAGGCGTGTGAAGAACTGGGGACGTTCCAGGGGATCATGAACGACAACGTCCGTCAGGAGGACGGCACTTGCGCGGTGGATGTGAACCGGCTCCGCCAGCGGACACTGTTCCTGCTCATCCTGTTCTCGGTGACCGGCAGCCTGATGTACGTTACCATCAGGTTCAAATTGATAGAGCATGCCCGCAAGTTCATCTGGAAGCGCATCATGCGGCAGTGGGTGGGATTCTAACTGCGATGCCTAGCTAGGCAGCTCACGCATGTGCCTGACGCGCACGACCAGTCCGAGGCGGTCGAACTCATGCATGAGTCGTCCAAGGTGTTCTGCCGGAACAAGGATGCATCTGGGCCCAAGCTTCGAGCCAGTGAGCCGTTCGACAAGACCGCTGTAGATGCGCCCCTCCTGTTTGAATCCGAACAGCCGTTTGTTCAGCAATACGCGGGACGAGGCCGGTTTAACCGGGTCCCATGTGACGATCGCCTCCAATCGTCCAGAGCGCATCTCCGTGTACGGTCCGTAGAGCACGGTCCCGTGAACCGCCATGGCCGACTTGAGGTCCTGCCATTCGTCGAGCTTCCCGGTCACAACGTGGAGCTCGTTCTCCACTCCCATGAGCCTCCAATGCTTCGTGAACCGGGCGGACCTATAGAATTCGTCCCTGAGTCTCTCCACCTCATCGCTGAGGTCTTCGTCCGTGTCGACGAAGAGATCAACGTCGCTCCCATTCTCGGAGGAGCCCCGGGCAACGCTCCCATAGAGGATGATCCTCCTCACACGCTCGACGTAGCGCAGGTTCATGATGAAGAAGGACGTGAAGTCCATAGCGTATGCAATGAGCTTAGATTCCATCGATCCCGAACCTCCTGAACACCTTCCTCAGTTCCTGGAATGCGACCAGCACCTCTTCAACGACCTGCTCCTCGCGGGGCGTGGAGTAACAGAGGAGGTTGCGACGCGACTCGATCCTGATGAGAAGAGGGAGTATCTTGTCCCTTCCTTCGAAGCTCCAGGGGACCCGCTGAGCTATCCTCCGCTCAGAAGTGAACCACTCGTGCTTGAGGACAGCACCCGGATCTATGACATGCAGCTCGTGGAGGTAGAGCTCCAGCATGTCCACTGCCGACACGGATGTGTGAAAGCCGATGGTACGCTGACGCTCCACAAGCCCACGGGTGATGCTCTCCTCGATGACATCGACGCTCTCGCGTATCCTTGCACGGTGGGATGCGGGTTGCATGGTTACACCAGAAACCAATATAAGGTTACATTTGTAACTATAAATATATTTCTATACTCCCTTTAGGGGTACATTTGTAACTAATTTAGGTTACACTCGTATCTAAACAGATACATGTCATCACCAGGTCCGGTACACCAGCATCTCGCCCGGGAATGGATGCACATAAAAGGCTAGCTGGTGTCACAATGGCATTCGGTGGAGGGAGTGCTGTGAACCTAATCGGGCTCGGGACCTTCGGTACCACGTGGATCGAGCGGTACACCGAGCGCCATCGCGCACCCATTGCCCTGGCCTCGGCGAGCATCAGTGATCTCAAGGAGTTCGACCGCAACAAATGCCTCAAGATCGAGATCTCCGACGATACCAGCAAGCGCGACTTCAAGATGGGGCTGGTCCGGGACTGGGTGGACCACTCCCTGGACATGACCGATGGCATGAGCGTGGCACTGCTCAATCCCACGACTGAGTACGGGGCACTGGCCGCCCACGCCTTCGAGCGCATCCGCCAGTACCAGCCCGACGCCTTCCTCTGTGCCGTGATCCTCCTCCCCTACATGAAGGAGTACCCCATGCCCGCCAAGCGCAACCTCGTCGCCACGATGGTTGACATGAAAGAGACCGCTGACATGGTCATCGTGCTCGAAGAGGAGCGACTGACGAGCAAAGTAAAGGCGGTCGACCAGCACACGGCGTTCGAGCGCATGGACACCTTCGTCCAGTACATGCTCGACATCCTCAGGGGTCTCAACGGCACGTACGGCATGCGCCAGTACCTGGCCTCGGACGGCCTCACCGGCGAACTGTGCGTCCCGTCGTTCGCAGAAAGCCTCCAGGGCCTCGACATGAACACGGCCATCCTCCAGAACGTGTGCGCTTCCGACTTCTCCATCACCGATAACTCGTTCTCTTACGTGTGCATGCCCAAGGAGCCACCCGGTATCATCCCGAGCGTGCGCACCTTCGTCGCGCCTACTCCGGACTACGAGCTGTTCGCCCTAACGTTCCGGCCGCGATATCAGAAGATATATAATTATTTCATGGAGGTCCGTGCAGGGGCTGAACAGGAGGGTCGCAAGGCCGTCAGCCTCGAGGCCGATCTAATGGGCGAGCTCGAGGACGTCCGCTTCGGCGAGCGGGCCGCGCCCACGAAGAAGACGCTGGAGGAGGACCTGTTCGGCTGATAACGGGAAGTGTGCATCATGGACGTCTCAGGAAGTCAGATATTCGCAATGGGGCTGGGTCAGGGGGGCACCCGCGTGCTCGACGCCGTGGCCGAGTTCCAACGCTCGACCGTCAGCCAGATGCTGACCTTCGCCCGCTCCATGGGCATATCCACCCTGCGGGTGGACGATTACTTCTCTTCGGTGGCCCTGAACACCAATATCCGCGACCTCAACATCCTCCACATCCCCGAGGAGTCGCGGATCCTCATCGGCGGCGGCAAGGGGTGCGGCGGCAATCCCGAGTACTGCAAGGGCATTGCCAACGCCAACCGCGACCTCATCCGCAACACCATCACCGTCAACACCCTCGGCCGCGGCATCATGCCCCACTTCTGCTTCATCGTCACCTCGCTCGGCGGTGGCTCCGGATGCGGGTGCTCGCCGGTAGCGGCGGACATAATCGACGAGGTGTTCATCCAGCGCCACGTAGTCAATCCCAACGACTTCGTCAAAATCGGCATCGGGCTGCTGCCCTTCGGGTACGAGAGCGGCCGGTACGAGGAGAACGCCCTCTGGGGGATGAAGAACCTCCTGCCCCGTCTGGACGGGCTCATCATCGCCGATAACGAGTGGTTCTACGAGCGCATCCCGACCCAGGTGCGAGGTCGGGTGGGTATCAACGAGATCTTCGACCAGATCAACCGGGAGATCCTCAAGCAGATCAAGCTGCTGACCATCTCGGGCCTGCCCATCTCACAGGAGCAGGACCTGGTCATGGACTCCACGGACCTGAAGAACACCATCCTCGAGGCCAAGACCAGCGACTACGGAGTGCTGTGCTGCCTGGGCCGGGCAGAATCGCCCGTGGACGCCGAGGGCAACTCGCGCTCCAGCCTGACCAACCTGGTCCAGATGGCGGTGCTCCAGGGGACGACGACCCAGGCGGTGTACACGAGCGCACGCTCGGCGGCCCTCATCGTCGCCGGCCCCTCCTCGCCCAAGGTGTCCGAGCTCCACGAGGCCATCAGCTGGCTAGGGAGCCAGCTCAACGATGGCGCCGGCGGCACCGTGCGCTGGGGGAACGCCGTGATCTCCAGCTATGACCGGTTCGAGGTGGTCATCCTGCTGGCCGGCGTGGAGATGCCGCGCATCAAGGACCTGATCACGCGGGTGAAGGCGATGACCGGGTCGAACGAGCCACGGGAGGAGCAGCCCTCGTACGAGCCCCCGCCCGACGAGCCGACAAGCCAGGGCGAGTGGGCGGACCAGTTCCAGCAATGGAGCCAGAACCAGTAGGACTAGCTCTCTCTCAGGTACACCTCGCGCACCTGATAGCGCGCTCCGTGTTTCCTCAGGAGGGATCCCAGTTCCACTGCGTCAACGGGATCGACCAGGAGCGCCTTCCCCGCAAGAAGCGTCCTTTCCTGTAGACCCGTGGGTACGCTACCCTTCAGTCGCCGTATGACGCGCATCTTTTCCTTCTGCTCGAGCCCCGCGAGCGAGTAGTTGACCAACACCCTGCGCTCCAGGTTCTCGGGAAGCTGATCAAAGGGGCCGTAGAGAACGATCCCATTGCCCTTGATATCTTCTACGAGTGCGGCCCATCTCGGATCGTCCAGGCGTCCGACGAGGGGACGGATGGGCAGGTCTATCCCCCGCAGGTGCCAGGTCGTCTCCGCCGACGACTCGAACCTGTCCAGGACGGAGCGACTCTGCTCCTCCACGAATGCGATGTCATCGTCGCTCAGAACATCGATGAAGAGGTCGATGTCGCTCTCCTCGTCGAAGTCCCCCCGGGCGACGCTACCGAACAGCACGATGCGACCGATACGTTCCACCATACCGGGCTCCTCCATGAGGAACGAGACGAAGTCGAGAATGTCAGCTAACACTTCGCGCCGCTCTATTCCGATCCCTCCTGGATGGACTCGATGAGCCTCTTCAGTTCGAAGAGGTTCCTAACAGCCTCCTGCACGACGCTCTCGTCCTTGGCCTTGCCATAGCAGAGCTTGTCACGGAAGTCCTCCTGGGCGACCAAGAACATGAGGAGCTCGTCCCCGTGCGGTAATCCGAGGCCGTACTGCTCCCGCGCCATCTTCATGGACTTAAAGGCCCTGTGGTTGATGTTCGTGCCGGGACCGATGAGGTTGCGCTTGTGGAGCAGGGCCGCAAAGAGGTTCACGGCGGCCTCCGAGGCCGCGAATCCGACGATCCGCTGACGTCTGGCGAGGAGGTGGAAGCGTACCTTCTCCTCGATGTCACGTATGAGCTCATCGGCAGCATGCTCATGTTCCTCGATAGAGGTCATCAATAGAGATATGATCGTCCTGGCTTATATACGTTATGAATAACGGTCTATACCGTTACCTGTAACGAGGTATGACGTTATGAATAACGGTGAAATGTGTTATGAATAACAGGGGATACCGGGTGGGCGGAGCAGAACTAGCTACTCCCGTCGACCGCCGTGATCCCTTCCACCCGTCCGAGGTCCCGGTCGAAGGTCGCCACGTGCTCGATGCCATCGATGCGCGCCACGGCCACAGTAGCGCAGTCGCAGAGGCTCAGCCGCCCCTTCTCCTGTGCGCAGAAGATGCGCCATGCGAGCGGGAGGGCAATGTCGTCGACGTTCCGCACCTCGGTCGCTGCCATGAGGGTGGACCCGATGGTGCGGGCCTGCTCGATCCCGAGTCGGAGCATGGTAATGGTCACGACCTCAGCGAGGATGTGGTCGGTGATGACAAGTGGCCCATACTGCCCTGACTTGACGACCTCCATGACCTGACAAGCACGCTCATGATTGTTGTCCTTCGGATTCGTACGTGCGAGAACGACCGATGAGTCTATGATGATCACGGGCTCACTCCCCACCATAAAGGATCCGGTCGATGTCCTCGCTAAGGCTCTCGCTCCTCGTGCCCCAGTCGAAGACGGGGAGATGGGCGAGCAGTTCGGTCCGAGGTCCTTGAGGTAATTCGTGCTTGGACCACTCCTGGAGAGCGATCGAGAGCGCCTCCCCGAGATTGAGCCCGCGCTCCGCGGCCCTGGCCTTGAAGAGCCGGTAGGCACGCTCATCCACCTTGCGGATAGTGACGTCCATGTTATCTCTACAGTTTACATTGTTTCACAAGTTTAACAAGTTTGCGGAAACTCATCAGGCACAGGAGGTCGATATGACACGGAGGGGATCACTCCCACCCCTGCTGCTTGTACTTGCCTCCCTGTTCACGACGACTCGTTAACAATATTAACCAAAAAGGAAAATAATATGAGAACTGTTAACACTATTAACGTTCCACGAGGGCTCGCATCATCTCGAACCGCACGTCCCAGATGTCCATGATGCCGCGGAGGGTGTCCTCTGCCTCGGTGGGGACCATGAGCACGCCACTACCGATGAGCTCAGCGCCCGTCTCTGCCAGCATACCGGTCGCACCGCCTCTGCCCCGGAGAAGGTAGTGGAACCGCACTCGTTTCGATCGGGAGAAGCCCTTTAGCGAATACCTGAAGATCGTGACCGGAGCATAACCGAGCAGTTCTGCGGTCCGTTTTCCCTTCAAGAGGCTCACGCCTTCCGCGATGATGGTGCGAGCAAGTGGTTCCTCACCGAGTATGAAGCTCCTCTCTGTCAGCGCGGTCACGTGGAAATCCATCCCGGTCCCGAGCCCGTCGAGCTCATCGGCGAGGGATCCTACGAGGTCGAGGACATCGCCCTCCCTCGCGTCCTCCACGATGATACCGACATCTATGTCACCAGGGTTGGTCGCGGAACGTGCGAATGAGCCGAAGAGCACCACGTCGACCACACCTGGCCTCTTCATCCAGGCGAGTATCCGCTCCTTAGCCAAGGACCAGTCGTCGTGCAGCCCTGACGTTCTCCCTCACCTGCCTGGACACTGGTTCCGAGATTGTCTTGTTGTACGAATCCCTGTAGAACCTGAACAGCTTATGCGCGATACGGTAGAGCTCCGGGTTGCCGGCACGCAGGAGGCGGAACCTGTCCGTGTGGTTCGCGCCGATCCTTCCGGTCCTCCTGAGGAGCTCGATGTCACCAACCCCCCTCCAAGGAAGCCCCCCCATTTATTGGGGGGAGGAATTGGAGATCAGAAAGGTTCAATGCCTTCGCCGGTAAGCCTCCCTGAAATGAGTACCGGCACGCTTCCCCCCAAAGCGATAAAAGACCAGAAAAGCATAACATACGATCATGGAGCAAACGCTCGTCGTCAAGCTCGACACCA
>JASMDC010000060.1 GCA_030753015.1 Candidatus Undinarchaeales archaeon | reverse complement strand
CTATGCCCGGGCAGGGGCGGGAGCGTAGTGATGGGGTAGGGAGAGGGGGCAAACGTCGAGGTTATGCAACAAAGCAGATAGGAACGATCATCGGTCCGCTCATCGGCTTCGACGATGCGAGCGGCAGCATGGGATTGTCGGCTGTCGCTATATTCCCCTTCGGTTTCGCCGTGGGAGGGTTCCTATTGGGAGGTCTTCTGGCGCTCCTGTCCAACCTCGCCCTGCGTTTCAGCAGAGGATTGCCGCTCGGGCTTGATCCCCCCCCAGCTGCACCTCCCGCTCCGGCCAAGAAGCCGCCACAGAAGCAGGCCCACGAGTTGAAGACCTCGCAGAGAGCACCGCCACCGAAGAGTGAGAGAGCACCACCACCGAAGAGTGCGAGAGCACCACCACCGAAGAAGGCCACACCGCAGGGGCCGCCACCTCCGCGTCCCCAGGGAGTGACCGCGCTCCTGGCCAAGAGCCGGCGTATCGGGAACATGCCATTTCCCACGGTGAAGGATCCCTCATCGTTCTCGGGAAAGGTCCTCATGGTGGTCAAACCGCAGGAGCCGCTCTCCCCCAACGAGGTCAAGTCGATCGCGTTCAACGTCGAGAGCGGCATGGGCCTCCTTCTCGTTGGGGACGGTGGTGAGGACAACTCGAACCTCAACGGCCTTGCCAAGAGGTTCGGGGCCAGCTTCAACAGCGATATTGTCTCGAGCTACGATGAATCGGGCAGCGCTACGTACGCTCCGCACATGTACGCCCTGCCCCATGCCATCACCGAAGGGCTGGAAGCCTTCCAGGTGGACCGCAGCTGCTCGCTCCGTCTCACCGACTGGTACGGTCAGGTCCTCCTATTCTCGAGCGAAAAGAGCTTCTCCGACGCCGACGGTTCGGGCACATGGGACGAGGACGAGTATAGCGGTACCTGCGCGGTTATGGGAAAGGCCGAGAACGGCAACGGCCGTGTCGTGTTCATCGGGGATGCCGTCATGTTCGAAAGGAACTCATCAGCCGACGTCAAGTTGCTCGACCGCATCTTCAAGTGGCTGAAGCACGAGATATAGTCCCTCGGAGCGCTCCAAAGCAATGCTTAAATAGCGGACGCCGTGCGCGACAGCACTGGAAGGAACAGGTGTTCGCTCATGTACGATGTCGATCTCGAGACCACGACCGATGGAGCTGTCTATGGCAACGCTCACGCTGCCGAGGGGTATGCGCGGGCCGATGACCTGGACGGAGCGAAGGTCGGAGGTGCGGTCCTCATGGCCGCGGGCGTCGCGTTCCTCCTGTCCGGTTGTACCGGGTCATCGGATGACAAGCCCTCCGGCCCGGTGAAGTACCAGGGGTTCCAAGAGAAGTCCTCGGCCGAGGGCTACAACAGCTTCGCGGGCCATAGTGACGTGGAGCTGGGCGACATCGACGGTGACGGTGTCCCCGACATCGTCGTGACGGACCGCTTCGCCAGTACTCATCTGCATGTGAACCAGGACGGGACCTACACGGACGCCGGCTCCACTGGTAGTTACAACAGTTTCGCCGGCCACGGTGACGCTGAGCTCGGGGACCTCGACGGGGACGGTGACCTCGACCTCGTGGTGGCCGACCGGTTCGCCAAGGTGCACGTCCTTGAGAACCGCGACGGTTCGTACATCGAGACGGGCACGATCGCCGGACACAACAGCTTCTCCGGTCATGCGGACGTGGAGCTGGGTGACGTTGACGGCGATGGTGACCTCGATGCCGTGGTGGCCGACCGGTTCGCCCGTGCCCATGTCCTTGAGAACCGCGGAGGGCGTCTCGTAGACACCGGTTCAACCGATAGTTACAACAGCTGGGCGGGACATGCCGACGTCGAGCTCGCGGACGTTGACGGCGACGGTGACCTCGACGCCGTGATGACCGACCGGTTCGCCCGCGCCCACATACTGAAGAACCAGGATGGAAAGTACGTGGACACCGGGAGCGTCGGGGGCTACAACTCGTTCGCCGGCCACAGCGACGCGGAGCTCGTGGACCTGGACAGCGATGGTGACATTGACATGGTGGTGGCCGACCGGTTCGCCCGTGTGCATATCCTGGAGAACCAGGACGGTACGTATATCGATACCGGCTCGGTGGGCGGCTACAACTCATTCGCAGGCCATAGTGACGTGGAGATCGCTGACATCGACGGCGACGGGGATCCCGACCTGATCGTGCTCGACAGGTTCGCGAAAGCGCACGTGCTCAAGAACCAGGACGGCCAGTTCACCGACGCTGGCAGTGTCGGCGGGTATAACAGCTTCGCCGGAAAGAGCGACCTGCGCCTTACCGACATGGACGGTGACGGTGACCAGGACCTCGTGATTACCGACCGTTTCGCGAAAGCGCACGTGCTGGAGAACACGAACAAGTAAAGAACGGCACTACTCCCCGCACTGGGCGTTCTTCTTGAGCACATTGCGGAGGTCGGTCTCGACGTCGATGAGGGAGTCCTCGAGGATCTCTTTGTTCGTGCTACTCGCCAGGGCGTACAGCTCGGGGCTCATCCTGGGCTGCTGACCGCAGTCGACCTCGATGATCGCCCCGGCGGTCTCGAGAAGGAGCTCCTTCAGCTCGGCCATCTCCTTGTTCCTGATGAGCTCCCGGTCAACCCACTGTGCGACCTCAAGATACGTGATGGCCATTTCTCAAACCTACTTAGACGAATGTGAGATGTGATATAAAGGTTGGCCTTGGGCGCAACTACCGCACTTGGATACGACAGTCCTCACAGCATGGCGCGTTCGCGAGCTGGCAGGAGCCGTCTGTCCGGGTCGCGACCTGTGGAACGAACTCTTCAGGGCAGCCGTCGCACAGAACGAGCATATAGCAACCATCAGCGCCGTTCTTTCGTGTGAGGCATCCACCGCCAGTGCAGTAGGAGAACTGGAGCTGGCGTGTGCGGGCACCCTTCGGACAGGACACATCGATGGCCGCAGGGGCCTGTATGGAGGACGGTGGGAGATCGCAGGACGGGCCGTCCTCGCGAACGCGCAGCCGTGCCGAGGGATGGTCGGCCACGTCCACGTTCCCCTCGTGCCAGCGGACACCATTGCGGTCCGTGAGGTTGACGTGGATGAGGTAGGTCCCCAGTGACGGAACCACGAGCTCCAGTGACGTGAGGAGAGCTGAGGTGCGTGCCCCTGACGGGAGCCGGAAAGCGTTGTCCACGGCCGTAGCCAGTAGGTCATTGGACTCCACATGGTACACCGAGAGGGCCAACCGTCCGGCGAAACCGAGCGGGCTTGGGTTCGACAGTTCAACGAGCGCTCTGACGTTGTCGCAGGTGCGTGCGGTCGAGAGCCGTGTATCCCCGTCGGGTTCCCGGAAGAAGCCGTCCTCGACGGTCAGGCGCGGCATCGCCACAACCACGGAGGCTCGGGGGTATGTGTGGTCGGGCGTGAGATCGTAGCGCTTCACGCCAACGGCGTCCCAGAGGGTGAGCCCCGCCCGCAGCTTTCTGCCGACATCCTCTGGCTCGATGTTCGTTGTCGTGGTCGAGACGGTCACGACATCCCTTACGGGTATCGGCGGCACGTCCCTTGTCTCTGTGAGGAGGGTGTTGCCGAGGTCGTCGGTGATGGTCAGGCGCAGGACACCTGAGAAGGGTTCGTCGAGGTTGTTGGCAAGCGTGGCACGCACACCGACAGCGGAGCCGGGGAACGTCTCGTCACCGGTCACGTCCCCCCCGATAGCGATCCATTCAACACCGGGATGACCCCTGCGGAGCGGGAGGTAGGACCGGGTGGTGAGATTGCTCAGCACAGCACGGTCATCGTGCCAGGCAGATATACGTGCGGAGAGCTCGCCGGCCTGGCCAGTACCTAGGAGGGTCTCGGTCACGACCACTGGAGCCGAGCATACAGCTATGTTCTCTCCTGGCTGGACTGTGAAAGGTGCTGCAGTGTGTGCACATGGGCCTGCAGGCCGTGTGGCGACCAGGTCGAGAGGTGGAGCACCGTCGCAGTTGTTGGTGATGGCGCACCGACCGCGATGTGTCTGGACCTGCACACGGATCTGGACCAGGGCCGTCGCCTCGTCACAGACCGTCCCCGGGACAGTTGCCGCCACCAGCACCTCGTCCGTGATGGTCGCGATCGAACAGAGGTCGTCTGCATGGGCGGGTATGACCACCTCTGTGACGACGCCCTCGGCGGCGAGCCGGGTGGTCAGGTGCACGGTACAGTCCGCATCGATGCCAGCGAGCTCGAGCTCCAGCACGCGGCCCCCGGGAAGGGCCAGCGATGCGGCCGGCATCGCGGTCGAGAGGCGCAGGGTGCCCATGAGCGTGCAGGACGGAGGCCGGTCACAGCCATCGGGCCGGGTCCATGCTGGCACGCCGCCCGTGTCCAGCGGCTCCACGACGATCGGACCCCTGAATGTGGCCCCTCCCTCATTTGTGAGCACCACGCACGATCGCACACGTTCGCCCCGGAAAGCATGCGTGCGCGATGGACTGCCCCCGACCTTGAAGTACGCCTCTTCGAGAACCAGACGCGGTTCGGCCGTCCCGATGCACTGGTAGGCGTCAAGGGCTATGTTGCCAGTGGTGCAAGCACATCCGAAGGCGTCAGGATCACCGTTGTAGAAGGAGATGAGGTCCGAGCACCCATGGTCTCGGACACAGCACTCCGCGAGCTCACGGTAGTGTGCGGCCTCCTTGGGAAGACGGCAGGTCATGGGGAAGGCGTCCCTCGTACTGGGCTCGGGCCGGGAGACGGGCGTTCCCAGCGGATCGGAGATGGTGGCGCAGTGGCATACTCCCGTGACGCTCTCGTCCCTGACGACAGCGCGGCAGTAGCCGTAGAGAAGTTCATCGGCCGCCTCCGGCGGTTTGTGCGCCAGGCACGCCTCCTGGCAATCCTGCACCCGTTCCGCACCCGTGCGCTCACCGGTCCTGAGGTCGAAGCACGATGGGTCCACTGGGAAGAGGCGGTTTAGCCAGACGGCAGAGAGCGCCCCCAGCTCGCGCAAGTGGTCCTTGAGGTCGGTCGCCTCGTCAGCAGCAGCGTCGCCCGCGGTACGCGTGGCTGAGCAGAGCAGTGGCACGGATGACGGGTAGGCAGCGTTGATCAGGAACTGGCGTGCGTCCGCAGCTGTATGGAAGGGGTAGTTGGTCTCCAGGTCGCATACACCGTTCTCGCATCGCACGCAGCGCGGGAACGCGCCCTGCTCGGAGACCGTTCCAGGTATTCTGCCACAGGCCGGGGCGCAGGGAACGACGGTGTCGAGCCCCAGGTCGCGGGCAAGCCCCTCGAGAAGGACCGTGCGCCATTCATTGCCCAGGAGGGAGTTCACGAGCCGCTTGTTCCCGGGGGGGGCGCCATTGCCATCGCCTGACAGGTCGCCGGAGCCCATGTAGTAGTTATCCGACGTGGGGAAGATCTGGTTCGATGCGAGCTCGCCGCAGTCTGCATCCTCGTCCACGGGATCATCCAGAACCCGGGAGTCGGTGACGAAGGCTCCGTTCTCGAAGCGTTGCTTGACGTGGAGGGTGGTACCTGCGGGGAACACGTCGTCATAGAAGTTCGCATCGGTGTCCAGGTCTGAACTATCGCTGCATCGCCTATCCGCCCATCGTGGGTGGACCTGTGCGAGGAAGCATCCTCCAGGGCATTCGCAGAGATTGTCGAGGCCGCGATCGGTCGCCGCGGTCACGTCCAGCCGTGGTGATAGCGTGAAGGGGATCTTGTTCCGTACAACGGCAGACGGTTCGTGGACCACGTCCCACCACAAACTCACGTTCATGGGGTGCGCTTCCGTCGGGCCATGACCCGTGCCCTCATCGAACACGAGGTAGGTATCCTCCTTTGCCCGGTAGCTGCGGGCAACAGCCCGGCGGTAGGAAGGATTGAGGTCGCCGGCCGTCGCCATCACCAGCTGGGTGAGGCGGGTGACGAACGTACGCTGGTCCATGGGGGGGAGTCCGAAGCCGGTCACTGTCATGAGCTCGGCCAGGGCATCGTGGATCGATGCGTCGAGCAACTCGTTGCAGTACGTCCCGCCGTCGATACATGACGGGCATTCGCCACGTTCGGGGAGCGAGGCCTCGTCCAGACAGCGTGCACCCTTCAGGTAGCCAGTAACGTTCCCACGGAGCGATTCGAGATGAGGGAGGTAGTCGTCAAGGAAGGACACGAGCCTACGGAGGGGTCGGGCCGCCTCGCAAGGATCGTCCGAGCCAGTATCGTCCACTTCGATCTCCCCCTCCACCCGCGAGCCCTTTCCGGTGAACAACCGCAGGCCCAGGAGGGTGCACGACTCCTTGGTGGCGAGCACGTCCTTGACGCAGGTAGCGATGCCCGAGGGTTCGGCCACCACACCGGCGGTGTCGGCTTCGTTCCCCGCCGGTACGGCAATGTCACCTGCGCAAGTGGCTGACATGGTTAGGAGCGGACAGTTCTTGAGCCTTCCCTCAAGATAGCTCTCACCTATCGCATTCTGGGCGGACCAGTAGGTGCACAGCTCGGTGCAGAGGCGGACAGCGCCCACGTAGTCAAGTTCGTCAGCGAATCCGGCACGCAGCTCGCTCCCCTGTCGTGTGGCCAGGAAATCACCGATGATGGGCGTCTTGTCCCGAGAGGGAGGTGCCTGGCCAGCGCGGAGAAGGGCATCCCAGATGTCCTCGTCGAGGGCGAACACGCAGTCGCCGTAGACGCTCTCCAGCCCGTCGAGGGCGTTCTTGCATGCGTCACATCGGCGCTCGGTGGCGTCGGCCAGCCCCTCCAATGTCGTGCGCAGTCGTTCGAGGTACTTACGGCGGTTGGCCAACGATACAGCAATGTAGTCGAGGTGGTCCTTCCGGTTCAGATGTCGGAAGGACGGGCAGGTCCCATTGGTATAGATGAGCTCGTTGCCACCTGCGCACTCGTCCTGGCAGGTAGCAGGTGAGCGCGATGCCTGGCGCAGCAGCTCGACGGTCTGCAGGGGCGGTTCCGGGAGCCTTGCCTCGGGCGTCCCTGCACGGACAGCCTCGGGACCACATGTGGCCGGATCGGTGCATCGGACGACGATATGCTCCCATCCCTCATCCCGGCATACCCTGCTGGTCGCGTCCGGTAACCGGTCGACGAAGCTGTCAGCGAAACGTTGGGGCGGATTCGATCCAGGGATGCGCCACAGGGAGGCCATGTACGTGAAGAATCCCTGTGTCCAGTCAACGCCAAAGGCGTTCCGGCTTCCCTCTATGTAGAGAGGACTGGCCAGTCCGGAGATGATCTGTGGCTTGCGGGCGATCACAAGGGAATCTATGAGGGCCGCTTTCGAGAACGCGAGCGTGTTTGGGCGGTCCGATGAGCCGGTCAGCCCAGCGAGCGCCATCTCCTCGGCCTGGCGTCGGGCCGCGAGCTCGATCTCCTCTGCCAGACGATTAGCGTCCTCGATGTAGGATGACGGCAGGTCGTAGAACTCGTCGTCGAACACCCTCGAGACCACGTCACCGAGCCGCTCGCCGAACAGAGCGGTGGCACCTGTGGCCTTCATCCGCGTCCTGACGATATCCTTCACTGCCTGCTCGTTGATGTCCAGGTCACGGGCGATCCGTGCGCTGATGATGTTCTGTGTGTTACGCACCGCGTCTTGCATGTACCGCTCCTCAACTTCTGTCGTGAACACAGTGCGCACGAGCGAAGCCGCGTTGGCCCATACGTCGTCAGTGGGAGCCCCCTCGGGGGCAAGCTTCTGAGCTCGTATGAACACTTGGCGCTGGTAAGATCGGCCCAGCATCACAAGTCGTTCCTGTGACATGAGTGGCCCGCTGAAGGCATCGACGAGGGCATCGAGCCCATTGCCCGCGGTGAGCCGGTCGATGATTACCTCCAGCCGGCGACGGGCAGCAAGCCTTTTCATTCGCTGTTCGAGCTCCAAAGGATCGGCAACAAGTCGATAGAAGCCCTCGGGCCCGAGATCCTCGGCGAGCATGCGCATCATCCGTGTGGTCTGGGCGTCCTTGAGCTCCTCTCGGAGGACCGCGATGTCATCATCAGGAGATTCATCGTCACCGATCGTGCGAACTGCGCGAGCGGTGAGCGGTCCTGCTGCATCGGGGCCTAGGGATGCGGCCCTGCGGATGCCTGCGTATGCAAGGTCGTCGGACAGCTCGCCCAGGGCAGTAGCAGGATCATCGGATGCTAGGCCCTGGGATACGAGCCTTCGCGCAGCGACAGCGACCGTGGTCTGGGTGAGATCTGTGTTGCCAAGACCCTCCAGACCGCTGGAGCGCACACGGGCGGCAAGAGTGGCGGCATCCGTCGTTACAAGCATCTCCTCGATCCTGTCGGCGACCGTGTCCCCAAAGTACACTCGGATCCGGGGCACTACCGTCAAGGGCTCGCTCTCCAGCGCTTCTGCGAGCTCGCGCGAACCGAATCCATCAGCGGCCGTGGCCAGTCGCCGCATACCGGCGGACGTGAGCACGCCCTCTCCCTCGACGGCGATGGTCCGGGCTCCCAGCATCCGCAGCTCCTTGAGCGAGCCGTCCCCCAATCGGTAGCGCGCGTTGTGGACCGTGTCCTGTGCATTGTCCTGCACGATCAGCCTGAGGAGCACGTCGCGCGAGGAGGCGAGAAGGCGCTCCTGACGCAGGAGGTCACCGGCGGCGTCAGCTATCATCGCCTCGTGGAGGGACGACATCCCGTACTTTTCCAGCACCACTAGGCCCTCGGAGAGAAGAATGTCCCGTGCCGAGCGGATGAGGGCGTGGCGGAGCTGACGGGCGATGTCGGCACCGAGCCGGGCGTCCCACATGGCCGGGTCCGGTTCGGTCCCGATAATCCATGCCCTGTCACCGGGTGAGAGGGGCGGATCGATACCGGAGAGCACGGTCTCAGGATCCTCGGCCAGTAGCTTGAGGCCAAGCTCATATAGACCGTCAGCAACGTCGTGCCCGAGGCGGGCGGCCACGGAAGTATGGACGTCGTCGAGCGTGGCCAGAGGGACGCCGTCCTCAGTACGGAGAAGGGCGTCGGACAGCCGTGCAAAGGTCACTGACTCCACGTCAGCGGCGGTCTCTGCCACGATCGATGCTACGAGCGGCCCGATCACCCGCGCCGCCTCGGCAACTCCCTCGTCGACCATCTCATTATGGGCGCGCGCTCCGCCCAGGGACGAGGCCATCTCCCGGCCCTCCGCGGAGAGGTTCTCGCCGAACGTAGCGGACTGTGGACCCAACAGGTTCAGGGTTCCCTGCATGCGCATGACCGTCGACATGGAGTCCTGGAGGTTATCGGCCACGGAACGGAGGAGGTCACCAGCGGGGACATCGCTCCGGGCAAAATATCCGGACAGGTCCGATGAGGACGGATCAAGTGTCGAGGTCAGCATCCCGGCTAGACCGAAAGGATTTGTGGGATCTGAGGCCAGCCCGAGCAGGTGACCGGCCAGCTTCCCAGTCCCCTCCCGGTTGTACCCACCGGTGTAGAGGTTGATGCACTCTTGGTCCCCGCCCGTGCTGCGGTAGAACGGGAAGTCCTCCTTGTCGTACACCATGTCCAGCATCATCTCGGGATCGAACACATGGGTGAGCGGACCCCGTTCCAGGGGCTGCTCCTTGGCCTCGAGCGGACGGACGAAGGGATAGTGCCTTCCCGCCACGGTACCGAACATCAGCAACGGTACGTGCTCCAGGCGCTGCTCCTCGCTCTGGTCGCAGCGGATCCCCGACCGATCGCACCCGCGGAGCTCGAGGTGGGTCGTGACCTGTGGCTTGACAAGCTCGTCGACACCGTAGTGCTCGACACGTAGGCACACTCCCCGTTCCTTGTCGAACCAGCGCGCGCAGTCGTAGAGCAGTCCCATGCGGCGCGGGAGGGTGTACTCCTCCTCGTCCATGAGCGTGGGGATCTCACGCAGGTCGTGCACGTACCGGGTCTCCTCGCACGAGTCACCCTTGCACAACTGCCACACATGGCGGGGACGGAACGCATCGTTGGAGACGTCGTAGACCCACTTCACCTTCGGTGCACCGGCGTAGGTGGCGACCACCGGCTCGTCCATGGGGCCAGTACAGTTGAGGACCACGCCGAACACGTGCTCGCGTACATCGCCAGGATTGACCGTGATAGGCTGGAGGATGCGGGGCTTGAACGCGCTCTCGTCGTACGAATCGAAGAGGGTCCCCGAAACGAGACCGATGGCGCCATCCAACAGCCCTCCCTTCCGCCACGCCGTCCCTGTCGGTTTCTTGCCCGAGAAGTAGCACCGGTCGGTCCGGTCCTTGAACACCCCTGTCTTACAGAGGCGGTCCTTGGCGTCGTAAATGAAGTACTCGTCGGACGAGCCTGTGGCTGGCAGCTTCAGGTTGTGGGGGCAGGCCACCCAGGCGGTGCGAGAGATGACAACACGCCAGGGGTAGTTACCCGCTGACGTCTGTCCCGAAAGTCCATCAGCAGAAGGTTGGGGGAGCGCCATCTGGGCCCGCAGGTAGGCGGGACACTGGGCCACTTTCTTTGGATCGAGGAGCCAGTACCCGTTCTTTAAGGAAGCGAACTCAGGTCCGAACATGAGGTTGAGGTACACCTCGGCCGCCTCGCCGCTGCGAGCGTTGTACGAACTGTGGCCGACCATGAGGCCCGCCACTTCGTCGTCGTTGCCCCAGGCGCGCATCCAGTCTGCTGACGCGTCACCTGACGCCGCGTCACCGGTGGCCGAAGATCCCTTCATTCGACAGAGCGAGATGCAGAACGCGCCATAGAAAACACGTGAGGAGAAGTCAGCAGCAGAGATGGGATCGCCCCACCCTGCCAGGCTCATTCCCAGTTCACCTGCCGCCGTCCCCATGTCCAGGAACGTGTGGAGAGTGCCGAAACGCTGGCGTAGGAGCCCGTCGACCAGCCCGGACGTGAGCTGCTCCTCGCGGCTGCGGGGGACTTGTTTACCCAGTACGTTCTCGTAACAGGAGAGGGTCTCCGACCAGCACGCACCACAGTTCTGCGTATCGATCATACGCAGTGCCGGCTCACGGCACTTGACCAAGGGGCTCCTGCTAAGAGCGTAGAGGTTGGAGGTGAAGGACTGGAGCAGGAAGTCACCGGATAGCCATGTCCGGTTGGCCAGACAGTCCTGCTTCTTATCGCCTGTGCACGGGCCGAAAAGTCGCGCGGTCAGGTCCTCGTGCTCTGCACCCGTCGGGGTGAGGGTGAGTGTCTTGAGCGCGAAGTAATTCAGCTCGCGAGCGCATGTCCTGCCGGCCCATGTGGCCAGGTCGCCCTCGTCCACGGCCGATGTGTCCGGCCAAGAGCGGGCGCACAGTGGATTGTCGCGACAGAACGCAAGATCATCCCCAGCGGCCACAGCCTCTGCCGCCGTGTCCGCCGCTGAGGCCAGCCCCGGATCGGTGAGCGCGTTCTGTTTCACGACGGCGTAGGAGCAGAGGCTCTTGAACCCGGTGCACATGCTCTTATCACCACCCGCGGCCGCCATGCAGTCGCAGAGGGTCGTCCCCTCCCTGCTGACATAGGTATCACAGGGGCGCAATCCAGTTGGGGCATCGTTGAACTGGAGAGGCATCAGGCAAGAGGGAACGACCAGTGAGGACCGCTCACCGAACCTATCCCTGAACTGTGCGCAGAAGGGATCGCGTATAGCCTTCACCGCGTTACATCGGGTGAGAACATAGTATCTGGCCATGTCATCGACCGATGTGCGTGAGACCGGGATGGGATTGGGGACGACGAGCCCGAACATCGCGTAAGCGGCCTGCTCGGTCGTAAGGGGGAGCTCGTCCGGGATCACGAGGCGCATATCCTGCTTGAAGCCGATAGTAGCTGTGAGCCAGAGATTGACGTCGGGATCGCTCTCGTGCAAGGCCTCGACGCAGTTCCAGATGTCCTGGCACTCAGTGTAATACTCACCGAGGCACGCCATCTCGACGTAGGGCGGGAGGAACGGTCCCATGAAATCCATGAAACCAGGCATACCCGGGAGAGCGGGTACGAGAGGAGCTCCCGCAGGGCCTGCGAGACCGGGGAGGAAGGGCAGGCCCGTGGATAACGCTGTCAGGACAAAGAAAAGGGTCAATGCGATCCTGGTCCTTACGCGTTCCAGTCCCATAACTAGCTCGGCACACGGTTCGCGGTCGAAGTATAAATAATGTTTGCTGGCGGCCCTACATGTACCTGCCGCCGTAATACCCGCCCTGTTGCATCATGGGGGCTGCCTGGTATCCAGCGTAGACCTGTTGGGGCGGACTGGCCGGCGGCTTCTTTCGAAGGGAGATCGCGAACGCACCGATACCCAGGATGAGCAGTCCTAGCAACGCCTTGAACACACCTGAGATCCTCGATCCGGATGATGGTACATCTTCCACGTCCGAGCCGCGTTCCAGCTTCCGTGCCTTGCTCCTATAGGTCTCCAGGGAGCTCTCGGCTTCTGCTACGAGCCGTGCCGCCTCCTCACGCTTACCATCGGAGGCGAGCTCTTGGGCCATCTCCACGTTTGTCCGTGCCTCGGTGACAAGCTTCTCGAGCTCTGCCAGCGCTTCCTCTTCCGTGCCCTTCTCGACGAGCGCGGTCATCCTGTCCTCGGCCTCCCTCAGCTTCAGCTCGCTCTGCTCGAGGTCGTCCTCGAGGTCGTCCTTGGGTTCAATGACTTCGGGCGGTGCCGGTGAGACCTCGATGGCGAGCCGCTTGGCGTTCCGTGCACCCTCGGTGCAGGTGGCCTTGACGAGGAGGTCATACGAGCCCTCTTCCGAGACCATGAGCGTGAGGTTGAACATGGCCCCATCAGCGTTAGGGATGTCCACCTTGGAGGGAGTGACATTGACAGAACCCTTCTTGATGGTGACCTCGAGGACGACATCAGTAAGGTTACCCTCACCTGTGTTACGCACCTCCACGTTGATGCTCTGGGGGATCCCCGCTGCGATGATGATCTTTCCGGCCGGCAAGCTGAGCCGGAGCCGATTGTCGCACTCGCAGTCCTTCGGGCATTCCTTACAGTCCTCCTCCTGTTGGCAGGTACCGTCACCACAGGATGCCTTTCGCTCCAGAACGAACAGGGAGAGCTTCGCCACGCTCTCCTCCTCACCGCTCGTTGACGTGATGGTGCCGCTGAGGCTTCCGGTCTCGGTGCCCGAAGGCACGTCCACAGTGACCATCACATCCTTGGAAGTTTCGGTGGGGATGGTAAGGGAGGTCTCGGCGAGGGAGAGCCACGGTCCGATCGAACCGCCGATGGTGAGCTCGACACGTCTGAGCTCCGGTGCTGCATTGACCACCTGCAAGGTGAAGTTCGCCTTCCCACCCGGGGACGCAGTGAGACTGAACTGCTCCTGGCCGAGGTACACCGTGGTCGTCCCCTTGACGGTGACCTGGATGATCGCGGTATGGGACTCCTCCCCGGCGGTGATGGTAAGGGTGCCGTTGAAGGCACCACGGGCGTTCTCATCGAGCTTGACGTGGACGTCGATAGCGCGGGTCTGTCCCGCCTCCACTCGGAGCATCCGTGGGTAGGTCAGTTCAGCGGGAGCGTCGTGCGAGAGGGAGATGGTAAGAGCGTCCTTGGCCTGATTGAACACCGAGACCGCAGCCCGTGCTGTCTTGCCCGGTGGGACTGATGCATCGACCACGGGCGTGAGGAGGGAGAGGCATTCCCCACAGTCCTTCGTGCACGAGGAGCAGTCCTCGCTCCCCTCGCAGAGCGTGTCCCCGCAGGAGGTGGAGTAGCATCCCATCTCATCGGACCGCGGATCGTCGGGCGCACATATCTTGGCGGCATCGCATTGGCAATCCAAGGGGCTTGATTTGCAGTCCTCTCCAGTGAACGTGCACAGGAGGTCACCAGTGCACACCGCAAGACTGCAGTCCGCGCAGTTGGAGGCGCACTCCCCAGGATCGCATTGTCCGTCACCGCACTTCGGATCGTGGCACCCTCTTTCATCGGCGAGCGGGTGGGCGATGTTGCACTTCCAGCCCTCCAGACACGGACATTGGGTGGGCAGAGAGGCGCAGGTCTCGTTGAACGCTGTGTTGCACTTGAGATCCAGGGCGCACACTGTGGTGTTGCAGTCCACGCAGGCAATATCGCATTCCCCGGGATCGCATGTCCCGTCACCGCACCCTTTTGAGTAGCATCCCTTCTCGTCAGCGAGCGCGTTGAGCGGATCGCAGACCTGATCGATGGGGCAAGCGCAGTGTATCTTGGAGTTCGTACAGTTCTCGCCTATACCGATGTTGCATCGTGTGTCGTTAGCACAGGTGACGAGGTCGCAACCCAGACAGGCGCGGTCGCACTCCCGAAGGGGGAGGAGGTCGACTGTCACATTCTTGGCCAGGTCAATATGTACCAGGTCGCATACACTGTCCTCGCACTTGGGGATGAAGCATCCCTTTGCGTCCGAGCGAGCGTCGCCCGTGTCGCATAGGGCGCTATCGTCGCACCCGCATTCTGGCGCGATTGTACAGTTCTCCTCAAGGTAGACCGAGCAGAAGTCGTCCACGCATTCCCTCCGATCGCAGTCCGGGCAGGGGAGATTGCACTCGCCAGGATCGCACACGCCGTTCCCGCACGATGCCGTGTAGCATCCCCTCTCGTCGGACACGAGTTGTTCGGGATCGCAGGAGTACCCGTCAGGGCACGTGCACTGGGACGGCGCGTTATCGCACCGCTCACCAACTTCGAGGTTGCAGTCGATGTCAGCGGCGCAGGATGCCACGTTGCATTCAGCACAGCCATTGTCGCAGTCGCCCAAGTTCACATCGCACACATCGTCCCCGCAGGTACCCTCAGGATCACGGATGGACGCGGTAGTGCTCTTCGTGTCCCTGATGATGTAGGAGCCGTCCTCCCGCTCGGTCACCTCCAGTCCATCATGGTCGGCGAGGGCCCGCCAGGACGACGTGCTCACGTCCCACCGCTCGAGCACACCGCCATCGCGTCGTTTCATCCTGAAGCTCACGGGGACCGACAGCCCGTTACGGAAATAGACCGAGTAGCCCTCGGGATCATATGTGAACTCCAGCGTGGATAGGTCCAGTGCCGTGGTGAAATCCCAGTTCTCGATGCGCATGTAGATGTCCTCGTCATCTTCGCCGAGCACGACGTTATGGGAGCCGGATATCCCGCGGCATGGGGCGGTGTCGTCGGTAGTGCAGCGCGCAGAGGTGCCCACGATCCAGACAGGGAGGCTGACCGAGAGCGCTCCTGAGTAGAACGATCCGGGGAGCACGTCCACCTTCACCCAGACACCACCTACACAGACCTTGGTGATGAAGAAGAGCTTCATGGTTCCCTCAGTGTAGCATTCGTTGCCTGACGTGCACGAGTCCGGATCCTGGCAGCACAACCGTTTATCCTCGAAGTAATGCTCGCCGCTATCGTCGCCGCAGCACGTAATGTCGTGCCAGACGTAGCCGGCGCACGTACAACTTCGCTCGGTGAGGTCGGGATCATCGGCGGCGCAGAACGTGCACCAGTCCGCATCTGAGCAAAAGGAGCAGTCCTTGTTGTACCGACAATGATGGTTGGTACATTCCTTCTGGTTCGATGTGCAGGTGAGCCAGGGCTCGTCGATGCAGTCGTTAACGTCGATGCAATCTCCCGAGAGCCACTCACCCAGGTTGCAGACGCCGCCCTGACCAGGCCAGTTCTCGAGAATTTCGTCCCCGCAGCAGGTGGGCTGACCTGAGTCAAGGTCGATCTTCCAGGCTCCGTCGGCGACACCATCCTGGTCGATGTCCACACAATTGGTACAGTAGTGTTCGTTGGTGTTCGGATCCGTTACGGTCATCCACTGGCCCTCGAAACAGTACCCGTCGTCCCTGCACCAGGACTCGTCCGGAGTGTCTCCGCAGCAGTACCCCGACTCATGCCACGTACCTCCATTGCACGATTGGCAATGGAAGGGCGAGTCGTCCTCGCCGTACACGTCCTTCCAGACACCGTCGAAGCAGTACCCGTACTTGCCGCACCAGTCATCGTCCAGACCGTCGTCCCCGCAGCACTCTCCGGATCCCGTGTCCGCATCCTCCTTCCAGATCTGGTGCTTGCATTGCTCGCAGAAGTACTCGTCGTCATCAGCGTTGTAAACCGTAACGTAGACACCGGTGCGGCAGTAGCCGTTGTCGTCGCAATAGGATGATTGGGGACCGCAGGTGGCGGCAAAGGCGCCGTGGAAGAGGAGCGCGGCCACTACCAGGATGACACCCAGTCTCCTGGCGGGCCTCATAGACGAGATTATGTCACAATCATTGATAACCCTTGCGTCCACGCCCCTACCGCAACTACCCGATAGGAGCTTTCTCGCATTTCTTTACCGACTCCGTGTTCGCACCCGAGATGGTGAAGGTGAGATGTGAGTAGGCGAGTATGTCTCCGGTGTCGGGGGGGAGGATGAGTTTGACGCTCCCGCCCTTTTCCTTGAGACTGGGGCAGTTGTCGCACATATCGATCGTGGTGCAGATGCCGTCCTTGTTGATCATCCGAATACGGTCAGACTCGTAGGTGAAGGATTCGTCTGCGGTGCTGAAATAGATAGTGAGCTCACTGAAATGTGTAGGGGGCATGAAGGTGTCCCCGGTGTTCTCCATCTCGATACAATAAGGATTGTAGTCAAGTCCGCATGCTTCCTGGATCTCATCACCGCATCCATAATGGGCCCGACACCCGACTTCGAAGAACACCTTGGGCTGAGCCTGGTCCTTTTCCCAAGCCCGCTCCACGGCGAGCTTGACGATGAACACACCGGCACCGACCACGATGCCGATGATGAACACGATTTTGAGAATGGAATAGAGGGCCCGGATAAGTTTGATGTGCGAGGGGACCTCCTTGAACGCCTCTTCCTCCTCCTCCTTGGCCTCCTCGATCTGCTCGCCCGCTGTCACTCCGGGAATGCTCGTCTCAGCCTTGTCCCGTGGAGTGGACATGTAGGGGCTTCTTAGGTACGGGCTGGCACGCTGGACCTCTTCTTCCTTCTTCTCTTCGACATCGACGCAGGACTTTACCTCGTGGATAAGAGGTGGGTGTTCGTCCATGCCTTCCCCTGTCACCGGTATGATTGGTACGCCCATAGATTAAAAAAGGAGATGTCTCCGCTGCAGATCAGCAAGTCTTCGTGCTGCGAATGTCACGACGGATGGATTGAGAGCGAGCCTGGCCACCAAGGCCGATGGGAAGTCCATGTCTCCCCACTGTTCGATGGTCCGCTCGGCGCCCGAATCCTTG
>JASMDC010000005.1 GCA_030753015.1 Candidatus Undinarchaeales archaeon | reverse complement strand
GAACCTCGAGCAGGCCAGATTGGTGATGGCCTACTGCCAATGGTCAGAAATCATTCAGTAGACGCGCCTTCCGCCACGCCCATGACGCATGCGTCCATTAGCCCCCCCATAGCCTCGCACATTGCCTTAGCATCCTTAGTGGATCCGGTGACGTAGAGCGATTCGCGAATGGCGGCGGTGCCGGCACCTCGTGCGCATGCTCCGGCCTCATCATATCCGAACGAGGAACAATCCTCGGCCGTCCTCATACCATCACCGTTATACCGCCACCACAGGCCGGCTCCGGTCCCTGTAGCGCATGCCATATTATCCTCGCCCTCTGACGGGGCAACACCTCGGAGCGCGACCCGCCCTGCGCACAGGCCCTCCAGACACTGCTTCCTGTGACCACCAGCCATGGAGCATGCATCAGCGGACGCGTCCTGCCCGCTTGTCCAGCCGAGGGCCCAACCGACACCACGCCAGCAGTGGGACACTTGTTCGCCCTGCCCATCGCATGCTGCAGCTGCCGCATCGCCATTGTTCCTGAGGGCAAGGATCCTCCCGAACATCTCGGCACAGAACGGCCGCCCGACCGCGGGCCCTTCGACACACAGGTAAACAGGCTCAGTAAGCCCCGCTCCGAACATCCAACCATCGTACCTACCAAGCCCCCTGAGGCAGGTGAGTGCGAGGGCCTCCGGGAGAGTGCGACAGCGTTCGATGGCATCCGAGCGATTGTGTCCGTGCTGCCAGAGGATGCGGTCACCGACGCTGAGCCGACAGAGCTTTCGTGGGGCGCCCTCCGCGAGCACATCACACCTCTCCATGGCCACTGCGGGATCATGCCCGAACTGCCATCCCTGGCTGTAGCCGAAACCCTCTGAGAGGTCTGAGGGGTGAAGGGGGTCCTGGTGCTCCAGGGCAGCGCACAGCATGGCCGATTGATCGAGCTGGGAGTGGTACTTGCATCCGTAACTCTCGGCAAGGCCGAAATGGCAGTAGGGCCGGTCATCGGTGGGGAGGAGGCCGCAACGTGTGATGGATAATGCTACATCAGGCGCATTGATCCATCCGAAGGACTCCCCCAGCCCTTGGTAGCAATGGGGCCGGGCCTTGGCAACGAGGCCCCTACATGCGGCCACCGCCAGCTTGGGATAATCGACGTGGAACCAACCGAGGGCGTTGCCCAGCATCTGGTAGCATACCCCTCGGTTCTCCAGAGGGAGGTGATCGCACTCATCGGGGCCGCGGGCGGGTTCCTCGACAAGGTGCCATCCAAGATAGTCACTAAGCCCTTCGAGACAGTAGGAGACCGTCTTTGGCGGCAGTTCTGTACAGAGGGACACGGCCCGAGCCGTATCTCCCTGGTGATACAATCCCAGTGCTCCTGCGAACCGTGTGAGGCAGATCTTGGTCTCCAATGGATTATCGGGATGGGGTTCGATACAGGTGGCTATGGCCGCTTCAACCGTTGGTTCCATCTCCCAGCCAAAGGTCCCGGCCGGCCCCCAGTAGCAGTGATAGATGTAGCGATCCCCCATGGGAGCGCAGCGGTCCCATTGGATCTCTCCTGGCCGGGTAGGACGTGCATGCCCGAGAGCACGGCCGAATCCCCTGAGGCACACGGGGACCTCATCGGAGGAGAGGAGCGAACAAAGAATCATACCCTTCCTGAGGGCGACTCCTCTTCGTCGTGTCTCCAGGAAGAGCCCGGCACCGACACCCTCGAGGCAGTGCGTTCGCAGGGCGCCCTTGAGCCGACCGCAGATCGTGAACGTCATGGACCGTTCCTCCCAGACACGTGATGCTGTACGTGATCCCAGGCCTTTGATGCATACTTCAGCGGACGAGGCGTCCAGAACGGAACATAGTCGCATGAGTTCCTCTGCGTCGATACCCCCGGCGGCCAGTCCCTCACCATACCCGAGGGCAAGGTGGTAACCTGCGTCCTTTGAGAGCACGCCCTCTACACTGGGTACGATCCCTTCCCTTGCAGCGGTCCGAGCGATCGTGCGAACGCACTGCTCCCAGAGGGGGGTGTGTAGGTCCATGGGCGTGGCGCTATCGGTGAGGCCGAGACCATCGATGAGACACACAATGACGACGCAACCGAGGAGGAATGAGCCTGGAGATCTTGTCAGGGGGGGTGCCGCGGCAACGATGAGGACGGTCCAGGCGAGAGCGAACGTCCCGGTGACCGCGCTCGAGAGAAGCGAGGCCGCTACCAGGAGGAGACCCGCGCCACCCGCGGCAGTGTTGAGCTCACGACCTTGCCCTGAGACGGGTGAGAGCAGAGGGATGAGCGTTCCGGACAGGACGAGGATGATGGCGAGGATGGAAGGAGCATGCCCGGCAATGTCGGGGGGGATGCCCAGCGCCCGATCCGGGGTGGTGACCAGTAGGAATAGTCCTCCGACGACAACGAGAGCGGCAATGAGGGACCTTCGATGACGTACTAGGGACCCCATGGTGTACACCAGCCCAAGGGCGATGAGCACGAGAGCCATGTCCGCTGAGAGGGCTATCCCTGCCCCTGCGAGGGCGCCCAGAAGCATTGCGTTCCACCGTCCGCCCGTTCGACGCCATTCCAGGTAGATGAATATGATGACGACCGACCAGAGCGACGAGGGAGCAGCGGAACCGCCCAGGACGAGGAACGGCCTGCGTAAGGGTACAGGTGTGGCAGCGAAAAGGGCCATCCCCACGATCGAAGCCCTGAACGACGCGTACGTGATGAGGAGGCCACCAATAGCAAGTAGAAGGAGACCTTCGAGAACAACGGTCCCAACCTTTGCGACCAGATGTCCGTGAGTGGTGGGTGCAGCCGGGCCCAACATGGCAAGATGCGCAAGGGAGCATTCGATCCACGTCCGTCCCATACCTGATTCGGAGAAGAGGACGGCTGCGAGGCCGACTTGGACGACAATGAGGCTTGTCAATGCAATGATGGTGCTACATCTTAACGAAAGGCCTATGGTTCTCACACTACCGGGTCTCACTTGTATGGCCTTGTCAGGGCCAAATTGTACTAGGTACGTAATCCCTAGTTAAAAGATTACCCCTTAGAACTTAGAATCGGTAAGGCACTGGGTTCGTATGGTTGACAAAATATAAGGAAATTCGTTCCAAATCAATGAAGATGAAGATACGTGAACTGACCTCTATATCACTCTCCACCGGGATCCTCCGGCGTCGGGACCTCGGCAGGACACCGGTCCCAAGGCCTTGGGCGCACAGGGCTCCCGGCTCACCTTCCAGCCCGCTGCACGGTGTGACGAGCGAATCATGTGTCGCCATGAGGTCGGCCCCCAACCGGGACCCTTGGCCCGCTGGACAGGTCCCCTCGTGGTAAGGTCCGAGCTCACCGCATAGTTGTGCGACCTCACATTCCCGACCTTCGCCAATGTCAGATGGACCTAGAGACACTTAACAGAGTCTAAACACTATCTCTGGAATCCTTGAGCGGGTCGAGGCCCGGCTCCTGGGATGGGGTGTCCGAACGCTATTCTGTGGCAATCCCAGAACCGGTCTGCCACGACGCGAACCGGCCCCGCCCTTCTAGGCAGGACTGGGCCCTGTCTGGTGAGAGCGCAGAGCAGCGGGCATTACCATCCTTCTCTCCGAACCGCCAGAAGATCCGGTCCCCTACATTGAGCTTGCACTTCTCCTGCATGTCCTCATCCGGGAGCAGGTCGCATCGGTCCATGGCGAGGTTAGCATCGTAGCCGAACTTCCAGCCGATGGCATCCCCAAGACCTTCTGAGCAGTACAGTCGTGCCGGGGAGGGCAGCGAGGAGCAGAGTGATACCGGGATTTGGGGCTCCGTCCCGATCTTGCATCCATAGCTCTCGCCGATTCCATAGTAACAGTACGGACGCACGGACGAGGGGAACTGTTCGCAGAGCTGTACAGATGCTTCGATATCCGGAGCAGTCGTGTAACCAATGGCCTCACCAATGCCCTCGAAGCAGTACAAGCGAGCCCGGAGCGGAACCTGCTCACATTCGGCCAGTGCGAGAGAGATGTCATCGATATAGAAGAGGCCCAGGTCAT
Source organism: Candidatus Undinarchaeales archaeon (assembly GCA_030753015.1). Taxonomy (GTDB): domain Archaea; phylum SpSt-1190; class SpSt-1190; order JASMDC01; family JASMDC01; genus JASMDC01. The sequence continues at coordinate 143,979 of JASMDC010000005.1, read as the reverse complement.
TACCGATGCGGTGGTAGCACATGGGCCGCTGTTCGAAAGGAGCAGGATCGCATGCCTCGATGGCGGCCTCGACCCCCGACGGGGTAATCCCCTCACCGGAGCCACCCACAGAGGCTGAGAGCGTTACACCGGGCCCCGACTGAATCAGCAAGAAGGCGGCAGTCATTATTGCAATCACTGCGGTGACGAAACGTCTATCCGCGAAAGTGTCATTGTCGATACTATTATCTCGCATAACTATTATTCTAGTGTTCAGAGTTCATAAAACTACCTATTTAACGTGAGTTTTCCCGCGGGCCTTTATAAAGTGGTCGCGAAAGTCTAATGACTTGTAACGAGCACCCAGGAGAGGCCATCTCCGATTCCCTCGATGCAGAATCCCATTAGGTCGCGTGGAAGGCCCTCACAGAGTTCAAAAGCCTTGGAAGGTTCTCCACTGTGGTGCAATCCCGCGGCCGCGCCGAAATTAATGAGACAAGCCTTAATGGAGCCTTCATCACCCGTTCTCACGCACGTCTCGATCGCAGCCTCGAGGGTCACCTCCCTGGACCAGCCGAACCGGCCCAATCCTCCCATGCACTGGAGGACGTATCTCTCGGGGAGGTCCTCACAATGCTCCCATGTCGGGACATCACCACTGCTCTCCTTCGAGCGGACGAGCACAAGTACCTGGGAGAAGCCTCGAACGCAATGGGAACGCATAGCGCCAGGAAGGTGAGAACAGAGCTCGATGCCCTCCCCTACGGGACGCCCCTGGTGGCGTGCCTCCAGTAGGATCCCCGCTCCGAGCCCGTAAGCACATCTAACGCGTAGCTCCCTATCGATCTTTGTGCAGAGAGTATCGGTCAAGTCCGGTATCGTTGCAGCGCCAGCCCCCGCGCGTGAGCTCACTCCTGCGGCACAGGTGGCGGACAGGTCCGTGTCGAGGTGCTCGCACAACCCGACGACCTGATCCTCCCTGCCCGGCCCCATGAGCTCTGCGAGCCCTTCACCAACGCCGAGCGCGAATATGTGCATGACCGGTCCAGAGAGGCTTTCTGATGTGAACAGGTCCCCCCCCTCCCATACAGCATCCCGCCCGGCTCGGCGGACACAGTCCTCCCAGGGCCCCTTCTGATCCGGGCATCCCGCAGTCCCTGGTGCGGTCCAGTCCCATTGGACGATCCTATCCTCGCTCTCCCTGCAAATGGGGAGAGTGTGACCGGTCTGAGCCGGGATGAGCAGGAGGTCCCAGGCGCCCAGGATCGCGATCACGGTGATGGTGATGGCCAAATATCGACGACCGGTCATAAGATGCTCGAGTCCGGCTGTCGCGGCAGGAAGGAGGAGCACCCAGGCAAGGGATATGTCCTCTATGGTGATGTCGGAATCCCGAATCTCACCGGTGGTCACTACAAGGAACAGTAATCCTGTGATGGCTGCGGCCAGGGCGAGCTCTCCCCGTGGGCCTGGTGGTGACCGAAGAAGGCCAACGAGGGCCGCACCAGCCACACAAAGACACATGATCGAGGTGGGGAGGGCCGCGAGCGTGGCGACCAGCACCATGGGATCCACGGGTGCCAGGGTTGTGAGCGTATCATACAATCGGTCCACTCCCTGTCCGCCGACCATGACGAGGAGTAGAGCGGTCGCCCCGGCGATCACCGCTGGCCGCCACCACGAGGCTTCCCTGTATCGGAACCGGGCGACTGACAAACCGATGAGAAGGGCCCCGAACCCCCGGTCGTATACTAGCCCGAATCCCAAGAGCACACCCGTCTGGATGTCGCTCCTTTCTCGCTCCCACGGGAGGGAGATGACGAGCGTGATGAAAATGAACAGGCACGTGAGGATTGGGCTTATACCCATCATTAGGAGCGGGGCGCGAAGGAGAGCGGGTGTCACGGCCACGAGGACCGACAGCACCAGCGCCTCACGACGTGCTCCGAGTCGAAGGAGGGTGGCGGCCATGAGAACGAGGAGGGCGGCGTTCAATACCAGAGCGGTGCTCTTCGCAGCTAGGGCCCCCGGGCCGACGACGGACACGGGCACCACCAGTGCAAGGGTCGATAACAGCTCACCGGCCAGCAGGACCCCGGAGGCCCCGGACAATCCTCTCGCAAGAAAGGCCCGGACCTGCCGGAGATCGTTGCACTCCCCCATACCCCACGCTGGGCCGTTCGGTGTAAGGATTACCAGGGACAACGTGGCCTGGATAACGAGCAGGCTGATGAGCAGGATAAGCGTCCTACTTGTCCCCAGGGGTGAAGACCGCGAGGATCCTGTCTGCGTGCTCTTTACGATGGCCGTCATCCGATAGAAGAGGGCGCTATTGGTTTTATTAAAGCTACTCTTCCCGCGACCTCGGTCCGGGCGAACCGTCCCCCTGCGGAACAGGATTGGTGCCAGCATTCTCTTCCCCGATCACCGCAGTGGCCTCCCCGATGTCGGCCCGGTCCGGTATGAGCAGGCAGAGGCATCCGACGTAGAGGAGGTTCGTGACCTTCACCGCGATGGAGGCGATGAGCGTAGCCGAGCGGTCGATCCCGGCCGAGGCCAGGATGGCCACCACGCCCAGGTCCGATGTGCCGATACCGCCAGGGACCATGCTAATCAGCCCGAAGAGATAGGCTACGAAGAACGCCGGGAGCACGATCCACGGATCGGCCGTCTCACCGAATGAGAGGAGGTAGACGTGGAAGGAAAGGGCGTACAGAATCCACATGGCGGGGGTGCATACGATGAGGGCGGCCAGGGACGGACCATGGAGGAACGTGCGGAGGTTGTCCACGAGGCGGGGGACGGCCTCCTCCGCAGTGTCGAGGTGGGGGCCGACACGCTCGGGAAGCACGCGCCTGAGCAGTCCGATGAAGAACGCAGTGCGGGTAAGAGCGACCGTTGGCACGGCCGCCATCAGGAGGAGAATGACCGCGACGGCCGAGCGCACTTGTACCATCCCGGCACCTTGGAGCGCCGCGATCTCGGCGGTCCCTGTCAGGAGCCAGAAGGAGACGAGACCGACGACCATGAGGAACATGATATCGACGTAGCGGTCCCCTGATGTGGTAGCGAGGCCATCCTTGACGGGAACGCCCTCGCGTCTCTTGAGGAAGAAGGCGCGCACGGGGATGTCCCCGAGCCGTCCGGGTGTGAAGAGGTTGGAGAAAAGGCCCAGGAGCGTGATCTCGTAGGCAGACCGCCATGGTATATTGTAACCGATGCCGCGGAGTAGCACTTGCCAGCGGACGAGGAACACGAGGCCTGATATGATGAGGATTGCGAATCCTGCCAGGAACACACCGACGTCAGCCGATCGTAGGCGTTCCACGAGTTCGCCCACGCCCACGTAGTAGATCAGGACGGCCAGGATGACCAGACCCAGGGGCCTGAGGCGACTCATGTCCCCCATGCGAGACGTTCCACCTCCTTTCGGGAATGCGCGAAGCCCGAGCCCACGCTAGTAACACACAATGCACCGCATGCGGCGGCGAACCGTCCGCACTCCGGTACATCCCGGTCCGCGAGGAGTGCGTCCAGGAAGCCGGCCATGTAGGCATCGCCAGCGCCGGTGGGGTCCACTTCCTCCACGGGGAACGCGGGAATATCGTGGTGCCGTCCGTCGTACACGTGCGAGCCATGGACGCCCATGGTGACGATGGACATGCTGGCCCCGAGCTCCACTGCTCGCTCCGAACCCTCCACCACGTCCGTGGTGCCAGTGGCCAGCTCGAGCTCGTCCTCACCGAGCTTTATCACGTCGAGCCGTCGGGGGAGCGTATCCCGATCGAGGGCCTTGGACAGCACCTGTCGGCCCTTCCGACGACGCACCAATCCCTGTACATCCAAGGATATGCGAGCGTGCGGGAACCGGTCGACGACCGCAGGATCGATCTCGCCCATGAGCGGTCCGAGGTGGACGGCTCGGGCTTTTTCATAAGCGGCCGGTACATCGTCAGGACCGATACCGTCGGCGACGGCAGGACATTCCTGTACCCTTTGGCCCGCCTCGTAGATGTTAACGAACGTCGTCGTGGGCGACTGACCGATACGGACACCCGTGAGGTCGATACCGGCGGCGTGCAGGACGCGGAGGTGGTCAGGATCGAGGTCGGGGCCTACAGTAGTGACCACACCTGTGCTAAGGCCCAGGGCGGCAACGGTCAGCCCGAAGTGTGCGGGCACGCCCCCCATGCACGCGTCCTCTTGCGAGCCGCGAACGATGCGGTCGTGCGTGAGATGGCCGACCACCACGAGGTCCGGGGCATCCACACGGCACTGGGAGTCTCCATCTTTATAAACCATATGTTCGTCCTATTCCCCGTGGATGTCGAGGACCGGATTGCACTTTTGGTCGTGCTGCTCGCCACCATGTGGTACGCCGTCGGGTGGGACCACGCGGAGCTCGTACCCGTCGCCTCTCTAGAGGGATTCGACTCGACTACCGCGCACGATGCCTACCGCGACATGCTCGTGGCCCGCTCACTCCTGATTGACGGTGTTCCCCGCCTCCTGACCAAGGTCTTCATCCTCCATCCCCCCGGATTCTTTTCGGTCATCGCTGCCGTTACGGTGTTCACTGGCGATATCCTCTGGGCCTCCCATCTGGTGGTGGCCGGGTTCGCAGGCATGGCATTGGCTCTCCACTACATCCTGCTGCGGACGCTCCTGGACCGACGGACGGCCCTTGCGACGATCACGGTGCTCGCCCTCCACCCCGCCTTCGTCTCGTACGCTCGCCTCGTGCTCCACCCTGCCATGCTCTGTTTCCTGTACGCGGTTACCCATGTGCTATATCTCAAGGCTCTGGATGGTGATCGGCACGCCGCTTACAGGGGTTTCATGTTGGCCTTTTTTGGTATGCTCACAAAGCTCAACTACGGCCCCTGCCTCCTCTCCCTCGCGCTCCTCAGCGCCTGGAGACGGGCCCGCGGGCGTGGAGTTGACAGGGAGATGCACGTTCTTGGCATGTTCATCGCAGGAGCCGTTGCAGGCCAGCTCCTCTGGTCGGCGTACCTCTACGCCAACGGCCTTCCAATCTTCCTGAAGGTGATGCAGGAGACCGGACGCACACAGGCCGAGGAGTGGGGGGTCGGGGGCGAGCACGAGCCCTTATGGACCCTGCCCGGGTTCGCGGGCTGGCCGATTGTCGCGTTGGCCGTCCTAGGCCTCACCCTCAGGTCGAGGGACGAGGACGAACGGCCTGAGGCCGTACCGCTCCTCGCGGCATGGGCCGCCGCCCCACTTCTTGTGTTCGCGGTGTACACACCGGTCCTTTTCCGTTGGAAGTTCGTGGTCACCATCCTCCTGCCCCTTGTGGCGCTAGCGATGGTAGGAGTCCGTCGCGCGGTACGAGGCGATTCCACACTCACCGCCGTCGTGGTGGCGGGATTGGTGGTCTGGTGCGTCCTCACGATCCCCGTCGATCCTCACGCCGATGCTCGGGAGGGGATCTGGAGTACCAACCAGGCCGTGCTGGCAGAGCTTAGTGGGCTAGAGAATCCGGAGGGCGTCATCCTCTCCCCGACCTTCTTCAGGGAGATCGCACTCTTCACGGGATCGTTTTCAGAGCATGTAGTACCTGACGAGAACATCACCCTTGTGCGCATGCTCGGGTACGGGACACGGTGGGTGTTCTCTCACGGGCCAGTGCCGGTGCTGGAAGGGCTCCCCTTCGTAGAGCGGATTCCGCTGGTATCGTGCCCGAGCTGCCATCTGCTCCGGGTGGACCAGCAGGGATTGACGGACCATATCTTCAACGACGTGACTGCGGTCCCACTGCGTGTTGTCGGTCCCGATGGAGAGCCCATCCCTCGCACGCACGTTCGTGTACTGCCTTCCCAAGGGATTACGGTCGAGGGCGATGGAATGACGCGGTTCGATTATTGGACGACAGCCCGGGGGCAGACCGTGCTCCGTCTACCGCCGCGTGTTCTCCGTGTCCAGGTGTTCCCCTTCGGCTTCACATCAACCATGACCTATGTGATGGTACAAGATGGAGCGACGCTCCAGTGCACGCCCACGGGTGTCGAGGACGAGCTCTACTGCGTTCCCGTTGATGAGATCCTCATCCGTGCGCGTCCCCGGTGGCGGTGGCTCCATCACCATCCATTCAGCAGGATCTAGTCCTCTTCGAGCCCCTGTTTCACCCTGCTCTTCTTCCCCTTCCTCTCAAGGCTCTCCATTAACTCGATGGAGTACACGACCCATACGATCACGAGGATGGCCAGGATGCTCATAGGGAATCCGAACCAGAAGAGGATGCTGAGGACGAGGATGAACAGAAGGGCGAGCTTCGAGTACGGCTTCGATAGGTCCATATGCTCGCTCACCCCGTCAATAACCGGAACCTACGGATAGGTCTGGGGCTCAGCGAGCCGGGAGATTAGGCCGTAGAGCAGGATGATGAATCCGAAGAATGTGGCGATTCCCTGTATACCCATACTACACTCAGCCCCCGTCCTTCGATTTAAGCCTTTCGATTTTCTTCAGGGTCGTCGCTTCCCTATCACGCACGAACTGTTTGAGATGGGAGGTGAGGTCCTTCACCGACGAGGCATAACTATCGACGTCCTCTCCGGAGATGTGCTTGAGCTCGCCGTGGTCGATCATCTTCATGATGCGGTAGATCTCGTCCATGATGACCGCGTACCGCTCATCGACGTAGCCGGGCTCCACCAGATGCTCGCGCAGCATGCGGGAAGCTTCCTTCGGATCGGGCGGAACGACGCGCACGCTCATAAGCGCAGCGTGGACGGAATCGATCGCTGCCCAGTAGAGCTCGTTCGCCGACTTGAGCAGGAAGTCCTGGTGACGTACCAGGTGCATGTCCGCATTGTCCAGACAAAGGAACATCGACTCGGTGGTGGGGCGGATCTTGCCCTGTTCCATGAGCTTCTTGACGGGGACGAAGAATCCTCGGTCGAAGATGGGCAGGCCTTCCCGTACGATGTTGAGGAGGATGGGATCGGCGATGCGGATCCCGTCCCAGAACTCGGAGAGGGGGACGGTGTTCACGTGGAACTTGAGCGGTGAGTGCTCCGAGCGGATGATGCGCTGCATCTCCTGGTTGTAGAGCTTCTTGACCTCGCCGCGCAGCTCCAGAGCACCGTCGTCCACGATGATGAGTATGTCGATGTCGCCCTTTCCGCCTATGTCGCCGCGAGCAAAGCTGCCGAACACGGCCACGGTCTTTATGAAAAGGCGGAACTGCTGGACCATCTTGGCAGTGAAGTCGTAGATGAGCCGCATCTCCCGTTCGCCGAGGGCCTGGGGGATAGTGGCGGTCCCTTGCTCAGCCCCTTCATGGATCCCCATGGGGGTAGGGGCTTTCTTCCCTCCCTTCGTCTTCTTCCCGGTGCCCGCTCCCTTGCGTGCCATCGGGCCAAGGGGGTCGGTCAACCTTAATAAATGGAGCGGTCCCGGCTCAGGATTTCTTTGAGGAGTACCTGCGACGCCCCTCGATCTGTTCGATGCGACGGAACACCAGCTCAGCGTCCGGTAGTGTCTCAACGTATCCCTCCTTCACCGCTTCGAAGGCCTCCTCGGCGAAGGCGAAGTGCGTTGCATCGATGGCCCGCTCAAGCAGGTGGAGGTCCACGGCCTTGTCCTCGACGTTAGTTGAATGGAATCCGAGACCGAAGTCGATGAGGTGGAGCTTACCGTCCTTGACGATGACGTTGGAGGTTGTGAGGTCGCCATGCATCATGTCCTTGCCGTGGAGGGAGCCGACCATCCTGCCGAGCTCCTTGAAGAGCCGGACCCGCTCCTCGGGACCGACCTCGTTCGCTGCCTGGCGCAGTGGGGGCCCGTCGATGAACTCCATAACGATGGCCTGGACTCGCTTGTCCACGGAGAGCACCTTGGGGCATGTGACGCCCACAGTGCGTGCTTTCTCCAGGAGCTTTGCCTCGCGCTTCGTGCGCTGGCGGCGCAGACGATCGTCCAAGATATGATGTCGATAGCTCTTGGGAACGCGCTCTTTGATGAGCACGTCACCATCCTCTCCGGTGGCCCGGTAGAGCACAGCCTCGGCACCACGGGCGATCTCCTGACGCTCATCATTCATGGCAACCACCCCGACCGCAGGACTCTTAAAACTTCTGGAGGCGCGGTTCGTCGGAGGCGAGCACTCCGAGATCGCATCCTATCTCCACCCATGCCCATGCCCAAGTCACTGCTTCGAAAGCGAGCACGAGATCCTCTTTCTTTTCCATGAAATAGCGCGTGTCGGTGACGTAGGCACGCACGTTCTTGAGGTAGCCCGGTCCCCGCTCATCGTCAAGCACCCGGATGCCCGAGAGCACCGCTCCGATGCGGGTGAGCGAGGTCTCCAGTTCCTCCCTGGTAACGCGGTCGCGGCCCATAGTTCATCTCCCCAACCTGAGGAGGATGAGCCCCCACAGCATATTGAACGCATCAGGGTAGATGCGGAGCCGTGAGTCGCCACCCTCGGTCCAGTGGACCCCCATCTCCTCCACTGTGAATCCGGCCCGCAAGGCCTTCCAGATGAGCTCGGTGTCGAATTCCCATCCAAGGTGGGTGAGAGTGGTCGTCTCGATGACCTCCCGGCGCATGACCTTGAACCCGCACTGGAGGTCGTTGAACGGGAGCCAGAACATTGTGCGCACCAATAGGGAGAACGCCTTACCGGCGACGCGCCGGGCAGGGGTCTGATCCACCATCCGCTTGGAGCCGGCGACCTCCCGGGAGCCGATCACCATGGCCACCCCTCCCTGCATCCGGTCCAACGCCCGTAGTACTTCTCGGGGATGGACGGCCAGGTCGGCGTCCATGAGCACGATGACGTCCTTTGTCGCTTTTCCGGCGGCCCGGGCGAACCCACCGCCCTTGCCCAGCCGCTCCTCGGGGAAGGAGAGCACTCTGATACGCGGATCACCCTCGGCGAGCGACCGTGCGATCTCGGCTGTCCGGTCAGTGCTCCCGTCTTCCTCCACGAGGACCTCGAGGTCAAGGCCGCCCAGTGATCCCAAGGTCTCGGTCACCGCCCGCTCCACGTTCCGCTCCTCGTTGTGGCAGGGGATGACAATGGATACCGAAGGTCTATCGTCCGCGACGTCATCTGACATAGAAGTCGTCCTCCGAAGGCGCCTTGGTAAGGGCCTTGAGAATGCTGTGGCGCGGCCCTAGTGCCGAGTCGGATATCTCGTTGGAAACGGCGGCCATGTCCCGGGCCAGGTCCTGGGGTGTGCAGGGGATGTCCAGGAGGCGGGAGAGGGCGTCGATCGCCATGCAGCTCGCGTCCAGGTCGAATCCGTACTCGTCCTTATGGAGGGTTTGCACCATGAGGGATAATCCCTCCATCCCCTGAAGGTGGGCGAATCCCAGCAGCAATCCGTTGGCGCCGAAGATTGTACCACCACCGAGGTCGGACTGGAACTCCACGCGTCCAGCCAGCCCGCCAGCGGCTATAGTGGCACGGACTGCAGCGGACGATGTCGCCACGAGGATCTTCGGCTCACCCTTGATCTCACCAGGGTCCGTGTAGAATCCTCCAACCGTCACCACCCGACGAACGCCGAGAGTGTGGCAGGTATCGATGATGCCCCGTGCGACCGCGTGCTGGCCTTCTGACGAGATGGCTTGTGCGTCTCCCCTGAGGAATAGGATGTCGCCACCGCACCGACGGTGGACGTAGAGCTCGTTGGACGGGAGGCTCGCTTGATCGTCATCGTCGAGGATGGCCACCGGAGGGAAGTGTCGTGAGTACAGTTCGGCGAAGGGTCGGGCCTCGAGTCGGTCGATGAGGTAGTCGACCGAGATGAGCCCGATGTTCCCGATACCGGGAAGGCCCTCTACAAGGACGGGATCGCGTGGCCTCATACGAGAGAGGGCCCGGAACTGCAGGTCCACGGGCCTGCGGGGCCCGGTCGTAGATTTATATTTCTTGGGGTTGTCGCCCGACGGGATGGAAGGCCAAGAACTGCGACGGCGTCCCAGCGTTGAGCGGGAGATCGGGGCCATCACCACCGAGGACCGGCGTATACGGATAATCGGTACGGTGGTCGGCAAGGACTCGGAGCTCTCGACCATCGCCCTGGACGACGGCACGGGCACGGCAACGGCCTTCTTCGACGACCTCGACCTCATCGAGCGTCTGGACGGCATCACCCAAGGTGACATGGTGAAGCTCATCGGTCGCGTGGTGCCCCTGGAGGGGGGCTTCGAGCTCCGCGGCGAGGCCGTTGAAAAGATTAATAACCTTGACGTAGGTCTGCTCAAGCGGGTTAGGGCCCTCGAAGCCAAGATGAAGGGTGAATGATCATGTTCGAAGCGCGTATTCAGGACACACGGCTCCTCAAGGAGACCGTTTCCACAATCTCCAGCCTGGTGAAGGACCAGTGCACATTCAACATCTCCAAGGACGGCATCAAGCTCGCTGCCATGGACCCTGCCAACGTGGCCATGGTGATCTTCAACCTCCTCTCGCCGGCCTTCGAGACGTTCGAGGTGGACCAGGAGACCAACATCACCGTGGACATCGAGAACCTCACTACGGTGCTCAAGCGTGCCAAGCCCTCCGACGGCCTCACGCTCAAGCTCGAGAACGAGAAGCTCATGGTCACCTACGAGGGCAAGTCGACACGGACCTTCGCAATCGCCCTGCTCGACACGACCGACGCGGACCGCCCCGTACCCAAGCTCGACTTCCCCGCCACGGCGGAACTGCGGGCCGAGATCCTCAAGGACGGGATCGAGGACGCCAAGATTTTCAGCGACAACGTTATCATCTCCATCGGACCCGATGGGTTCCACATGGAGGCCGAGGGCGATACGGGCAACACCGCCCTACAGCTGGCGAAGGAGTCGGACGGTCTCATCAAGGCGGAGGCCAAGGACGCGACCAAGTCCCGGTACTCCCTGGACTACCTGATGAAGATGGTGAGCGGTACCAAGATCGCTCCGCTCGTCTCAGTCAGCCTGGGCAATGACTACCCGATGCGGATGGATTTCACCCAGATCGATAAGGTGAACCTGTCCTTCATCCTAGCGCCGCGGGTCGACACGGACTGAGCGCTCTACCGGGCACCTGTGATCTTATCCCTAGTCAGTAGAGCATTTTTCCTGCACACGCTTGAGCAGCGAGCATACCATGCAGGGATCCCCCGATGAGGGTTCGCCGCACGAAGAGCATGCTGTGGCAGGAGGACGGTCGTCGTGCTCTCTCAGCCGCGCTACCAGGCGGTCGGAGGTCCGGACAACGGTATGGGTACTCCCGGGGTACTGATGTTCGAGGTCCTTGAGCATGTCGCGAACGGCCACGCGGAACGCCCGGGTGACATGAGGGCACTCCCCCAGCTCCATGGTAAGGTCTTTAGCCACAGCATAGGCGGTGGTCTCACGCTCCAGTAGGGCCCGCAGCGGTCGCACACGCGGGATCCAGGCAGGATCCGCTGTTCTCGGGGGAACCGGACCCATGGAGATCATACGCCGGTCATCTCCCCTCAGGAGGTTCATGAGCACTGACTGTGCCTCGTCATCGGCGTTGTGGCCGAGCACCAGCACGTCCACGCCCAGCTCGCGGGCGGCCGAGTTGAGCAGGCGCCGCCGCAGCACCCCGCAGTATGTGCACGGCCCCAGCTCGTCGTCCAATCCTGCTACGTCGTCCATGGTGATCCCGAACGCATCATGGAACGTGAAGACGTGATGGGGGATGTCAAAACGGGCGCAGTTCTCACGGCACGCAGCGATCCCGTGCTCTCTGTAGCCGGCGATGCCCTCGTCCACCGTGATGGCCACGAGGTCGAGGTCGCTACGCTTCCGGTAGAGCCGGTGCATGAGGTGGAGGGCAGTTGCCGAGTCCTTGCCCCCGGACACGCAAACGCCCACGCGTTGGTGGTGTCGGATGAGCCTGTGCTTACGGACAGTGGTCCTCACGCGTTTCTCCACGAGCCTTGCGAAGCACCGGACGCAAAGATGCTCCTTTCCGTAGGCCAGGTAGACTGCCGACGGTCTGCCACAGGTGCACGGATCGGCTGCCGTCCTCATCCCCCCGAAACGGCCGGGTAGAGCACGACCTCGTCACCGTCAGTGAGCTCCGCGTCCTCGGGGACCAACCGACCTCCAACGGTAGCGATCATGGTGACCGGATTGACTCCCTGAGCGGCCAGGAGCTCGCCTACAGTGGCAGCGGTCGGCAGCTCGGCCGTGTTCGGCTCCTTCCCGATGACCCTCACCAGGATCCGCATGGCGATGGCATGGGTGGAAGCAGTTATAAACCTCGCGGAAGGGTACGATGCCGTGGCCCCGATAACCGTGGTATCCTTCGATCTGGACGGGACACTGGTGAACAAGAAGTTCGATGACGAGCTGTGGTTCACCTACATCCCCCGTCGTGTATCGGAGATCGAGGGTCTCCCCCTCGGGAAGGCCCGACGCCGGGTGATGGCCGCGTACGACGAGATCGGACGTGAGGACCCTCGATGGTTCCGGCTTGATTACTGGCTCGAGCGCTTCGGTATTCCTGAACCACAGGGAGAGGTCATCGAGCGGCTTGCGCGATGCGTCACGGTGTACACGGACGTTGCCCCGTGCCTGGACGCTCTCAGGGATGCAGGGTTTCGCTTGGTACTGGTCACTCTCGCACGTCGCGAGTTCCATGTCTCCAAGCTCGCTTCCCCGGTGCTCTCGGACCATTTCGAACACATATTCTCGGTGCCCAGCGACTTCGGGGACGTCTGGAAGGACGCGAGCGTGTGGGAGCGTGTGGTGGACGACCTGGGCGTCAGCCCGGAGCAGGTGGTCCACGTCGGCGATGATCCCGAGTTCGACCTCGAGCAGCCTCGGTCCATCGGCATCAGGGCGTACCTCATCGACCGAGAGGGAGAGCACACGGGACCTTACGTGATAAGGGGGCTTGGAGAACTGACCCGATCTGTGCTGAACGGTAGCGACCGGTGACGTGCTCCCCACCCAAGCATATTTATGTTTTTCACGCCATCCCGGGACCGTGCTCCGGCACCGACGCGGCCAAGAGGCTCTTGAGACCCTGCTCATTTTCGTAGCCGGGCTCTCCGTGCTCTCGCTCACCGTCGGTTGGGGGTACTCGCGGTACGCCGTCGCCTCGAGCACCATGAACATGTCCTCGGCGCGGCATGCCGGGGAGAAAATATACGCTGGCATCGCTCAGGCCTATACTCGGGGGAACGATAACGAGTACAGATTTAAGCTTGGACTGACCCGCAGTATCGTGCTCCATATCGAGAACAACGCCACGGACCTGCGCGTTGATTATTCGCGCAGCGGAGGTACGGCGTTCCACATATTCCATCGCCAGTTCCCGTTCTTGGTAAATGGTGCCAGTAGCATCGATGTTCGCGGTGACCAGGAGATCCATGTCAGTATCACGGGGAATGTCCTTACGATAAAGTGCGTCACACAGGGGGGAGAGGATTGCCCGGCGGCGTAGACTCGCTCGTCCATGAGCGGGACGAGCAGGCCATGCGCGCCCGCCTCACCCCGAGCCTCTCGACCTACGAACGCTATGCCAAGGGCGCCAAGGACCGTATCGGCGGGAACTTAGGGAGCGTGGACCCCATGAGGCGTGACCTCCTCCGGAAGGACCTCGACAAGGCAGGGTTCACGGGCATCAGCGTCGAGGAGTACATCACCTTCTACAATGTGGCGGCCATCGTGAGCTTCCTGGCCGGAGTGGTACTCGTCGGTATCGGTGTGTTCCTGGCCATCCCCACGACCGACCAGATGGACTTCATGCGGGAGTTCGGCGTCGACCTCATACCCGTCATGCTAGGTCCGTCTCTGGAGTGGGCGGGGGTCCTCATCACGGACTTGGCCGTCGCCATGCCCATCGCGGTGTTCATCTCCATCTTCACCCTACAGTTCGTCAAGGGCTACCCCAAGAGCGTCCAGAAGCAGCGCATGGAGGAGACCGAGCGCGAGCTTCCCGACTTCCTGCGAGCGCTGGCACTTGAGCAGTGCATGCATGTCAAGATCGAGGAGAGCCTCATGAACGTGGCCGAGGGTGACTACGGCCCAATCTCCAAGACCGTTGGCATCGTTGTCCGCCAATCGCGGGCAGGTGGGATGTCGCTCGCCGATGCTTTGAAGAACGTGGGCGACCAGCAGGACAGCCAGGGAATGGGCACGGCGTTCAAGCAGCTAGCGATCGCTGTGGAGTCTGGTGCAAACATCGAGTCACCCCTGTGGAACCTATCCAAGAACGCCGACGACACACTCATCAACAAGCTGCGTGAGTATTCGGGCAAGCTCAAGGGACTTGTGGCGTTCTACATCACGACATCGACGGTGTTCCCTGCCATGCTCGGTGCGCTCATGGTGGTGGCCGTGAGCTCCGGGATGGCCGATATGCCTACTTTCATGTTCTATGTAATCTTCGGAGGGATCTTCCCCCTCATCAACGCCGCCATCATCTGGTACATGATCGCCAGCGAGCCTGTTATCTAGCGGCGAGAACGCCTCCCGCGGCCAAGATACAACATTTATATACTATACCCGCCCCTAATCACCCATGAAGCTCATCCGAAGCAAGCGCGGTCAGATCGAGAAGCTGTTAATGTTCGTGGCCATGATCTCCATCGCGGCCATCGCCATCTCCTTCATCCGAGGGATGATCAGCCGACAGGACCCGTGCAAGCGGTACGAGGAGCCCCAGATCGCCATCAACTCGGCGGGCGGGTGCCTCGACGATCTGGCCATCATCGCCAGCCAGTGCGAGACCAAGTACACTGAGTGCGCCAAGAACCGCAAGGTGGACAAGAACCCTATGCCCTGTTATACACTGTCGAAAGCGGGGATGCTGAACGAATGTAACGACGTTGGTACGTTCGAGCCCCACGACATCTGCAACACCTGCTGCGCGGCGCCCAACTGTGACAACGCCGAACTTGATGGTGAAGGCACCGGCGTGATCCGGTACGACTACTTCCACAACGATACCACCGATACCGGCAACGTCACCATGACCACCACCGGCAGCTAAGCCGCCGAGGTACGCGGACGGCGCGGGGGGCAGCACGCCCCCCGCCCCACCACGTTTTAAATATTACCGAGCTCCCGTAGCCTTCGGTACACCGGTGAGGGCATACCATGGACTTTGCGCAGGTCGTCAAGGGTGTGTTCATCCTCCTAACCCTCGCCCTTGGTATCGGGGACCTCCTCAGCCTTCTGCCCGAATGGTTGGACCTCTTTGGAGACGCACTGGCCTACCTGATGCTCTCGATGCTCTGGTACGAACTGAACATCCCCGCAATCCTCTTCGGGACCACGTCCAAGAAGATGAACCTGGCCATCCTGACGATCCTCTACATCCTCGCCGTCAAGCACGTGGTGTTCACCGCTACGACCTTCGAGACTGGGCGGTTGGTGCTCGTGGAGGTGGGCAGCACCTTCGGGCTGGTCGATCCCGGGGACGTGCTGGAATACGCAAGTCCGACGAAGTACTTCGAGCCCATGAAGGTCATAGGTAAGATTCTTGATGAGGAGAGGGGTAAAGTAATCATCAAGTACAACCTGAACAGCAAGTACCCGCGTGCCACAGGTGTGACCCTTGTCGGTCTCTTTGATGACCAGAACGGAACATTAGTACTCACGCAGACGCCTGTCGTACAGCTAGAGTACCTGGACGAGGAGACCGGTGAGGAGGTGGTCAAGAGCGCCGAGTTCGTGGTCAGCGGAACCGTGAAGTGTGCGAACTACACCTTCGAGAACCAGTTCAAGATGATACCCCTGGCACCTGTGACCGTGAGCCTCCACATGCGTGAGGAGGTGGACTGGCAGGTCGTCGTGGGTGAAGCTCACAAGGACGTCGTGGTTGGTGTCAGCAGCACCCTCGATGAGTGGAGCATGGCCATCGGGTTCCTGCTCCTGGCGATCTATTCTGCGACCGCGGCCTGGGCCGTCGACTTCACGGGGTCCAGCTTCGCCTACTCCTTCTTTGTACTTGTCACATCGAAGCTGACCGTTCTGCACTCCTTTGACGTGGCCGTGTTCTGGCAGCTCCTGTCCGCGGACTTCAGGTCCGAACCAACCCACCGACTTCTGGCGTTCCTCCTGGTCCGGTTCATCGCCGTGTACTACGCCCTGCTGGGCTTCTTCATGTTCGTGTTCGATACGGTCACCCAGTGGCTGGTCGTCTCTATCGACAAGTCGCTCTACGTAGTAGCGTTCCTCTACGCCCTCTCCTACTTCCGCTCCCTGGACATCGCGGCCGCAAATAAGTTCGGGGCCATGGACGAGCAGTTCGTGATCCTGCTGGCGTCCCTGTTCACGAGGTCGCGCTTGGTGTACCTTGGTCTCTCGGCCCTCCTCATCACCCACGTCATCGCGGACGCCGGCTACTTCATCCTTCCCTCGCTCTTCGGCGGTATGGAGACACGCATGGTGAACATCGATCCCACGATATGGGCCCAGCGTCACCGGCCCCCCATCGAGCTGCTCACCAAGGACATCGCGGGGCTCCAGGGCCCTGGGGTCGCCATGACCGTGGCGGTGTACGTGCTCGACACCATCGCCCTCCTCTTCCTCATGGCCATGCCTGTGGCGGTGTTCGTGCTCATGGCCTCCAAGGAGATGGGCGGCAATCCTGTTTGGAAGCACTGGTTCGTCACACGCCTGCTCCTGGCCCTGTTCCTTTCCAGCGCCGTGGCCCACTTCATGGCGCCATGGAGCTCCATGGGAATGCTCCATGAGGGATACGAGACCTACACGATCCTTGGCCAGAGCTGGGAGCTGCCGACCATCGGGAACGTCGGGGGTGTGGACTTCCAGACCCAGCCCCTCGGATCGAGCGCCGACCTGTTCCCCGTGATCCTGGGACTGTCGACCGTCATCCTTCTCACCGTGCTGGCGTTGTGGTCGTACACCTCGTTACGTAACCTCATGCTCACCGGCTCCTTCATCCTCTCGATGCTCTTCTTCTCCCAGTACATCTTCATCTTCTCGGCTTGCATGATCCTCTACTTCTCGCAGCTCATCGTGGGGAACATCAATCTTGCTCTCGTCAAGATGTTCGGGGACTTCATGATCGTCACCGTGGCGTTCTACCTCGTCTCGTACCTCATGTTCATCTTCCGTTCGGGAGAGTGGTTCGCGGCCACAGCCCTGGACATCTCAGAGGAGGAGGTCCGTGGATTCTTGGCGATCGTAACGGTGGGCGTGGTGCTCTTCATGGCAGCTGTCATCATGCGACAGGGCAACGACGGGATCCTTGCAGCGGTGACGGCGTTCATGGTCCACGCGGCGCTCGCTTGGGGTCTGAAGAGGCGAATGGATATGGCCGTGACCTCGTCCGCACCCCAGCCATCTCCGACCGCAGCTCAATCCATGCAGGCCCCGGTCCAGGGGCCTGTCCAACAGCCTCAGCAGGCCTGGAACCGGCCCCCGGGGCCTTCTTAACAGGGCAAGCGAAAGGTATATAACTACCCTGAGCCGCTGTATCACACCTGATGGACCCTGACGAGGTTATCGCCAAGGCTCTTGAGGTCGGCAAGGGGATTTTCGCCTTCCTTTACGGTCTTATCACGTCCATCGTCGAGTTCCTTATCGAGCACCCTGAGGTGCTAGTGTTCGCCGGCGGCTTCTTTGTAGGCTACAAGGTGGGCATGTTCTTCGGGAAGGACCAGGCCGAGGAGGACGTGTTCTCCTTCCTGACGGGCGGCATGAAGCTCGATTAGGCACTGGCGAATACCGGCATTCCCCCCACTTGTCCCATTTAAAGGATGGACTGCCTTTCTCATTCATGCGTGAGGTGGAATGCGACCGCTGTCACTTCAGGTGGACCGTTCCCGAGAATACTCAGGGTCGGTACGCCTTCGTACAGTGCCATCGATGCGGCAGGCTCATCTATCGCCGCCATAGGCTAGTCCAGGAACGGCTCGATGATTTCCTCGTACAGGGAGGTACTACACCCTCCTGACCGGAACGCTCAAACCCAACCTTCAGGCCAAGCACGATCATCATATCCTATGAGGGGTGGATCTCCCTCTCGCTACAATACCACACCCTCCCGTAGATACATAAAGATACTCACACCCCCGTGATCTAGGTGAACGACCATGCTGCTCATCAAGAACGGACTGCTGGTGACCCAGGATCACAAGCGCCGCGTGTTCCGCGGTGATGTGCTCATCGACGGCGACCGCATCGCCAAGGTCGGTAAGGACCTGCCCGATAAGGTCGACGAGGTGGTCGACGCGTCTCGGCGGATCGTCATCCCTGGTCTTATCAATACCCACAGTCATACGGGCATGTCGTTCATGCGGGGTTTTGCTGACGACATGGCCCTCATGCCCTGGCTCGAGGAGCGCATCTGGCCGACCGAAGCAAAGCTCACAGAGGAGGCCGTGTACTATTCCACCGTGCTCGCCCAGCTGGAGATGGTGTCCTCCGGGACCACCTTCTGCCATGACATGTACTTTTGGCCCGAGCAGGGGTGCCGGGCTACAGAGACGGTAGGCATGCGATTTGCTCCCGGTGGTATATTCCTGGACTTCCCCACGAACATGGCCTCGGGGCCCGAGGAGTACAAGCGCTCGGCCGATGCTCTGTGCCGGGCCTCCAAGAAACACCCGCTCATCTACCCGGACATATCCCCCCATGCCCCCTACACGTGCTCGGAAGAGACTCTGCACATGGCCATGGATGTGGCCAGGAAGCATGAGGTCCCCATCCAGATACACCTTTCCGAGACCGCGGGCGAGGTCGAGAACATGGTGAAGGACAAGGGCAAGCGCCCCCCCCGGTATCTGGCGGACCTCGGGGTGTTCGACCTGCCCACCATCGCGTTCCACTGCGTCCATCTGGATAAGGATGACGTCCGGCTCATGGCCGACAAGGGCGTGACCGTTTCCCATAATCCCACGTCCAACATGAAGCTCGCTGTGGGCGGAGTGCCCCCCATGGCCCTCTTGGACAAGGTCGGAGTGCCCGTGGGCCTGGGCACCGACTCGAACGTCTCGAACAACAACCTCGACATGCTTGAGGAGATGAAGGTGTGCGCTCTCGTACACAAGGCGGCGAACATGGATGCGACCGTCATGCCTGCCCGCCGCGTGATGGATATGGCGACCATCGACGCGGCCCGGGTGATGCACGTCGAGGCAGACCTCGGCTCCATCGAGGAGGGAAAACTGGCGGACATGGTGCTCCTGGACCTCGACTCGCCGCGGCTCATCCCGTGCCACGATCCGGTCTCGAATCTGGTCTATGCTGCACAGGGAGGGGATGTCACTGATACGCTCGTCGGGGGCAGGTTCCTCTATCGGGATAGAGCGTTCACGTTCCCGGTGGACGACATACTAAAGCGTGTACGTGGCATCGCTAAGGAACTGACTGCGGACTGAACGGATGGGGACCTACTGCCCTGACAGACCCTCGAATCCGCGGTACACCGTCTCGGTGCGGCCGGGGCCAGTGGATAGGATGGTGATGGGCACGCCCATCTCGCTCTCGATGAAAGCGATGATCTGCTGAGCGTTCTCGTCTTCTACCTTCTGGAAGCCAGGGAAATCCTTGTACACAGGTTCGCATCGTGCCAGCTTTTCCAGATCCCAGGAGGGGTAGTCGGTGATCGTCTCACCGTCGCACTCGTAGGCGACGCAGATCTTGATCGTGTCCATGCCCGCCAGGACGTCCAGCTTGGTGAGGGCCATGTCGGTAAAGCCGTTGATACGGTTGGAGTATCGCTGGACGACCAGGTCGAGCCATCCCACGCGCCGGGCGCGGCCGGTGGTGGCACCATACTCCTTGCCCTGCTTCCGGATCTCGATGGCATCCGGCTCCGATGCCGACTCGTCCACAGGCCATCGTCCGCCGTCAAGGCACGTGACCACGGGACCCGAGCCGACCTTGGTGACGTAGGCCTTCATGATACCGATGCTCTGGATGGCCATCGGTGGCATGCCCACGCTGGTGAATGCAGCACCGGTCATGGGGTGAGAGCTGGTGACCTTGGGGTAGTTACCGAAGTAAAGGTCAAGGAGCGTCCCCTGTGCCCCCTCGAACACCACGTTCTTACCTGCCGCGATGGCATCGTTGACCTCTATGGAAACATCGGTGAGGTAGGGGCGTAGGAGCTTGCCGAGCTCGATGTACTCTGCCACGATCTCGTCCGCGGTGGTCTCCACACGCTTTCCTTCACGGATCACGGTCATACCCTCGTCGTACACGGCCCGGAGGTACTTCTCTTTGAGGATGAAGTTATCGCGGATGCGCTTTTCCAGGACCTTCGGGTCCCCCACGAACTCGAAGAAGGTGATGCCCGTGCGGTCCGCAGCATCAGAGTAACAGGGCCCGATGCCCCGAGCGGTGGTGCCGATGGCAGCGCCCGTGGTCTTTGCCCGGTGTGCCTCCTTGGCCAGGTCCATGGCAACGTGGTAGGGGATGATGACGTGACATCGGGGATCGATCCCTAGGTTGGCCTCGCGCTCGAGGGCGTCGAGCTCGCGCTTCACCTGGGCCGGGTTCACGACGACCTCGCTAGCAACGAGGCTCCGGATCCCCCGGAGCACACCCGCTGGGAGGACATGGAATTTGTAGGTCCGGTCCTCGACCATCACCGTGTGGCCGGCGTTGTCGCCGCCCTGATAGCGCACGATCATGTCAGCGTTCTCGGACACGGCGTCCACGATCTTGCCCTTTCCCTCGTCGCCCCACTGCGATCCGACAATGCTCAGAACTGGTATTGGAATCACAACCTTTCCGCTCTGGGAGCGGTCGTTTGGCGATACCACCCAAAGCCTCTTAAACCTGACCTGTACGGTCCGCAGCCCTCATGTACGGTCCCAGGCGCTGTCCGTCCGGAGCTCGATGGGACGGTCGGTCCAGACGAAGAACTCACCGAGGGGATTGCGTTGCAGGTCTTCTGGGCAGGTGATGCCCAGGTCGCCGGGACCGAGGGGCACGAGGTCGATTACGAGGCCATCCCCTTCGGCAGTAACCGCGACCTCCACGTACATACATGCGCCTCCCCCTTCTCGCGGGAAGGTGATGATGTGGCCTCCAGGCACCCGTACGGAGCGTGGGGCGCCGAGGCCGGACATGGCACCGAGGGCGAACCTGAGCTGCTGAGCCGGAACGGTCCGCAGGTCCAGATTAACAGGCCCGGTCTCTAGGTTGAACCGCGGCAGGAGGACGGTGCGGTCCTGGATGGGGCGGTCGTCCCCGACATGACCGAGCTCGTCAAGCAGCCTGGAGGGCGAGAATGGGAGCCTTGTGGGGAGCAGCGGGAGGGGGTGTCCCGTCGCGAGGGTATCCGTCTGTGGCCCGAGGTACGAAGGATCGAGGTCGAGCCCATAGGCATCGGTCCACCGCGGATCCGTATCGAACTCAACATTCGCTGCAAAGCGCACCGTGAGCGAGAGGACGAGTGTGAGTAGCAAAATGGCTGCGATTCCGCGGCGTCCGGAGAACGCGCGCAAACCCTCGGGGGCAGCGATCCAGAGCGCCGGGAGCCAGAGGTAGGCGAGACTCGTCTTAACCACGTCCCAGTCCTCCTGCACGGCGAGGAATAGGACCAGCGGGACCGTCCAGAGCAGGAGCATGCGCCGTTCACCGGAGTACCAGAGCCCTGCCAGGACGAGCGCGCTCCCTGTGGTACCGAAGAGGAGCGCCATGACCAAGGGCAGGTAGAGGAACGTCGGGACCGGGCTCGTGGGCGTGCGTACGATGGTCTCATGGAAAGGCCAGTTGAGGAAGAGCGGTAACGTCGTGCGTGCTCCCAGGAAGGAGTACTCGATACCGTTGCCCGGGAACTTGGCCACCCCCGGGCTCGTCCACGCGCTGCCGTAGGCATACTGCTGGACGTACATCGTTGGGAAGAGGGTAACGAGCGCACCTATCGCGAACAGCGCGACCGCGGACCGTGGTCGTGATGCCCGGGAGAGCGGGACCGCGAACGCAGGGAGGCAGAGCAATGCCACGTCCCTGACGCTTAGCAGCATGCCGGCGAGCATCCCGGCCAGGAGCCATCCCCGGTATGAGGGACGTTCGAGAGCTAGGGCGATGAGGGCGGCAGCGAGGCAAGCGGCGAAAAGGGTGTCGGGGACCAGGAAGAGGAAGTCATGGCTGAAGTGAGTTGCCAGGGGCATGAGCAATGCCAGGGCCGCGCTGAACGCGACGGGCCAGCCCGCTCCCGACAACCGCCAGGACGCGGCCGCCGTGGCGAGCACGGTCCCCAATAGGGCTAGGGCGAAAGCGACATGGAACGTGTAGCTCCCCAGGAAGGGGAAGAGGGCGCTGAAGATGGCCGTGTTACCCAGCCGCTGATCGCCGATGTTCACGTATCCGTTAGTGATGTAGTCTGCAGGAAGCGCAGCCGTGGCCGGGAACACGTATACTTCGTCATCCGTTTCAGAGACATCTCGCTCACTCTCACGTCCAGGGCCAGGTAACGGGAGCCCCCTGTGGACGCTCCGCGTGTAATGCGGGAAGAAGGGTGAATAGATCTCCATCCGGATACGGTAGAGCCAGGTGACACTCCCGACACCGACCGTGTCGTACACGGCCACGTGCGTGCACCGTCTCCACGGATTCTGCTCGAAGGGGAGCTCTCCGAGGGGCGGGTGGATGTCCACGAGAAGACCAAGGACGAGGACGAGCACTGCCGCTGCGGGGAGAACTAGGCCAAGGGGTGGAGGCTCGACCGAGGGATGACGCGTCCGTGCGGCCCAGAGCAGAGCGGAAAGGAATAGGGATGTGGCGACGAGGAGCGCGGGGGTGACGAGGGTGTCAAGGAGGAAGGCCAGTCCCAGAGCAGCCGGGGGCACAATAGCGAGGGCGAGGGGGATGGCCAGGAACGCCGGATGGCCCTCTGATGAACGACGATCGTGCAGGAGACGAGCGGCGGCGATGGCAGGGAGCACGAAAACGACCGCAAGACCGCACAGTCGCCAGAGCGCGGTGAGGAGCATCGAGAGCCGTGTTCGCAGTAATTCTTTTTATGTGGAGCGGTGGCCCCGCACCTCACGACGGGAAGGGGTAGCGATGGGCTGCGACGTCACGTCGTCCAGACGTCCAGAGCGTGACTTTCCCGAGCTGTTCGCTCCGGGAGCGTGGAGGGCAGCGTGCGCCGAGCTCCGCGGACATGAAGGGCCGTAGGCCCACCGAGAGCACGTTCCCATCGTCCGAGAGCGTCATCTCGTACAGGGCGCACGGGCCCCCCCCTTCCTTGCGGGGGATGGTAAGCTCGTAGGCGTCACCCTTCCGTTTGGCCCGGGGGAGACCGAGGTCTGTACTGGCCAGGAGGGCGAGCCGCAAATCGGCCGGGCCAGAACGGAGGTCCACGTGCACAGAGGTTCGTTCTAGGTCGAACCGAGGCAGGTGCCAGGGACGCTCTGGCAGGGGCCGGGGATCGTCCGCTCGGGCAAGCTCCCCGGCGAGACGCCCGGGATTCAGAGGCAGTCCTTCGGGGAAGAGCGGGAACGGTCCCGTTGTGAGAAGGCGCTCCCGAACGTCCGCGACACCTCCTTCGTCGACATGACGGTCGCCGTAGACCTCTGACCATCGACTATCGGGTGGTGCGTCAACATGAGCCGCGAGCCTGACGGCCGCTGAGAGAATGAGGACTATGCCCAGAACGACGACCGCTCCCTTCCGGTCGCTCGCCGTCCGGATCCCCACGGGGACGGCCACCCATAGGGCCGGGAGCAGGAGATGGATGAGAGATGTCCTGGCCACGTCCCAATCCTCCTGCAACGCGAGGAATAGGAGGAGCGGGAGAATCCACAGCGCGAGCACCCAGCGCCGCTCTTCCGACCGTGCGATGCCCACCAGCGCAAGGGCGAGTGCGCCGGTACCGAGGACGAAAGTGATCACTAGTGGTAGGAACAGGGCCGTGGGGAAGGGCGTCGTGGGCGTTCGGACCATCGTGTGGTAGAACGGCCAGTTGAGGAAGAGGGGTACGGTGAACTGTGTCCCGAGGAAGGTGTAGGTGAGGCCTTCCCCTGGGAACTTCGCCATGGTGGGATTGGCCCAGACGCTGCCCAGGGCGAAGCGATGGACGTACATTGTGGGGAAGAGCGTGATGAGCATTCCTGCGATGAACAGCATGCTCACCCACTTACGTCGGGGGGACCGGAGGATGGGGACGGCCATCCCTACCAGGCAGAACACCGCTACGTCCCTCGTCGCCAGAAGGGTGCCGGCGACCATCCCCGCAAGGAACCATCCCCTCAGTGTCGGACGGCCGAGAGCGAACGTGAGGAGGGTGGCCGAGAGAAGGGCGGCGAAGAGCGTGTCGGGCACGACCTGGACGAAACCGGGGCCGAAGTGACCTGCGAGCCCTGCTAGGAGCGCAAGGGCGCCTGCCAGCGCTCCTGGCCATCCGGGACCGGAGAGCTTGCGTGCGGCCGCCGAGGTGGCTAGGACGGTAGCTATCAGGGCGATGGTGAACGCGAGATGGATGCCGGGCCTACCGAGGAAGGCCACGAAGGTCGCATAGAGGGCAGCGTTACCGAGGCGCTGGTCCTCGATGTTCACGAAGCCGTTGGTGACGTAGTCGGCGGGAAGCGATAGAGCAGCGGGGGCGATGTATACCTCCTCGGGAGCGTCACCCGTCCAGGGGAGGGGGTCACCTGGCTCCGCTGCTGTCGGGTAGCGGAGCCCGTAGGGATGAGCGTCCTCGAGGCGGCTACGCCACAACCAATTGAGCCCCCCGGCCCCGATGGTATCGTACACGGCCATGTCCGTGCAGCTCCCCCATGCGGTAGCATCGAACGCGGACTGGCCCAGGGGGGGCCTGAGGTCAAGTGCAAGAAGGGCGCAGATAGCAAGGAGCGCGAGGAGTGACCACCGACCGGGACGGGCCACCTTGGGAAGGGGCGGCCTGCTTCCCACGCTCCACAACAATCCGGTTATCATGGCGGCCGTCGTTACCAGCAGAGTGGGTGTGACCACCGTACCGAGGAGGATGGCCATGGCCAGTGCCAGGGGCGGCATCGTGGCGAGGCTCAGAGGAAGGGCAAGCATGAGCGCATCTCGTCGGGTCATCCCTCGCTTCCCGAGGAGGCCGGCGGCCGCGATCCCGGGAGCAGCGAGCGTGAACGCCAGTCCAGCGATACGACCGAGGGCGAGGATGGTCATCGTTGGCCGTGGACGCAGTAATGCTTTTTATGTGGAGCGGTGGAACGCGGTCGAGCCGATATCCCCGACGATATCGGGAACCGTTGAGGAGGTATCTGTCCAGAGCATCAACATCACCTCAATCTTTGCTGCCATCCTGTCCAGCGCGACGATGCTGACGAGCACGATTACGGATATCAGTGTACACCAGAGCACTACTCCAGCCCGATAACTAGATCGGGGGATTCGGAACAATGGGATTATGGCGGCTGATAAGGGGCGCGCTATCCGTGTACGATGACCACCGATCCACTCCTCAAGGAATGCCCTGCGTGACATCCACATGGGCCGGTCGCGAAGTGATTCGGCCGCTTGCTTCAGAAGCATCATTTCTTGTCGAAAGCTGGAGGGTAGCTCGGCCGAGCGGGGAGAGAAGGGGAACACCGCTAGGAACACCTCTGTCAGTGCTCGCACACGTTCAGGGCTCCCTTCGGGAACGTCGTCCCAGAAGAGCGCGCGGCTGAAGTGGTTCTTGGGCGTGATATAGTACTCGATGACCTGGATGCGGTGACGTGTTGCACGAAGAGTGGGACGTGAGTTCAACACGACCTCTTGTGCCGGAGTAGCCATCATTGCCTTCTTCACCCGCTCGAAAGCGACCTCTCGAACATCATCCGTCTGCCTCTTTGCCGGAGGCGCCTTTGCCTTCTCTCGCTCATACAACGCATGCATGGCGACCTCTTCTAACGAACGGGCAAAACCCTCCACGATGGCTGCGTGGGATGTCCTCCCGAAAGCGCGCGTGTCCACGATATGGCCGTACTCGTGCATGGCCCTTCTAAGCACCTGCTCCTTGGATCCACCGAGATAGGCGTCCATACCGAAGAAGACTGCTGGCTGCTCCAATGTATGGACCACCATCTCCTCCGGCGGGCTCCCGAACACGGCGGCCAGGACCGCAGTGTAGTCCTCAGCGGGGAGTACATGAAAGGAGAAATCGTGGAGATGGAATCCGTCCCGTGTTCGCTCTACACGTTCACCTGTAAGGTGAGCGAACAACTCAGCTACTTCATCGAGCTCATCAGGAGTCACAGGGCGAGAGAGTGCTGTGGCATCAGCCCGTACATCTGGAGGGAGGAGACGTGCGTCAACCACCATGGTCGGGGGGATGCCGTCGGTGTAGTGCACCAGTGACGAGATCAGAGCACAGGCGAGGAGCACGGGAACGGCACCGGACAGGCCATGGGGGCGTAAGCGTACGAACAGGCAGATGAGCAGCATTACGTCCAGTAGAAGCACGAGAGGCCCGGTCAGGGACACGGGGAAGGGTAGGAGGAGAGCCAGAATGGCCAAGAAGAGAACAAGGGGAAGACGACGGGATGATGTTGGCTTTACGTGACAAGCGAGGGCGGGTATCGCAATGAGCGTAGGGAGGGCCGCCAGTCCCAGAGCCACAACGAACCTGCTTCCAAGAAGGAGGTAGGCCGCTGACGCCGTCATCCGATGGGCGAGCAGAGCAACTGCAAGGACGGATCCCGTGGCAGCGATGTGCCTTTCCACATGATTTATTTATCGGACCGGAATAAAACGCTTGCCGGATACCTTTTCAGTGGAAGAGATATTTGGTGCTTCTTTTCATTCCACTGCTGGCAGGGGGGGCGCAGGGGCGTCCGTTCCGTTCCAGACGCCCGCTGCGACAACCGTACGCCCGATCTCGGACGTACCTTTTTCCAATAACTTCACGTCCCCTCTTGCCAGGAGTTGAGGTAGGCATCCTGCTCGGGCGTGAGCACGTCAATGTCGATCTTCATGCTCTCCAGCTGGAGCCGGGCAACCTTCATGTCCAGCTCTTCTGGTAGGACATACACCTTGTTCTCCAGCGATTCGCGGTTCTCCAGGACCCACTTCAGGGCGAAGGTCTGGTCCATGAAGGACATGGCCATGATGGTGGAGGGGTGCCCCTCTGCTGCGGCCAGGTTCACGAGGCGCCCTTCGCCGCACACGAACACGCGCCGGCCGTCGGGCAGGGTGTACTCGTCGAAGTCCGGCCGGATCCGCCGCATGCTCTTGGCAGCACTGCCCAGGGCCTTGACGTTGACCTCGGAGTCGAAGTGACCGGAGTTGGCCAGGATGGCACCGTCCTTGAGCAGGGGGAAGTGGCGTTCGGTCACAACGTCCTTGCATCCAGTGACGGTTATGATTATGTCGGCCGTGGGTGCAGCCAGTGTCATGGGCATAACGCGCCAGCCGTCCATTGATGCCTGTAACGCACGGAAGGGGTTGACCTCGGTGACGGTGACGTTGGCACCGAGCCCGGCGGCGCGCTTGGAAACGCCCTTGCCGCAGGAACCGTAGCCAGCGATCACCACGTTCTTGGACGCCACCAGTACGTTGGATGCGCGGAGGATGCCGTCAATGGTGCTCTGACCTGTACCGATGAAGTTGTCCATGAGGTGCTTGGTATCCGAGTCGTTGACGGCCACCATAGGGTACTTGAGAACGCCTTCCTTCTCCATGGCACGGAGGCGGATGACGCCGGTCGTGGTCTCCTCGGCCCCGGCGAAGATGCCGTCCAGAAGGTCCTGCCGCTCGGTGTGCACGATGGTTACCAGGTCGCACCCGTCGTCCACGGTGTACTGGGGTTTGGTGTCCAGCACCTTGTTGAGGCACTCGTAGTACTCGTCGTTGGTCTCGGCCCGCCAGCCGTACACGTCGACGCCGTCCTTGGCAAGGGCCGCGGCCACGTCGTCCTGGGTGGAGAGAGGGTTGCATCCCGTGATGGACACCTCGGCACCAGCGGCACGCAGGGTGTTGACGAGCACTGCGGTCTCTTTGGTGATGTGTAGGCACATGCCGACCCGAACGCCCTTGAAGGGCTTGCTCTTCTCCAAGGAAGCCTTGAGACGGAGGAGTCCTCCCATCTGCATCTCTGCCCATTCGATGTTGAGCGCTCCCTGGGGGGCCAGGGACATGTCCTTAACGTTCGATCCCATGATACTCTTCCTGTTCCGCGACGTTCATATAGTTTGTACCGAATTATTAGGACAATGTCCAATAATGTGTTGAAAATAAGGTATATTTGTGGACATTGTCCAAAATTATAAAACAATTAACGGACAAAATATATCCATGGTCGACGAAAGGGATCGAGCGATCCTCGATGAGCTGAAGCATGACGGCCGCGCTTCGGTGCGGACCCTCGCCAAACGTCTGGGGATGCGACCTTCCACGGTGCATCAGCGCATGAAACGTCTCAAGGAGAATGGCGTCATCCGCAAGTACACCATCGCTGTGGACCATGCCCAGCTCGGGGAGGAGCTTGTTGTATTCATGCTCGTGTCCGGTACCTCTTCCAAGTATCTGGACCGGCGACTGCTCGGTAATCACTATGTACATGAGGTGTTCGGCGTCACAGGAGAGTACGACGTGATGTTGAAGTTGCGCTTCCCCGGGATCCAGGAGTTCAACGAGTTCGTCATCGACTTCCGGGACACCTATTCTGATGCCGTGGCCAAGACAGTGACCATGATCGGTACCATCGACCTCAAGAAGGGTAGGTAAAGGGGATGCCATGCACCTTGTTCCCTTGTGGCAGGCTCATGCATGACACTTCTTAAGTATGCACCCGCTTGCCCTCACCGGAAGGGACCATGGTATACAAAGTAATTGAATTGATTGGCACCTCAGAAGAGGGTTTCTCGGAGGCCGTTCGGAACGCACTCTCTGAGGCCGAGAAGAGCCTCCATGGCATCGAGTACATGGATGTTGGCAATGCTCGCGTTCGCGTGAAGGAGAGCAAGATAGTCCAGTACGAAGTGACCGTGAAGGTCGCCTTCAAGATCGAGAAGTAGGCCCTGTCATATCAGGGCCTCCCCTTTTTCTCTTCCCTGTCCGGTCCAACGATGGATTGAGGCTCTTAGGCGCTGCCGCCCAAATGTTTTTATCCCTGGTGCCCGATATGGACCATGGGATTAGACATGGGTAGGACATTCGAAATCCTGTTGACGATCATGCTGGTTGTTTCCTGCACCGTTGCCGGGAACCTCCTCGACCTAGTCAAGGAGAACCGGGCCAAGGTGCTCGCCCAGCGACCTGAGGCACAGGTGTTGCCAGCGAGCCAACGCACGGCCCTGGTGGAAAGCCTTGCCAATAACGGTATCATGAAGGCGTTCTTCTCATCTCTCGAGGAAGCTGGAGCCGACCTATCCAGCATCGAACCGAGCATCTCACGTGCGTTCGTCAGGGATGTGGGGGGGACGGGTGTCAAGACCGTCAACGTCTATTACCGAACGACGCTCGATAGTGGGCTCGTCCTGATGCTGCGGGTCACCGCGGACGTGAAGGGCGAGGTGAACATCCTCGAGCTCACATACCGCAAGATGCCCGCATCAGGGCAGGGCAGGCCCGGCCCGGCGACGCTTGCGAGCCTCTCTGCTGGAGAGAAGGACCGGCTCAAGAGCGTGGCCCTCGCCCACGAGCTTATCAAGCCCCTATCGGCGGACCTTCTGAACAAGCAAAAGTATACCATCCATATCCCTCCCTATGCCCGGGACAACATAATCGCCCTGAGCTTCGTTCCCTTGGAGACGAGCTGCACCGTACCTCTCAGCGATAAGGACGCTGCCGCTGCCGAGACAGGCCGGGACCAGCTCTGTGCTCTGTGCCAGTGCCCGGTCGTGACGGCACCCGTGTGCGGGGAGGACTGGATCACCTATGCCAATCCCTGTCTGGCCAGGTGCGCTGGTACGAGCGTCCGCTCGGCCGGTCCCTGCCTTACCCAGTGCCCCGTTTACGGCACTATTCTCGTCCTTGTGGACGTGTTAGACTGGTCGGTCAAGGACGTGTATTTCCGCGAGGCCCGAGCGGAGACGTTCGGCCCAGTAATCGCCTGTGAGCCCGACAGCGCTCTCTCGCTAGAGAACTCCCGGACCATGGAGGCCGTGGTCCGCGCTCTCGACGATATCGCCCTGGAGCTAGTCCAGTACAAGGCGCACGATATCGCCGACCGGGTGCGTACCCAGGCACGCGAGCTGACGGGGACCTTCGGTGTGGCCGACGAGTGCACTACCGATCAGGACTGCTCGTTCTCGTCATGCTCCTGCTCGTGCTCTCCCGCAAATGCTGACGGCCTTGAGTGCCTGAGGTCCTGCCCGACAGTCCACACCTGCGCGTGCATGGACGGCGTGTGCGTCAACGACGAACCACAGTGTGTGTGTCCCGATCTGTATGAACCGGTGTGCGGTTCGGACGGGGAAACGTATCCTACAGCCTGTGACGCGGCCTGTGTTGGCGTCGGTGTTGCCCATCAGGGCGTATGTCCGGGTGCCGGGTGCACAGGCACCTTCCTTCCTATGGATTCCCTCGTCGATCTTGGGAACGAGCTGGTGGGGGCGGCCATAAGATGCCAGGGCGTGGCGGGTCCACTCTCCAGCTCGCACGCGATCCCCGTGGGCATGGGCCGTGACTGGGCGGAGTTCCAACTCAATTTCCTTGAGCTACCTCAGCCATGGCTGACCAGTAATTGTGAGAGAGAATGCCGTGAGACAGCCACCCTGTCGCGGAGCCTGTGCGAGAACGATTGCGCGTTCGCGGCCAGTGAGTGCGAGCAGACATGCCGGAACGCGGAGAGCGCCGAGGTCATTCCATGCGTCTTGCCGTGCCTTCAAGCACAGCAGGGCAAGTGCGACATCCTCTGCAATGCGACTCTCCGCCCACGTTTAGGAGTGGCCGAGCAGCGTACCCTCTCGCGCGGCGTGCCCATTACGTACAAAGGATACGAGATCACGCTCGAGTCCATCGACGCCGATACTCGGACCGCCTCCCTCCAGGTAAAGGATCCCGAAGCCCGCATCCTCACCTTTAAACCAGATTACGATGACGCCGATATACGGGATTATGGCCCATTCTCGATCTTAGTGGCCGCAGGGGTCACGAGGCTGGGGGAGACCGTCGCTGACGTGGTGCTCGCGCCTGCCGTGGACGACGTGTGCATCGAGCACTGTCGCTCGTCCCCGCCTCCGAGCTACAGCGAGTGTATGACCTCTCTTTGCCGGACAGACTGCGAGGCCAGTTCGAACCTCCAGACCTTGTGCGGCGTGGCCTGCGCTGGCCCGGATGGCTGGACCGACCACGGCCTGCGGGACGATGCGTGCGCGAACCATGCAACCTTCGCGACGTGCATGGGGCAACGCTGTATGGAAACCTGCCAGGGAGAGCTGGACAAGAGCGCGATATGCGCGAAGGACTGCAAGACACCCTTCGAGGGGCTCACCGCCTACGGGGACTATACAGCGGCGCGGACCGCGTGCAGCGGATCCGGCGGCGACCACGAGGGATGCCTCCGGGATAAGTGCCTATCGGCATGCAGCTCCTCCCTGGATGTCGGGGAGCGCTGCAGGGACGCATGTGGGACAATCCAGGGCTGGGATGCCTATGGTGGCATCCAGGAGGGCAGGAGGGCGTGTGCTGATACCGACGAGGATTACAGCGCATGCATGGTCGGCATCTGTACGGGACGGTGCTCGGGCCACTCGACGCTTGCGGACAAGTGCCAGCGTTCATGCACCTCTTCCGAGGCATGGCGCGCTCTGGACGACTACGAACAGAACGACGAGAACTGTCGGATCAAGGAGCAGGGAGCTTTCACTGCCTGCACCGCGGCTTGCACTGCCCGCAAAGCCGTGTGGGGGTCCGCCTGCACTGAGCGCTGTGCGGCTACGGCCTACCTCCAGAGTATCCGGACCTGTGTGGATTCGTGCATGTCAACCTCGGTAGGGACCGTCGGCACATGTCTTTCGGAATGCGGCTCGACCGATCCTGATGGTGTGACGGCGTGCAAGGCCGCGTGCAGTACGGCCGAGGATGCTGGGAAGACCCGCTGCCTCGCCGGGTGTAATGGCCCAGAAGGTGCATGCGCCGTCGCCCGGCAGCAGGGGGACGAGGACGTGCTCCCTGAGGAGGGGGCCTGTGTGGACAATATCGCAGTGCTCCATGCATGCAAGTCGCTCGTGCGGTTCAAAGGCGCGGGCTTTGAGGAATGCCCGCCTGACGACGCCCGATGCGGCCTTTCGAAGGCATTAACTATCATACATGTGGGCATGGACTGTGAGCGTACTTATCTGGACGATGCCTATCTTGATCCCGAGTTCTGCCGCCGTACTGCGGACTGCGTCCAGCAACCGGGATGCTGCGAGTGCGGGCCGCCCAGGTTCGTCAACCGGTTCTCCCGGTTGCCCGTCGTATGCGAGGCGAGCTGTGCCTGCACCACGCCGTCCGACGTGGCCGCTCAGCGCTGGGCGCCAGCATGCGTCGAAGGACAGTGTGTGGCCGAGGCCGTATCGCCTGCGGAGTACTGCGAGACCGACACAGACTGCGTCCATGCTGACGCCTGTTGCGACGTCGAGGCGGCCACCTGTCTCAACCGCCGGTACGATGAGGTCGAGGACTGCACCGGGATCGTTTGTATGAAGCCCGATGCGGCCCCCACGTCATGCCTGTGCGTTGCCAACCGGTGCATCTCCCAGGCAGTCAGTGCTGCACCCTCCGCTCCGGCCGAGCCTTACAGCCTGTACGGTTCAGCTGCCTCGGCGGACGCCGTGTGCGGTGATGGCGCCTGTGTCCTTGGCGAGGACGTTCTTGCCTGCCCGGAGGACTGTGCCATCGAGTAGGAGAGGACCATGAACCCGATACCACAACGTCCGGGCCTGGCGGCCGCACAGATGCTCGTCATCGTGAGCCTGCTCACCGTCCCGGCTCTGGCGGAGGTGGCATGGGAGGTAGATGTCCACGGACGTGAATATGTCCATGTGCTCGTAGCGGCGAACCTTACATGCTGCGCCGAGGGTGAGCAGTTGGAGGAGTGGTGGATTGAGTCACCCTTCCCAGTGGATGAACCAAGTCTCGTCGCGTTCGATCGGGAGCAACCTCTGAACGTGCGAGTCGCGCCCACGGGCGTTGGTACCGGGCTGGTCGTGGCACTGAACGAACCGCTCCTTCGTGGACGTTCGCAGGTGGTGGCCGTGGAGTACGATGCCGCCGTTCCAATGTCGCGCGGGGACGTGGTCTGGACCTTGTTCGGCATCCTCCCTCTCGAGGGCGGGGGGACCGTGAGGCTGGCGGTGATAGACATGGAGCCATTGGGCTACCGCACCACCGATGGGGAAGTGTTCGCTCCTTCAAGGGACGGCAACATCACTCTTATCCACAGCTCGCGGACACCACCCAATGTCACCTTCCTCGGCGACGGATCCCTTGCAGTGACATTCGCTGTCGAGAAAGCGCCAATAGGTCTCCTCGACATCGAGCTCAGGATCTCGCAGAAGCTCTCGTGCGATATCGATGCTGGGCTCACCTGCGAGAACGATCCTGACCTCTGCCCATGCCCGGGTGGTTGGAGCTGCGAACCGGGGGCACAGGCCAGCACACCTCGCGGATGCTACAGTCCCGACTGTGGTAATGGCGTGTGTGATGCGGGTGAGTGCCTTGCCGGGTGTGTCGACTGCAATATCACCCAGTGCGCTGGAGACGGCGCATGCACTCTTGCCTTGGGAGAGCGGTGCGACACCTCGCCGGACTGCGCCTGCGCGGCCGATGGTCTCTGTGATCCCGCTGATCCAAGGTCGAACAGCCAGGGCTGCTTCCTTGTCACGTGCACGGACGATATATGCGACTTCGAGGTGAAGGACCTGGTGAGCGGGAACACCACCAGCTTCGGCGAATGTGCTCAGGGGTGCATAGGATGCAACGTCACTGTGTGCGCCCGAGATCCTGAATGCAACCTCAAGGCCGGGGAGAACTGTAATTCATCCATCGACTGTCCCTGCCTCCAAGGCGCGCTGTGCGACCCGGCCGAGCCACGGGCGAACGTCACCGGCTGCTTCTTCAGGGAGTGCGGTGATAATGTGTGCGATGTGGACCTGGGCGAGTGCGGGGCAGGATGCGCTGACTGTAACTTGACCATCTGCAAGGCCGATTCCATGTGCAACCCCGCCATAGGTGAGGATTGCGCTAGCGCGCCGGACCAGTGCACGTGCCCTACGGACTGGCAGTGCGTGCCCGACCACGTCAACGCCACCGAGAAAGGCTGCTACAACGAGCGATGCGGGAACGGCGTATGCGAACGCGATCGGGGCGAGTGCGCCAGCCATTGCATCGACTGCGGAACAGACGACTGTCTGGGTGACGGTGAATGCTCTGCCTACCACAACGAGACGTGCGCCATCTCAGTGGACTGTGCATGCACAAGTGACAATGTGTGCGACATCGGACGCGATCAGGCCGACGCGGCCGGCTGCGCTGCTGTCGTGTGCGGTGACGAGCGGTGCGAGGGGGAGGAGAACGGCGACACGTGCCCTGTCGATTGCGGCGCCGAGGAGGAGCAGCGACTGCTCGTGCCCAAGGAGCCGGAGGTCGTACGCACATCGCCCGGAGGTACCGTCACCGTCACGATTTCCGTGAAGAACGAGGGGAGTGCTGATGTCCCGGTGAAGCTGATCGCCTGGGGTGCCGCGGCGGACTGGACCACCCTGGAGGACGCCCATCCTGTTCTCTTCAAGGGAGCTACAACCGAGCTCTACGCCACGGTGACCGTGCCCAAATACACAGAGACCGGGACCTACAAGGCACGTATCGAGATCCAGCGGACGGGGCTCGAGTCGCAGTACGCGCTCTACGAGGTCGAGGTGATGTCCGAGAGCGGTTACTGTGGTGATGGCACCTGCCAGCCAGGCGAGGACTGCAAGAGCTGTTCCGGCGATTGCGAGTGCGTACCGTCCATGTCGGTCGACCTCCCAACGGGAACGGTGTTCGTCACGATAGGTGAGGAGGGCTCGTTCACTATCAGGGTGCGGAACACGGGGAGCGTGGAGCTCCACGACGTTCTCCTGAACCTCACCGGTATCCCGGGCAAGCCCGACAAGAACCGGGTGGCGGCCATCCCTACGGGCGCCCATGCGACATTCACCGTATCCTTCGCCATAGAGGAGCAGGGGAGCTTCACCGCCAAGGTGGAGGTCGTCTCCAAGGAGGGACCGAAGGGGAGCGGGACCGTGACGGTCTCAATAGGTGATGAGAAAGCGATCGCAAAGGGTCTCGGCGAGGAGCTCAATGAGGCGGAGGGGAACATCGAGGTCGAGCTGGAGCGCTTCGCTACCATGAAGAAGGAGGTGAGCTCGACACAGTTCGCCTTGCTCGAGGAGCGTCTCCAGAACCATCTCAAGACCGCTCAGGACGAGCTCGAAGAGGCCCGTCGACTGGCCGATGCAGGGGACATGATGGGGGCACAGGCCCACCTCGTCCAGGCCCGCACCGAGATGGAGACCTTCCGCACGCTCGCCACGTCCGTGCCTAAGGAAGAGGGCGGGTGGGGACGTTTCATCATGTTCGTAGGCATCCTTGCGGTACTTGCCAGTGGTGCTGGACTGTTCGTCATCTCGCGGCAGGCGGCGGCCAAGACGAAGGCGGCCTCAGCAGCAGTACAGGCTGCCACGTCGGCAGGTCCGGCCCAAGCAAGAGGGGCCGGTTACCAGGCACAGCAGAGCGCCTATGGCTCCTATCAATACAATCGGCCTTATTATCGCTACGACTATTATCAGCGACAACAGCAACAAACCCAACCACAGCAACGACAGTGATCCTCGAGCCCTCAATGGACTTGCCCGCCCTCGACGAACTGTGCAAGGTACTCGTCCCGGGGAACACCGGCGAGCTTCGCCAAGCGGGCGATCGCGTGGTCCAACCTGCTCCCGTACTGGGCTGCACGCTTAGGCCGCAGAGCCAGTTCCTTGGGGAGGCCGAGAATGGAGGCGGCCTGCCGGAGCACGAGCTTGTTGACGTCGCCGTCCCTGAGCAGGGGGTCGGGGAGGGAGAGCGCGAACCGGACGACCTCCGTGTCCAGAAAGGGTGTACGCAATGCTATGCTGCAACCAGCAGCGACGAGGTCGTCACGAAGGGTGTCACGACGCCAGAGGTCCAGCACGTCCCGTCGACAGGCGCCTGCGAGGTCCTGGACCGTACGGTAGCGGGCATAGCCCCCGAACAGCTCGTCAGCCCCCTGGCCCGCGAAAACGACTCGGACACCGTCCCTGTGGGCCGCTGTAAAACCGAGGTGGAGCGCCAGAGCCACACCTACCAAGGCGTCATGGCCCACTCGTGGAACGAGTCGTGGTAGGAGCGCCTCGACACCGCCCACGGTCGCGCGCTCCACATGGAGGGGGATGCCCAGGTGGTCCGCCGCCCGTTGTGCGCCCTCAAGGTCGGCCGCCTCCTTCAGGCCCGGTTCGTCGAGCACGGCCACGTACCCGCGGACATCCGCACCTGCGTCCATCAGGAGCCGCGCCACAACGGTGGAGTCGACACCGCCCGAGAGGAGCACACCGACCGGACCCGGCGGGCGATGAGCCAGGCGCTTGGCCACGGAATCTGTGAGGAGGGAGATGAGCCGTTCAGCGGGAGGGTGCCCTTTCGCCAAGGGATCGTTATCGGGAGCGAGCCACGGCACATCACGCGTAACCAGGTCCGGACGGTCGGAGGGGACGTGGTATCTGAGCAATGACCGGGGTTCGAGCGGGAG
Source organism: Candidatus Undinarchaeales archaeon (assembly GCA_030753015.1). Taxonomy (GTDB): domain Archaea; phylum SpSt-1190; class SpSt-1190; order JASMDC01; family JASMDC01; genus JASMDC01. The sequence goes on along the minus strand of JASMDC010000005.1, from coordinate 107,378 downwards.
CGGATGTGTCAGTTCGACCGCTTCCAGCGCCTGCCGCTCGGAGGCGAAAGCGAGACCTGTGCACAAAGAGTACCAAAGCGGTCTCACCCCCAACGGGTCCCGCGCAAGAATGACGTCCTGGCCCCGCCAATAGGCCATGGCATACGGTCCATCGAGAGCGTCCAGCACCGTCTCCGGCTCGGGCCAGGCGAGGTCGAGGGCCTTGAGAAGAGCGGTCGCGTCCATCGGGCCCTCCGGCCCACTGAGTTCACCGTCAATGACCAGTATCCCTGCGCCTTGGACTGGTTGGGACCCGCGGTCCACGGCGTCGAACCGTGCATGACCTATTGCTGCTGAGCCCTCCGGGGTGAGCAAACCGCATGAGAGGGACGCGCCGTCCGGCCCCCTGTGGGTCAGGCCCCGCAACATGGCCGTCACCACCTCCCCCGAGCCCGTGGGGCCGAAGGATCCTGCGATACCTGTCACGAGCGGTCTGCAGGGGACAACGATTAAATACCTACCAGTGCAACCCTCGGCCGATGGCGTTGGCCGACATCACCGTCGCACTGGCACAGGTGGACCCGACTGTCGGCGACGTTGATGGGAACGCTTCCCTCGTAGCAGGAACTGTTACCGTTGCTCAAGCATCCCAGGTAGACCTCGTGGTGTTCCCCGAGCTCGTCATCCCCGGCTATCCTCCCCGTGACCTCTTGCTCAAACCGGCGTTCATCGAGAGGTGCGGCCGGTCGCTGGAGAATATCGCCAAAACCACCAAGGGCATCACGGCGATCGTGGGCACAGTGCGACAGGAAGGGAACGCGCTCTTCAACACCGCTGCCGTGTGTACCGACGGGAAGGTCGTCGCTTACTGCGATAAGACCCATCTCCCCAACTACGACGTGTTCGACGAAAAGCGCTACTTCACACCGACATCACGATGGGGGCTGGTAGATATCTCGGGACAGACCATGCTCGTGACCGTGTGCGAGGACATCTGGGTGGACGACGCAGCTCGGGATGAGGTCGCCCGCAACGCTGAACTGGTCGTGAACATCTCCGCGTCTCCCTTCTATGCGGGAAAGGGTGCCGAAAGGGAGGGCGTTGTCCGGCGATTTGTGGAGAAGATCAGTTGTCCGGTGGTGTACGTCAACCTCGTGGGCGGCCAGGACGACCTAGTGTTCGATGGTGGGAGCCTTGTCATGGACCGCGATGGTCGGATCATGGCCCAAGCTCCTCGCTTCACCGATGAGCTACTCGTGGTCGAGAGTGGTCGAGGCGCTGTCGCAGCCCCGGTCGGCCGTGATGAGGAAGTGACCGAGGCCCTCTGTCTCGGTCTCCGCGACTATGCACGCAAGAACCGCTTCGAGCGGTGCGTCGTGGGGCTGTCGGGCGGGATCGATTCGGCGGTCGTGGCCGCCCTCGCGGCCCGTGCCCTCGGACCGGACGCGGTCTTGGGCGTCACCATGCCCAGCGCGGTCTCGTCGAAAGGGAGCGTGGACCATTCGCGACATCTGGCCGCGAACCTCGGCATCGAGTTCCAAAAGGTACCCATTGCCTCGATGGTCGATAACTATATGGATGCGCTTGAATCCTTCTTCGAGGGAACAGGGTCCGGTGTCGCTGAGGAGAACGTCCAGGCGCGCGTCCGCGGGAACATCCTCATGGCGCTGTCCAACAAGTTCGGCCATCTTGTACTGGCCACGGGGAACAAGTCGGAGATGGCGGTAGGCTACGCCACACTCTACGGTGACATGGCCGGTGGCCTAGCGCTCATCTCGGACGTGCCTAAAATCCAGGTGTACGCGCTCGCTCGGTTCATCAACGAGGAGGCAGGACGCGAGCTCATCCCGCAGGCTATCATCGACAAGCCCCCTTCTGCGGAACTGCGGCCGGACCAGCGGGACGACGACGACCTGCCCCCATACGACGTGCTCGACCCGATCCTTGCCGCATACGTCGAGGACCACCTCCCCATGGATGCCATCGTCGCAAAGGGATTCCCGGAAGCCGTGGTGTGTGATGTCGTCCGCCGTGTGGATGCCAACGAGTACAAACGGTACCAGGCACCTCTAGGTATTAAGGTCACTACACGTGCTTTCGGCTCGGGGCGGCGGATGCCTATCACGAACCGGTTCAGGGAGTAGGCACGGCCACGGTCTCGGAGCTCTCTACCGTGAAGTTATCGCTCGTGCCCACGGGACGTATTACCACCTCATCCCCCAAAGTCGTGGTGGTTGGTTCTATCTGTACTGCCCGACATCGCTCGAGCTCCGTGCTGTTAGACTGCTGTCCTATGGCCACGCCGATGACGAGGCCTACGAGCAGCATGGAGATGAGCTTACCCGTAATCTCGCTATCCATGAAGATCACATATCACTTTCAGGAAGACGGGTACCTACTTCTTCCTACCTTCCATCCGGTCCTGCTCGTCGAGCAGTACCTTCACGCGGTCCATGAGCGGTACCGACCGCTCCCACAGCTTCTCGAACACCGAGTGGAATGCACTGAAGGCGTCCTCGCCAGAGAACCATGTGCAGATGCTCCTCCCATGGGTGCCCTCGGGAGCCATCTTCGTGAACCAGAGGAACACGTGCCGGCGCCCCTTCAGGATGAGGCGTAAGTTGAAGATGTTCTCCTCGCAGTGACGGATGGTGAAGTACTGTTTGAGGGAGGATATCTCCCGCAGGTTCTCGTGGGTGACCGATGTCAGGATCCGCAGATCGATACCCCGTTTCTTGAGCTCCTTGGGGGAAGGTCCAGCACCGAAAGAGGGCTTGCCGAGCACCCAACCGTGAAGGTAGCGTACCTCTTCTTCCCCGTAGAGGTAATATGCCGTGTCATCCTTACGAAGAGCGTTGTTGATCCAGTCGGCGAAGGGGTAGGTCTTGTCGTCATCGTCGTACACTCGCCACACTGCAGGGGGGCGTGGTCCTGACCGTCCTGTCACGAGCCGCTCCACTGAATCGCGGATCTCGTCCCTGACGTGGTAGGTCTTGCCCTCCGTGGACTTGCGCTCGTAGAGCACTCCTGCCTCGATGAGCGTCTTGAAGTGGTCGTGCACCGTGCGCTCCGAGAGACGGAAGTCGGCACGGATGTTGGCCTGGGTGACGAACTCGAAGGTGAGCGCACGCCGCACCGCCTCTTCACGGAGGGGGTTTGCCAGCGCTCGCGCCAGCTTGGCGAGCTCCTTGGTTTCCATGACCGCCTCAGTCATCCTCGTGCACCTCCCGTATCTCTGCCACCCGGTCGGGCAGATGAGTGGAGAGCACCCAAAGGGTGTTGAAGACCGAGTAGAAGGCGTTCTGGAAGTCCTTACCATGGAAGTGAGCGCATAGTCTATTGTTGTCGTTCTTCGAACGTCGTCGTGTGAACCAGAAGAACACGTCGTTGCCGCCCTTGATGATGAACCGGAAGTCGAGCACCTTCTTGGGCAGGTGTCGGATATCGAACCATTGAGCGATCCGCCGTACGTCGGGAAGGTTCTCCTCGGTGATGGTCGTCAGCAACCGCATGTCCACACCGCGCTGGCACAGCTCCTTTGGCATCAGCTCAGCATCCCGCTTCAGCCAATCAAAGAGGTTCGCGAGCTCGTCACCGTTGTAGACGTAGTAGTTGACGTCCTGGCGTCCGAGGCGGACGTTGACCCGTTCCATGGTCTTGAGAACCTGGGTCTGGTCCTCCATCACACTACAGCACCTTGCGGCACTTCCCTGCCGTTTCGGCAGGAGGAGAGGCTCAAGTAGGGTCTGGGTGTCCGCGAGCACGCTCAGCTTGTCCTCGGCCAGATGCGTCACCATCCCGAGCTCAAGGAGCACCTTGGTATGTTGCTCCACTACCCGAGAAGCAAGACCCGTCCGCGAACAGAGCTCCTCCATTGTAGCGTCCCCTTTATCGATGAGGGTACGGAGCATCTCGATCCGGGCCTCATGGGCAAGGGCACTAGCGACAGACATGCGGTCGAGTGATACGACCACCAGTAATAAAAACGTAAGGTAGGGCGGCCCACTGCGACCGAAACATTTAAATACCCAGAAAGATATATTACTACTGAAGAGTGGTAATCAGTGTACGTCCTGGAAGAACCTTCCGAGTGTGACCGCGAGCCGGTGCGCATAGCCGTGCTCAGGAACCACCCTGGTAACTATACAGGGAAGATGATCACGTCATACCTCAAGGAAACGGGAGCTGACGTGACCGATTTCAAGGCGTACAAGGGTGAGCTACCGGACCCCGATGAGTTCGATGGCATAATCGGCTCGGGATCACCTTACAACGTTCGTGAGCATCGCGATGATGAGTGGCTTCAGGCTGAACAGGAGCTCTACCGTTCATCGAAACGGCCAGTGCTCGGCATCTGCTTCGCTCATCAGCTCCTGGCAGAATCCTATGACGGGAGGACCGACAAGGCGGAAGGCTATGAACTGGAGCGAGGTCCTACGAAGGTCCACTTCACAGAAAAAAGCCCACTGTTCAAAGGGCTCGATGATGAGGTCATCATGGCGGAATACCATGGTGATGAGGTGACCGAGGTCCCCCGTGGATTCAAGGTCACTGCCTACTCGGACCTTTGCGAAGTGCAGGGGATGCAGCATAAACGAAAGCCGGTCTATGCAGTGCAGTTCCACCCGGAATGGGGCTCACAGCTCGAGGATGAAGGCATTGACAACGATGCGGGCTACCAGTTACTGGATAACTTCCTCGACATCACCCAAAAAGCAAAGGTGCGGCGAGAAGCGCCATGGTACAAGAAGGTGGGACTCGCCATCGGGGACGGTTTCGAGCACCTTTTCGGCGAAGATTGAGAAGATGTACCGGGTCTGCGTAAAGTACTTCTATGCCGCTACGCCGGAAGGGGGCACATCTTCCGTCTCGCATCCCAGTTCCATGATCTCGAGCACCCGATCGGCATCGACGACGGTGTTCACACAACCCTCCTTGAGCAGGTAGACCGAGTGGGCAGGTAGTCCGTAAGCCTCAAGCATCTCCATGCCCGCGGTGGCGTCGGCGGTGCAGGCGATTCCCAGAACTGCGCTCGGGCCATCACGCTTGACGATGCGCTTGATGAAGCTGGAGCCGGGGACGATGTAGACCCCCATGTAGCCCAGGTCCTCCCCTTTCTTCTTGAAGCTGCCGATGACGCACTTACCGCACTTGGAGCACATGATGCCGTACTCGGGCGATGTGCGCGCGGGGCACTTCAGATCACGGAGGCATTGGGGGAAGAATGCCATTCGCTTTTCTGGAGGCACAGTAGAGAAGAATGGACGCTGTATGGTGTTACGGATGTCCAGGCTCAGACGGTCGATGGTGGTGCCGGGCATCCCCACCATCCGGAGGATCGCCTTGATGGGATAGCGGAACGATGTGAAGAGCACCAGTGTGGCACGTGGGAGGAAGAAGCGATCGCGGTAGGCGTTGATGAGGATGAGGCCCACACCGAGGAGGGTGAGGATGAACGAGAGACCGATGAGCCCAACGAATACCTGGCCCATGAGGAGAACCAGCGATTCCGGGATCCCGAACATGGTGCACGCGAAGGTGTGACAGGTATTAATGTCTTTTCCTCGCCCCCTCAGGCGCCCATGGCCACGGTCACTGACCTGGAGGACCGCGAGGAACGATTCTATGTAGTCACCCTTGCGATCGGGACACTAACGGCACTTGCTGTAGTATGGTCGGAAGGTTTCTCGGCCCGTGGTATCGTGCTTGCTGCAGTGGCCCTCAACATATTCTGGCCCCTTCCCGCGATATTCGCTGCCCGTGCGCTCGGCCTCTCGCGGTGGCGAGACCATCGATATCTCGACGAACAGGTGGACGCCTCCCGGTTCAGGAAGGTGGCCCGGAGCGTGCGCTGTGAAAAACGCACGTGCAGTGACGGGCTGTGCTGCTTCGTGGGTGTGGGCAACATGGTGCCTCGTACAGCGCGGGACGATGTGATCCTGGTCGTTGTACGGTATAGAGATGATGATGAATCCGCACGCCTTCTGGCCCGCCACGTTCCTCGCTCAGTGGTCGTGCGCCAGGCCTGCAGTGACCTGAATGTCGATGCGAAGGTGCACGGGGAACGCCTAATCCTGGACCTGTCCTGCAAGGGATATGATGACAGGCCCGATGCGTGCCGTACGTACCCGCCGCCGGGCGACCGGTGCATACTCGCTGACCATGACGACGGGAACGCCGTGGCCCTACTCGGTTTCAGGAAGACCGCATTTCCCCGGCTCGAGCCCTTCTCAGTTTCCGGGGACGTGCTGCTCGGCGAGGACTACTACCTGGTCCCCGTGCCCGTGAAGGGCCTTGCGCCCGTGCTCTTCAATGGGTGAAGGCCCTAGCGGCTCGCAAAAGGTATATAAGCCCGAGGCGACGATGTGGAGCCATGTGCGCGTGTTGCCCCTGCTGTGATGATGAAGAGAACTGTTGCAGTGGGATGTGCTTCCTCGCTGTGGCCGCCGTGCTCAGCGTCGCTGCCTTCCTCGCCTACCGGCGCATGTACGCCTCACGGTCCTTCGAGGGCGTGCAGGTGCCCATCGAGTGAGCGAACGGGCCCGTGTGACGGGTTCATAGAACGGATGTAAAGTAGAAACTCCGCCTCCTTTCAGGGGTAGGATGAATACCATATGCTCCAGGTGGCGACCGCGGTCTACACACACATCACCCGGTGTGACATTGCCGGTGTCCAGAGCCCGCTGGACCAGTTCAGGGCCGAGGCGATGGTCTCGACCGGGAGGCCGTGAGCATCTGTAATCAGGGATCTGTGATATCCGAAGCGCATCTCGGATACAAGACGTGGGCTGGCCGGATTCATACTGGCTCTCGTATAATGGCGCCCGTGTGGTTCATATCGGAGATCGTTCTCGCGATATAGACGTATTGTAGGGATTCTCTGATTGTGGGTTTGTGACGGTTCTTTCGTATACTAGAGCGCATTAGGGGCGATACCCGAATAAGGGCGGAGGTCACTTCATCTGAAAGAAAATTGCAGGTATAGGCAGTTGTACGACATCGTCGACACGATTTTGTCACGGGCCTTGATGGTATGTTTAATACCAAATCTTGGTATGAAACTTACCACAAAACGAAACCTTTTTATGGATTAAAATATACCAATTACTGGTATAGACTATACCTCTGATCAAAATGACCGCTCCAACCGAACATATAAGGAAAATCGCCGAGAGCATCGATGAAATTCAGAACGCTCTCGATATCGGATGGGAACGGAGAATCCAGACAATAGGATTCCATACCTCGTTAGGCTCGGTCAATTTACTTGAGCTCTATCTTCATGTTACTAACCGAATTACTGCAGGCAAGCAGGTACAGCACAATTGGTTCAAGCGCCCTCAACCCGGCCAAAAACTGAATGCCATTATCGAACGGAAGATGCCGATTGTTTTCCCTCGCCAGGAAGAGGTCTACGATCTCATGTACGATATCGAGGACGTGCGAGATACTATCATTTATGGACGATGCACCAAGGAGCTGGTCGATCGCGTTATACTGGCATTTCAACGACTCCGGCATATTATCGAGGAAGAGCTTCAAGAGGAGGGTGTAAGTCTTGACATCGAGGAATGAGATTATTGGCTATGCAATGAGCTTCATCTCCGCTCTTATCTCTTGCCGACAGCTATCCAAACAACTCCTCATCCGGCGAGCCATCCTCTTCGGAAGTATAGCGAGGGATGATTTCAACAAGGATAGCGATGTTGATATCTTCATCGATGTCTATTCGAGTGATCTGGAAGAAAAGGTCAAGGATATCGTGAACGAACGATTGAAACACTTCGAACAGTCCAAGCTGAATAAGACATGGAAACTGAAAGGTATTGAGAATCAGATATCCTGTTCCGTTGGAATGCTTCAGGAATGGGACTTGCGGACGAGCGTTGCATCAGACGGTGTTGTTCTCTATGGTGCCTTCAAAGACCTCTCAACTGACGAACGACCTCGTTACGTGCTTTTTATGCTTGAGTCGATCTCCGATGTTACCAAGAGAAATCGTGTGGTTCGGAAGTTCATTGGAAGGAGAGAGAAAAACTTCATATCCAAAGGACTTGTAAAGGAATTGCATGGCACTGTGCTTTCCAGCAGAGCATTCATGGTGCCGCCCGAAGCATCGGAACGCATCGCTCGCATACTTGGAAAGGAAAACGTAGAATACAGGCTCTTTGAAGGATGGCTCTCGGAGTAAATCATTAACGATTTCCAACGTCGTACAACAGTGGGTTATCCGACCTCCCTTTTCCTTCCAAATGACTGTAAGAGGCACACATAAGTTTTCGCCCCTCTCGCTTAAGATTACATCCATTTGTAAGTCCGAATTATCCCGATCGCCCAACGCCGCAATAATACTGTTTATGCGGCGTCATTTCTGGCGTCCAGGTTGTTGAATGATCCTTAATGATAGAGTAATCAGTTTACATACCCTAACTGCTTACTATATCATTATGAAATGAATGCGCATAAGCCGTGAGTTCATTCCCCCCCCACCTCCGCGCCAACACCAATCCCGCCGCTACGAAGGCGGGCGCAAGTGGGGTCGTCGAACCAGGAACTAGACGCTGGAAGCTCGGGGCTTTTGCCTCAGGACGATGTCACTTGATCTTCCAGTCCTTCCACTCGCGCTCCTTGAGCTCACCGCGGCGGATCTTGCCGCTGATGGTCTTGGGGAGCTCGGTGACGAACTCGATACGGCGAGGGTACTTGTAGGGTGCTGTGACCGTCTTCACGTGGGTCTGCAGTTCCTTGACCAGATCGTCGTTCCCATCGAAACCTGGGGCAAGGATGACAAAGGCCTTCACGACCTCACCGCGGGTCTTGTCAGGTGCAGCGACCACGGCCGACTCCTGCACGGCAGGATGCTCGAGCAGCGCGCTCTCGACCTCGAAGGGACCGATGCGGTAGCCCGACGTGATGATGACGTCGTCCACTCGTCCGACGAAGAATAGGTAACCGTCAGTGTCCTTGTAGGCCTTGTCGCCAGTGAGGTACCAGTCGCCCATATAGGCGCTAGCGGTCTTGTCAGGCTCCATCCAATACTCCTTGAACAGCCCCACGGGGCGCTCGGGCTTCACGCGAACGGCGATATGGCCCTCCGTGTCCGGGGGGACCTCATTACCTTCGTCGTCGATGACGGAAACGTAGAACCCGGGCGTGGGCTTGCCCATGGACCCGGGCTTGATCGGCAGGCACCGGTAGTTGGCCACGAGGTTCACGGTCTCGGTCTGGCCGTACCCGTCGTAGATGTGCGTACCGGTGCCCTCCTTCCAGATGCGCATGACCTCTGGGTTCAGCGGCTCTCCGGCAGCCATGCAGTGGCGCAGGTCGGAAAGGTCGAAGGCCTTTAGGTCAGCGTTCACCATCACACGGTACACCGTGGGCGGCGCACAGAAGGTCGTGATGCCATAGTTCTGCATCGCTCCGAGCGTCCGCTTAGCGTCGAACTTACCCTCGAGCTGGAACACGGCGGCACCGACGGTCCACTGCCCGAAGAGCTTGCCCCAGGCAGCCTTGGCCCACCCGGTATCGGACATGGTCCAATGAAGATCGGTGGGCTTGAGGTCCTGCCAGAACGTGGCCGTGATGCGGTGAGCGATGCCATACGACGCCTGTGTATGAAGCACCATCTTGGGGTAGGATGTGGTCCCGGAGGTGAAGTAGAGGAGAAGGGTATCGTCGGACCTCGTCTTCTCGACGCCCTCGAGCTGCAAGGATGCACCGGCGACCTCGTCATCGTAGGAGAGCCAGCCTTCACGCTTGTCACCCAGGACCATGCGCTTGGTAAGGCAGTCCAGATCGTCGAACACATCATCGACCTTGACGGCGCCCACTCCATCGCTGATGGCCATGACGGCACCTGCGGTCTTGATGCGGTACTCGACGTCCTTGGCGGTGCACATGGCGGTCGCCGGCATGGGCACGATACCGAGCTTGAACATGCCGATCATGCACATGTACCACTCAGCGCACTGGGGTAGCATGATGAACACGCGGTCGCCCTTCTTGAGCCCGAGCTTCTTGAGCACGTTCGCGACGCGGTTCGAACCGGTCTTGATGTCCCAGAAGGTGTGCTTCTGCACGGTGTCGTCCGGATTGACCGACACCAGAGCGAGCTTCGTGCGGTCCTCGGCCCACTGATCGACAACGTCGAATCCGAAGTTGAAGTACTCGGGCACTTCGAGCTTGAACTCGTTGCGGGTCTTCTCGTAATCCTCCATGTTCGGACGTAAGTCTTTCATAGCGTTCCCCTCGATCTCGCACATAGAGCCTATGGCCCCGGGGCCATCTTCTGTTCGATCTCCTTTTCGCGAAGCAGCTTCCTCTTCGTCTTTCCGCTCTGGGTCTTTGGGAGGGATTCGACGAAATCGATCTCCCTCGGGTACTTGTATGGAGCCGTGTTCTTCCTCACGAACCGCTGGATGTTCTTGGCGAGCTCGTCCGAAGGTTCGTAACCCTCGTTCAGTATGATGAACGACTTGACGATGACCCCCCTGACCTCGTCAGGCGATGCGACCGCCGCGGACTCGAGGACGGCGGGGTGGTGGTTCACCACGCTCTCCACCTCGAAGGGCGAGACCCTGTATCCCGCGGTCATGATGAGGTCGTCACCCCTGCCAGAGAACCAGAAGTAGCCCTCCTTGTCCTTATACAGGGTGTCGCCGCTCAGGAACCATCCGTTCTTGAAGCTCTTGCTCGTCTTCTCGGGCTTGTTCCAGTACTCCTTGAACAGACCGGGATCGTCCTGGCTTACTGCGAGGGTGCCGGGGACATTCGGCGGAACGGGGTTCGCGTCGTCGTCCACGATCTCGCATACATGGCCCGGCTGGGGCCTGCCGCAGGAGCCCGGCTTGATCGGCATGTCCGTGATGTTGGAGAGGTACACCATGACCTCGGTCATCCCGATACCGTCGAGGATCTCGCAGTTGAACCTCTCCCTCCATTCCTTGACCACCTCGGGGTTCAGAGGCTCGCCCGCGCTTATGCAGTGCCTGAGGGCGCCCAGATCGTATCTCTTCTCCGCGTCCTCTATCGTTAAGAACATCCGGTAGCAGGTCGGGACCGAAGCAAGGTTCGTGACCTTGTACTTCTCCAGCAGCGAGAACCAGATCTCGGGTTCGAACCTCCCATCGTACAGAAAGACGGTAGTTTTGTGCCTCCATGCGTACAGGAACGCGTTACCCAGTGGGAAGATCCAGTTCAGCGCCCCCGTGTGTGCCATGATATCGTCCGGCCGATAGGTCTGCCAGTATTGTGAAGCGGGATCGTTCCCGATGACCCACCGGTGCGCATGCACTGCGCCCTTGGGCATCCCTGTGGTCCCTGAGGTGTAGCAGAAGAAAGCCATGTCCTCGGCATCCGTATCCTCGATCTCCAGCTCGGTAGACTCGTTCTCTATCAGGTCATAGAAGGAGAGCTCCCCCTCCTTCAGCTCATCTCCAACAATGATAATGTGTTTCAGTGTCGGGCAGTTGCCCTTGATCTTGTCGACATCCTCCATCCCTTCGGGGGTCGTTATGACCGCGATCGCATCCGAGTCCAGGATCCGGTACTCGATCTCCTTGGCCTTGAACATCGTGCTGGACGGGATCGGCACGGCACCTATCTTCACACCCCCGAGGAATACCATCTGGAACTCCGGGACGTTCGGAAGACGCATGAGAAAGCGGTCGCCCTTCGAGAAGCCCAGCTTCCTGAGGGCATTCCCGAACCTGTTGCTAAGGTTCTTCATTTCAAGGAACGTGAATCTTCTCTCTTCCCCCTTCTCGTTCTCCCAGTACAGGGCGACCTTATTGCTGGTCGCGGGATCATCTGCCACCCGATCACAACAATCGTAGCCCATGTTGTATTTCTTTGGGACATCCCAGTTCCAGTCCGAGACCTTATCATCATAATCGAATCCGCTCGTTTCTCCCATTGTTATGACCGGTGCCTGATGAAAATTAAAACGCTTTTAAGATTTTTCATTTACGATGTGCAAATCAAGGCATAACGCCTCGAAATATTAAAACTCTATCAGCCCGAGGGATGAGTTTTCCCGGACCGTGCCCCTGTCGGACCGATCGTGACAGGGTATCTCCCCTCACCCGTTTGTCATCCCCGCCCGAAGCCGCGTGATGATCGCGGGACCTTGTGAGATCCTGCGAGGAGAGGGGCCGAAAAAACGTGAGATTTAAAGTCTAATCCTTGGAACTAGGTGCCTTGCCGGATGTCATGGAGGGCTGATCATGGAAGAAGAGCGGGAGATCATGGAGGTGGACGTGCTCTTCGTGGGCGGCGGCATCGCTTGCCTGAGCGGGGCGCTCCATCTTACGAACCTCATTAGAAAACACAACGAGAAGGTCGAGCAGGAGGGTGAGGGAGAGAGGATCGACGAGCCCATGATCGCCCTGCTGGAAAAGGCCTCTTCCGTGGGCACCCACAGCATCTCCGGGGCGGTCCTTGATCCGAGTGCCCTCAAGGAGCTCGTCCCGGACTTCCTGGAGAAGGATGCGCCTCTGGAGGGTGAGGTCCGGAAGGAGGCGGTCTGTTTCCTGACGAAGGGCTGGAAGATAGGGCTCCCGTTCACACCCCCTCCCATGGACAACCGCGGCCACTATGTGGTCTCACTCTCCAGATTGACCGAATGGATGGGTCGGCTGGTCGAGGAGAACGGCGTCGACGTCTTCCCCGGCTTTGCGGCCACGGAAGTACTGTACGACGGGGACCGGGTGATCGGTGTCAGGACGGGGGATAACGGGATCGATGCGGACGGCAACAAGAAGGCCAATTTCGAGTCGGGGATCGACCTCCACGCCAAGGTCACCGTGTTCGGAGAGGGGTCCCGGGGGGGCCTCACCAAGGCTGTCATCGACCGATTCGATCTGGACAAGGGGAAGAACCCCCAGAGCTACGTGCTCGGAGTGAAGGAGGTGTGGGAGGTCCCGAAGGGAAGGATCGAGCCGGGAGAGGTCATCCACACCATGGGCTATCCCCACAAGAGCAGTACCTACGGGGGAGGGTTCATCTATGGCATGAAGAACGACCGGGTCGCCCTGGGGCTCATGACCGGCCTGGACTACAAGGATTCATTCCTGGACCCCCATTCCGAGTTCCAGAAGTACAAGCTCCATCCCTTCATCGGCGGCCTGCTCGAGGGAGGGAAGCCCCTCCAGTACGGGGCAAAGACCGCCCCCGTGGGCGGGTACTTCTCCATCCCGAAGCTCACCTTTGAGGGCGGGCTCATCGTCGGGGACTCAGCAAGCCTCTTCATCAGCCAGAAGCTCAAGGGGATCCATGTGGCCATGAGGTCCGGGATGCTGGCCGCAGACTCCATCTTCGAGGCCATCAAGAAGAACGAGTTCTCGGAGGCCGTGCTCAAAGGCTACGCTGACTCACTCCTCGGAAGCGATGTCGGCCAAGAACTCTACAGATCGCGCAACTTCCACCAAGCCTTCCACCAGGGATTGTGGGCCGGGCTGGTCAGGGGAGGGTTCCAGTTCCTTTTTGGGGGGCGGTTCCTCAAGGCCCGCCTCGGAGCGCAACCCGATTACACATCCCTGAGAACGGTGGCCGATCACTATGGGACGGACTCGCCCACGGACGAGGAGAAGGGCATCATCGCGTTCGATGGGAAGCGGACCTTCAACAAGGAGACGGACGTGTACCATTCCGGGACCATCCACGAGGAGAAGCAACCGCCCCACCTCAGAGTGGCGGACACAAGCATCTGCTACACTAAGTGCACCAAGGAATACCAGAATCCGTGCACGAGGTTCTGCCCGGCCAATGTCTACGAGATGGAGGTCGACGAGGAGACGGGCAAGCCCACGCTCAAGATCAATTTCTCCAACTGTGTCCACTGCAAGACCTGTGACGTGAAGGATCCCTACGAGATCATCACGTGGGTACCGCCGGAGGGCGGGGGCGGGCCGAAATACACGATGATGTGATCCTTACAGGGACCATGTGGTCCGGGGATCGAGCCCCTAAAGCTTCCGTGCCCGCTACGACCTGAGCCTTCGTGCTTCCTCCGTAAGGGCGGGAACGACATCGAAGAGGTCACCGACGATCCCGTAATCGGCAACGGCGAATATAGGGGCATCGGGGTCCTTGTTGATAGCAACGATGTTCTTGGACGTGTTCATCCCCACAAGGTGCTGGATCTGGCCGGATATGCCGCAGGCGACATAGAGGCTGGGCGAGACGACCTTGCCCGTTTGCCCGACCTGGTCGGAGTGCGGTCTCCATCCCGCATCGACGGCGGACCTTGATGCTCCCACGACCCCCCCGAGCAGGTCAGCGAACTCCTCGAGGATGGCGAAGTTCTCGCCGTTCTTCATACCTCTCCCGCCCGAGACGATGATGTCCGCCTCACGTAGGTCGATCTTACCCCCACCGACATCGATGGTCTCTTTGATCACAGGCCCTGTCCTGCCCTCATCGGGAGCGTGTTCCATCCTCTCGATGGCAGCCTCCCGGGGGGCCTCGGAGGCCACAAACGCCTTCGGCCTCAGGGTCATGATCCGGATCGGAGAGTTGAAGGCCACATCCACAAGGGCCTTGCCGGCGTACAGGGGTCGTGTGGCCACGACCTGCGTCCCATCCTTGATCTCGATATTCACGCACTCCGTGGCTAGTCCCGCGCTCAGACGCGCGGAGAGCTTGGCGGCGAGCTCCTTGCCACGGATCGAGGCATCGAGGAGAACGATGGAGGATGATTTTTGAGTGATGGCCCGCTCCAGTATGTCGCAGTATCCGTCAGGGGAGAAGGTTCCCAGTCCCTCGTCCTCCGCGACGAGCACCAGGTCCGCCCCGAACTCACCCAGGGCCGGGGCCAGGGCCCCGACATCGGATCCTATGACAACTGCGCAGAGCTCGGAGCCCAACGTGTCGGCCAGCCTCCTGCCCTCACTGACGGCCTCCAGCACGGACCTCTTGAAGCCATCTTTCTTATTTTCTGCATAAACGATGATATCGAACGCCATATCTATCACCTCAGAGTATCTTTGCCTCCTCCTTCAAGAGCCTCACGAGCTCGGGGACGGCCTCCTTTCCCTCGCCCACGATCTTGCCCCCGGATCGGGGCGGCGGCAGGTGGAGGGAGGTCACCTCGAGCAGGGATTCGGAGAGGATCGGTTCCTTCTCCTCGATGGGCTTTCGCTTTGACATCATGATCCCCTTCATTGTCGTGTATCGGGGCTCGTTCAGCCCCCTCTGGGCCGATAGAACGCAGGGTAGCGGGACCTCCACTACGTCATAGCCGCCCTCCCTCTCCCTCTGGGCGACGGCACGGTCCTCGCTGATCTCGAGCTTGATGATGGACGACACGAAGGGGAGCCCGAGGAACTCAGCTACGAGCCCTCCCACCTGGTTGGCGTCGTCGTCCACGGCCTGCTTGCCCAGGAGGACGAGGCCGGGGTCCATGGATGATATCTCGTCGGCCAGGGCCTTTGCGACAACGAACGGGTCCGTGCTCTCTGCCTTCAGCAGCACACCCCTGTCAGCGCCCATGGCAAGGGCGGTCCGGATGGTCTTAGTGCTTTCGCTCGGACCCAGTGACAGTATTACGACCTCGCTCCCCGAGAACCTCTCCTTGATGCTCAACGCCTCCTCGACGGCGTACTCGTCATAGGGGTTGAGGACGTACTCAACACCCGACCGGTCTATGTCCTTGCCGTTTCCGGCCACCACTATCTTAGTTGTGGTGTCGGGAACCATCTTTACGCATACAATGATCTTCATCGTAACATACCTCCTCTTTCAGCGATCACACTGCCTTTAACGCCATGTGGGCGATCAATAGACGCAATATCTCCGAGGAACCCTCGCCGATGGTCATGAGCTTGGCATCCCGCCAATGTCTGTGGACATCGTATTCATCGGCGTATCCGTACCCGCCAAGTACCTGTATGGTGTTATCGCACGCCCTCACTGACGCTTCCGATGCGAAGAGCTTGGCCTGCGCGGCCTCGGAGGCAAAGGGCACGCCCTGTTCCTTGAGGCTGGCCGCATAGTAGGTCAGGAGCCGTGCCGCGTTTATCTCGGTGACCATGTTGGCGAACTTCTCCTGCGTGAGCTGGAAGGAGGAGATCGGTGTACCGAACGCCTTCCTTTCCTTGCTGTACCGAAGCGCCTTCTCCAGGGCTGCTTGGGCGATACCGACCGAGAGGACACCGATCGTGAGCCGGCCCCTGTTGAGCATTTCCTTTGCATGTTTGAATCCTTTCCCCTCGGTACCGACGAGGTTGGAGCTAGGTATCCTGCAGTCCTCGAATATCACCTCACCGGTCTTCGTACCCTTGACGCCCACCTTAGGGATATCCTTGCCGATGGAGAGCCCGGGTCGGTCCGCCTCGACCAGGAAGGCGGTCGGGCCGTTGTCCGTCAGTGCGAACACGAAATAGACGTCAGCCACTCCGGCGTTGGTAATGAAGGTCTTCGTACCATCGATCACGTATTCATCGCCTTCGAGCCTTGCCTTGGTACGGATGGCCCCGGCGTCCGACCCGCACCCGGGTTCGGTCAGGGCGAAGGCAGCAAGGGACCTTCCCTCGAGGAGACCCTTTTCCAGCAACCACGTCTTCTTCAGTTCTTCGCTTGCGAAGAGACGCAGCCCCTCGCAGACGGTGCTGTGTATGGCCAAGGATATCGACGTGGACGCGCATGCTTTTGAGACCAGTTCCATGCAGGCGATATACACCGGGTAAGGGAGACCGAGGCCTCCATACTCAGGAGGGAAGGACATGGACACGAGCCCCTCTTCGAAGAGCGTATCCATGCCCTCCTTCGGGAATATCTTCTCGCCGTCGACCTCCTCGGCCCGTGGGAGCACCTCCTTTTCGATTACCTTGTCCAGGGTCCGCAGGATGATGTCATAGTCCTCGAAATCATTAGGATATAATGTCTTGAGTATCCTCTTCTGGTCTTCTGTGTACAACGCCATTCGATCACCTGTCCTCTCTATTCATCTCCCTTGAACGGTACGAAATACACGTCCGTGGGCTTGAACTTCAGGTTCCGCAGGAACTGGGCTTTCACCTTCATCCCGACCCTCATGTCCTCCTCCTTGACACCGATCACTCTGCTCATGAACAGGGTGTCGGCCCCATCGAACTCGATAAGCGCAAGGTTGAACGGCGTCTCCTTCAGGAACTCCTGGCCCCCGAAGTAGCATGTCGTCCAGGTATGTACCCTGCCCACGAGCGGAAGCTCGATCCACTCTGCCTCGGCGCCGCACATCATGCAGCTGACCTTGGGGGTCGCATAGGTGTAGCCGCACTTCGTGCACCTGGTCCCCATGAGCTTCTTCTTCGCGAGGCCCGAAAAGAATGGAGAGTCCTGGGCATAGGAGTGTATGTAGTCGACCTCATAATGGTGCTTGATTATGATCGGGTCCACGTTGAAGAGCACGGTGCCCTCCTCTGTCTCGGGGAGTTTGATCCTTTCCTTTCTCTTCGCCATCCTAACGCCCCCTCTCCATTATGCTCACGGCAACGTATGTGCCTGTCCCCGCATGGGAGTGTATCAGGGCCCTCTTGGCATTGGGGATCTGAAGCCTGTCGCTTCCCATGTGTTTCTTGATCGTCCCCTGGACCTGCCAGAACGCGAACGCCGCCTGCATCAGGCCCGTGGCCCCAACAGGGTGACCGCATGCCAAGAGACCGCCGGAGGGATTGACAGGGATCTTACCGTTCAGCTCGGGTTGGCCCTCCTCTATGAACTGTCCACCCTCCCCGTACTTGCACAGGCCAAGGTCCTCGTAGGTCTGGATCTCCGATGATGTGTAAGCGTCGTGGAGCTCGATGAGATCGATCTCCTTGATGGGGTCCGTGATGCCCGCATGCTCGTAGGCCATCTTAGCAGCGGCCCTGCCCGCCCTGAACGAGTGCACGCCCGGATACTTCAGGCCCTTATAGTCCAACTTGTTCTCCCACGGCAGCAGAATGACGTCCTTGTGGGGACGGTCTGCCATCCTCATGGCGTCGGTACCCGTCCCGACGCCGCTTATCTTCACGGGGTTGTCGGTCAGCTCGAAGGCGACGTCCTCCGACGCGAGGATGCAGGCCGCGGCACCATCCGACATGGCGCAGCAGTCCAGCCTGGTCAGCGGATAAGCGACCATCGGGCTGGAACGCACATCCTCGACCGTGAGCTTCATGGGGCTTTGAGCATAGGGATTGTAGAGCGCATTACCGTGGTTCTTCACCGATACCAGGGCCATCTGCTCCGGGGTGGTCCCGAACTCGTGCATGTGCCGGACCACCATCATGGCGTAGTAGCCTGTGTAGAAGCCTCCGACAGGATAGTCGAAGTTCGTGTCGGACGCCAGGGCGATGAACTCGTTGCCCTTCCACGTGTTGACCCGGGACATGGTCTCGAAACCGAAGGAAACGCACACGTCCATCCTGCCCGATGCAACTGCCTCATAGCCTGATTGCAGACAAAGACCGCCGGTCGCACCACCTCCCTCGGTCCTCTTGCTGGGCTTCGGGCAGAGTCCGAGGAAGTCGTTCACCATGCTCCCGGCCATCAGCTGCCTTGTGAAGTGGTCCGAGAAGTACGAGGCGACCGAGCCGTCGATCATGTCCATAGTGAGGTCGGGGACATCCTTCATCGCATAGTCGAAGGCTCGCTTCACCATCAACTGGAAGTTCATCTCTGGGTGGGCCTTCGCGAACTTCGTGACCCCCCCGGATACCATGTAGACATCCCTGGGTGCGGTTCTCTTCCCTTTCTTCATTTGGTACTACCCCCGGTTC
This sequence comes from Candidatus Undinarchaeales archaeon, assembly GCA_030753015.1. Classification (GTDB taxonomy): domain Archaea; phylum SpSt-1190; class SpSt-1190; order JASMDC01; family JASMDC01; genus JASMDC01. The sequence goes on along the minus strand of JASMDC010000005.1, from coordinate 88,662 downwards.
CCTGTTCCTGCTTGCAATCGGGAGGATTCAGCAATCCCGATCTTGAGGTCTCCCGTTCCGGGAAGTCCTCTGTCATGTGTTCGAGCAGGAAGTGGCCAAAAGGGCATAGATGAATTTAAATGTATAGTCTTAGGGGTGCGGGATAGTCGTCGTGGAGGCAATCGGTATGCTGGGAGATTACGAGTATAAGAACATCTTGGTGGATGTAGAGGAACGGATCGCGACCATTCTCATCAACAGGCCCAAGGCCTTGAACGCCCTGAACACGGAAGTGCTCAAGGAGCTGGAAGATGTCTTTGACCGACTGGAGAGGGATGACGGGGTCCGAGTGTGCATACTGACTGGTAAGGGCGACAAATCATTCGTCGCTGGTGCGGATATCTCCGAGATGCGGGACATGGACCCACTGGCCGCCATCAGCTACTCCAAGCTGGGCCATGCGGTCCTCTCCAAGATAGAGAACTTGTCCAAGCCAACGATCGCGGCCATAAACGGTTTCGCTCTGGGGGGTGGATGTGAGCTCGCCATGAGTATGGACATCCGGCTCGCCTCCAAGAACGCGATACTCGGGCAGCCAGAGGTGAAGCTCGGTGTGATACCGGGATTCGGCGGGACCCAGCGCCTCCCCCGGCTGATCGGACCTGCCAAGGCAAAGGAGCTCATTCTCACGGGAAGGACCATCACGGCGGACGAGGCGGAGAGGATCGGTCTTGTCAACAAGGTCGTGGGCCCGGACGTCCTCATGAAGGAGGCACGGGATGTTGCCAAGGAGATCGCGAACGCCGGTAGATTCGCCGTCACGACCGCAAAGCTCCTTATGAACCGGGGCCTTAATATGGACCTTGATTCGGCCATGATCCTTGAGACCCAGTCCTTCGGTATCTGCTTCTCCAGCGGGGAGCCGGCCGAGGGGATGGGCGCGTTCCTCGAGAAGAAGAAACCGGACTTCAAGTGATGAAGATGGGATCAGGAGAAGCAGTGATAGTCAGTGCCGTCAGAACACCTATCGGGAGGTTCATGGGCGGCCTGTCGACGGTACCGGCCACCAAGCTGGGAGCTCTGACAATAAAGGAGCTTGTGAACCGCTCGGATATCGAACCGGGGCTGGTCGATGAGGTCATATTCGGCAATGTCATCACTGCCGGACTGGGTCAGAACCCAGCAAGGCAGGCAGCGATACACGGCGGGATCCCCAATGAGGTCGGAGCATTCACGGTGAACAAGGTGTGCGGATCGGGCCTCAAGGCGGTCATGCTCGCGGCCCAGTCGATCAAGGCCGGTGACGCGAAGGTCGTGATCGCTGGCGGGATGGAGAACATGTCGCTTGCCCCTCACCTATTAAATGGTCTGAGGACCGGCAAGAAGTTTGGTGACACCAAGCTCAAGGACGCCATGATAAAGGACGGCCTTTGGTGCCCGTTCAATGACGTGCACATGGGCATGACGGGCGAGTCAGTCGCAGAGGAATACAAGATCTCTCGTGAGGAGCAGGACAGGTACGCGCTGGAGAGCCAGCACAAGGCGGCTGCCGCGATCAAGGAGGGCAGGTTCAAGGATGAGATCGTGCCCGTAGAGGTCGAGGGAAGGAAAGGAACGGTCATAATCGACACGGATGAGGGCCCGAGGGAAGACTCATCACTGGAAAGGCTTGCCCGGCTCAAGCCGGTGTTCAAGAATGACGGGACAGTGACCGCGGGCAATGCATCCACGCTGAACGACGGGGCAGCGGCCGTTCTGGTAATGGAGAAGGACACGGCCAATGACCTGGGTATCGCACCGATGGCCAAGGTCGAGGGCTATGCGACCGGAGGGCTGCCCCCGAAGTGGGTGTTGCTGGCTCCCACGGTCGCGGTGAAGAAGCTGATGGCCAAGACTGGTAGGAAGATCGATAACTACGATCTTGTGGAACTGAACGAGGCGTTCGCGGTCCAGTCCATCAGATTGATCGAGGAGATGGGGATCGATCCGTCGAGGGTCAATGTAAACGGAGGCGCAGTGTCCCTCGGCCACCCGTTAGGCGCCTCGGGTGCGAGGGTCCTGGTCACCTTACTCTACGCGATGAAGCAGAGGGAGAAGGATTTGGGCCTCGCTACCCTTTGCCTGGGAGGGGGCAACGCGGTCGCTATGTCCGTAGTAAGGGAGTAGCCGCGCCAAGCCTCCGATATGATCATCGAAAGCTGAAGACCTGATCGAGGGAGTACCTGCCTCTATCATCCATCTTTACCCTTCCCATACCAACGCTGGTATCGTGCTCGAACGCAAGCGTCCAGTCTCCATCGAGTGCCTCCCTTAAGAGGTCCCTCTTCGTCTCAAGCGTTGTGAGGGGGAAGAGGTCGTAGCCCATGATCCAGGCCAAACCCCTGAGATGGGCGGTTGTCGGTATCAGGTCCCCGAGGTATACGAGGACACCTTCGGAGGTCTCCAGCTTCACAGATTGGTGGGACCTGGTGTGACCGGGGGTCAGGATGGTGGAGACGCCGGGGACGATCTCAACGTTCCCCTCCACCGTCTCGAGCTGGCCCGCGTTCTCGGGCACCTCGAAATCCTCCCGGATGTAGGACGCCCTTGACCTCTCGCTCGGGCTCTTCGCGTCCTCCAGCTCGCTCTTCTGCACAAAGTACCTTGCGTTCTTGAACGTGGGGGCGAGCTCACCGTCGGACCGGCAGGCGTTGCCCCCCGCATGATCGAAGTGCAGGTGGGTGTTGATGACTATGTCGATGTCTTCCGGTCCGAGGCCGATCTCTCTAAGGGACTGGATGAGGGTGGGGGGATGCTTTATCCCGAAAATGTCAACGAACTTCTTCGTGTACTTCGAGCCGGACCACCCTCCGATCCCAGTGTCCACCAGGATGTTCTTGCCCTTTGCCTTGATAAGGAGGGGATGCAGACCGAGCTCTATTCGGTTCCTCTCGTCAGAGTATGTGTACTTGCTCCACTGAGTCTTTGCCACAACTCCGAACATCGCGCCGCCGTCCAGCCAGCATGCACCGTCGCTGACCTGGAAGATCTCGGAACCCCCTAGCCGAAGGGGCCCCACGACAGACCTTTCCCGACCTTCTCCCGCATCTGAATCCGCCATCATGGACCAGCCATTTCCCCAACCCACCATACAGATTCTTATACTTGCCACTCCGGGAAGCGCTCGGACATGGCGATAGAGTTCCGGATCCATCACCTTGAGGACGTGGAGTCAACGAACAGGGTCGCAAGAGAGCTGGTCCTTGATGGCGCAGGGGAGGATTTGGTTGTCGTTGCCCGGACCCAGAGCAAGGGGAGGGGCCGGTTGGACCGTTCGTGGGAATCACCCGAGGGCGGCCTGTGGTTCTCGATAATCCTCCGACCGGACATCGAGCCGGACATGGTCCCGAGCCTGAACATCATCGGTGCTCTCTCGGTCGCCAGGGTGCTGAGGAACGATTACGACATGGACGCCCGCGTCAAATGGCCCAATGACGTGAGGGTCGAAGGTAGGAAAATATGCGGGATCCTATCAGAGATGTTCCGGGGGCGATCGGGCGACATGTTCCTCGTCATCGGGATAGGCCTGAACGCCAATATCGATGTGTCCTGTTTCTCAAAGGATATACGGGTGCGGACCACATCCATCAAGAACGAACGGGGTGTAGAGGTCGACCTGGATACCCTGCTCAATTCCATCCTCACGCAGTTCGGGACGCTCTGCTCGGACATGTTCTCGGGCGGGTTCCCGGCAGTCCTGTCCGAACACAGGTCCCTTGTGGAGAGCATCGGCTCGAGGGTCCGTGTGAGACCCGTGCCACCGGAAGAGGCGTTCGAGGGCATCGCGGTCGGTATGGACCGGCGGGGAGCTCTCGTGGTGGAGCTGGATGACGGGAGGAATAGGTGCGTGCTCGAGGGCGATGTCGACCTCGTCTGAGCATCATCGCCGTCAGGAAAAGATATATTAGGGTTTCAGTTCTCGGGTACCCCGAATGGACGTATTGGAGAGCAGGGTCGATACGAGCTTGGAAGAATACTCGGAGAACAAGGCGTACCAATCAGGCCTTGTATCTGAGCTGAAGGAACGGCTGAAGAAGGCCAAATCAGGTGGTGGGCAACGATATATCGAGAGGCAGAGATCGCTCGGAAAGATGCTGCCCCGCGAAAGGCTCGAACAGCTCCTGGACCCCAATACCCCTTTCCTCGAGTTCAGCACGCTCGCCGCTTCCGGCATGTACGATGATGGTGCGCCCTGTGCAGGGATAATCACGGGCATCGGCGTCGTCCACGGGAAGGAGGTGATGATCATAGCGAACGATCCCACCGTGAAGGGCGGGACCTACTTCCCCATGACCGTGAAGAAGCACATCAGGGCCCAGACGATGGCCATGGAGAACAACTTGCCCTGCATCTATCTTGTGGACTCCGGGGGCGCGTTCCTGCCCATGCAGGACGAGGTGTTCCCGGACAAGGATCATTTCGGTAAGATATTCTTCAACCAGGCCAGGATGTCGGCTATGGGGATACCACAGATCTCGGTCGTCCTGGGATCGTGCACGGCCGGAGGTGCTTATGTCCCTGCGATGTCCGACGAGACCGTGATAGTCAAAGGAACGGGAACGATCTTCCTGGGAGGCCCACCACTCGTAAAGGCGGCAACGGGCGAGGAGGTGGACGCGGAGGAGCTGGGTGGCGCGGACGTCCACTGCAGGGAATCCGGGGTGAGCGACCATTACGCGCTCGATGACGCGCATGCTCTTGACCTTACCAGAAACATAGTGGAGAGCCTGAACAGGCCGGAAAAGATCCATCTTGACGTTTCACCTCCCGAGGAGCCCAAGTACGAGTCGGAGGAGATCTACGGGATATTATCGAAGAATCCCAAGAAGCCCTTTGACGTCAGGGAGGTGCTTGCACGGATACTGGACGGCAGCAGGTTCCACGAGTTCAAGAAACTGTACGGACCGACCCTGGTGTGCGGTTTCGCTAGGATAATGGGTTACCCTGTGGGGGTGCTGGCCAACAACGGTGTCCTGTTCTGCGAGAGCGCGGTCAAGGGTACGCACTTCATCCAGCTTTGCGCGCAGAGGAAGCTCCCGATCATCTTCTTCCAAAACATCACCGGGTTCATGGTGGGGAAGGACTACGAAAGTCAGGGAATAGCAAAGGACGGCGCAAAGATGGTCATGGCCGTGGCCAATGCCCAGGTCCCGAAGTTCACCGTGGTCATTGGAGGATCCTTCGGTGCAGGCAACTATGCAATGTGCGGGAGGGCTTACGAACCTCGGCAGCTCTGGATGTGGCCTAACGCCAGGATCTCGGTCATGGGTGGTGAACAGGCCGCCAATGTCCTACTCACGGTAAAGATGGACCAGATGAAGAGGAAGGGCAAGACCCTCTCTGAGAAAGAAAAGGATGAGATAGTAAGACCCATCCTTGAGAAGTACGATCGGGAGGGAAGCGCATACTATTCGACCGCGCGGCTTTGGGATGACGGGATTATCGATCCCAAGGACACAAGGATGGTCCTGGGCCTCGCGATCTCCGCCGCGCTGAACTCCGAGATCCCCGAGTCGAAGTACGGCGTATTCCGCATGTAGGTGGGATTCCGATGGTTGAGATGTTTGATCTTGAGTCGATAGGTGTCGAGTCCGATGATGGTGTCGCCACCGTCACCCTCGATAGGCCGGAGGTCCACAACGCCTTCAACGATCAGCTTGTCCTGGAGCTGACAAAGTGCTTCGAGGCCTTGGACGCTGACCCAAAGATCCGCGTTATCGTGCTCACCGGCAGGGGCAAATCGTTCTGTGCCGGAGCCGACCTGAACTGGATGAGGAGGATGGCGGAATACTCGGACGAGGAGAACCTGCGTGACGCGTTCACACTATCCAGGATGCTCGAAACCATCGACAGATGCAGCAAGCCGGTGATAACGAGGATCAACGGAGCTGCCATCGGAGGCGGCGTCGGGCTTGTCGGCGCATCCGATATCGCGATCGCGAGTGAGAAGGCGGTGTTCGCGTTCTCGGAGGTGAAGCTGGGGCTCGTACCAGCGGTCATCTCCCCGTACATCATCAGAAAGATAGGTCCATCGAAGGCCAGGTCCTTGTTCATAACGGGCGAACGCTTCGGACCGGGGAAGGCAGTGGAGCTTGGCCTCGTGGATGGGATAGCGAAACACGAAGAGCTGGACGACCTGGTGGCCAAGAATATCAAGCGGATCAAATCAAGTGGCCCGAGGGCCGTTAGCGAGTGCAAGGAGCTAGTCAGATCGTTCCATCTCCATGATGAGATTGAACTCCAAAAGATCAATGCTGAGACGATCGCCCGACTCCGCGCCTCGCCCGAGGGCATCGAGGGTGTTCAAGCGTTCCTTGAGAAGAGAAAACCCTCCTGGAAAACCGGGGGTGAATGAGGAACATGTTCAAGCGGATTCTCATCGCGAACAGGGGGGCGATAGCCTCGAGGGTGATAAAGGCCTGCCAGGAGATGGGGATACATACCATCGCCATCTACTCCGATGCCGACGAGAGATCTGTCCACATGAAGCTGGCGGACGAGTCGCATCACCTCGGCGAGTCCTCACCGCTGGAGAGCTACATGAACATCGACAAGCTCCTCGACGTCGCTAAGAAGAGCGGGGCCGAAGCGATCCACCCCGGCTATGGATTCCTGTCCGAGAATCCGGAGTTCGCACAACGATGCGAGGACGCAGGGCTTTCGTTCATCGGGCCCCGATCCGACGTCATACGAGACATGGGATGCAAGATCCGCTCGAAGCAGATCATGGAGAAGGCAGGGATCCCGACGATACCCGGCTACCACGGCGATGAACAGGACAATGAAAGACTTCTCGAAGAGGCCGATGTCATCGGTTTCCCCGTCATGATCAAGGCTGCCGCAGGCGGGGGTGGCAAGGGCATCAGAATAGTGCATGAGAGAAAGGAGTTCATCTCCACCGCAGAGAGCGCTGCCCGGGAGGCAATATCTGCCTTCGGTGACGGAAAGCTCCTGCTGGAGAAATTCATCATCGATCCACGTCACATCGAGTTCCAGATCCTGGCTGACAACTTCGGGCACACCGTTCACCTGTTGGAACGGGAATGCTCGATCCAGCGAAGGCATCAGAAGATCATCGAGGAGACTCCGAGCATGGCCCTTACCTCGGACCTGAGGGAGAGGATGGGTGAGGCGGCCGTCAAGGTTGCAGAGACCGTGGGATACACCAATGCAGGGACCGTGGAGTTCATGCTGTCCGGCAAGGACTACTACTTCCTCGAGATGAACACTCGCCTTCAGGTGGAGCACGCGATCACCGAGGCCACAGCGGGAATCGATATCGTCAAGTGGCAGATCAAGATCGCTGCCGATGAGCGCCTAACGATACAGCAATCAGAGGTTAGGAGCAGGGGGCATGCGATCGAGTGCAGGATCTATGCAGAGGATCCGGAGAAGTCCTTCCTGCCATCGACGGGAACGCTGCACCAATTGTCGATCCCCCTGGGGGGTAACATCAGACATGAGATGGGGATCGAGAAGGGGACCGAGATCACCCACCACTACGATCCCATGCTCGCAAAGCTCATCGTCCATGCAGAGAACCGGGACGAGGCCATCGACAAGATGCTGTGGGCCCTCTCCAACTACTCGGCCCTTGGCGTGACCACGAACATACCATTCCTGAAAGAGATCTCGCACCACGCCGCCTTCAGGCGGGGCCAGACCGACACGAACTTCATCCAAAAATACTTCAGCGACTGGCCGAAGGGACGAGAGGCGCCTCCCAAGGAGGCGATCATCGCGGCATCGATATTCGATATGCTGGAGGGGGCACGATCAGTCCCGATGGAGGGAACGTTCCTCGAGGCAGATCCCTACTCACCGTGGAAGGGCCGCGATAAATGGAGGATAAGCTAGCAATGCGCTATACAGACGTTGGTTATGAGTACGGGTCCAAGATCTTCGTTGCTAGCGTTGAGAAGGGAGACGACTCGTTCACGGTATCCATTGACGGGGAACCCCACGAGGTCAGGATCGAGGATCTTGGCGGGGGAGCCTTCCGGATCCATGATGGTGCCAGGTCCTACAAGTGCATCGTTGCCAGTGCGGGTGACAAGCGGTTCGTCTCCTTCGATGGAGAGGTCTTCACGCTCACGAGGGTCGAGAAGAGCTCGCATGTCATCGATCAATCCCCATCTTCAAAGGGCGACCTCACAGCACAGATGCCTGGCCGGGTCGTGAAGGTCCTCGTGGGAGAGGGGGACGGTGTACAGCCACACCAGGACCTGCTCATCCTCGAGGCCATGAAGATGGAGTGCAAGGTGACCGCGCCCTTTCATGGGACGGTGAAGAAGGTCCACTTCAAGGAGGGGGACCTAGTCAATGTGGGGGACCTTCTTTTCGACATCGAGTCCAAGGAAGGATCGGACAGTAAGTAGTGCCCACCTCGAGCCGTTAAACGGCCCTTCGTATCCCGTCCAGTGCCTCCGGGTTCTCGAGCGTCGATACGTCGCCGACGGGACCGCTTCCGATGTAGATGTTCTTGATGGTACGTCGGACGATCTTCCCCGACCTCGTCTTCGGGAGGGCCTCCACAAAGAGGATGCTTCTCGGTCTGAAGGGCTTGCCGAGGATGTCCCCCACATGCTCCCGCAGGTCCTTGCGCAGGTCGTCGCTGGGCTCGTTCCCCGGTTTGAGCACGGCGAAGCAGACGATCGCCTCCCCTGTCGTCTCGTCGGGTACCCCGAAGGCCGCCGCCTCGCTGACGGTCCCGTGATCTATGAGCGCGGTCTCGATATCCGCGGGACCCACGCGCATGCCCGATATCTTCATGAGGTCATCGGCCCTCCCGAGAAGGAACCAGAACCCGTCCGCGTCCACATGGGCCAGGTCGGCATGATACCACATCCCGGGGAAGTGCGACCAGTAGGTCTCTATGTACCGCTCGGGATCCCCCCAGAACCCCCTGGTCATCGAGGGGCCGACGTTCCTGCACACAAGGGTACCGATCCCCCCGCGTACCGACTTGCCGTTCTCGTCCAGGCAATCGATGTCCATGCCGAGGCCCGGTCCACGGAGCGTCTTTGGCTTGAGGTCGGTGATTGGCAGTGGGCTCAGGAGGCAGCCGAACAGTTCCGTCCCGCCCGAGATGTTGATGATTGGGAGCCTTCGCTTGCCCACCTTTTCGAACAGCCAGTTCCAGGAGGAATCGTCCCACGGCTCCCCGGTGGACCCGAGCATCCTCAGGCTACTCAGGTCGTGGCGAGCCACCCACTCGTCCCCCTCCTTGATCAGGACACGAACGAGCGTGGGCGAGATCCCCAGACCGGTGATACTGTACCTCTCCACGAGCTCCCACAGCTTGTCGGGAGCAGGATGGTTGATCCCTCCCTCATAGATGAAATGGGTGGCGCCATGGTGCTGGGCACCCAGGATCTGCCAGGGACCCATCATCCACCCGATGTCCGTGACCCAGAAGAGGACGTCCCCTTCCTTCACGTCCATGTAGTACCCGACCTCTTTGGCCACCTGGACGTTGCTGCCCCCGTGGGTGTGGACCGTTCCCTTCGGCTTCCCGGTGGTCCCGGAGCTGTAGAGCAGCATTGCAGTGTCTTCCGAGTCCATCTCTTCGGTCCGGCACTCCTCCGGCTGGCCGGAAACAAGCTCGTCCCACCAGACATCACGTCCCTCTTTCCACGGGATATCGTTGCCCAGCCGCTTGAGGACGATGATTTTCTCGACCGTCCCCACGCCCTCCACGCACTGGTCGGCCTTAGCCTTGATCTCGATGGTCCTACCGTGCCTGATGGACCCATCGGCCGTGAGAACGATCCGTGCGTCCACGTCCTCGAGCCTCGTCCTCACCGCCTCCGGCCCGAAGGCCGAGAAGATGGGGACGGCGATGGCACCTATCTTGAGGATCGCCAGGAAGGCCACGATTATCTCGGGCACCATGGGCATGTACATGCACACCGGGTCCCCCCGCCCGATACCCAGGGACCTCAGGCCATTGGCGAACCTGTTGACGTCCTCGTAGAGCTCCCCGTACGTCACCATCCTCTCCTCGCCGGTCTCGCTGGCCCAGATGAAGGCTAGCTTGTCACGCCGGCTTGAGAGTGCGTGCCGGTCCAGGACGTTGTGCACGATGTTGATCTTCCCGTCCACGAACCACCTAGCCCACTCGATCCCCCGCGAGTCGTCGTAGACCCGGGTGTAGGGCTCGAACCACTCGACGTTTGCATCCTCGACGACGGCGTTCCAGAACCAGTCCCGTTCCTCGATGCTCCTTCGGACCAGTCCGTCGTAATCATCGATGTCATGCTTGTCCATGAAACGGCGGATGTTGCTCTTCTTGAGGTACGCTCCCGTTGGGCGCCAGACGATCTCGCTTGCCATGGATTGAATCCCCCCTATGGGCAGAGTGCCCGCTATGTGTGTACTATTTTATTTGAGTTTCGTGGATGGGGCGGACGTCCGCATCCTCTGCTCCTAGAGGGAGTTCTTGGCCATTTCACAGATCCGTGGGGGCAGCAAGGGCCAAGCCAACGGCGCCCGATACCCGGACCATCGGGGCAGGGTCCACTAACCTTATATTATTTGGGATGTACCGGATCGCTGGAAAGGACGACGGGGAAATGAGGACCTGATATACTTTAATCCAATAATATTAAGATAAAGGTGATGATGCATGGTCGAGAGGCTTAAGAACTACATCAATGGTAAATGGGTCGAATCAAAGGCTGAGAACTTCTTGCCGGTTGAGAACCCGGCAACGGGTGAGACTCTAGCAGAGGTCCCCATGTCAACACAAGGGGAGCTTAACGAGGCTGTAGCGGCGGCGAAGAAGGCTTTCGAGAGCTGGAGAATGGTACCTGCCATGAAAAGGGTCCAGCCTCTTTTCAAGCTGAAGGACCTGGTCGACGACCATCTCGAGGAACTAGCCCGGTGCCTTACCAAAGACCATGGTAAGGTCTACAGAGAAGCGTACCTTGAAATGGGAAGGACCATCGATAACATCGAGGTCGGCACCGGCATGCCGACGCTCATGCAGGGCGAGTTCTTAACGGATATCAATGAGAACATCGATGAGCAATTCACCCGGGTACCCCTTGGCGTCTTTGGTGTCATCTCAGCATTCAATTTCCCCACGATGATCTCGTTCTGGTTCATTCCCTATGCGACCGCGACCGGGAACACCTGTATCATCAAACCATCTGAGATCACCCCCACGTCCGTGGACCTCGTCTTTCAATTGATGGACAAGGCCGGGTTCCCTCCGGGTGTCATCTCGCTCGTGCACGGCGACAAGGATGTTGCGGACGCGATGATCAAACACCCCGACATCGCTGGCATATCCTCTGTCACATCAACACCTGTTGCCAGGCATATCTACAAGACCGCAGCGGAGTATGGAAAGCGTGTCCAGTGCCAGGCCGGTGCAAAGAACTTCGCGGTCGTCATGCCCGACGCAGATCTCGAGAGTGCGATCCCGAACATAATCAAGTCGGTCTACGGCAACACAGGCCAGCGCTGCCTTGCGATCAGTAATGTCGTTGGAGTTGGTGACATCTACGCACCACTCCGTGACAGGATCATGGAGGAGGCAAAAAAGATCCGGGTCGGCAACGGTTTGGATGAAGACGTCTCCATGGGTCCGGTCGTTACAGCTGCGGCCAAGCAGCGCATCCTGGGCCTCATCGAAAAGGGTGTTGAAGAGGGCACGAGACTGACCCTTGATGGTCGGAACGTGTCTGTAGAAGGGTGCGAGAACGGACACTTCATCGGGCCTTGTATCTTCGAAGACGTTACCCCGGAGATGACCGTTGGAAGGGAAGAGATCTTCGGGCCGGTACTCTCATTGTGGAAAGCGAAGGACCTTGAACAGGCAATAGGGTTGGTCAATTCCAGCCGTTACGGCAATTCGGCCATCCTCTATACCGAGAGTGGGAAGACTGCACGCAGGTTCCACTATGAGGTGGAGTGCGGGAACATCGGGGTCAACATAGGCGTCGCGGCACCGATCGCGTGCTTCCCATTCTGCGGGATGAAGGATTCGTTCTTCGGTGACATCCACGGCCAGAGCAAGGATGCGATCAACTTCTTTACACACAAGAAGGTCCTGATCTCGCGCTGGTTCTAACCGAAGGACTGTATGAGATCTGATCGCGTCACACAAGGATCGTGCTCGCCTCCATCCCCTCGTGGGATGGGGGTGTCCATCATCCGAGGATTCGCGGACATCCTGGAGCGGTGTTCCTAGAAACTGACTGCGCTCAGGAAAGGATCCTCCCCCCGGACCACCCGGGGGGATGGGGATGACCTCGCCGCTACAGAGTCGATTCCAGTTTCTTCAGGGCGGAATCCAGGATCTCCAGTGACCGGTCTATCTGCTCTGGTGTCATGACCAATGGCGGCTTGATCCTGACCACGTTGCCCTCCAGACCACCGGCTCCGATGAACAATCCCATGTCCTTTGCGATCTCCATGAATCGGGGGGTCTCTTCCGTCAGCGGCGTCTTGTCGTCCTTGCTCTTGACGAGCTCGAAGCCCAACATGAGGCCCTTGCCCCGTACGTCGCCGATGATGCTGTGGGATTCCATCAGCTCGTTCAGACCTTTCTTGTACACGGCGCCCAATCTTGCAGCCCTCGCAGGGAAGTCCTCCTCCATGAACACCTCGATATTGGCAAGCCCTGCGACCATTGCGAGCGGGTTCCCGCCGTAGGTCGAGAACAGGTCCTTCGGATTGAGGATATCAGCTATCTCGTCCCGAGCAATGAAACCTCCGATGGGGAATCCCGAGGCCATGCCCTTGGCCATGGTGATGATATCTGGGGTCACGTTCCAATGTTCGATCCCCCAGGTCTTCCCAGTTCTTCCGAACCCGGTCTGGACCTCGTCGCTTATGAACACACCATCGTACTTCTTCGTGATCTCGTACAGGATCTTGAAGTATTCCGGAGGTGGTGTTATGACCCCCCCGTTCCCCTGTATCGGTTCCACGATCATGCCCGCGATCTGGTTGGGTGTCTGACATCGGATGATCTTTTCGGCATATCTGGCGCATTCATAATCGCAGCCGGGGTATTCCTGGCCGAACGCGCATCGATAACAGTTTGCGTGCGGGGCACCGAGCACGCCCGTTGCATAGGGGAGATTCTGTCTCCACGCACCCTGGTTCGTCAGACTCATGGCCATCAAGGTCCTGCCATGGAAGGAGCCGTTCAGCGACATGACGAAATGCGAGCCCTTGTACATCTTGATCAGGTGGAGGGCCGCTTCGTTCGCCTCGGACCCGCTGTTGACAAAGAAGCACTTGTTCAATGGCCCGGGAGCGATCGATGCAAGTTTCTTCGCGTAGGCGACCATTGGGACCGTGGGGTACAGGGTCGTTGTGTGCATCAGCAGATCCAGCTGCCTTTTCAGGGCGTTCGTGATCTTCGGATTGCAATGCCCCGATAATATGGTGCACACACCGGCAAAGAGGTCGATGTATTCCTTTCCATCCGAATCATAGAGAGTCGCCCCGTTCCCCTTGCTGATGAGAACGGGATTCTCATAGTAATAGTGGACACAGGGCGCGATGTATTTCTCGCACAGTGCCTTGACCTCGTCCACATCGAACGAATCGGGATTCAGGACGTCCTCGACCGTAATATCCTTGTCATCAGCGGTTGTCATCTTATCATCACATCCTCGTATTCTTGTTCAACGATGCGGGTCAGACCTTGAGGAACTGCGGATCGATCTTCCTGGGAATGAACGTCCCATAGCCGCGTTCTCCCTTGAACTCGCCCTTCTCGCAGATGATCCGGCCCCTGAGTATCGTGATCTCGGGCCATCCCTTGACCTTCAGTCCCTCGAACGGGGAGTAGTCGATGTTCATGTGATGCGACTCGGCAGAGACCGTGACCTCCTTCTCAGGATCGAAGATCACGAGATCGGCATCACTTCCGATCCTCACGGCGCCCTTCCTCGGGAAGAGACCGAAGATCTTGGCTGGTCTCGTGCTGATCAGATTGACGAACTGACTCAGGGAGAGCCTCCCTTTCCCAACCCCTTCCGAGTAGGATATCGGGACGAGCGTCTCGATACCGGGCATGCCGAACGGGATCTTGGTGAAATTGCCCTCCCACATGGATTTCTGTTCCCTGTTGAAGGCACAGTGGTCGGTCGCGAGGGTATGGATCTCGTTCCTTGTCAAGCCATTCCATAACTCCTCGGAATCCTCCTTCGATCTGATGGGTGGGCAGGTGGCATAGAGATGGCCGTCGGGCTTACTGAACTTCTCATCGTTCAGGAGCAGGTAATGTGGCCCGGTCTCGGCAAAGACTTGGACCCCCCTCTTTCGGCCGATATTGACCGCTCTGAGACCCTCCTTCGTGGACATGTGGAATATGTAGAGGTTGCCTTTTGCTGCCTCAGCGAGGTTGATCACTCTCGAGATCGCCTCTGACTCCACGAAGTTCGGCCTGCTCAACGGATGGTACTTGCACTCGGTCTTGCCCTCCTTTACGAAGTCCTCGATTATCCGGTCGATGACGAAGGCGTTCTCGGCATGCACTCCCACGATGCCGTTGTACTTTGCCGTCTCCTTCAACGCACCGAAGAGGGTGCCGTCGTCAGCCATCCAGCCTTCGTTCTTGTAGATCATGAAGAACTTGAAGGAGGGGATCCCGGATTTGATCACCTCAGCGATCTCGTTCTTCGTCCTCTCGGTCCAGTCCGTCACCCCTGCATGCAGTGAGTAATCTATGCACACCTTCGGGTCGGCCTGGGACTTCCTCGCATCGATCGTATCCTTGAGGGTCGTGCCCTTCCCCTGGATGGCGAAGTCGATGAGCGTCGTGACCCCTCCAAAGGCTGCGGCCTTCGAACCCGTGAAGAAATCATCCGCGGAAGTGGTCCCGCAGAACGGCAGCTCCATGTGCGTGTGGACATCGATCCCGCCGGGGAGGATGTACTTTCCGGACGCATCGATGATCCGTTCGGCATCCTCCGAGATACTGTCGGCAATCACGGTTATCTTGCCATCTGATATACCGATGTCCCCCTTGAAGGTATCGGATTCGGTGACTATAGTCCCATTCTTTATGATCAGATCCATTTTATCAACCTCCTTATCTCTATGGGAGCAGCTCGACCATCTCTCCGTAGGTCTCCGGCCTTCTGTCCCGGAAGAACTGCCAGAGGTTCCTGACCTCGAGTATCAGACCCAGGTCGAGGTCCGCGATGACGATGTCGTCCTCGTCCTCGGAGCCTTTATTTAGGATCTGTCCCCTTGGGTCACAGAAGTAACTGCATCCGTAGAATTTTCCCGTCTTCCAGGGCTCTTCGATACCGACCCTGTTTATCGCGCCTATGAAGTAGCCGTTGGCGACGGCGTGCGCGGGCTGTTCCAGCTCCCACAGGTACTTGGATATCCCCTCGATCGTCGCCGATGGGTTGAAGACTATCTCTGCACCATTCAATCCCAGGATCCGGGCACCCTCCGGGAAATGCCTGTCGTAGCAGATGTAGACGCCGATCTTGCAGTAGGCCGTGTCGAAGACCTTGTACCCGAGGTTCCCCGGTTTGAAGTAGTACTTCTCATTGAAGCCCGGCAGCTGTGGGATATGGTTCTTCCGATAGGTACCAAGAAGGCTTCCGTCGGCATCGATCACGGCCGCCGAGTTGTAATACACTCCCTGGATCGTCTTCTCATAGATGGGCACGATGATGACCATCTTGTATTCGGCTGCCAACTTCTGCATCGTCTCGACCGTTGGACCCGGGATGGTCTCGGCATAATCATACCATTTGGGATCCTGCTCTGCGGGAAAATATGGGCCGTGGAACAGCTCCTGCAAACATACGACCTGCACGCCTTGCTCTCCAGCTTTACGTATAAGGTCAATATGTTTATTGACCATATATTCTTTGTCCTTCTCAGCTCTTGCCTGAATCACTGCAGCCTTTATGATCTTGCCCATTTTCGAGACCCCCGTTCATTATTTTGATTTCCGAGGCCTATCTATACAGCTTCTTAAAAGTATCGGTTTGACCGGCCCTGGAGGAAAATAAACCGTGCCACGTGCTGGCATGGGCAGGGGTGCATATACGGATTATCCTTATTGTTTAGATAATTATATGTCGTCACCCAGTGTAACGGTCTCCCGCCTCTTCCACGAGGATGGCATCTCCTTGAACGAGATGAGCCCATCGACCGGGCAGACGAACTTGCATACCATGCAGCTCAGGCACTTGTCCTCGATGGGCTTCGGCCTTCTCTTCACCTCATCCCACTCCAGGGCCTGCCCGCCGGCATCGGTACACACGATGTAGCACTGCCCGCAGCCGATGCACTTCTCAAGATCATACTCGGCGATCCCCTGTCTGCTCAGATCGAACTTGTCGGTCTCGTGGAGGTTGGGAAGAGCCTTCCCAATAAGATCGGATACCCTGCTGATGTCCTTCGAGACCATGTAATCGGAGAGGCCCTCCTCCATGTCCTCGACGATCCTGTACCCATAGTGGATGATCCCCGTGGTCACCTGGACCGTGGTCGCGCCGACCAGCAGGTATTCCAGAACATCGATCCACGTCTCGATGCCTCCCATCCCCGAGATGGGAAGACCGAGGTCCTTGTTGAGGGCCATCTCGGCGATGAACCTCAGACCGATGGGCTTGACGGCGGGGCCCGAATAGCCGCTCAACGATCCCTTTCCGAAGACGTCCGGATCGGGAACCCACGTGTCGATGTTGACCCCTGGGAGCGCCATTACCGTGTTGATCGCGGAGATCGCATCGGCACCGCCTTTCTTGGCATAGAGCGCAGGGATGTTGATATCGGTGATGTTGGGCGTCATCTTCGCGACCAGGGGAATCTCGGTGACGTCGTTCACGGTCTCTGTGAACTTCTGGACCAGCTCCTGGACCTGACCGACCTTCGCCCCCGAGCCCTCGACGGTCATGTGGGGGCACGAGAAGTTGAGCTCCAGCATATCGGCTCCTGCATCCGTGCAGGCGATCGCTAGATCGGCCCACTCCTGGTTCGAGAAGCCCATGATGCTGACCAGGATGATGTGGTCCGGCCAGTGCTTCTTGAGATACCTGATGTCCTTCATGTTCGCCTCGAGGCCCCTGTCCGAGGTCTGCTCGACGTTCTGGAGGCCGACCAGCTTCTTTTCGCCGTAGTCGTATTCCTTCATCCGTGGGGAAGGGTGGATGATGGGGATGTTGTCGGTGACCACGCTCTTGTAGGCGACCCCGCCCCATCCGGCATCGAAGGCGCGGCCCACCATCTCGGCGCTGTTCGCCACCGGAGACGAGGACAGCATGAAAGGGTTCTTGAATCTCAGTCCGCAGAACTCCACGGACAGGTCCACGCCATCGCTCATTTTGACACCTCCAGTGTTTCCAGGTAGCCTTTGATCGCCGTCGCGGCAACCTTCCCGTCCCGGATGGCATCAATGACGAGAGCGGGCCCGTTGATGATATCGCCTCCGGCAAAGATCCCCTTAGTGGAGGTCGCACCGGTCTCCCTATCCACCTCAACGAGGTTCTTGCTGTTGACCTTGACGGACGGATACCACTGGGGGGAATCGTTCGCGGCCCGTGAGCCGATGGCCTCGATGACGGCGTCGATCGCGAGCACCCATTCGGAGCCGGGGATTTCCACCGGCCTCCTCCTGCCCGAAGCGTCCTTCTCGCCGAGCTGTGTCCTTGCGAGCCTGATACCCTTGAGGGTGTCGTTCTCCGTCACGTAATCGACGGGCTGGTTCAGGAGCAGGAAGTGGATCCCGGCCCGCAGGGCCGAAAGCGTCTCATCCTCTTCTGCCGGCATCTGGGTGAACGATCTCCTGTAGACCAGGTAGACGTCCCGTGCCCCGAGCTCTAGTGCCGATTCGACACAGTCGATCGCCACGGATCCTCCGCCTATCACGGCGACATCCTTTCCCGAGAAGAACGGTGCTAGTCCATCGAGCTTTTTCTCTCGCATGGATGACAGGAAATCCGTCGCCGTGAAGACCCCCTCGATGTCCTCTTCTTTCAATCGAATAGGCTTCCAGAGGCCTGGTGCAAGGAAGACGGCATCGAACCCCTGATTCAACAGATCCTCTGCCGCCCCATCTCCCTGAACGGGAGAATCGCACCTGAACTCCACCCCCAGTTCTCTGAGTGAGCGGAGATCGTTCTCGAGGATGGTGGTGGACAATCTATGGGATGGAACGCCGTATCTCAGGACACCTCCGACCTCGGAACGTGATTCGAACACGGTGACTTGGTATCCCCCCTTGGCGACCTCTGCGGCACAGCTCAGCCCCGCGGGTCCGGAGCCGACGACAGCGACCTTGCCTGCGCGGGCCTCGCCCTTCTCGAAGAACTTGACATCCTGGATCCAGGACTGCTCGACCAGGAACCGCTGGATCCGACCTATCTGGATGGGGCGGTCGATATCCGTTGCGCAGCACTCCCCCTCACAGAGCCGTGCCGTGGGGCAGAGGACGCTGCAGGAGCCGCCGAGGATGTTGTTCTGCTTGATAGTACGGATCGCGCCGGTGATGTTGCGCAGCCTCAGTTTTCGTATGAACGTCCCTGGGTCCGTTCCTCCGGGACATCCTCGTGAGCATGGAGGGTCATGGCATAAAAGGCACCTGTTCGCCTCGGCCACCGCCTGGTGGACGTCGAATCCCTTTTCCATCCCTTTGAAATGATCGGAATAAACCATTGTGATCAAACCTTCAACCACATGAAATCGTTAAATTGTTGACGGATTGAGCGATCCTGCGGGCTTGAGAGAATCCTGAGCCGTTCCAGATGTTTGCCTTTTTCCTTCGGTTCAGTGGTCGTTCAGTTTAGTCTTCAGACTTGTATAAAAACCCGGCTGACGCTTTGAACTTCAAACTATTATAACTTAATTACTGTGCAGTGCACTATGGATGGACCCTATTGTAATTGACAAGGGGTAAATAGTCGGTTATCCATTGATTTTATAACATTCATGGCCTACTCTTGCCCCGAAGGCTCGGATCGAATACGTCCCAGAGGTGATAGGACCTTGACAGAAGAAGTCGCACCCGGCATCCACCAGATCGACACCGAGGCATTCGGCAATCCGAGGCTTATCGCCTCCTATCTGATACAGGGGAGCGAGAGGTCCGCCCTGATAGACCCGGGCTTCCCCTCGTCCCTCCCCACGGTGCTCGCCAGGCTCGAAGAGCTGGAGTTCGATGTCCGGAAACTGGACTATATCATCGCCACCCACACCCACATCGACCACGCAGGGGCCATCGGGGAGCTAGCCCGGCTCGCGCCCGAATCCCGGGTCGTGGTCCACGGTCGCGGCTCATACTACCTCCGCAATCCGGCCAAGATCGCCGGCGGAGGCAAGTCGGTGTTCAGCCCGGAAATCTCCAGCCGGTTCGGCGAGGTGGAGGGGGTGGAGCGGTCGAGGATCCTTCCCGTATCCGACGGTGACATAGTCGACCTCGGCAAGGAGAAACTGACGGTGTTCTACAGCCCGGGGCATTCCACCGATCACATATCTCTCTACGAAAAGGAAAGCAGCGCCGTGATAACGGGAGATACCTTCTGCCTCCACTACCCCGAGCTGGCCGACGTTCTCATACCGGCAGGAAGCCCCCCAATCTATCAAACGAAGCTCATTCTTGCAGAACTCAAACGTCTTTCGGAGTTGGACATCAAGACGGTCCTGACGCCACACTTCGGGAAGGCCTCCACGCAGGATCCCCAGAAATTCATCCAGCAGAACATCACCACCGTGGAGAACACTCGGAACGATATCAAGGAGCTGTTCAGCCAAGGCCTGGAGTTCCACCAGCTGGTGGAGACGCTAAGAGACCGGGTACTGGATGGCTCGGGCAAACCCGCCGAGGAAATACCGCCCTTCCTGAGGGACACATGGCTCCGGGCGATGCTGAGGGTAGGTCTCATGGGCTACATGGCGGACATCCTCGAGTACGCACGAAATCCCCGCCCCTTTCACGGGCTATGATCGAGAATAGGAATGGAGTGACGCAACGATGAAGAAGAAGCTCCCGACGTATTGTTTTCAATGCTACAACGGCCCCGACCTGTTCAAGGCGGTGGTCGAGGACGGCCTAGTGAGGAGCATCGAGCCCAACCTGGATTGCAAGGACATCAGCCCCGCGGAGGGGAGGGTCTGCGTCAAAGCCTACGGTCTGGTCCAGAAGCTCTACCACCCCGGACGTGTCCAGTCGCCGTTGGTGCGCACTAACCCGAAGAAGGGCAGGGACGAGGACCCGGGATGGAAGGAGATATCCTGGGACGAGGCCCTGGACATGCTGGCGGGGAAGATGAACAAGATACGGGAGAATGGCCTCACCGACGAGGACGGTATGCCGAAGTTTGCGGTGATCATGGGCCAGGCCGCCGCGCCCACGGCATATGCGGGGACGATGCCGGCGTTCTTCTCCGCGTGGGGAGCCATCGACTTCACCATCGGAACGGGCGAGGGGATCAAGTGCTATCACTCCGAGCACCTGTTCGGTGAGCTTTGGCACCGGGGATTCATCTCGGCATCCGACACTCCCAGGACAAAACTGGTGCTCTCCTTCGGCCACAACACCAACGCCAGCGGCGGAGTGGCCGGGGTCATGCGCCATGCCTGGGCCCGGGACCGGGGCTGCAAGAGGATCCAGGTCGAACCGCACCTGTCCATCAGCGCAACGACATCGGACGAATGGGTCCCCATCCGCCCCAAGACGGACGCGCCCTTCATGTACGCAATGATCCACGCGATCCTCCTGGAGATGGACTGGCGTGAGGTCTGTGACGTACCGTTCATCGAGAAGAGGACGAACAGCCCGTACCTCGTGGGGCCCGGAGGCTACTACCTCAGGGACGAGAAGAGCGAGAAGCCCATGGTGTGGGATCCCGTGGACAAGAGCGCCAAGACCTTCGACGATCCCACGATCAAGGGCTACGCCCTCGAGGGAGCGTACAAGGCGTCCGGGATCGAGATCGGGGCCGACAACAAGATCGAGAGATACGAGGACGCAGAGTGTCGACCGGCCTTCCAGCTGGTGCTCGATCACATGAAGCCCTACACTCCCGAGTGGGCCGCCGAGATCTGCGACCTGCCAGTGGACACCATACGAAGGATCGCGCGCGAGCTTGTCGAGGCCGCCTGTCTGGGCGAGACCGTGGAGATCTCCGGCGAACAGCTGCCGTTCCGGCCGGTGGCGATCACCCTGGGCAAGACCGTGAACAACGGCCCGGGAGGATACCAGTGCTGCTGGGCGAGGACGCTTCTTGCCACGCTCCTCGGCGCGCTCGAGGTGCCAGGAGGTACCGTCGGAGCGTCCCAGAGGTTGAACAAACCGCACCACGACAGGTGGTCAAGCGTCTGGCCGGGGAAGGACGGGTTCATGGCCTACCCGTTCAATCCCACCGACAAGGAGAACTGGCCCTCTGAACCCCGGAGCCGGGCCATGTACACGGAGCTCATCCCCCTCGTTGCCAACACCGGATGGTCGCCCTTCCTCGGTCCCGTCCCGCTGGCCTGGTTCTCCATGGACCCGGACCAGAAGGAGCTGCCCAGGTTCAAGCCGCCCGAGGTCCTCATGGTCTACCGGGGCAACCCGGGGGCATCCATGTACTACACCGATCTCGTGCTCAAGCGTCTTTCGGAGCTACCCTTCATGGTCTCGATCGGCTACACACTGGACGAGACCAATCACTTCGCGGACCTAATCCTGCCGGACCACACGGACCTGGAGGGGCTCCAGCTCTTCCGGTTCGGGCCCTCCATCCACTCCGAGGCGTTCTGGAAATCATACGGATTCGCGCTCAGACAGCCGGCGGTGGAGCCCGTGGTCAATTCCATCGACATGACGGACCTCGTCACCGGTCTCGCAGAGAGGACCGGGATCCTCGACCTCTACAACGAGGCAATCAACGCGGGGATGCTCCTGGGCCTCAGGCTCAAGGGTTCGGGATACGACTACGAGCTCGATCCCAAGAAGAGCTACACGAAGGAGGAGCTCTGGGACCGGCTCTGCAAGGCGTCGACCATGATCCTGAGCGACGGGAAGGACGAGCACGGCCTCGATTGGTTCAAGGAGCACGGCTTCTACGGGGTGGACTATCCCCAGATCCGGTACTACATGCATCCCGTGATGGTCCGATGGGGGCTGAGGTACGAGTTCCCGTTCCAGGAAAGGATCCGGATCATCGGCGAGGAGCTGGAAATGCGCCTGCACGACAAGGGCATCCACTGGTGGGACCCGCAGCTGGAGGAGTACCAGGCCCTGCCGGAATGCGAGGACTTCTCCAAGCCGTGGGACGAGGCCTGCGTCAAGGCCGGCAAGGATCCTGCGGAGTTCAACCTGTGGCTAGTCAACACCAGGAGCATGCAGTACGCCTGGGGGAGCAACGCCGCCATACCCGCTATGGCCGAGGCAGCCAAGCACGTTGCCGGATTCAAGGGCGCGCTCATCAACAGCACCATGGCAGCCGAACGCGGTATCGCCGAGGGCGACAAGATCGTCATCGAGTCGCCGTTCGGGAGCTGCGTGGGCAGGGCGGTCCCGCGTCAAGGGGTGAGACCCGACACCGTGGTGTTCACCGGCCAGTTCGGGAACTGGAACACGCCGTTCGCCAAGGACCTCGGGATCCCCAACCTCAACGTCCTTACAAAGCCCGACCTGGGGCTCCTGGACGCAGGTGGCAGCACCGCGGACCTCGTAAAGGTAAAGATCTACAGGAAGGTGGACTAGAGTGGTCCGCTGGGGCATGGTCATCGACCTGACGAAATGTGCGGGCTGCCAGACCTGCACCGTTGCTTGCAAGGTGGAGAACGCCCTCGGCCCGAGGATCCAGAGGGTCACGGTGGTGGAGAAGGAGATCGGCACCTTTCCGAAGGTGACGAGGCTCTACATCCCGAAGCGCTGCATGAACTGCAAGGATCCGCAGTGCGTCGAGGTCTGCCCCTCAGGAGCCACAGAGCAGCGCGAGGACGGGATAGTCGTCATAAACAAGGACGACTGTATCGGCTGCAGGTACTGCATGATGGCATGTCCCTACAACGCCAGGATGTTCAGGGGGGTCGAGCGCTCCTACTTCGATTCACCGTCCAAGTGGGAGCAGCGAAGATATCCCGAGCACGACGTGGGCGTCGTCGACAAGTGCGACTTCTGCGCGGAAAGGGTCGATCAGGGCCTGGCCAACGGCCTGAAACCCGGTGACGATCTGGACGCGACGCCGTTCTGCGTCTTTGCGTGCATCTCGAACGCCATGGAGTTCGGTGATCTAGACGATCCTGACAGCAAGGTATCGCAACTGATCAAGGAGCGGGGCGGCTTCCAGCTGCTGCCCGAGATGGAAACGGACCCCTCGGTCTACTACCTTCCCCGGAGGCAAGGAGACGATGAAGAAAATACCGATGAATAAGCTCCTCGAGACGACGGTGGATGGCTACACGTTCCAGAAGGAGTGGTCCGCCAAGGGGGACATGGGGCCGCGCGGCCTCCTCCTCGACATCGCGATGTTCTTCGGGCTCATCGGCCCCGGGCTGTTCATGGTGTCGCATCTCGTGGGATTCGGCAGGGGAATGATGCTCGGGTTCCTCACCTTCCTCATCGGCTACGGCCTCCCCCACCTGTTCTTCCTGGGGAGGGCGGAGCGGTTCATTGGAGCGATGCTCAGGCCCCAGTCGTCCTGGATCAGTCGGGGCTTCATGTTCGCCAACGCCTTCATCATCTTCGGGTTCCTCTCGGTGGCGCCCCTCCTGCCCATCGTCGGTGGTTCGATCCCCGATCTCGGGCCAGCGATCCGGGACAATGCGCCGCCGCTCGCATTCCTGTCGGCACTGCTGGTGGTGGTGTATCCGGGCTTCCTCTTCTCCACGCTACGGGCGATCTCGTTCTGGAACTCGAAGCTGCTGATACCGCTGTTCGTGATCCTGTCCTTCGAGGGCGGGATCGCTCTGACCATGATACTCGTGCAGGCAACGGGAGAGACCGCCATAGACGTCGGTCCCCTGGCCGACTACGAGACAAGGATCATCCTTGGCGTCATAGTGCTCGTTGGTTTCTATCTCGGAAGGGAATATGGCCGCGGGAGCGCGTCGAGGGAGTCCGTGGTCTTCCTCACGTCCGGCCGGTTCTCCCAGATATTCGACGGCGGCGCCATCACCGTGGGCTTGGTCCTCCCCTTCCTTATCGGGCTCTATGCCACGCAGGCTGCTGTGTCGCCCACGGTCATCGGGCTTGCGGGCCTGCTGGAGATCGTTGGCATCTTCCTCCTCAAGTACAGCATCGTGCATGCGGGCATCTACAAGCCGCTCATTCCGGCCGTTCCGATCCTGGACCGGTAGGGGCGTCTTAACCGGGGGCGCGATACGTCATCGAGTGAGCTCCCCAAGCACCTGTCTGTATCCCGTCCTATGGCCTCGAGATGGACCTTGGGGGGTGCACTCTAACGCTCCAAGGAGTATCGGTGCGTTCCACGTTTGGGAAGACCTACCACTCCCCTTGATGCAGCACTTCCTAGATAGCTACGACAGGACGCCCCTCGAGATGATGATCCTCTGCATCTCCGAGGTGCCCTCGTATATCGTTGTGATCTTCGCGTCCCTATAGTGCCTCTCCACGCCGAACTCCTTGGTGTAGCCGTAGCCGCCGTGTATCTGGATTGCCTCATTCGTTACCCAGATCGACATCTCCGACGCGAAGAGCTTTGCCATTGAGGCCTCGGTGAAGAAATCCTCCTTCCTGTCCTTCAGGAAGGCTGCATGGAGGTACATCTTCCTAGCCGCGGAGATCCTCGTCGCCATGTCGGCGAGCTTGAACTGGATGGCCTGGAACTTGCAGATGGGTTGCCCGAACTGCTTGCGCTCCTTGGTATAAGCGATTGATTCCCGAAGCGCTGCCTCGGCGATCCCGACGGCCTGTGCCGCGATCTCTATCCTGCCGCCGGAAAGACCCCTCAGGACGTAGCTCAGGCCCCTGCCCTCCTCACCGAGCAGGTTCTCCTTCGGGACCTTGTAGTTCTCGAGGACGATCTCGCCGGTGGGCGAAGCAGTGAGACCGAGCTTGTGCTCCAGCCTCGACACACTGAAGCCCTCGATCCCCATGTCGATCACGAAGGCGGAGAGCCCTTTCTTGCCCTTCTCCTTGTCCGTCACCGCAAGGATGGTGTATACGTCGGATATACCGGCGTTAGTGATGAACAGCTTGGACCCGTTCAGAAGATAGTGGTCGCCCTGGAGGTCCGCGCTCATCCGTATCGATCCGATATCCGATCCTGCATTGGCCTCGGTGAAGGCTATCGCACCCACCATTTCGCCGGTCGCCATCTTGGGCAGGTACAGGTCCTTTGCAGTCTGGGTGCCGAGCTCGACGATGGAGTCGATGGCGGTGCCGTGGACGGCCAGGGCAACACCCATACAAGGGCATGCTCTCGAGATGATCTCAACGACAGCGGTGTATAAGGGATAGGGCAGGCCGGTCCCGCCGTACTTCTCATCTATGAAGAGACCGAATATCCCTGACTCGGCCATCTTCTTGTAGATCTCCTCCATCCCCTTTGGTATGATGACCTTGCCATCGACGAGCTTGAGCCCTTCTTCCTCGAACCCGGCCGCCTTTGGCACTATCTCATCATGAAAGTCTTTGGCAAGCTCCAGGACCATTTCGAATGTCTCAAGCTCGTCCTTCGAGAAATTCATCGCCCTCAGGGTCTTTTCGATATCCTTCATAATCATCACCTTTCGTAATTCAGCCTACTAACCTATTCATACTCATAGAACCCTCTCTTCGTCTTCCTGCCGAGGTAGCCGGCCGCGACCATCTTCCTCAGGAGGGGACATGGCCTGTACTTCGGATCACCGAAGCCATTTTGGAGCACCTCCATGATGGACAGGCAGACATCAAGACCGATCAGGTCCGCGAGCTCAAGAGGTCCCATCGGGTGGTTCATGCCGAGCTTCATCACACTGTCGATCGCTTCCTTCTTGGCGGCACCCTCCATGAGCGCGAAGGCTGCCTCGTTGATCATTGGCATGAGAAGCCGGTTCGAGATGAATCCGGGGAAGTCGAGCACCTCAACAGGCCCCTTGTTCATATTCTCCACTACCTTGATGACCTCATCGACGACCCAATCCTCAGTTGCCTCCCCCCTCACAACCTCCACGAGCTTCATGACAGGAACGGGGTTGAAGAAGTGCATCCCTACCACCCTCTCCGGGTGGAGTGCCGAGGATGCGATCTCGGTTATCGGGATGGAGGAGGTGTTCGTCGCCAGGATCGTGTTCTTGTTCGTCACGTTGCTGAGCTTGCTAAAAATCTCCTTCTTGACCGCAGGGTTCTCGACGACCGCCTCGACAACGAGCTGGGAGCCGGAGGCATCCGAGATATCAACAGAACCCTTGATCCTGCCCATGACCTCGTCCATCTTCTCGGGGGCCATCTTCCCCTTGTCCACCCTGCGCTTGAGGTTCTTTGTGATCCTACCGATCCCTGCCTGAACAAAGTCCTCGGTTGTGTCTATGAGAACTACGTTGTAACCTGCTTGGGCGATGACCTGGGCGATACCGTGGCCCATCGTTCCTGCACCGATAACACTGACTTCGTTCATCTCCATATCCGCATCCCACCTTCAAATGTGTGTTCCGGATGAAATGGAATCAAAATAAAAAACCATCCTTTAGAACGGCTCAGGCTGTTGGAATGTCCCAAATACCTTGACCATCCTCTCCCGTATCTCACCCAACGTTGCATAGGCCCGCGCAGCGTCCAATAGAAAGGGCATTATGTTCCCATCGGACCGTGCACCTTTCTCAAGAGCGTCCAGGGTCTCTTCTACTAGCGAGTTATCCCTCTCACGCCTCAACCTCGCAAGCCTCTCAATCTGGTTGCGTTCCACATCGGGATCTATCTCTAATGTATTCACTCCGCTCTCATCATCGTCCTCTACCCTGAAGCAGTTCACACCGACGAGCCTTCTCTTGCCCTTCTCTATCTCTTGCTGGTACCTGTAAGCCGAGATGGCGATCTCCTTCTGGAACCAGCCCCTCTTGATACCTGCGACGACCCCGCCCATCCGCTCTATCGTGGCGAATATCCGGTAGGTCTCCTCTTCCATTTGGTTCGTCAGGTTCTCGATATAGTATGATCCGCCGAGGGGATCGATCGTGTTCGTGATCCCTGACTCGTTCGCTATGATCTGCTGGGTCCGCAGGGCCATCAGCACCGCTTTTTCTGTCGGGAGCGCAAGGGCCTCGTCGAACGAGTTCGTGTGGAGCGACTGCGTTCCCCCCAGAACCGCGGCCAGTCCTTGAAGGCTCACCCTGATGATGTTGTTCTCTGGCTGCTGCGCCGTCAGGGTGACCCCTGCGGTCTGTGTATGGAATCGGAGCTTCATGGACCTCGGGTCCGCAGCACCCCTCTTCTTCATCTCCCTCGCCCAGATCCGTCTTGCTGCCCTGTACTTACAGATCTCCTCGAAGAAGTCGTTGTGGGCGTTGAAGAAGAACGAGAGCCTTGGCGCAAAGGAGTCGATGGCAAGGCCCCTCTTCATGCTCTCGTCGACATAGGTCAGGCCGTCGGCCAGGGTGAAGGCCAGTTCCTGGACAGCCGTTGAGCCTGCTTCCCTGATATGGTAGCCGCTGATGGATATGGTGTTCCACTTTGGTAAGTGCTCGGTCCCGAACTCTATCGTGTCCACGATGAGTCTCAATGAGGGTTCGGGCGGGAATATCCAGCTTTTCTGTGCTATGTACTCCTTTAGGATGTCGTTCTGGATCGTGCCCCTCAACTGCTCGATCCCGATACCCTGCTTCTGGGCGGCCACTATGTAGAACGCCCAGATGATCGGAGCCGGGCCGTTGATGGTCATGGAGGTGCTCACCTTGTCCAAGGGAATCCCATCGAACAGAGTCTCCATGTCGGCGAGCGACGAGATCGCCACACCGCATTTTCCGACCTCCCCCTCTGACATGGAGTGGTCGGAATCGTAGCCGTACAAGGTGGGATAATCAAAGGCCACCGAGAGGCCCGTCTGACCATGCTCGAGCAGGTACTTGAACCTCTTGTTGGTATCCTTGGCGGTCCCGAAGCCCGCGAACATCCTCATGGTCCAGGTCCTTCCCCTGTACATGGTCGGATACACGCCCCTGGTGAACGGGTGTTCGCCAGGGTTCCCGAGCTCGCTGTCATACTCGAGGTCGAACGGTCTGTAGAACGGTTCGATCTTCAGGCCGGAGAGATTCGTGAACACCTTGTCTCTTTCGGACGAAACATCTTTTTCCGACCCCATGATCATGACACCACCAAGAGATGCGGGCGTGCTGATTCTCCTATTGACATCCCGCAATCGGAGGACTGTTTTCCCACGTCCCTATGTTTAAAAACCTTTACGGGCTCCGTTTTCGACCGGCTATCACTGGACGGCAGGACATGCAATGGCACGAGGCAAGAGGTTCCTGATGGCGAAGCCCGGGCTCGACGGGCACGACCGAGGGGCGAAGGTTGTCTCCATGGCACTTCGGGACGCGGGGATGGAAGTGATCTACACGGGACTGCACCAGACACCCGAGCAGATCGTGGAGGCGGCCATTCAAGAGGATGTCGATTGCGTCGGGATGTCCATCCTCTCCGGAGCGCACATGACCCTTGTCCCGCGAGTTCTTGAGATCGCGAAGAAGGAGGGGATATTCGACCAGGTGCTCTTTCTTGCGGGCGGTACCATCGTGTTGAAGAAGGACATAGACGCGCTGAAGGAGCTGGGGGTCGCGAACATCTACGGTCCGGGCACGCCCACTAAAGAGATCGTCGACTTCATCTTTGACTTTTTCGCAAGAGGTCAGTCGGGTGAGTGACCATGAGAAACCGGGCAGGGATGATCTGGACGATCTGATCACCCGCTTCTTTGATGGTGACAAGAAGGCCCTGGCTCGCGTGATAACCCTAGTCGAGGACTTCCCGGACAAGGCCCGAGAGATCATCAGGAAGATACATGCTCATAGAGGCAACACGTACGTCATCGGGATCACCGGGGTTCTTGGGTCCGGGAAGAGCAGCCTTGTTACTAAATTGACCCAGAGGATCAGGGCGAGAGGGAAGACGGTAGGGATAATCTCCATAGATCCTGCAAGCCCCTTCTCAGGAGGCGCGTTCCTTGGCGACAGGGTCAGGATGAAGGAGCTCTTCCTTGACTCTGGTGTCTTCATACGCAGCAGCTCCGCACGAGGCAGGATCGGTGGGATGTCCAAGGCAACGGATGACATGGTGATAGTCTTCGACGCGTTCGGCAAGGATTTCGTGATCATCGAGACCGTGGGCGCGGGTCAGTCCGAGGTCGGGATATCGAACATAGCGAATACCACCGTGGTCGTCTTCGTGCCCGGGCTCGGCGACTCGATACAGGCACAGAAGGCAGGCATCGTGGAGATAGGCGATGTCTTGGTCGTGAACAAGGCCGACCTCGAGGGGGCCGATTCGCTCGCCGTTCTATTGGAGCAGATGCTAGACTCGTACACCAGGCAGACCGGTTGGAGGCCACCGGTCGTCCTGACGAGTGCCAAGGATGATGAGGGCATCGAGGAGTTCCTTGATGAGGTCCTGCGACATAGAAATCATATCGAGCTCTCAGGTATCCTGGAAAGAAAGAAGAAGGACAGGATCGCCCAGCGGCTGCAGGACATCGTCGAGGACCTGGCCCGGGATTTCATCGTTGAGAGCATCGGTGGTTTTGAAGGCTTCGGAAAGCTCGTTGACAAGGTCCACTCCGGTGGGATCGATCCCTACTCGGCTGCAGACGAGATAAAGGACCATGTCATTGATAGGGTACGCGGGGATGATGAGGGTTGAGCAGGTCCGATCTTGGTCTGGTACAGGTCTACTTTGGTAGTGGTAAGGGCAAGACGACGTGTGCGCTCGGTCTCGGTCTCAGGGCGGCGGGTCATGGGTTCAGGGTATGCATGATCCAGTTCATGAAGGGCGATACAAAATACGGGGAGCTCAGATCGGCCAAACAGCTAGATGCTCTTTCCATCTACCAGTTCGGAAGACCGGACCTGATAGCCGACCCCGACGAGACCGACCTGTCCGAGGGCAGGAGGGCCATGGAAATGGCCGCAGAACGTCTTTCGTCCGGTGATCACGACATAGTCATACTGGATGAGGTAGGGGTCGCTGTGGACATGGGCGTCGTGGATGTCGAGGACCTCATCTCGGCCCTGGATGGAAGGGGCGAGAACGTCGAGGTCGTCCTGACCGGGCGTACCATGCATCCAAGGATCCTCGAGATGGCGGACCTCGTGACCGAGATGAAGATGGTTAAACACCCCTTCTCCACTATGGGCATGAAGGCAAGGAAGGGTATCGAGTTCTAGGAACGGTATCATCGCCGATCCCGGATCATACTTATACTGCTCTTTCACCCACGAGCCGACTGCTTGTGGATTTACGCGGCGGCTACACGGAGGTGATGAACTCTGGCTCGAGCCCCTCCTTGTGGAGCTGGTCATTGATCACCATACCGAGGCGCTTGATGCCCTCCTCGATCTGCTCGTTTGTCGAGTGCGAGAAGTTCAGACGCATGGTGTTCGAGCCCGATCCGTCAGGGTAGAACGCCTGGCCCACCACGTAGGCAACGTTGTTCGCCACCGCCCGCGGGAACATGTCCTTGGTGTTGATCGAGTAGGGCAATCGGACCCAGATGAAGAGGCCGCCCTGGGGGATGTTCCACTTGGCCTCCTTGGGGAAGTACCGCTCCATGGCGTCCAGCATGGCGTCGCGCTTCTCCTTGTAGAGGCGCTTGATCACATCGACGTGGGGGAACAGGAGGTTGTGGTGTATGGCCTCGTATACCACGTACTGGCCAAAGGTGTTGGAGCACAGGTCCACAGCCTGCTTGGCGAGCGACATCTTGTTGACCAGCTCGGCGGGGCCGCAGGACCACGCGACACGGAACCCGGGGGCGAGGATCTTGGAGAACGTACCGAGGAAGAGCACCCGGTCCTCGGTGTCCTGGGCCTTTATGGGCAGCACGCGGTCACCGTCGTAGCACAGGAGGCCGTAGGGGTTGTCCTCCACCAGCAGCAGATCGTACTGGCAGACGAGATCATAGATCTTACTTCGGTGGTCGGGGGGGATGGTGACCCCGGTCGGGTTCTGGAAGCTGGGGACGAGGTACAAGAACTTGGGCAGCTTCTTACGACGGGACATCCGCTCAAGCTCGCCCTCCAGAAGGTCGACCCTGATGCCGTTCTCGTCAATAGGTATGCACTCGATGTTCGCCTGATGAGCAAGGAAGGTCGAGGTGGCGCCGATGTAGGTGGGAGCTGCGGTGAGCACGGTGTCACCCGGGTCGAGGAGCACCTTGCTCAGGAGGTAGAGGGCCTCCTGGGAGCCGGTGGTGATGATGATGTTGTGTATGTCCGTTGTAACATCGTCGATCTGCTTCATCCCATGGACGATAGCAGCTCGCAGCTTGTTGTGGCCCTCAGTGGTGCCGTACTGGAGAGCATCACGGGCGTGGCGCTCCATGACGTGGTCCACCATCTTCTTGATGTTCCCGACGGGGAAGGCGTCGGGGTTCGGAAGGCCTCCGGCAAAAGAGATGATCTCCGGCTGCCGGGTGAGCTTCAGGAGCTCTCTGATCTCGGATGCCTTCATCATCTTTGCCGAGCGCGAGAAAAGGGTCTCGAGGGTCTTCATGATATCACCCGAGGCTAACCTGCGTTATGTGGCTTTTATATGTAGCGCCCAAAGCGGCGCGTGTCATGACAGCGCACACGTGGCTCATCGGCGCACGCCCGGGCTGATATTACCTGCCTTTATTAAGCTTGGCGTCCCGAGGGGTGGGTCACCATGCGCGTTATCGCTCACAAGATCGATATACTTACAGGCGGTACCAACGTCGTGGCCGTGGGGCCCAAGGTCGCCCAGGACCTTGACCTCCATCCCATGGACCGCGTGCGGCTGACCGTGCCCGAGAACGGCGAGGACGCACCGTACCTGGAGGACGACAAGAAACGGGTTTCGTGCGTGGCCACCGTCGATTTCTGGACCGAGTCGCGTTCCGGTTACGAGGTCGCCCTGTTCGAGGACACGTTCATCAGCCTTGGCATCGAGGACGGGCAG
The DNA here is from genome assembly GCA_030753015.1 of Candidatus Undinarchaeales archaeon. Taxonomy (GTDB): domain Archaea; phylum SpSt-1190; class SpSt-1190; order JASMDC01; family JASMDC01; genus JASMDC01. Next base: position 56,594 of record JASMDC010000005.1, on the reverse strand, counting down.
GAGATCTCCCTCACGCCCCTGGGGAAACCCCCCTCCATCGAATACATCAAGAAGAAGATGGCCGGTGAGGAGCTTTCCGAGCACGATCTCAACGCCATCATCGCCGACGTGGTTGACGACCGGCTCACCGGGGTAGAGCTCGCCTCCTTCATCTCGGCCGTGGCCATGTCGGACATGACCCTCAACGAGATCACCAGCCTTACCCGGGCACTGGTGAACACGGGCGAGACCATGTCGTTCCCCCACGATGTGGTGGCTGACAAGCACTGCTCCGGTGGCGTCCCGGGCAACCGCACCACCCTCATCGTGGTCCCTATCATTACAGCGCTGGGCGTGTGCATGCCCAAGAGCTCGTCCCGTGCTATCTCCTCCGCTGCCGGGACAGCGGATGCCATGGAGGTCCTGGCCGATGTCATCCTACCGAAGGAGAAGGTTATCGATGTCGTGAAGAAGGCAAACGGCTGCATCGCCTGGGGCGGCGGGCTCAACCTGGCCCCTGCCGACGACAAGCTAATCAGGGTGAGAAAGCCCATGGGACTGGACCCTATCGGGCTGTTCCTCCCCTCCATCCTCGCCAAGAAATATTCCATGGGCTCGACCCATGTCCTCTTCGACCTGCCACTGGGCTATGAGGCGAAGATAAGTTCCATCGGCGAGGTCAAGCACCTGAAGAGCATCATCATCAGGCTCGGCCGGATGCTGGGCATGAAGGTCGACGTGCTCATCAGCTATGGGGACGAGCCGATCGGCAATGGTATCGGCCCCGTGCTCGAGGTACGGGATGTGCTCAAGGTCCTGCAGAACAAGCCCGATGCCCCCAAGGACCTGGAGGAGAAGTCTCTGCGGATAGCAGGCCGCCTCATCGAGCTAATCGGCATCGAGCGCTTCAAGGATGGTGGACGAAGAGGCGATGGCATCAAGGTCGCGGAGAAGGTGCTCCGCTCTGGCAAGGCCTGGAAGCAGATGCAGAAGATCATCAAGGCCCAGGGCGGAGATCCAAAGGTATCTCTCAAGGACCTGAAGCTGGCGCCCCACACGTACGACATAGTGGCGGAGCGATCCGGAAAGATGCTCGATACCGTGAACGCGGTCGTCGCCAAGGTAGCACGCATGGCGGGTTCCCCCCAGAACAAGAGCGCGGGAGTCTACCTCAACCGGAAGTTCAACGAGTTCGTCAATCGTGGCGACGTGCTCGCTACGGTGTACGCGGGTAGCGAGGACAAGCTCAGGCGCGTCAAGCGTCTGCTTGACGAGACTCCCATGTTCGAGGTCATGTGAGCCGCTGCCGCTCTGTCCGAGGCATTTATAAATCCTCCGCTGCTGGCACCCGCAATGGATACCGAGGTGCACGAGATATTCACCTCCTTCCAAGGGGAGGGTGGGACCGTGTCCGGCTCGTGCGCAGGCTGCCGCCAGGTGTTCGTCCGACTCCGAGGATGCGATGTCCGGTGTGACTGGTGCGACACGGCCCATCTCCTTGGCCCCTCGGGACAACCTGCCCTCGTGGAGGCGACTCCCGGTTCCCGCCGGCGCGAGATCGAGAATCCCATGACGCCCACCCAGGTCGTCGACGCAGTGCTTGCTCTACGTACCCCGTCGTTCCATTCGGTATCGTTCACCGGGGGCGAGCCTCTGCTCCACGTCCCTTTTCTCAAGAAGGTGTTCACGATCCTCAAGAAGAAGAAGCTGCCCGTCTTTCTGGAAACGAACGGCAACGATCCCAAGGCCGCGAAGAAGGTAGCGAAACTAGTGGACGTGGCCAGCGTGGATATCAAGGACCGCACGGCCGGGGCACACGGAGATAAAGATTGGAAGGAGCTCGTTGCACGTGAAGTGGCCAGTGCAGTGACCTTCAAGAAGGAAGGGTGCGCGACCTATGCCAAGCTCGTCGTCACGGGGCGTACTCGTGAGCAGGACGTTGGGTATGTGGCCGGGCTCCTGGCCGAGACCGATGTCCCACTGGCCATCCAGCCGGTGACCCCTCTGGGAGATGCCCTCCCCCCGTCGCTCCGCCTCCTGCTCAGCTTCGCCGACGCTGCCTGCGAGCGTCTGCCCGTCGAGGCGGTCTCGCTCTCGGTCCAGGGGCACCGCCAGGCCGGATTTCCCTGAGGTGCTAGAACCATGACTGCCGATGTGCAGGAACTGGCGCCCGACCACCGTATCACCCTCAACAGGGTAGGGGTCACGGGCATCCGCAAGCTCATCGTTCGCCGACGCGGAGGGAAGGATAATGCGCTCGCTGCCCATATCGAGGTGTATATCGACCTCAATCCGATGAAGAAAGGGATCCACATGTCCCGGTGCACGGACACGATCAACGAGGTCATCGAGGAGGGTGTCGAGCATGAGGTCGCGGACGTCGAGCAGTTCTGCACCGAGGTGGCCTCTCGGCTCTTGGAACGGCATCCTGAAGCGACCCGCACCGAGGTGCACCTCGCCGCGGAGTACCCTCTTGACCGCAAAAGCCCCGTGAGCGGGCGACGGAGCCAGGAGATGTACACACTTGTGGGCAGGGCCGTGGCCAGGCGCAAGAACGGCGATATCTCCACGCGACGCACGATAGGGGTCGAGGTGGAAGGGATGCTCGCCTGTCCCTGCGCGCAGGAGATGATGCGGGAGACGTCGCGTGAGGTGCTGGTCGAGGCAGGGATGGACGATGCTGCGATCGACAAGGTCCTTGGCAGGCTCCCCATCGCCACGCACAACCAGCGAGGCCGTGCCGAGCTCACCGTCGGGCTCGCTGATCCACGGCTCAGAGTGGAGGCGGACATGCTCATCGATATCGTCGAGGACGCATTCTCCTCGCCGGTGTTCGAGGTGCTCAAGCGCCCCGACGAGGCCCATGTCGTGTCCCGCGCTCACAAGCGACCGCGGTTCGTCGAGGACGCGGTGCGTTCCATGGTGGGCGGTGTGACGACACATTTCCCCGAGCTATCCGATCAAGCACTCGTGGTCGCGAGGATGGAGAGCATGGAGAGCATACATCGCCACAACGCCGTTGCCGAGTGTACAGCGACCCTCGGCCTGTTACGCGCCCAGTTGGATGGCGAGGACGACCACCCGGCGCCCCGCTACCATTCGTTGCACGAGTGGATGCGGTGACATTCTCCCGAGGATAGGATCCGTGGATTTCCAGCGTCCATCGCCCGGAAGGGCTCACTGCGTTTGGTGCCTGCTTAGACGACTTCACTTGCCTCTGCCTTCGTAGCGGTGAGGGTGGTGTTGGCGTGGAGAAATGGACTCATGGCTTATGCGCATGCATTTCATAATGATATAGTAAGCAGTTAGAGCAGGTAAACTGATTACTCTATCATTTAGAATTCGTCAACATTCTGAACGCTAGAAATGACGTCGCATAACCACTATTATCGCGTCGTTGGGAAAAATCAGTAATTCGGATATCCACATGGGTGTTATTCAGGCTGAGGGGGCGACAACGTAGGTGTGCCTCTTACAGTTATATGGAGGAAGAAGCTGGGTCGGATAACCCACTGTTGTACGCCGTCGTAACCGTCGGTTTTCGTTCCGTTATAAAACATAATGAAAAGTAATAAATAGTTACGAAGCATAATATATAGTTAGTATCAAAGGTGAATGATCATGGTCCAGGCACTAGTCACGTTGACTGCGGAAGAGGACAGAGTGGTCAACGTTGTAAAAGGATTGCATGGCTTTCGTAACAAGTCGCAAGCGATCGAGTACATCATCCATGTCTATGAAGACGAACTCTTCGAACCGGAGCTCAGGCCCGAATTCATCGAGAAGATGAACGCGAGGCAACAGGAGAGGACCGTCAAGGTCAAGGATTTCAGAAAGCATTTCGGGCTAAATAAGTGATGTATAATTACGAGCTCAGGAAATCAGTCGAGAAGGTCTTCTTCAAGCTGGCGAAGAAGGATCCGGGCCAGTTGGAAATCATTTTCAAGAAAATCGACGAGATCGTAATCAATCCTCACAGGTACAAGAACCTGCGAAAACCACTACAACATCTGAAAAGAGTTCACATCGATAGTAATTTCGTAATGGTCTTCTCTGTCAATGAAAGAACGAAAACCGTCATCATCGAAGATTACGATCATCACGATAACATCTACAAGACTTGATCAGTCCTGCTTACGGGACAGTCGACGATGGCGTGCAACTACCTATATCTGCAATTTTCTTTCAGAAAAAGTGACCCTCCTTCGTATTCGGATATCGCCCCTAATGCGCACTAGTATACGAAAGAACCGTCACAAACTTACAGGCAGAGAATCCCCTTCTCGTGTCTGTATAGCGAGAACGATTTCCAATATAAGTTACTGTCGTACCTTTACCCGAGAGTCTGTGCGGACCGGACTGGTCCTCGTCATGTATCCGAGATGCGCTTCGGATATCACAGGTCCTGGATAAAAGATGCTCACACCCCCCGACCGAGGTCACTGCCTCGGTGCCTACGGTGCAATGGGCTCAGGCCCCCCGGCGGTCCCGAGCGAACATATTTATCCTATGCCCCCGGCGCTCCCGACATGGCCACGCCCCCGGGAGCGAAGTACTTTCCCTACTCCTCCTTCCGCGCAGGCCAAGAGGATATCATCGAGGCCAATCGGAGCACCATCCGTGACCGTGGTATCGCCCTCGTAGAGAGCCCGACGGGGACCGGAAAGACCCTCAACGCCATCGTACCGGGACTGGAGGCGGTTGAGCGTGGCGAGATCGAGGGCATCGTGTTCGTCACACCACGCAAGACCCAGCACGCTGTGGTGTTCGATGATGTGCGCCGGATTAACAAGCAGGGCCACGAGTTCAGGGTGCTCGATCTGGTGTCGAAGGGGGACCTGTGCATCAACCGCCGCCGTCTCCAGTGTGCCGTCAAACGGTGCCCCTACCTCCAGGAGAAGCGCCGTGACGGCCAGAAGAACATCGCCCAGTACGACAACCCCCGGGACGTGAACAAGGAGATCAAGCGTTTTAGGAGGAGCACGGTCTATCTGGACGTACCGTCGCTCATCTCGTTCGGACGGAGCGCGGAGTACTGTCCTCATCGCACCGCGATGCGGTTGGCGAAGACCGCCGATATCGTGGTGTGCGACTATAACTACGTGTTCTCACCGGGCATCGCCGAGGTGATGACCTCTCATTACGAGCTGGACTACAGCAAGCGCATGCTCGTCGTGGACGAGGGACACAACCTGTACGACCGTGTGCTGGCGTTCTACTCGGCGACTCTAACCCAGAAGGCATTGGACATCGTCTCCACGACACTTGCGACCCTGGACAGCCGGACGGCCGGTCCCTTCACTGCCCTGACCGAGGAGGTGGGCGCCCTTGCCGACACGGTCAAGGATGTTTGTCAGCGTACGAACAGGGGTGACGGCCTGGACACGGTCGTCCCCACTTCTGCTGTAGAGATCAAGGAGCTGGCGGAGCCCGCATCCGCTGTCGTGCGGAGCATGGAGGACAAGGAATTCAAATCCGATCTCGCCCGCGGACTGGCCCAGATCCCAAACAAGGACCACCAGGAACGGTCCGAGCGCTCTCTCTCCCGCTTTGCCGATAACTGCGCGGCCATCCTCCGCTTCGCCAAGGACCCCTCGTTCAACGAGAACTACATCGTGGTATCATGGCGGGACGGTCAGAAGGACCATCTCCTCCGGCTCAAGAAGCTCGACGTCTCGATGGAGGTGCGCCGGCAGGTGGACGCCTTCCGTGCCGCGATCATCCAGAGCGCCACGCTCAGCCCGCAGCCCTACTACCGGCGCATCCTGGGCCTGGGCGATGGCTGCATGGCCGCAACATACCCGTCACCCTTCCCCCCCGAGAACCGCCTGGTGCTGGTCGACGCGCGAATGAACAACTCCATGCGCTACCGGGACCTCCCCGACACCTTGAACGGTGTGACTGAACGCCTAGAGACCATGGTGACGACCTATCCGGGCAACTATCTGGTGTTCTTCTCGTCCTACCGCGAGCTCGCCAAGTACTCCAAGCGGCTCGACCTCCCACGGGGGATCAAGATGCTCGAGGAGAAGCGCTCGCTAAACCAGCGCGAGAGGGACCGAATGATGTCCGACATGCGCACACGCGGGCTGATGAAGATGCCGACCGTCCTGCTCGGTGTACTGGGCGGTTCCTTCTCGGAGGGTATCGACCTCAAGGAGGAGGGCGTCATCGGTGTCATCGTCGTCGGGATGGGCATCCCGGTCCCCTCGGAGGAGAACAAGCGGCTCCAGCGCTACCTGCAGCGCAGTTTCGGTGATGGCTACAACTACGTGTTCACCTACCCGGCGCTGGCACGCATCATGCAGGCAAAAGGCCGCCTCATCCGTACGATGCGTGACCGGGGCGTGGTCTATCTCATCGACAACCGCATCCTCAACGACCGGTACCTCAAACTGGTCCCCGACTCCCTTAAAGACGAGATGATCCGCGTCTACAACACCAAGGCCCTGAAAGCGACCCTCGATCATTTCTGGAAGATTGAGAAGTAGGACGGCCGGGCCGGGGGAAATAAAACTCTTTACGTCCTAGATGATGTCACGGATGGCCCACCTGGACGAACGAACGCTGGTAGTGGGGCTTCTGGTGTGCTTCGCCCTCCTGACCACATGCTTCCTTTCGACAAATGAGGCACCGCGGTTCGCCCTCTCGCTCTCCCTGGGGATCCAAGGGGAATGGCACATCGACAGTTTCTTCCCCGAGGTACTCCATCCCCTGTTCCCTCCTATCGACTACGTCAAAAAGGACGGTCATATCTACAGTGACAAGGGCCCGCTCCTGTCCGTACTGGCCGCTCCCATCGTGCGAATCCTTCAGATGGCCGGTGCTGACCTCCGTACAACGGTTTACGTGACAACGCTCCTGCTTGCGGGTCTCCCCACGGCCCTCACCGCCCTGCTGATCTTCTGGTTCGGCCGCTCGGTCCACAGGCCGGGGGACATCGATCCGACGCTCGTGGCCTTGGCCTATGCATTGTGCACGAACGCCTTCTACTACGGCACCGTCTTTTTCCCGTACAGCATGGCATCCTTCCTCGCCGTCGCGAGCTTCTGGGTCGTGCATGCGGGAGACCGGTATGGGGATGTCCGTGGTGGATTGGCCGCAGGGGCGCTCGCCGGCCTCTCGGGTCTTGCGGACTTCGCGACCCTCCTGCTCTTCCCCGGTCTCCTTCTCTATTGTGTGCTGAGACGCCCCCGCTGGACCGTTCCGTTCCTCGTATCGGGCGGCTTGATGCTCTCCCTCCTTCCGCTCTATGCCTATGCCATGCTCGGGGATCCCTTCGGCCTCCCGTACAAGTACCACGCTACCTTTGCTAACACGCGTGAGCAGGGCGTGTGGTACCAATGGGGGATCCCTGATCCGCAGGCGCCCTTTGGCGTGACGCTCTCATCCGAGCGGGGCCTCTTCTTCTATAGCCCGGTCCTCATTGTGGCCGCTGTGCTCTGGTTCCGGTTCCGTGCTCTTCATCCACACGAGGCATACCTGGTCATGGCCATGTTCATCGTCCTTATGGGATTCCACATCACCCATTCGAACTGGCGTGCCGGCATTTCCTTCGGCCCCCGGTACATGACGGCTGCCATGCCATTCTTCGTTCTTCCGCTCCTTGCCGTGCGCAGGATGGGTGCCGTCTGGCCCGTGTTCATGATGCTGCTTCTCATCTCGTTCCTGGTGAACCTCGTGGGCGCCGTTTCCCACTACCCCGGGGACAAAGAGAATCCCGTGGCGGGCCTACTCGCCAAATGGTATAGCGGTCGACGCCTCATGATGGACGCGGGTGAGGGCGAGCCCTACGAGATCATCGTGGCGCGGCCCAAGGTGCACCTCGTGCTCTACCACTTGGGATTGGACGGCAACGAGGCCCTTGTCAGGCTACCGTCGCTCCTGGTCTGCGCGGCGGGTCTGGTCCTGTTGAGGCGTGCTATGGTCTGAGCGCTCCAGCGCACACTCACCTTCCCAACCGTAGGAGAATGAGCCCCCGTAGCATCCGGAGCGCGTCAGGGAAGATGTGGAGGCGGGAGTCGCCGCGTTCGGTCCAGACGATGCCCATCTCTTCGATCACGAGCCCTGCGCGGTGGACCTTCCAGATGAGCTCGGTGTCGAACTCCCAGTCCCAGTGGGTTAGGTCGATGTCGTCGAGGATGCGGCGGCGCATCACCTTGAACCCGCATTGGAAGTCGCTGTGGGGCAGGAAGAAGAGCAGGCGGACGAGGGTCCTGTAGACAACGCCGGTCAGGACCCGGGCCCAGGTCTGGTTCACGATACGGCGCCCCCCGTGAGCGTTCCGTGAACCGATGACGAGGTCCGCCCCGGCCGCGATCCGCTCGAGAGCGTCCCGTACGTGCCGCGGGTGGATGGCCAGATCGGCGTCCATGAGCACGATGACGTCCTTTGACGCCACCTCCGCGCCCTTGAGGAAACCGCCTCCCCTGCCAAGGCGCGCTCCGGGGAAGGATAGGGCACGGACCCGGGGATCGCCATCGGCCAGTGAGCGTGCTATCTCGGCCGTCCGGTCGCTGCTACCGTCCTCCTCCATGATGACCTCTAGCTCAAGGTCGCCAAGTGTATCGAGGGTCTCGGACACGGCCTTCTCGACGTTACGCTCCTCGTTGTAGCAGGGGAAGATGACGGATACGGACAGCGTCTCCTCCATCGCTCCCAGCTTGGACGATGAGGTTTAAAGACTTTCGCGTGGCGCCCCTCACGCCGGGGGAAATAAAACTCTTTACCTCCTGGATGATGCTACGGATGGGCTCTCTGGACGAACGCACGCTGGTAGTGGGGCTCTTGGTGTGCTTCGCCCTCCTCACCACCTGCTTCCTCGGTACGAACGAGGGACCGCGGTTCGCCCTCTCGCTCTCCCTGGGCATCCATGGGGAATGGCATATCGAGCGCTTCTTCCCCGATGTGATCTATCCCCTCTTCCCGTCAATGGATTTCGTCGGAAAGGACGATCATATCTACAACGGTAAAGGCCCGCTCCTCTCGATCCTGGGCGCGCCCATCGTATACGCGCTCTGGTCGATCGGGGCCGACCTGCAGCTCTCGGTGTACCTCACGACGATCCTGCTCGTAGGCCTCCCCACCGCGCTCACGGCTCTGCTCATGGTCCGGTTCGGGCGGAGCATACACCGGTCGGGGGACGTGGACCCTTCAGTGGTCGCCCTTGCGTACGCTCTCTGCACACCCGCGTTCTTCTATTCCACCGTCTTCTATTCATACAGCATTGCCGCGCTCTTGGCCTTCGCCAGCTTCATGCTCGTCCATAGACCGCGCTGGGGGGGGATGCAGGATGCCGTTGTGGCGGGGGCGCTCGCGGGTCTTGTTGGGCTCGCTGACTATGTCACCGTTCTGTTCTTCCCCGGATTGCTCCTTTACTGCTATCTGAAACGTCCTGGATGGACGTTCCCGTTCCTGGTCGCAGGAGGTACGATCCTTTCCCTGCTGCTCGTCTATTCATGGTTGCTGCTCGGCGATCCTTTCGGCCTGCCTTTCAAGTACCACGGACCCTTTGCGGGCAGCGATCATGGGTTCTACTACACGCTGGGCCCTCCCACTCCGACAGCACTGCTCGGGCTTACCCTCGGCCCTTCTCGTGGATTGTTCTTCTACTCGCCGGTGTTGATCGTGGCGGCCGTGCTCCTGTCAAGGCTCAGGCGGCGGCTGAGCGACGAGGTCCTCTTCATCGTGTCGCTCTCTGTTCTTGTGATCGTGGTGAACGCCGCGAACGCCAGCTGGTGGGCGGGCACCGCCTTCGGCCCGCGTTATCTGGTGGCCGCTATGCCCTTCTTCGTGCTCCCGCTCTTCACCGTCCGACGCGAGGGTCGGCTTTGGCTCGTGTTCACGTTCCTGCTCCTCTCCTCCTTCCTCATCAACCTGCTGGGTGCAGCGTCGTTCTACCCCGAGAGCGATGCTAATCCCGTCGGCGGTCTTGTCGAAGAATGGATAGGGGGTCATTATCAAGTGATGCAACGAAGTAATAGGCCCCCGTACGAGATCATTACGAACAGGCCAAAGGTACACATCCTGTTCTATCGCATTGGAGGAGTGGCGGATGAGCTCCTCATCAGGGTTCCCACCGCACTGGCTTTTGTTGTGGGGCTTGCACTGTTCGGACGAGCGACCTCACGTCATCAGGCCTGAGACGGCGCTCTGTTAACGACCCGTTGGAGGGGACCTCCGGAACGTGATTGGGACGTCCCGCGGGATTCATGTATAAACTTGTCCATCGACCAGTGGAATGGTTTGATTGCACTAACAATTGACAGTGAACAATGGAACTGCCCGTTATTGGAAGGGAAACGAGTGGAGGAGAACGGGGACACATCTTTCAGCAGGGATGGGAACGAGGTCCTACTGGATATCCTCGACGAACACGACATCAAAGCGACGTTCTTTATCACGGGTGCTTTCGCGGAAGAGGAGCTCGGGCAGGTCAAGCGGATTAATAAGAACGGTCATGAGATCGCCTGCCATGGCCATGATCATTTCTATCGGGGCAATCCATCCCTGGATCTAAAGGAAGATATCATGCGGGCAAAGGGGATCCTTGAAGAGGTAACGAGCATCAAGGGCTTCAGGGCACCTCAGATGCAGTACTCACAACGACTTCTAAGGATATTGGATGAGCTCGGTTTTGAATACGATAGTTCTCTGCATCCGGCGATATTGCCGGGTTATTACAACAATAGCAGAATGCCCTTGGACATCTTTCGGCCACTGGAGGGCAGCAACATACTGGAGGTTCCGGTGGCTGTCAGTAGTTACAGATTCCCGGTATCATGGCTTTTCATGAGGTTGTTCGGGGTCAATAGGGTCATCTCTTCGTTCAAGTATCTCATGAGAAAGGGGATAACGCCCGTCCTATACGTTCATTCATGGGAGTTTATCGGGATGAAAAGCGCGCATGTGCCGTTCTATTACAATTATCGGACGGGGAAACCCTTTGTAGAGGACTTTACCAATCTTATCGAGCACTTTCGATCCGAAGGTTTCACAACGTTATCTGATCTAACAGAGAAAAAGCACGGTATTTCGTCGTGATCCCTGGTGAATTCTATTTTTTCAATAGCCTATGCATCGAGGATCTGAACACCAGGCTGCCGTAAATGGTACGATAGATCAAACCAAGTGAACATTTTGAGTGTCCAGCCACTCTTTTTTCTACAGTTATCGGAGTTTTATCAATGGGGATGCCCTGTAGAATGAATCCTAGCAATAGTTCGAGGTTTATCACTTCATGATCCTGGATAAAATTGATGCGTTCCACGTATTTTCTTTCCATGATCTTCAATGAGTTCACATCAGCAATGGAAATGTTGAATAAATATGAGATGAACGTGTTGTAAACGCGTGAAATACCGGACCTGATGTGGGAATAGTATTTGATCTCGGGTTCTCCGATCAAAAAAGAAATATTTCGTTCGGTCACGTAATGGTACATTCTAAGGAGTTCTTGGGGGTGATATTGAAGATCGGCATCAATGATTGAAACATACTTCTTTGTTGCTTTTTCCAGGCCCTTCCTGATGGCATGGGAATACCCTCTATTAGGTGTATAGGAAAGATATACGACCTTGTCCTTGTTCTGAATGTCCTGACGGATGATAGGATCCGTACCGTCCGTGCTTCCGTCATTGACAAGAATGATCTCATGTTCGATATCTGAGAGTACTCGTTGAGTATCAACGATACATTTTGAGATGCACTCTTCTTCATTATAGGCGGGGATAATGACTGACAAGCTCATCTTGGTATCATCCCTTGACCGTGTTCATGGGTACTCAATTTCAAGGTAGAATCTTGTCTGGGCGTAGCTACTAAAACCTTTTCTGTGGGACTTGGGCCATACGGGCCTCCGCGGAGTGAGGACGTTTGACAAGATCTTGGAGCTGTCCTGATACTCCTCCAGTAAATCAAGCCGGACCATGGACGGTCTGTGAGGGTTGCGCTTCTCACGCGGCCTTCCGGATCTCGGTCGCGTCGAGGAGCTCGTCGTCCACGGTCTGGGCGGGGGACGGGATGACCTTCGCCTTTGATTCGAACCGGTCCCTGTACTTCTCGTAGACCTCTTCGATTATGTGCACGGCACGCTCGTCCTGGGTCCAGAGGCCGATGTTGAAGTCCTCGCCGGAGATGTGGAACTGGTTGGGGGCCTTTGACTCCACGATCTCGAGCTCACCATCGTACCGCTCCCGCTCCTCATCGGAGAGGTACTCGAGGAGGTGGTCCTTGCCAGCGGTGATGTCGACAGACTCGTTCGTGGTCTCGAAGGCTTCCTTGAGGATGTCCTTCCCACGCTCAAGGCCGTGCGTCTCGAGCACGTCGAACGCCGGGCCGAAGGCACCGAAGTAGGACATGTCGACGAGCAGGGAGGTCCAGTTCTTGCGATCGTAGCTCCATCGGGTCTCGTGGGCGGTCTTCCACACCTTGCTACGGAGCTTCTCGAGGTCCTCTCCATTTTCCTCGGCTTCCTTGACGAGGGTGTAGGTCTCGAGCATGTGCGCGGAGTACTCCTTGGAGTGCTCGATCTGCTTCTCTACCTTGGCGAGCTTCTCCTTGTCACCTGACTCCCGGTAGACCTCGCGTGCGTTGTACAGGCCCACTGCATGGGCCGAGGACTCGTTGAGGATGTTGGTGAGCTCCTGGTTGTCGGTGTAGTGACCGCGGGCGAGCTCGACGTGCCATTCCTCGTGCGCGATCGTCTCGGGATCGTTCGCCTGGTCGTCGTCGGCGTAGGTCGCACCATTGGCGTTGGCCATGCCGGCCGCGGCGAAGTACATAGACTCGTACCCCGCGGCATCGAGAGCGTCCACTACCTCGCGGAGCATCTCTTTTGCAAGGTCCTCCTTCTCGCCATAGCCGCAGATCTGCGCCTTGACGGAGAGAGGTGCTCCTATACCTCCACATGAGTTGATTACACCCAGGTACCCCACTGGTCACTACTGGCAGGTAACGCCGTATTTATACCTTTCGGAATCGTGCTAGACCAGCTCACAGTTCAGAGGACGACGAGGTTGTGGGAGTTAACGAGCTCCTTGTAGCTCTCCTTCCCCAGGACACCAGCTATCTCGTCGGTCTGGAGCCCAGCGATCTTTGCCGCATCACGGCTCGTGTAGTTGACGATCCCCCGGGCGAACTCCTCCCCGTCGGGCCCTGCAAGAGAGACCGTATCGCCCTTGCGGAAGGTGCCTTCCACCTCGATGACACCAGAGGGGAGCAGGCTGCACTGGCGGCTCGTGAGAGCACTTTTGGCGCCAGCGTCAACACGCAGCACTCCCTTGGGACGGCTGGAGAACAGGAGCCATGTGAACCGACCCTCCAGGGGTTTCTGTGGTTTGAAGAGCGTCCCGAGGTCCTCGCCATCGACCACCATTTCGCACGCCCGTTCGGTGGAGTGGTGGAGCATCACCACGGGGATGCCGGCATGAGTGGCGATGCGGGATGCCTTCACCTTGCTCGCCAGCTTCGCCTTGGGATGCCGGCGGGCCTGACGCTCCACGACCGGTGTGACCTCCTCGACAACCGGCACACGCGCACCATCACGGCCCGGTCCGAGGAGCCCGTCCGATCCTGACAGGAGGATGAGGAGGTCGGCCTCGACAGCGACGGCCACGTGCGCGGAGAGCTTGTCGTTGTCGCCATACCTGATCTCGTCCACGGCGATGGTATCGTTCTCGTTCACGACCGGGACAACGCCCAGGTTGAAGAGCGTAAGTACCGTGTTGCGCACGTTAACGTAACGTCGCCGGTCTGTGACATCGTCGGCGGTCAGGAGCACCTGGGCCACGTTGATATTGTGGGCGCCGAATCCCTCCTCGTATCCCTTCATGAGCAGGCTCTGGCCAACAGCAGCGATCGCCTGGAGCGTGTTCAGGTCACGAGGACGCTCTTTCAACCTAAGTGCCTCCATCCCGAAGGGGATGGCACCCGAACTGACCACGATAACGTCGATCCCCCGCCATACGAGGGACACGATATCGTCCACCAGCGTCCGTACGCGCTCGGATGCCAGGCCTTGTCGGTCAACGAAGGCGGATGTACCGACCTTCACGACCACACGGCGAGCATTGGCGAGGTCCTTTCGGTCCACGAGGGGGAATCCATTGGCAGGCTTTATATGGTTCACTCTTGGCCGCGAAGGGCGTTGCCCAGGTCCGTCAACTGTGTTTCCAACACCGATGTGTCGGTCTCGGGCACGTAGAAAACGACCTTGTCCATGGGGGGGAGCCGGTCCACCTGCTCCCTGAGCGCATCACCCGCACCTGCGATGCCAACTTCCTTGGCGTAAAGGGCCATGTCGGAGCTAGTGGCCTTTTGGGGATCGATACCCCGGGCCTTCAGGTCCTCCACGATCCAAGGGCGGCGGAGGAAGTACCCGGTCCCCATCTTGTCAGCAAGCGCCTGGTACCCATCACCCTCTGCGTGGAGAGCGAGGGTGTAGAGTGCACCGGGGTGCTCCATGGCGGTCAGGCGTTCGTTGAGCCCCGTGTTCATGAGGGCGAAGAACGTGAAGCGGCCGGCATTATGGTTGGGCATCGCCCACCCGGTGATACGGGGGCCCTCCCCGCCCACCCACACCTTGGCATGGTACTTGTCCAGCACTCCAAGGGTGCGACGCAGGGCAGTGATGGAGTTCTGTGCCTTCTCCGCAGGGGAGAGGTAGGCGTCATTGCCACGTACGAGGTTGATGATGAGGTTGTCATCATTCAGCACTTTCCGCTTACCAAGAGCGGTGAGGAGCCGCAGCCCGGCGTTGGAGAGCGCCTGGATGGTGAGCATGAGGCGCACTTGGTCGAATGTGGAAAGGAGGTCCTGCACGACCGTTGGCGGCGGGTAATGTTGTTCGAACTCTGCGTCCACGACCAGGTAATCCATCCCTGCGGCCGTGGCCACGTCGCGAGCGCTGGCGATTCCGCTCCCCCAGTCTCCCTCGAATCCAAGCACGCTGGGCTTGACAGCCCATCCGACCTCTCTCACGCCTTCCATGATGCTTCGTCCTTTACCGTTAACGTAGGTATAAAGGGGATTCGTGGGGAAAAGGATAAATGGATGACTTTGCGCTCGCCGGCCGGTCTCAGGATACTCGGGACGAGTCGAGGAACACCTTGTAGGTCTTACCCATCCGCTCACGCTGGATGACGCCCATCCGATCCAGATTGCTGAGCACCGTGGATACCTTGGCCTTGCTCCAGTCCAGGCGGAAGCGCAGTGAGTCCTGCGTGATCTCGCCGGAGCGCTCCACCTCCTCGATGATGAGTCGCTCATCATCGCTCAATGCTTTCTTGATGATCTCCAGCTGGTGCTCGGGCTCATCTCGCTGGGCCAATGCGATGTTGTAGGAGACCAGGAAGCCCACCGCGAGCGCAACGACAACCGCCAGCATGTTGAGCAGGCGCAGCTGCGGAGTGTCACCGTTCATCATATTGTATGCAAGCGTGGTCTCGGGCGAGAGCATCATGCCAAGGGGGATGAGGGCGAAGATGTAGGTGACGATGAAAACGAGGATGATGAAGATGGCCTTAGAGGTCCCGTCCATCAAGGAGAAGTCCATATGTAGGACCATACAGCACTACTAAGTGCATTCCTCCATTAAAAAGACTCACTCTTTTAACCCGGCGAGGTAGAGGTCCTCTACCTGGGCAGAGATTGCGTCCCAGTCCATCTTCTCGGCCCGTTTTCTCCCCGCGGCGCCCATGCGACGTGCCAGCTTATCGTCCTCAAGCACCGTTGTGAGCCCCTGGGCCAGACCCTCCGGGTCACCGGGCTCTATGAGCTGTCCAGCGTCCTCTCCCACGAGCTCGGGCAGCCCTCCCACGTCCGATGCTACCACGGGAGCACCACAGGCCATGGCCTCGAGGCAGACGATCCCCAGTGGTTCCATGTTCGAGGGAACGGCCACGACGTTGGCCGCTTTGTAGAGCCGGGGAAGCTCATGGTGGGCCACGACGCCCAGGAACCGGATCCGCTCCTCTATGCCCAGTTCCTTGGCCAACGCACGTAGCCGTTCTTCAAGCGGTCCTCCACCTGCCAAGAGGAGCACCGTGTCGTCGGGCATCCGGGCAATGGCGCGCAGGAGGGTGTCCACACCCTTCTGTTTGGTGAACCGGCCGACGAAGAGCACTGCCTGGCGATCTTCCAGCAGGAAGGCCTCCATGAGTTCGGGATCACGCTTACCTGGTGCAAAACGTTTCGTGTCAACGCCGTTGTAAACCACCGCGCTCTCGATCCCCAGCGACTCGCGGACACGCTCAGCCACGAATCGGCTGCACGACGCGGATACCTCTGGATCGTACCTGTCGAGGATGCGCTTGTAGATCCGCCGCTTGATACTCCCCACGGGATAGCCCTGGAAATGGACGGCGAGCTTCCCTTTGGCCACGGAGCGCACCATGGAATCCGGTGGATAGAGCACGGCCACGAGGTCGTACTCGTTCTCTGTGAAGTGTCGCTTTGCCGCCGGGAAGAAGGACACCGATTCCAGCCAGAAGGCGTCCAGATGGTAACGGGTGAGACTGCGGAAGGCGTCCGCCGGGGCTGAATTGCGCCGCACGTATGGGAATGTATGGAACGTGATGTCCTTTATCGCTGCGAGTTCGGGCGCTACGGTGCCGCCGCACACTACATGGACCTCATGGCGCCTTGAGAGCCGGCGTGCGATCTCCCGACCGAAGGTCTCGGCACCCCCGGCGACAACCTCACCGAGCGACGGGCTGTAGAGGCACAGGCGCATGGGATGCTATGTGGTGGATAAGCATTAAAAGGGTGCAGCCACCCCCCCACACCGTGGAGGTCAGCGCGGTCGTGCTCACCCTGGACAACGTGGACACCGTTGCTGCGACGCTGGATAGCCTCGCTGCCCAAGAGCCCCCGCCAGCAGAGGTCGTCGTGGTCGATGGAGGTTCCACTGATGGCACGCGGGAGCTCGCGGCCGAGCATGGCGCCCGGGTGGTCATCGAGGGGACACGCGGCATCGCCCGCGCTCGCAATCGCGGCATCGCAGAGACGAGCGGTAATGTGGTCCTCTTCGTGGATGCGGACATAAACCTCGAGAAAGGATTCCTGTCCGCCCTCCTCCCTGCACTGAAGGACAACATCGCCATCGCCACCGGAAGGGTAGGGGCCGCAGGCGCTCTTACACTGGTGGAGCGGTTCGAGGGTTCACGCACGGAGCTCCACTTCCACCGCGCACCGGCGCGAGCGCCATCCTGGTGCACCGCATACACACGAAAGCTCCTTGACGATCTGGACGGGTTCGACACGCAGCTGCCCACCGGCGAGGACCTGGACCTGCTCATCAGGGCGGAGGCGGCCGGATTCGAAGCGGTCTACGTCCCCAAAGCAAAGGCCCGCCATCACCACCGCGCCTCGATCGGTCCCTGGCTCCGTCAGCAGTTCGGCTACGGCGTCGGCCAGGGGCGGCTCGTGCGCAAGCACGGCCTTCACAATCCGGGCAACACCCTCTACTGCCTGGGCGGCCTTGTGCTCATCCCTCTTGCGATCGCTGCGCCTTTCGTTCCGGCCGGGGGATTGGCGCTGACGCTCCTATTGGTCGCCTTCCTGATGGTGGACGGGCTGCCTGTGCTCTTCCAAGGGCTCAATGATCATGGTCTCGCGGCCATCGCGTTCCTGCCTCTGGCACTTGTGCGCTTCATAACGTACGCTTCGGGTTTCCTGCGGGGGGTGGTCTGAACGGTCGCCGAGATAATCCACGTGAACAACACCTTCATCGAGGGCGGGGGCATCGACCGAGTGATGTTCGGCCTCATCGATCGGGTCAGGAAGGTCCACCCCGTCAAGGTCCTGGTCGCCGAGAGCGGGTTCGAGGTGGACTATCCCGATCTGCGGAACCTTGAGATCGAAGTGGTCAAGACCAAGGACACCCGTCACAAGGTGCTCTGGATGCTCACGACCGTTCGCAACCGCATGCTGAACGAGACCGGTATCTTCCACCTCCATCATGCCGTGCTCAACTGGGCGGCTCTGGGTAACGGCCGACGCAACTACCTGTGCACGTATCACGGGTGGTACAGCATGGCCCTGGACCCGGCCATGGCACCGAAGAAGATCGCCAGGGCCGGATTCCTGGGAGGCACGACGGCGCTCTATCGCCGAATGCACCGGGTCACTACCGTGTCCCTCACCCAGAAGGAGGAGCTGGAGGGGACGTACAGGGTCAAGGATGCGACCTACATCCCCAATGGTGTGGACACAAGCTCGTTCAGCCCCACGGGGGAGGACGAGGGCTACATGCTCTTCGTAGGCCGGCTCATCGGACAGAAACGGGTCGAGCAGCTCGTACAGCTGGCAGCTGACATCGACATGCCCCTCAAGATAATCGGCCGGGGGCCCCAGAAGGACGAGCTCATGCTCCTGGCGTCCAAGCTCGGTGTCGAGCTGGACATCATGACGGGGCTGAGCGAAGAGGACCTGATCGATACCTACCGCCGCGCTGCGTTCTACGCTACGGCCAGTGGATGGGAAGGGATGACCCTCACCATCCTGGAGGCCTGTGCCTGCGGCAAGCCCGTGCTCGCCTACGACGTCGTGAGCAACCGGGACGTAGTTGTCGATGGGAGCACCGGCCTCCTCGCCAAGGACTACGAGGGGCTGGTAAAGTACGGGCGCACTCTCAAGGAGGACGAGGGGCTGCGCCAGGAGTTCGGGAAGCATGCGCGACAAAGAGTCGAAGAAAGATTCACCTGGGACGCCATTGCCGACCAGTATCTCACGATCTACGCAAAGATCGCTGAGGATCTGGAGTAGGCCCGGCGTTCCCGCGGTGGTGACGGTCACCACACGCGCCCTTGTCCGAGTGACACGGCACGCTGCTGGGAAAGGTATAAATACCGGCGGTCTAGCGAAACCGTGCCAGATGGAGACAGGATACTCCGTGGATTGTGACGAGAATCCTGACTGGGGATTCGCCCGCAACCAACGGGTAGTGCTCAGGCGTCCCCAGGCCGAGATGTCGCTCTCGGTGTTCTCCGCTTCGGTCCTCCCGGACCAGGGCATCTATATGGCGCCCAACCGTGACTTTTCCTATGAGGGCCTGAACGTTCACTCCGAGGGCGAGAACTGGAAGTATCTCGACTCCATGGCGTTCGGTGTGCGCCAGGGCGATCAGTGGCTCGACCTCAAGCCCACATCGGTCACCGCTCACGCGCATAAGGCCGTCTATCATTACGATATGATACGCGATGGCGAGAACGTTGGTTCGGTCGATGTTGACTACTTCCTCCTCGACGGAGGCGACGCCGACGGTATCACCGGTCGTGTCCGGTACAACGTCGACAGCCAGGAGAATGGGCTCCATCTCTCGGTGAGCCCGCTCGTGGACATCCGCCATATGTACGACGGCTCCTCACCCAACGAGATCGGTTCGTGGGTGGACTCTGGCACCGGCGCACTGTTCGCGGCCCGCGGCGACAGGTATCTCCTCATAGGAGCGCGGGACGCACGCGCCGAGGACTTCCGTCGGACCATGCCCTGGGGCTACAAGCTCGGATCGGGGTCCCGGACAGAGGGGCCTGAAGGCATCTTGTTCCGCGAGGAGTGGAAACACCCGACATTCGCTGGCAAGCTAGAGGCCGATGTGGCTGGCGGAGATGCCCTGGATGTCGTGTTCGCGGCCGGGCGCGGCGAGGGTGCCGTGCGCGATGCCTACCAGGACGCGACAATGACACATGCGGCCAACGAGCGAGCCGAGGAGTATCGCATCACCTCCATGGCACAGAAGCTCGGACTGGACCCGAGTGACGAGCGCGAGGGCCTCGTGCTCAACCGCGCAGTAACGCTGGCCAACTTCGGCATACGCGTAGGCGATACAACGGTACCTGAGGCGGGTGGCTGGTGGTTCAGGAACGCCTGGTTCCGCGACGCCTACGAAGGCGTCCGCTCGAGCTACGAGACCTACCGGACGATCAAGGGCGATGACTTCGTCAAGGACCTGGTCCGCGCCGGGCTCAAGCTCCAGGACGATACAGGTCGCATCCCCAACAAGCTCCCCGAGCGTGCTGGTGAGCCTGTGAGCTACAATGCCGTGGACGCCACGCTCCTGTGCATCGACACGGGCCTGCGTATCGCTACGGACAGTGGTGACCGATCATTTTCACAGGAGGTTCTTGGAAGCCTCCGACGCACCCTTGACGGATTCTCCGCCGCCGATCCCGGGACCGAGGACGGGGCTCCCGTAGTAACGGACAACGGTCTCATCCGTTCCGTTGCCTGGCACACCTGGACCGACTCCAAGCGCGAGGTTGGTGGCCATATGTTGCCCGAGCGGATCCCGCGCGGATGGGAGGAGGAGCGCGTGCGCGAGGTCGGCGGCGACCAGGCGCGACACGAGTTCTACCTGCCCTCCTATTTCCTGCCAGAGGTCAACGCACAGTGGCTGACCATGCTCTCCCATGGCGCCGAGGTGGCGCGCAAGGCCGGTGACGACAAGCTCGCCGAGCGATGCGAGATCCTTCACACCCTGGGGGCCGCTAGCTACAAGGACGTGTTCTGGAACGACCAGGAAGGATTCCTCTACAATATGGTGGACGCTAATGGCCGGAAGGACGCCACCCGGGGCTCACCCGCGGTCGTTGCCGCCTCCATGCTCGGTACGGACGTCTTCTCGAAGGACGAACTGCGCAGGGTATGGGACACCACCCGTGACAACCTGCTCATCGAGCGAGGGGGCAAGGCCTTCGGTATCCTGGTCAAGGACTCTGACGAGCGTATCTACTACGGAGACGAGCAGTACCACGAGGCCGTGGTGTGGCCTCGGGACACCCCGTACCTCATCGGCCTCCTGGAGTCAGTGGGGGAGGAGGACGTCATCCGCGATGTCCTTGACAGCAATCTGGCCCATATGGTGGAGGAGCAGGCGGTGTTCTATAACAACGAGCTCTTTTCGCTACCGGAAGGCCGCAATCCCTCGCCCAACGGGAACAACAACGATCCCGTGCCTGTGAAGAACCCGGTGCAGTACTGGTCCCAGTGGATGGACGCATTCATCCGCCACCGGTGAGGGCCCGTTGCGTGAGAAGGTCCTCCACCATCATCGCGCCGATGTCGTGTACGATACCGAGCACTGGGAGCTCTTGGCGGCGAAGCGGAGCGTCGCACTGGCCGTCATGGAGCGGCTTGGGGACCTGGCCCCGCAGGTATATGGTTCGGTGGCCCGGGGTGACGTCCATCGGGGCAGCGACATTGACATAATCGTCCCCCGCCACATACCTTCGCTCGAAGTGGAGTCGCGGCTCGATGTAACCCGGCGCGAGGTGGTGGCCGCAACACCCTGGCTCACTCCCAAGGCCCACTACCACCTGGATCCCGAGGTCACCGTTACCCATCCCTTGTGGCATCCAACACCTGCGGAGGAGGGGTTCCACCGGTTCGGCGGCGCTCTGGACCTCCCCGGGCTCCGCACCGATATGCGCGTGCCCGGTGTGGACAAGCGGCTCGTTCTGGTGACGCCCACATCCAAGGGCCATACGGAGGAGGCTGCACAGGAGGTCGGTCCGTCCCAGGTGGCCCGTGCCCTCGAAGTCCCCCTGGCGGTCGTCGAGGAACGTGTGTCCGTGCTCGTTCGACGGGATGCTATCGGCCGCACGGGTGTTTTCCTTCGACGGGAGCTGGCACCCGACGAGAGCGTCGAGGTGGTAGCACGGGAAGTGCGACCGCGCTTCCAGCGGCGGCGGTGAAATCTGATAACGACGTGCTCGTCACTTTCTGCCCAATATCCGCCGGACTATGAGCCGGAGGGAGAGGAGGAAGTACTCGATGATGTCATTGGAGCGGAGCTTGGAGGCCCCTCGTTCGCGGTCGTGGAACACCAGGGGTATCTCGGCCACGGTGAATTCAGCATTGAGCACGGCTGCCACCATCTCGAGCTGGAACGCATAGCCACGGGTCTCGATGGCACCGAGGTCGATATCGTCCAGCACCTCCCGGCGGTAGAGCCGGTAGCCTGTCGTGACGTCGCCGATGGAGAACGCCGAACCGGCCCGTCCGAGGAGGTTCGCGCCTCCGCTGATCATGCGTCGGTGGATGGGCCAGTCCGGTGTCCCACCGCCCTCCACGGCCCGTGAGCCCAGGGCCATCCCATACCCCTTCTGAACAGCCTTCAGGAGCTTTGGGAGCACGTCAGGATCATGGGAGCCGTCCACGTCCATCTCGCCGATGAAGAGGGCGTCAGGGTCATCCAGGGCCCGGGCGAATCCCTTGAGGTAGGCAGCACCGAGACCCTCCTTTTTCTCCTCGTGGAGCACGCTCACCAGGTTGGGGAGGCGTACGGCAGCTTCGTCCACGGCATCCCCGGTACCGTCGGAGGAGCCTCCCTCGACGAAGAGGATGGTAAAGACTGCAGGTAGTGAGGAGGCGACCTTCTCCATGTCGAGGAGGAAAGGAGCGATGTTCTCCCGCTCGTTGTACACGGGGACGACCATCACAACCTTCTCGCCGACCGCCTTCATGCAGGCACTCAAATGCCGGTCATTGTTTAAAAAAATGGTCGGGGGCTATCCGCCGCCGTCCAGGGCCCGGCGGAGCAGCAGAGCACCGATGAGGCCTGACAACAGTGTGGGTACCCGGACGAGCTGCTCGTTGTCGTCGAGATCCGCCCAGTAGATGAGCGGGTGGACCTTCGGCCGAAGGGTGACGTCCTCGTAGGGTTCGCCGGTCTCAGGGATCAACCTGAAGAGCTGTGTTCCTGTAGCCCAGCGGAGGAACGCGCCCTCTGCAGGATACCTGTCCTTGGTCTTCGGTAGGTGGGATGCCGCGCACACGAGGTTGACCAGGAACGAGACGGCCAGGAGAGCGAGGAAGACCGGCCAGATGGGCCCGTGACGGCGAAGAGTGAGGAGTGGGAGGACGAGGAAGGGAAGTGTGGGTACGAGATAGCGGGGCCCGAACGAGTTACCACCCCTCCAGTCGATGAAAGAGGTCTGGAACAGGAAGAGGGCAATAGAGACCGCGACGATGAGCATGGTCTCAGCAGGATGGCGCCTGTGGAGCCGTCCGAGGAGCACAATGGCGATGATGAGCACGGGGGAAATGACGAAAAGACCCCGTGAGGGGCCCACGGTGACCCCGAAGAAGGCCTCGGGAGTGAACTTGCCCACGCCCATGTACACTCCCTGTTGGTGGGTACCGCTCATGTTATGGTATCTGTGAGGGGGTGAAAAAGGCTCACCGAACAGCGCGTAATGGTAGATAGGAAGAAGGGACAGGGCCGCCAGCGATCCGACGAGGAATCCGGGCACGAGGCGAGGGGCCTTCATACGACAGTAGAGTAGGAGGCAGGGGGTGAGCAGTATTGCGGGGTAGTCGTTGGTGCCGGCGAGTCCTACAAGCACGCCTGCAGCGATTGCCCACGCTCGGTCCTGTTCACGGTCAGCGGTGAACAACAGGTAGAAGCTCGCGAACGCGAGGAAGGTCGTCAGGGCGTACGCAAAGAACAAGGTGCCGTAGAAGAACGCATGGGTCGCGAGGGCGTACACGAGCGCCGGGAGCGCGGGAGAGACCGTCCCGGTGCGGTGGACGCGTTGACCGAACCTGAAGATGAGAAGGGCCGTGAGTGCGGTGGGGAGCGCAGCGAGGAGGAACGTCGTGAGATATACGCCCATGATCATAGGGGCATTCACTTTCAGGAGCAGCCATACCAAGGGGACCGCGAGCATGGACTGGAGCGGACCCTTATCGCTGACGTATCGTCCGTCCTTGACAGCGAAATCGATGGGCTTGTAGGTGGGGTGGATGGCCTGGGGGAGGAAACGGTCGATCGTGACCTCGCCACGCATCCCGAGAGCGAGAGCAAGGCTGAACCGCGGCGCCTCATTGGTGAAGAGGAAGCCGGTCGTCAGAAGGCCGAGTGCGAGGACGAGACCAACAACGAGAGTACGTTCGTCCACATCCGTCATCGAGGAGGGCCAGTGCGGGTAATTATTTATTACTCTGGTCCGTGGAGGGAAGGAGCGGACATGGACCGGGCCCAAACCCTCCTCATAATCCTCCTCGTCATATACATGGTAGTGAACCCTCCCATGGACGTCCGGCTCGCCGGGGACGAGAACGTGTACTTCCTCATGGGGCGGGAGGTGCTCCGTGGCTCGGTGCCCTACAGAGACTTCTTCTTCGCCCATCCACCGGCCATGCTCTATGTGCTCGCCAGCTCCTTCATGCTCCTTGGCACGACGTGGCGAGCGGGAACGCTTGTGGCCGCACTGGTGAACCTCGGGCTCCTTGTAGGCTGCTACAGGTTGTGCGCCCGGCTCCATGGACCGCGTGCAGCGGTGCTCGCGAGCGCGCTCCTGCTCGGCTCACGGAGCTTCATGTTCGCCGCCCAGACCGATGGGAACGCCCTCTCCCTACTGTTCGTGGTCCTCGCCCTGGAACGCCACTTGGCCCGAAAAGACCTCTCTGCAGGGCTGCTCTGCGGAGTGGCGGTGCTTACCAAGCTCTTCGCCGTCATGGTCGTCCCGGTCATCCTCTTCGACATGCTCGCGACCGGCCGCAGCAGACGCTCAGTCTCCCGCTTCATCGCTGCGTTCGTGGCCTTGACCCTGCCTGTGACGGTGCTCTTCGTCCACCTCGCAGGAATGGACGCTGTGACCGGGCCCGTGGTCATCTACCATCTACAAAAGGAGCCGATCCCGCTGAACGAGCGTCTCGGTGTGATCGTCGGTTTCCTTTCGTCCCACCCGCTAGCACTCGTGGCGGGATTGGCGGCCATCCGTCTTCACGGTCGCACCCGGCCAGGACCGGTCATGCTCCTTTTCCTTCTCCTGTCCCTCTTCATCCTCGTCCAGAAGAACATCCTCATCCAGTACCTTGTGTACCCCCTCGCCCTCCTTACCGTGCTTGCAGGCCGCGCCCTCGATGAGGTGACAGAACGTGGGGACCTTGCTGCGGTCGTGTTAGTGCTCGTCCTCTGCCTCAATCTCGTCTGGACGGTCCAGTGGCAATGGGCCCGGTTCGCGTCCAGCCAGTTCGGTGATGCGGTTACCGTCTTTGCGGACCGTGTCCGGGCGACGACGACGCCCGAGGAGACCGTGTTCGGACATAGCGTGGCGGCAGCGACAGTCGCCTTCCTCGCAGATCGGAGCATGAGCTCGAACGTCATGGACGTCTTCTACGCCCGTATCACTAGCGGGATGATGGACAGTTCGGACCTGATTGGTACGATCGAAGGAGGCCGGACGCGTTACCTTGTGCTCAAGGGGCGGCGTTCCGCTCAGGGCGAAGATTTCTTCATCCCCGGTATAGGTGGTGATCCCGAGTTCGCTGCATCCGTACAGGAGCGCTGGCGTACGATCGATGTCCGTCCTATGGACGCGGACGGCATTCTAGTCCTCCTCGAGCCTCGTGACAGTGGTAGTGTTCCACCGCTAACCGCTTCGTAGAGGGCATTGGGGCCCCTCCGGCAAACATTTATTGAATCAGCCCAACAACACTACCTGCGGACATGGATACTACCTCCAAGCTCATCCTCCTCACGATGCTCGCCCTGTGCGCGGTGGCAGCCGCACCGTCATCGGTCCCCCTTCCCCGTGACGAGAACATCTACTTCCTCATGGGGCGGGAGGTGCTCCGTGGTTCCGTACCCTATCGCGACTTCTTCTTTGCCCATCCACCCGTCATGCTCTACGTGCTCGCTGGCGCCTTCATGGTCCTGGGCACAACGTGGTGGGTCGGGACCCTTGTCGCGACAGTGGTGAACGTCGGCCTTCTCCTTGGTTGCTTCAGTATTGCCCGCAGATGCTACGGGGTCCGAGGTGGGCTTCTGGCGACGGCCCTTCTCCTTGGCTCCAGGGTTCTTCTGGAGGTGGGACAGACCGATGGGAACGCCCTCTCGCTGCTGTTCTGTGTGCTCGCCCTGGAGCGGCACATGGCGAAACGACCGTTCACGGCCGGTGCTCTCTGTGGTACTGCCGTGCTGACCAAGCTCTTCGCCGTAGTCGCCGTACCGGCGATACTTATCGATCTGTATCTCTCACCTGAAAGGCGGCGTGATGCTCAGAGGTTCGTCCTTGGTATCGCTGCAGTGGTGCTTCCCGTGTCCCTGACGTTCGCCACCATTGCCGGTTACGGCCCTGTGCTCGATTCCGTTGTGTTCTATCACCTCCAAAAAGAGCCCTTCACGTTCGAGGCCCGTGCTGCGGTCCTGGCGACGTTCCTTGGTACGAACACCCTTGTCGTGGTAGCTGGAGCTATCGCCCTATGGAGACTTCCTGACCGGCCGCGAACTCTGGTCGCCTTTCTCATCCTGGCCACCGTGCTCGTGCTCGGCCAGCGCCGTCTTGTATACCCCTATCTGATCTACCCGCTCCTCGCTTGCGCCGCACTGGGGGGCGGGCTTCTGGAAATGGTCGTGGAACGGGGCGGAGCGCTCCGAACGATCGTCATCGTGGCCCTTATCGCAAGCATTGCGTGGTCGTCGGTCGCTTACAATCTGGCCAGACAGGGCCAGCCGGTGTATTCACGCGCCATACTCGATATCGCCCGGGAGGTACGCGAGTCCACGGTCCCGGACGAACGTATATCGGGGCACAGTACTGCGACCACTGCTGTTGCCTTCATCGCCGACCGTCGGATGAGCGGTAATGTGATGGACACGAACTATGAGCGGATCGCGAGCGGTGTCCTCAGTGGTAATGACCTAGTTCGAGCCGTCGAGGCCGACCGGGCGCGCTACCTCGTGCTCAAGGCAAGTCGGATACCAATTGACGGTCGTCCCCGCTACTCATTCGCTGGGATCGCACTGGACGAGGACTTCCGACAGTTCGCTCTCGAGCAGTACGTGGGAGTGCTCGAACGCCCTCTTGGTCAATACGACGTCCTTCTGCTCCTTGAGCGGAGGGCTGGTTCGGGTCCGACCTGAGCGCAATAAAGATATAACTCACCAGTGCCATCCAGCCTAACGGAAATGGGAACTCCAACGAGGCTCCTGCTCGCCCTTCTCATCGTCTGCGCTGTGCTGAACGCGCCAACCTCCGTCCCCCGGCCCCATGACGAGAACATCTATTTCCTCATGGCCCGGGAGGTGGGGCGCGGGCTCGTGCCCTATCGCGATTTCTTCTTCGCCCATCCCCCCGTGATGCTCGTCCTTCTCACGGCGACGTTCGCCGCCGCAGGTACGACGTGGCAGGTGGGGACACTTGTGGCCACAGCGGTCTCACTAGGGCTCCTGATCGGCTGTTTCGCCCTCACGCGCCGTCTAATCGGTGAACGTCCAGCACTGCTGTCCTGTGCACTCCTCCTTGGCTCACAGGGTTTCCTGATGTCCGCACAGACGGACGGGAACGCCCTCTCGCTCATGTTCGTCATGACGGCACTTGTCGCCTACCAGGGCGAGCGGCCTGGTCTGGCAGGCCTCCTTTGCGGATTCGCTGCACTCACGAAGCTTTTCGCCCTCGTGGCCATCCCACCGATCTTGCTCGACCTGTTGACAAGGTCCGGGGACCGGAGCGATGCACGACGCTTCCTTATCACACTAGTGGCAGTTCTGATAGGCGTCATGGGTGCGTTCCTCGCGGTCTCAGGAGTTGAACGGGTGGCCAATCCCGTTGTGCTCTACCATCTCACCAAGGACCCACTCTCGATACAGGCGAGGATGTCGGTGATCGTACGGTTCCTGTCCCTGAATGCACTTGCTGTAGTTGCGGCCCTCCCAGCGCTTCGCACAGGATTCAGATTGCGCAACCGTACGCTCTTCGGTCTGCTCGTCCTCGCCACCCTTCTGATCCTTGTACAGCGACGAATCTACATCCAATACCTGATCTATCCCCTGCTGCCCTTGATCGTGTTCGCGGGAGCAACGCTCGATGGGGCCTTCTCGCGTAGCCGGGGGCTCGCTGCCCTGACCATTCTAGTCCTGACCGTCAACCTGATCTGGTCGGCCGCCGGCAATCTCTCTTCGAAGACGGACGCCCCCTTCGGTCGGGCCCTCCTCCACATGGCACAGACGGTCGCCTCGACCTCGTCACCCGAAGACACGGTGCTCGGTCATGCAGTGGCGGCGCCCACCTTGGCGTTCCTCGCTAATCGACGTATGAGCGCTGATGTGCTCGACCTGAACTACGCTCGTGTAACGAGTGGGCAGATGGACGTAGCGGAGCTCGTTGAACGGATAAAGACCGACCGACCCCGATTCATCGTACTCGTGGGGAATCGTCAGAACAATTCGGAAGGGACTGACTACACGTTCTCGGGTCTGGGGGACGATCGGGTGTTCACTCGGTACATGATCGACGAATGGACACTACGAGGACGAGTTCTCCGGTGGACGGAAGGGCAGTCCCTTGTGCTCTTTGAGAATGTGGGTGCCGGATAGATCAGGCCTGCTCGGGCCCAAAAGGATTTAACTCCCCCCGCATCCCTTGGTTCGGAGATGAACACATACACCAAGCTCTTTATCGTCCTCCTCGTTATCTGTGCTTGGATCAATGCTCCTACTACAATCCCCCGACCGAGTGATGAGAACATCTACTTCCTCATGGCCCGGGACACGCTTCGGGGGAGAGTGCCCTACCAGGATTTCTTCTTCGCCCATCCACCTGTCATGCTCATTATCCTCACGACCTTCTTCATGCTCCTGGGGACGACGTGGATGACTGGGACCGCAGTGGCCATGGTGGTGAACGTGTCGCTCCTGGCTGTCTGCTTTCGCCTCGCTCGCCGATACTATAACGACCGTGCTGCGCTGATGTCCTGCGCACTGCTCCTCAGTTCACAAGGCTTCCTGATGTCTGGGCAGACCGATGGGAACGTCCTTGCTCTGTTGTTCGCGATAGCTGCCATAGAACGGCATAATGCTCGACGACCGCTTCCGGCCGGGATCCTTTGCGGGATCGCTGTGCTCACCAAGCTCTTCACCGTGGTGACCATTCCTGTCATCCTCTTCGACCTGCGGAAGCGGAGGGGAGCTGCTACCACCTTCCTCCTTGCTTTCCTGGCAGTGACGGTCCCTGTCGGGTGCGCGCTCGCATATATCGCCGGCCCTCATCAGATGGTTGAGCAGATGGTGCTCTTCCACATGCAGAAGGAGCCCTTCCCTCTTGAGGTCCGTACTCGCGTGCTCAAGAACTTTCTTCTTACCGAAGCACTAATCGTCATTGCGGCAATTCCTTCCCTCATTGAGCGTGGGCGGGAACGCCCACGGGCCTTTCTGGGATTTTTTACTCTGGTTACCTTGCTCATCCTCATCCAGAAGCGCATATTCCTACAGTACTTGATCTTCCCGCTCGTCCCTCTCGCCGTGTTCGCCGGCGGAACACTGGACCGGTGGAGCTCCTGGGGGAAGAGTGCTGAAGTCCTCATCGTGGCCATGCTCGTAGCAGCCTTTTTCTGGAACGCACCCCATTATTCGGCTGCACGCACTGGCCATCCCTTTGGACTTGCCCTCTTGAAGTACTCGCAGTACGTCAGCACACATTCTAATCCCGACGAGCGTGTGTTCGGGCATGCTATTGCTGCTCCAACGCTCGCGTTCTTGTCAGGTCTCGAGATAAGTGGTAATGAACTGGATTCCAACTACGTCCGTGTCACTAGTGGCGTAATGGCTCCCGAGCGTCTCATCGAGGCGGTCTCAATTCATCGTACGCGTTACATCGTGCTCGTGGCTAAACGCACTCCCCAATCTGACGGGGATAACGAGCTCCATTTTTCCGGTATTGGTAACGATCCTGCTTTCCGGAAGTACGTACTGGACGGATACGTGTTACGAGCACCTGTCCTCCACTACGGCAAGTACGATGCGGTAACGCTCTTTGAGAACAGGGATATGATCTCTGCCGAGGAGCTGAACCGGGCTCAGGCTACCTCGGGATAACATCCCTGCAGTACGAGAGGGATGCTATACAATTCAGGGGACACTCCGACCTCGGTCATCGCGCTCAACCGGTCATCGTTATGTGCGCGATACCGATGAGGTTGTTGACTATGACGGCCCAGCTCCAGACAAGCAGGAAGAAGAGCAGGCCCTGAAGGAGATTGTTAAAGAGGTAGCTCTCTTGACGAGGGACGATTTCCTTTTCCTTGGGCCGTTTCGTGGTCATCGACGCTACGTATGTGATGTACAGGAGGGCGACAGGGAGGAGTATGATGGGGAAGAAGAAGATGAGCTTGAATTCGATGAGGCTGAGGAGGTCGTCGGCGATCGGTGCGATTAGTGTGTTCCCCTCGGTTAGCCCGACCTGGATGCCTATGTAGGTCGTGATGACGTCAAACGCCTGGGAAAGGATGAGCAGAAGGATTAGCGTCTGGGGCCGAACTGGAAGTGGATATTTCCGTTCGGTCTTCTCCATACCAAAAGAAGAACAGAAAAAGAGAAAAATGAAGGGGTCCCGGAGGACCCCTTCTTTCCGACAGATCTACTCGATCTTACCTGAGCAGATAGCGGTCTCAGTGTGGTCCGACAGGGCGTTGAACACGTCGAAGGTGATCTTCACCTTGGACCTGTAGACCGTTCCGAAGCGGAGGTCCAGAGTTCCGCGGCCCACATCCTCCATCTTGAGGGTGGTGACCTCGGCCTCTGACACGTTCTGCTCCTGGCAGCCCGAGTCGGTGTCGCCTGCGGTGTTGTAGTAGTCACAGTCGTATCCGCGCTCGGACCAGGTCACGTGAATACCGTCAGGGTACTCCACGTCAGCGTTCCTGATGCGAAGCGTCTCGCCAGCACCGTTCTGGAGGCGGAGCTGGAAAACGCTCTCGCGCTCGGTCTCTGAGGACCAGACGGTCCACAGCCCGATATTATCGGGGCTCGCCTTGAAGAGATGGTCTTTGTAGTGTATCTTCTCGAACCCTACACAGCCCTTCTTCATATAGGTAGAGGGATTCAAGATACCCATCGAATACAGGGCGGCACCAGCGATAACGATAATCACTAGAACCCACCCGTACGTCATGAGGAACTCAAGCGCGGCTTGGCCCCTTGCAGCTTTCTTGTTGGACGGCATGGTGTTCACCTAAACGAAATGGGCTTAGTTCATCCTGGTTTAAAATGATTTCCTGAAACGGTTGCGCAACGTTCACTCAACGAAAAGTAAACAATTAAGGCGGATATTTCATGTGTTTTCACCCAAGGACGATCCCGCAATGTGTGTGAATACATGGGTCGGGACAATCACGCAACGTTCGCACGGGCTCAGAGTGGGTTTGTCACACGAGTTTCAATCGAAATAATGGACGATTGACAAATTCGCTCGTATTATGGTCCAATTTAAATTACTGTGCGCCTGCATGACCATACATGGGGACGCGGGGTACGTGTCCTTTGACGTTCTACGGGACCGCCACGGGAACGCTCGGGGCCCTGATACCGATGGACGATGGTAATCTTGTATCGTCCACAGTGTTCTCGTTCAACGACCATGAGCACGCCATCATCTATATCCGCCCCCTTGAACCGGAAGGACCTCTGGTGATCGTTCTCAAAGGGCCAAAGAGCATACTTCTGGACCTGGAGAGGCCGGACCTGGACGCTCGCTGGCGGACGATACTGTCTGCACGACACGTAGGGATCCCTGCCTGCCATGGTGATGCGGTCATAGTGCCCGTTGACGACAGCCTTGTCTGGTGGCGCAGGGGGGAAGGGCTCGAGCCCCACGGGTATCGTTTCACTGAGGACGTACGAGCGGTCATGCCCCTTGAACGATGCATCCTTTCGGTGTGCGGACGAGCACTCCATTTCGTCGATCCGGATCCGGGTGAACCAGCGATCACCCATCCCCTGAACCAAGGTGTGGCGGACCTGGTGACGGGATGGGGGAGAAATGCTCTAGTAACGGTCCATGAGACGATGCGTGGGACAAGCGTCCTTGTCGCGGTGGATGATAAGGGCCCGCGAGCGCTCAGTAGGCTCGATGGACGCATCACGGCGATCTGGCCTTCTGGAACCGAAGCGATAATCGGGACCGAAGGTGGGGGCGTGTTCACTGCGGACCTCGAGACAGGGGAGCTCGAATCTCATGGGATGCTTGATGGTCCTGTACTCCATGCCGCTCCGGATCCGTATGTCGGCGGATCGCTCATCTTCGGCCTGCGTGAGGTCGCGGTTCGCACCTCATCGGCAGGATTTGAAACAGTGCACTTGGACACGGGACCCTATCAGATACATCGCCCCGTGACGGCCTACTGGTCTGAAAGGTGCCGATCGAGCTCTTCCAACCTGCGCGAAATGGTACACAGCTCGCTGAGCATGAAGTAGATGCCTGCGGCGAAATAGACCCCAAACGCAAGCTTCATATACTGGACCACTCGCTCCTCGTGCTCCATAACGGGACACGGAGACGAAACATTTATATACAACAAATGACACTACTATGCAGTAGCGACATAAAGGTGAGTCATTATGCTCGAATATGAAGCCACAGACCGGGAAGACGTGGATGTCCTGGTCACTGGTGGGACAGTCGTCACCATGGACGGCGACCGAAACGTCTATCAGGACGGAGCGGTAGCTATGAAGGGTGATGAGATCGTGTATGTGGGGACGGCCGAGGAGGCTCGTACCCTCTATGACGCCAAAGAGGATGTCGATGCCTCGGGCAAGATCGTGATGCCCGGGTTGGTGAACGCTCACACCCATGCGGCAATGAGCGTTTACCGCGGAATGGCCGACGACCTGCCTCTCATGGAGTGGCTTCAGGACTATATATTCCCGGCAGAAGCGAAGAACACGAACGCCGACATGGTCTACCACGGGACCAAGCTGGCATGCGCAGAGATGATCAAGGGCGGGACGACCACGTTCTGCGACATGTACTACTTCGAGGACCAAGCTGCAAAGGCCACCAAGGAAGCGGGCATGCGTGCCGTTCTGGGAGAGACCGTCCTGGACTTCCCGTCGCCGGATTCGGTGGACCCGGCCGGTGGCATCAAGTACGCTGAGACGTTCATTAAGGACTGGAAGGGCGATGACCTAATCACGCCCGCTGTTGCTCCTCACGCCCCTTACACCGTGGGCCCACAGAGCCTCAAAGCGGCCAAGGACCTTGCCGATAAAGAGGGCGTACCCTACATCATCCATCTATCAGAGACCCAGAGCGAGGTCGAGCAGATCAAGGAGAAGCACGGAAAGACGCCTACTGAGTACCTGAACTCACTGGGTATCCTGGGCGACAACGTGGTCGCTGCCCATTGTGTCTGGCTCACAGAGAACGAGAAGGACCTGCTGGTCAATACCGGAACTGGTATTGCCCACAATCCCGAGAGCAATATGAAGCTCGCCTCGGGAGTTGCACCGATCCCTGACCTCATGGATAAGGGCGGGTACGTCGGTCTTGGTACCGATGGTGCCGCATCAAACAACGACCTTGACATGTTCGGTGAGATGGACACGACCGCGAAGCTCCACAAGATCCACTCCATGGACTGCACAGCCATGCCAGCTCAGCGAGTGGTCGAGATGGCCACTATCGGTGGGGCACAGGCCCTGCACATGGAGGACAAGATCGGATCCCTTGAGACCGGAAAGAAGGCGGACCTCATCGTGATCGGTACCGACAGCGCGAACATGACTCCGATGTATAACGTGTACTCGCACATCGTGTACGCTGCCGACCACAACGATGTCGAGACCAGCATTATCAACGGCCAGGTGGTCATGCGTGACCGCGAGATCCTTACCATGAACGAGGATGCCGTGAAGGCCAAGGGCCGTGAGATCGCTGAGCACGTGG
Source organism: Candidatus Undinarchaeales archaeon (assembly GCA_030753015.1). Taxonomy (GTDB): domain Archaea; phylum SpSt-1190; class SpSt-1190; order JASMDC01; family JASMDC01; genus JASMDC01. Next base: position 22,947 of record JASMDC010000005.1, on the reverse strand, counting down.
CTGAGAGTCTCCGCGAGGAACCGGACGGCTCCTCATAGGCATATGCGGCGTCTAGTGCTCGCTTCCGGTTCACAACAGCGCCTCGCGTTGTTGCAGCAGGTGGGGCTCAATCCAGAGGTAATCCCACCACACGTGGACGAGTCGCTTCCCGATGTTACCGATGCTGTGGAGTATGTGGAAACGCTCGCCCGACGTAAAGCTGGATTCGTGGCCTTCGAACTGGAGGACGCGATCGTGCTCGGGGCCGATACCATGATACTTCTGGACGATAGTATACTAGGCAAACCCGCGCATTCCCAGGACGCGTTGGCGACCCTTCTGGCCCTGAACGGTAGACAGCACGAGGTGCTCACCGGTATAGCGGTAATGGACTGTGTCACAGGTATGCTCCAGGTCGGTCATGAACGAACGGTCGTCCGGTTCAGGAACCATTCCAAGGAGACGCTCCAGTCCTACGTTGGCTCCGGGGATGGGATGGGGAAGGCTGGAGCATACGCCATCCAGGGGCGGGGTGCTGCACTGGTCGAACGGATCGATGGATGTTATTCCAATATCATCGGGCTTCCTCTAGCTCTCGTATTGGAGATGCTGGCAAAGGTCGGTGTCAGTCCATTCGAAGTAATTCATACCTGACAGTGGTCGGGGCGTAATCATCCACTACCAAAGATGTCCTTAAGGTAGCTCCCGATGGCATGGCCGATCCGCGACATGCCCCTGGGTCCTTGGTCCGGCACCTCTACCTCGGGGGTATCGGTCCCTTCCCTCTCCATTTTATTTTCACGCACGATCCCCAGGAAGTTCTCCAACATGCGATAACCGTCGTCATTGGAGTGACCTGCTTGCTCGACCAGACTGGCCCGCTCAGGATGGAACTGGACCGCATACATGGGTTTCTCCCGGTGGTGCATCCCTTCCACAGCGCAGATGTCGGAGTAGGCGTCCACCTCGAACTCCGCGGGCACCTCGACGATCTCGTCGCCGTGCACCGCCGATACGAAGACCTCATCGTCGAGCCCCTCGTAGAGGGGACAGGTGGTGTCGACGTGGACCTTGACGGCGCCCCTACATAGCTCGTAGCCGGCCGCCTTGTCGCTCAGGCCACCATAGGCCTCTGCCATCACTTGATGTGAAAAGCAGATGCCTAATGTCGGTCGTTCGACATCGCGATAGAACTCCTTTTCGAGCTCGAGCCACCGCAGCCCACGCTTATCGCGCACATTGAAGGACGATCCCACGCCGATGAAGCCATCATACGCCTCCGGATCGGGGAACTCGCCCATGTACGCCCTGTACGGGTGCACCTCCACGCCCGCCTTCTCCAAGTATGAGACGGCCAGCGTTGCATTGAAGCCCTTGGCATGGTGCATGAGCGTTGCGATACGGAGTGGTTCCCCGTCGCGTTCCCGGTGCAGGAGGGCGTCAAGTATGTACATGAGTGACCACTGCTAAGTGAGAACGGGTCCGCGGACCCTATTTATACGTTCCCTTGCGGGTGAACGGCCGTGCGCTCCGGTGTACTAGGAATAATGATGCGAACACGAACAGGAGTGCCGTGTCCACAGGGCCCACACCCGGAGCATGGGTCATGAACGAGCTACCACCCGGATGTATCACCTGGACGTGGAACGAGCTCTCGTCGAGCAGACTGCGGATTCCTGCTTCCTCAACGGAGAGCGAGATGCGGGCATCAGGGACCCGCGTGTAGGGGAACAGTTCGATAGGCACGGTCCTTGTCTCACCCGGAAGGAGGGGGAACGATCGTTCCTGGAAGGTCGACCAGATCCCCTTTCTATCCAGTATGAGCACGACGTTCACCGGAATGGTCCAGTAGTTGGTAACACGTGCACCTAGCACGAACCGTTCACCCACGTACGCTTTCATCGAGTCGCCCACGATGTCAGCTGTCCCCGTCATCTTCCGCACTTCGAGCTCGACAAAGCGTTCAAGGGAGAACGCGGTCTGGACGTGGGCGTCGATGTGGAGCATGCATGTACCTGTCTCAGGGGAGGGGCTGCCCTCGTAATCGCACAGATGCGGTGCATCGGCCTTTGTACAGTGATGGCACAAAGGGTCCATGGCGATGATCGTGACAACAGGGCGCTGTACGGTAGTCACGGGCCCGGGGACGTCACAGCTGAACAGGCCATCTACAAGGTGCGTACAGCTCTTGATGATGTTCCTGTAGGATACGGTCGCTCGACAGTGGTCACAGCCCTTGTTCGCATTCTCTGCGGATTGGAGGTATGGCGAGTGGATAACCTTGAACGTGACACGCCCGACCATTCCGCCCTCTGGGATCCGATGGGAGCGAATGCGTATGTTCGTGATCCCGATAGCTGGCATTGGACCGTCGCGTGGATGACACAGTTCCCGCTCGTACCCGAGGTGCGCGGTGTACACAGGGCAGATGTCCGGCCCACAGGTCGTTCGTCCGTACGGGACATTACCGCCATCCATCACGGCGTCCTCGTGGTATGAACAGGTGAGCGTGGAGACGTTCACCGTACCGGGGCACGTGCAAGTGGCCTCGGGGCCCGCACTTTCCGGGGCGGCGGCCGTGGTGACCATCGCTATAAGGATGAGGATGGCCGTCAAGGACAGGATGGCCGGCCGCGAGGCTCCTCGTGAAAGGCCCATGCTCGTATGACTGCCGTCGCCTTCCCCAAGTACCGTCTTTGTGGTCTCGGGTCGTGGAGTCGCCATAGTGGTCGGTGTCTGTGATTTCTGGTCGTTGGTGGCGGGGGAACGACTTCGGGACGTATCTCAACGAGTTGGACGCCTCTCTTCTATACACAATAAGGCACCAGAGCACTAAATACCTTGTGTGACATCCTCCTGAGGCCAAAGCCTCAGTCTTCCAGCGTCTATCGCCCCGAAGGGCTCACCACGTATAGTTCCTGGTTCGACAATCCCACTTGCTCCCGCGTTTATGGCAGGAGTAGAGGCGGGATCTCCGCAGGCGTGACTTCGGGCTCGTCCAGCCCTAGCTCTTGCGAGTATGTTCAGTGCAGCGTTCACGTCCCTATCGATCTCGACCAGCTCCGTCCCGGCCATTACAGCCTGGTAGCGGAGCATGCTGATGAAGGCATCCAATGGATGATCACAGATGACCGTCGCCTCTTCATTTCACTTGAAATCCCTTGAACATCCCTCCTAACTGTAGTAGACATTTCAGCATTAAATAGAACCGGAGGGTGGCGTGACTGTCTATAGAATTTTACAATGGAGAGTAGACCCGTTCCGATAACCAGCTTATCGGAACTGGAGTTGATGCAATGGAACAGCTATACGGAGCTATGGACATCCATAAAGAAACACTTCGTGGAATAGTGCGCCACGGGGACGGGACCATTGAACGGGAGAAGACGATCCCTTACACAAGGAAGGCCATCGAGAAGTTCTTCGAAGGGATACCAAGCCCATCCCTGACGATAGCCATCGAGGCCTGTGGTCTCTGGCGTGGAGTATACAGGATCCTGAAAGATATGGGCTACGAGGTGGCCCTTGCCAATCCTCTCAAGGTCCGCCGGATCGCCGATGCCAGGAGCACGGACAAGGTCGACGCCAGGCTCCTTTCTGAGCTTCTCAGTAAAAACTTCCTCCCCCGGGTCTACATTCCGGACGAGGAAATCCTGATGCTGCGTGACCTTACCCGGCACCGCGCCCGTATGGTCCGGCAACAGACCTCGCTCAAGTCCAGGATCAAGGCCTTCCTCGCCATGGATGGGAATATCTTCAGGATAACGTGGAACAAGAAGGACCTTGAGCATCTCAAGAGCCTCGACCCTAAGATCGCGAACCTCGTGCATATCCTGGAAGCGATCGAGGGGGAAATCAAGCCAGTCAAAAAGGAGATCGACATAATCGCCCGCACCAACTATCGGGCCGGCCTTCTACAGACGGTCCCCGGTATCGGTAGCTTCGGCTCGCTGATGATCCTGGGCGAGATCGGCGACATCAGAAGGTTCAAGAGGCCGAAGAGCCTTGTGAGCTACGCAGGTCTCTGCCGCGGCATCAAGCAGTCCGGGAATACGAGCCACTCGGTGCGCATAAAGGCGTGTAACAAGTGGCTCAAGTGGATCATGTACCAATGCTCTGGCAGGGCCATCATGAAGGACGATCGATACACGGGTCACTTCTCCCGGGTCAACCGGAGGAACGATTACAAAACCGCAAGAAGGAGCATCGCACGGAAGATGCTGACCGACGTCTGGCACATGCTCACCAAGGAGGAACCGTTCAGGCCATCATAGTCCTTCATCTGAAGGGACAGGAACATCACCAAATACCGGCTAAGGAGATGAGCTCGGTCCGATCTTCGACTATGCCTCAATGGACCGGGGGAATCCTCACGGCGTGACTGGTGAGCTCCTCAACCCCTAACCAGCATAGGCCCAGAGCCTCGAAAGGTGCGTGCGGTATACATCCTGTCCCGATGTGAGAAGGAAAAAAAGGGAGTTGATGCAATGAAGCCACCCCCCCGGCGGCACGGGGCTGCGCCCCGAGCCGCCGACCCCCCTCGAGGGGGGTTGGAGCAGCTATACGACTATTTCTCGACAACAATATATACGTTTCCGTTATGCGTTTTCAAGAACGAGGCCGTTCAGCTCAGGGGTAAAATTCTAAAAGGTGCCGGTATTCGTGTGGTCATAGTATTTTTCGGGTTTGGTCCCCCTCGGGGAACACACCATTCATCCCACCCATGAATCGGATGAGCTTTCTGTCTCAAACCCGGTGTAAATATCCTGCGGTACGCCGCCCTCTTCAGATATCGAACACGATCTGGACGATCCAGCCGCTCCCTTCGCGCTCCACGCGGATATCGTTGTACGTGATGGCCTTGATCTCGGTCTCGATGAGATGGCCGGAGATGAACTGGCCGTGGGCCTTTCCATGGAGGAGCCACCCGTCGGGACCTTCCTCCACACGTGCTACTGCGAGTTGTTTGAACACCATCCCCTCGGTCTCGTGATAGAACAACAGCTCCTCCAATGCCGAGACCAGCAGCGTTTCGAGGTCGGGCTGGCGTATGGTGATATCGATCACTTCGTTGTCCTGGACCTTGCTGAGATCGGTTATGGATGCCAGTAGTGCGTCGGCTGCTGCCATTACGGCCTCGGCCAGAGTGTCGCCTCGGGCCAGGACCTTGATGTCCGCCGTGTGGGGGAGGAACTCGTAGGACCTCACCGCAGGGCCTCCGCAAGCGCCCGTACCTCGGGCTCACGGATGGACTCGATCGTGTTGGCGTAGAACTCCTCGAACACCGGGAATCCCGCGTCCTGGTACTCCAGCGCCTGAAGGAGCATCTCAAACCTGTCCAGGTCACGGACGAGCCGCGCCTCCCGGCTCCTCCCTTCAAGGAAGTCCTCGATGAGCTCCCGGTACGGTCCCTCGTCGCCGGCGGCGGTGAGCAGGTCCCTTGCCAAGTTACGCTCGAGCGCGGTCTTCTGCTCGGTCGGGATGGCCCCCGACGGGATGTCGCCCGTCCGGCATTCGGACAGCTCGTGAAGGAGCGCCATGCGCACCATGCGATCCGTATCGAGCCCAAGGCGGTCACCGAGGACCATGGCGAGAACGGCCGTGCGGTACGTATGGTCCGCGACAGACTCGGGCTCAGGGACGCCGCGTAGTGCCCAACCCGTCCGGGGAACACGCTTGAGGCGGCCGAGCTCCTGGGCGAGGAGCATGACGTTGAGGGACATGGTGTATCCCCGGCTGACAATCTTTTTATTGCTGTGCTGCATACCCTATAGCGGTGAGAGACGGGATGACCGACGAGATCACGATCTACCAGAAGAAAATGAAAGAGCTCAAGAACCCCCTTGTCCTCGTATGCTTCCCTACCATGGGTGTGGTAAGCTCCATCGCGGCCAACTTCATCGCGACGACCCTCAAGCTCAAGCGCATCGGGGGTATGGACGCGACAGCGTTCCAGCCAGCGGCCGTGGTGCATGACGGTGTACCACTTCCTCCTGTGCGTATCTATGGGGGTAAGCGTGTGTACAAGGGCGAGCGGATCTGCTCTAGCTTCATCGTGGTCATGTCCGAGTTCGTTCCCCCAGCCCCGCTTGTCAAGCCGCTCGCTGCCAAGATCCTCGACTGGGCCAAGGATAAGGGCGCGCCCGTCGTGGTCTCTCTAGAGTCGATGCCTGTCAAGGAAGAGCCGCTGAACACCATCGGCGTCACTTCCACGGATAATATGAAACAGCTGCTCAAGGACTATGAGGTCTCCACCATGGAGAACGGGGTTGTTGGCGGGCTCTCCGGCGTGCTGCTATATCTCGCCGAGCACAGCTCCCAGGACATGTTCTGCTTGATATCGGAAGCACACCAGGAATACCCGGACGCTCGAGCGGCGGCAAACCTGATCCAGGCCCTATCGACCCTTCTACCTGAGCTCCGCGTCGATGCTGAACCGCTCCTCCAACAGGCAGAACTCATCGAGGCCGAGGTCCGTCAGGTGAAGGAGCGTGCAGAAGAGCTAGCCCCGGGAGCGTCCTCGATCTCGCCGTCCGATGTGATGTTCAGATAGGGACGCTCTCTCTCTAGCTCACGATCAAAAGAACTGGTCCAGTGTCGTTGCCAGGGTGCCGCCGCGGTTCTCCAGCGCTTCTCGAAGTTGGCCGAAGTCCTCGACCAGCACGTCACGGAGCTTTGGATTGTAGAGAGCGGCCGCTGGGTGGAACGAAAGGAACACTCTGAGGGCGCCGTGCTCGACCACCGTCCCGTGCTCATGGGTGATCGATACCTTCCTTCCCAGGAAGTCCTTGGCGGCGACCCTCCCAAGGGTGATCACCATATCGGGGCGGACCTCGGAGAGCTGGCGCTCCAGGAAGGGGCGACAGGCGCTGATCTCCCCGGGCTTTGGATCGCGGTTCCCCGGGGGTCTGCACTTGACCACGTTCGTGATGTAGACCTCATCACGTCGCAGCCCGGCCACGTCCAGGAGCTCGTTCAGGAACCGTCCTGCAGCTCCCACGAAGGGCTTGCCGGTGCGGTCCTCCTTGGCGCCGGGGGCCTCGCCGATGAGCATGACACGGGCGCTGGCATCCCCGTCACCGACGACGATGCGGGCACGTCGCTCAGCCAAGGCACATCTCGTGCACCCGGATATGTCATCGAGCACGACCGTAAGCTCGGGTGTGATGCTTAAAAGTGTGTGGTCTACCGATCACGCCTGAACAGTCTTAATTAAACACTATCTGGGGGGATACCTTAACAATCGGCCTCTGCGTTTATAAAGACTTCGAAAAACGATGTCCCTGAGCCCAATCCTGCACGATATCCGCGGATCGGGAATACCGGTACGGCACCGCCCAAGGATGGAAATATAAAGAATCATTTATTCTATCTTTATCCCCTTCGAAGAAAGGTATTTCCACCCACCCCCACCCCCGGGCGGAACCCATCCCAGAATCCTAGGGACAGGAGTAAGATTATTGTGGTCCCCCCCGATCCATCCATGCACAATCCCAATAAACTGACCTACTGGTTCATCGAGGCCGAGATGGTCGAGCCCGATAAGATCGCTACCCTGTGCATGTCCGCGGGCGCCACCTATGAGGTCGCTGAGGAGGTCACTCGGGAGGTGGAGTACATGATCAAGCCCCACATGAAGATGAGCGACATCAAGCCTCTCATCTTCGAGGCGCTGCGCAAGAGGGACCGGAAGGCCGCTTCCAAGTTCATGAAGGTGTCCCCCATCTACGTTCGCACATCCCGCGAATCCTACGAGCGGTTCGCCCGCTATCGGGTGGAGGATTCGCTCGTGAAGGAGACGGGGATCAAGCGCTCGGACGCTCACGATATCGGCTGTGACGTGGAACGCTTCCTGAAGAAGAACAAGCTGGCCTTCGTATCAGCACCCATGATCCGTGAGATAGTCAACTTCGAGCTACTGAAGCGGGGCCATGAGACCGAGCGGTCGGTGTATACCCGGGTGGGGATGCCGGTGTTCGACCTCACGCGCCTCGTGGAGAACCGATCCCGGGAGAACGCGAACCTCCAGTACAACTCGGAGACCATCCACAAGCTGGCCGGCGACCACCTGTTCAAGGAGTACGCCCTGCTCAATGCCCTCCCCCAGTACGCGGCCGACGCCCACCTCCAGGGCAAGATCCACATCCACGACCTGGACTACTTCGTTCTCAGACCTTTCTGCTTCTCACATGACCTGCGCTTCTTCCTGCGCAACGGCTACAACGCTGATGGCTCCGGCATCCACTCTGCATCTGCCGGGCCAGCCAATCACGCGGCGGTGGCCATCCTCCATGCGACCAAGGTGCTTGCCTCGGCCCAGACGAACTGTGCCGGAGGCCAGGGCTACAACTGGTTCAACACCCTCCTGGCACCCTACATGAAGGGGAAGTCCTACAAAGAGATGAAGCAGCTGGCCCAGATGTTCATCTACGAAATGAGCCAGATCTATGTCGCACGAGGCGGCCAGACCGTGTTCTCGTCCATCGACATCGAGCCCTCGGTACCCAAGCAGCTGCTCGACGTCCCCGCCGTGCTCCCTGGAGGGAAGGTCGATAAGAACATCACCTATGGTGACTTCCAGAAGGAGACCAACCAGTTCTTCAAGGCCATTATCGATGTATTCTCCGAGGGCGACTACAAGGGCAAGCCCTTCAACTTCCCGAAATGCGAGGTGAAGGTCACCAAGGAGGACCTCAAGGAGCGCCCCGATGACATCAAGGCAGTGGACGCCCTTGCGGCGAAGTTCGGCACTCCGTACTACTTCCTCCAGCAGGACTACATGCCCGAGTACGCCTGCTACCAGTGCTGCTCGTTCATGATGCCCCTCTCGGAGCAGAACAATGATGCTGACCTCTTACGTGGTACTGTCCGTGGCGGCGCGCTCCAGGTGGTCACTCTCAACCTCCCTAACCTGGCCCTGGAGGCCAAGGGGAGCGACGAGGTGCTCATGGAGCTACTGCACGAGCGCATGAACATCGCACGCGACGTCCACGTGGTGAAGCGCGACATTATCAACAAGCGCATTGAACAGGGCTCGCTCCCCTTCCTCTCACAACCGATAGACGACACGGGAACCCTGTACCTCGAGGTGGACAAGCAGGCCTTGGAGATCGGCCTGGTCGGTCTCAACGAGATGGTCAAGCTCCACACCGGCGAGGAACTGCATGAGTCGACCGGAGCATGGGCCTTCGGCCTCAATACCGTAAAAGAGATGTCCAGCGTCTGTAACGAGCTTTCGGAGGAGATGGGACTGATGTTCGGCCTTTCCCGTACCCCCGCGGAGAGTACTGCCAATCGCTTGGCAACCTTGGACATCAAGCGACACGGCACACGCGCCTTCTATCAGGGCGAACCCGAGAAGGGCGGGGCCTACTACACCAACTCTACCCATATCAGGCCCTCGGCCGATCTGCCCCTCTTCGAGCGCATCAAGCGTGAGGCTGCATTCCACCCGCTGCTCTCGGGCGGCGCTATGACCCACATCTGGCTGGGCGAGGCCCACCCCTCCCCTGACGCCCTGAACAGCCTTACCGAACGCATCCTCAGCAACACGCTGACGGGCTACTTCGCCTACACAAAGGACTTCACCCTCTGCGGTGACTGTGACTCGGTCCACCCGGAGCTAGTGCCCTCGTGCGTGAAGTGCACATCAAAGAACGTGGACGGTTACTCCCGTATCACCGGCTACTACCAGAAGGTCTCGGGCTGGAATGCGGGCAAGGTCGCTGAGCTCGCCGACCGGAAGCGGTACCCCGCGGGGATCTAGGGACGGACTTCGCCCCTGCTACTTCTTCCCGTGGAGTTCCATCGAGGCCTTGACCATCTCCTCATGGGAGAATAGCTGGGGGAAGTTGCCCCACTGACCGCCGGTGACACCGTCGTAGTGCTCGGCCATGAGGCCGAGGGTGGTGGATGCCTCGCGACAGGTCTCGATGAGCTCGTCCGCGCGGTCGATGTCACCAGCGCGGGTGTAGTAGCGGGCCAGCCAGAGGGTGGGCAGGTAGAAGGGGAGGTCGGCATCCTCATGTCGAGCGATCCCGCCCCGCTTGAGAAGGGCCTTCTCCATGACCTCCACCGTCTGGACCATTCTGGGATCCTTGGCGTCGACCATCCCATAGAACACCATGGGGAGGACCGAGATGTCGATGACGTCCCGTTCGTAGCCCTGAGTGAAGGCGCCCTTGTCATCGGACCACACCTTCTGGAGGACGTCCTCCTTCACGGTGTCAGCGGTGCCGCGCCACCGTGTGGCGCTCTGCTTGTCCTTGCCGAGAATGTCGGCGATCTCGGCTGCCGCCTGGAGCCCAGCGTAGCACATCGTCTTGCCGTACGCCCAGTTGGACTTGCCCGTGCGCCACCAGACGTCACCGCCCTCGTTGTCGTCGTCGCGCACCTCCCAAATGCCGTTCTCCTTGCGATGCCAGTTCTTCTCGATCCAGTTCGCGGCCTTTTTGATACCGGTGTAGTGCTGCTCGAGGAACGCCTTGTCGCCGCTCGTCTTGTAGTGGGTGAGCACACCGTCCAGGATGCTCCCCTCGCTGTCGAGCTGGAGCTGGTCCTTGGCGGCATTGCCGAACCTGATGGGCTTCTCCCCCTTGGGCCCCTGGAGGGCGTGGACGGAGAACTCCTCCTTGGCGGCCTTGCCGTCGATGCCGTAGAGGGGGTGGGCCCAGTGGCCATCCTTCCCCTGGAGCTTGAAGGCCCAGTTGTAGAACGCCCCGGCCTCCTTGTGCTTGCCGGCCCGGTCGAATGCCTCGGCGCCAAGGAAGCCGTCGCGGAGCCAGCAGAACCGGTAGTCCCAGTTGTCCTCGCCCCCGGGCACGGCCGGGAAGGACGCTGTGGGTGCGGCCACCATGGCTCCCGTCTCCTCGTAGGTAAGGAGCTTCATGGCGAGCAGGCCCCGCCGGACGTCATGAGTGTGGGACTTGGTGTCCCCGAGCCAGTCGCGCCAGTAGGTGGCCTCCTGCTCGATAACGGTCTTCATGTCAAGCTGCTGACCGCGCTTGGCCTCTTGGGTTGCGGTGTTCCTGTCCCTGCCGTAGGCGACGACCAGGTCGAAGGTCGAGGTCTTGTCATGCTCGATCGTCCCGAGGTCGTACAATCCCCGGCGGGCCTTGCGGTCCGCAGCGATGGCCAGAGACGAGATCTTGTTCTCGTAGAGGGTGATATCGTTTGCCCGGTCGTACACCGACTTCTCGGCCAGACCGGGGTAGTGGCTTTGTTCAGACGTGAGCTTGATCGCCACGTCACGGTCCTCGCCCTTGGAGGTCACGACGACACGGCGGCCTAGGTATTTTCGACCCCAGGGCATGGCGTCGTACACGTCGACCCGGAGATCGTCGTTCTCCACGGTGGTGTGGAGCACGTTGGTGTCCTTGATGTATTCCTGTTCAGCATCACCCAGGTTCTTGAGAGCCACGGTCCGACCATTGTACCGTACGGACATGTCCAGGTAGCCCCCTCCGATACGGCGGGCGAATACCGGATCCTCGTCGAACCGGTTCGTGCACAGCCAATCCACGGAGGCGTACGGGCTGATGAGAGATACGGTCTCGCCGTTGCCGACCATCCCGTAATCCTCGAGGGTGCCCGCAGTGGCTGGAGTGACGTGCTCGCTACCGGTGTCACGATATGCGAATATCGGCGCCCCATCCACGATATATTATAGTCAGGCTGTATATATAGGGGATTGGAACCACCGCAAGGGTTCTAACTACTATAGAGTAGTAACAAACTCGATATCCTTACATAAAAAGTTGCATGGCGATGGAAAAAACATGTCCGGACTGTCGGTGATGGGCGCGCTCGCCCTTCTGGGTCTAAGTGAGTACGAGGCCAAGGCCTACGAGGCATTGGTGCGACTTGGTGAGGCGAAACCGAGTGCTGTGACACGGGAGAGCGGTATACCTCAGTCCAAGGTGTACGATGTGCTCAACCGTCTCGTTGATGCGGGGCTCGCCCGCGTCATACCCGAGCGTCCTAAACGGTATGCAGCTCTACCTCCCGATCGCCTCGGTCCCCGGGTAACAAAGCAGCGGGAGCAGTTGGAGGAGGCCGAGAAGCGCATCACCGAGCTGGGACAGAAGTTCGCTTCCAGAGGGGGGCCTCAGGATGCCGGAGAGCTATGGTTCCTCCCGAACAGAAAAGCCCTGGTGACAGCCGCCCGAGACGCCGTAGGAGCAGCATCGGCAACGGTCCACGCGATTGATCCACGGCTCGAGCTAATGTCGGGAATCGGGCCCGCACTCTCAGAAGCAAGGTCACGGGGGATCGACGTGCGGATCGTAGCGTGCGAGGAGGCTCAAGGCCGGTTCCCCGATGCAGAGGCCATGATCAGGTTCATCGGAGGGGAGGGTCTTGCCCTCACTCTTCTTCTTGTGGACGATAAGCTCCTCTTCCTGGGCGTGGACGAGCCCCCCATGTCACTGGGAACCCGTCTCGCCGGATTCCTGGCCTTCGGACGGGGGTACACTGACTACTGGTGGTCTGGAAGGCACACAGAACGGTTCCAGGAGTCCTTTTACCCGTACCTCTTCGATGGGGGTGAAGGTGAGTGAAGGCATCGATGCTCGTGCCCGAGTACGTACCCGGTGCACCCTCTGGGCTCATGGTGCATGTGGAAGGCCTGCTAGAGGGGATCAAGGACGCCGATGTCACTATCTATGCCCGCTCGAAGGTAGATGATCCGCGGATCCATGCCGTGGCGCCCGCCCCGGTCGGGCCCTACTTGGCCGAGCTTCTCGGCGGTGACCGCACAGCACGGTTCATGGCAAACATCACGGCGTACAACCTCGCGGCCTATCACGCGGCACTGGAGGAGCCCACCGACCTTGTCCATGCCCATGATTGGCTTGGTGCCATCGCTGCTCCCGCTCTTGCCGAGGCCAAGAGCGTCCCATTTCTTCTCACGCTCCATTCGACCGAACAGGGACGATCCCTGGGAGCAGGCAGTCCCCAGCTCGCGAAGCTGGAGCGACGTGCCGTGGAGGCAGCGGACCTCGTGGTCGTCGCATCCGAGTTCATGGCACAGGAGGCCCGGGATCAAGGGTGCCCTGGAGAGAAGATACGCCACGTGGCACATGGCCTCCCGATCAGGGACATCGCGTCCGCGCCGGCAATGTCGACCAAGGATATCAGGCATTCGATGGGCCTTGGGGACGCGCCATTGGCAGTGTTCATCGGCCGTATTGCTAAGCCTAAGGGCTGTCGTGAGCTCCTATCCGCCTTCTCGCTCGCAGCGCGCAAGGTGGACGACTGTCAGCTGGTGTTCGCCGGGAGCGGTCCGGATGCCGAGAACCTGAAGGCCAACGCCAAGGCCAAGGGCCTGGCCTCTCGGATCCACTTCATACAACAGACACTGGACCTGCCACACAAGTGGGGTTTGATGGATGCTGCCGACGTCGTGGTCCTCCCATCCATCTACGAACCCTTCGGTGTGGTCGCCTTGGAAGCCATGGCCCGGGGTCGACCGGTCCTAGTATCGTCCCTGGGAGGGTGTGCAGAGCTCGTAGAGGACGAGGTAAGCGGGCTGGTGCGTGATCCCCGTGACCGGTACGTCTTCGGTGAGTCCCTTACCGAGCTATTGGCCAACCGGGAGCGCGGGATAGCGTTCGGGAAGGCAGCACTGGAGCGGGCAGGACGGTTCGACCGCACAGCCATGTGCGAGGGAACGCTTGCGGTCTACCGGGAACTGGCCAAGTGACCTTGAGCGCAGCACCACGAGTTCAGTGACGTAGATTCATTTGTCTCAGAGGTGGCGACAGACCTTTCCTTCGTGCCTTGTGATAACAGGACTGAACTGTTGCGGTTCGCGGCCGAAGCACACGCCCTGGGTCTCGTAGAGCGAGACAATGTCCATGTCCACGAGACGCTGCTCGATGACCTCCGCTGTTGGCTTGTAGAGGATGTTGCTGCCGTCGACCTCCACCACGGTGATGCCTGACAGGCCTTCGAGGAGGAGGAAGATGGCCGCGGCCCCACCCTCCTTGCCGAAGTTCACATCGAACGCAGAGGACCGTCCGCAGCGTACAAGGTGGCCGGGACGCACCTCACGTACCTCAGGGGCCATATAGAGCTCCTCCACGAAGAGCCCCTGCTCCTTCATGAACACGGGGATCTCGGGATCGGCCGCAAAGCGTCGGGACAACTCCTGACGGACGAACTTGCCCGCGCCGGCCAGCCTTTTATGACCGAAGGCATCGACACCGGCACTCTCGTCCACCAGCTCCTTGCCACCGGCGTCCCGCAGCCCCTCGGCAACGATGAGGATGTAAGTACCGGCGTTGACATCGCTGGCACGGATCCGGTCCATGTACACCTTCTTCACGTGCTCGTACACGACGTCGAAATCGGCCGGGATCTCGGGGATGAGGATGCAGTCCGCGTCGGCGCCGATGCCACCGCGAAGAGCAGTATGCCCGGCATATCGGCCGAACACCTCGAGCACGATGATCCGGTTGTGGGTACGACCGGTGGTCTTGAGGTCCACTGTGAAGTTAGCGATGCGGTTGATAGTAGAATCTGCCCCCACACTGTAGGTCTGGAGGTCGAGGTCCATGGTCTTGGGGACGTGGACACAGGGTATGCCCTGGCCGTCCAGGTCGACCATCACGGACCCCGAGTCGTCCCCGCCGGAGATGACCAGGGCGTCGATACCGAACTTGGCAAGGCCTTTCTTTATCCGCTCGTACTTGCCCTCGTCCTTGATCTTCTTGATCTTGACGCGCGAGTGGCCTGCCTCCGAACCAGCGAGTGCGGCGTCCACATTGTCGATACGGTCGGATGTGAGCCGCGTCAGGCTCTCGAACTCCACGAGGTTGTAGAGGCCTGCGTAGCCGTTGGGAATGACATAGGTCTCGATGTCAAGGGCATTGGCCATACGGGCAGCTCCCTTGATGACGGCGTTGAGCCCGCCACAGTCACCGCCGCTCGTGATGATACCGATACGCTTGATATCCGTCATACCGGTCGGTAGGGGGATTAGGTTCTTAAGCGTGTCGACAGCCCTCCGCGGACTCCCATCGGACTAGAACTGCCCTTGCCGAAAGGTATAAATACCGCCTCTCCTGCCATCGTCCATCACAGGGGACAGCGCGATGTATGATATTGACCTTGATGATCTTGAAACCGCGGGCCAGGGGGCCTGTGACGCACTGGAGGGGTATGCCATCACAGAAGACCTTACAGGTACTCAGATGGCCACCATAGCTGGTACATCCACCCTGTTCGTGTATGGCGGCTACCATCTGGGCAACTTCCTCTCTGACAAATACGCCGCGTACAAGGGGATCGAGGACGAAGAGGTCCTCAAGAACTACCGGTTCGTCGGAGGCTCCGCCGGTATAGTTACGGGTCTCGGAGTGGGTTACATCTCTGGAAAGATCGGTGGCTCCAAGATCGAGCAGATGATCGAGGAGAGACGGCGGCAAGCGGAGAATGAGGATAAGGACGAGGCATAGTCCAAGAACGTATCCACTTCTCGAATAATGGTTCCTAAGGATAGTCACAGGACTGGTCCGATGGACCTAGATGTCCTCGACCTTGAGGGCTTCCTCAAGCTGCGCGTCCTCTGATATAGCTAACGGCGTCTCGATTGACGTGGCCTCGGTAGGAGGTTCATCCTTAACGACGACCTTCTTCTTGGCCGGGGCCTTCTTCTTCGGTTCAGCCTTCTTGGGTGTTTCCTCGGCCTTGGGTTCCTTCTTCTTCGGTTTAGCCTTCTTGGGTGTTTCCTCGGCCTTGGGTTCCTCCTTCTTGGCTGGGGCCTTCTTCTTCGGTTCAGCCTTCTTGGGAATATCCTTAGCCTTAGATTCCGCCTTCTCGGCGGCCTTCCTCTTCTTGATGGCCCTCTTACCCTCGATGTTCACGGCATCGCCGTCCTCGCCTCCGAAGGAGAAGCCCTCACCGGTCTGAGCAAGAATCTGGAGCTGGCGAAGGTCGAAGCGCTTCTTACCCTTCAGCGTCTCCTTGATACCATCGGCCTTATGCTTGAGGGCGGCCTCGCGTTCGGCCAGATCATGGGCCTGACGTTCCGCCTTGACCTCAAGCAGCTGTTTTCTGACCTCGGCGAGCTGGCCATTGATTTCTTTCTTGCGTTCCAGGGAAACGACCATGGAACGATGTGCTTGGTCAGCGTCCCGGCGCATGGGATCCATCTGGCGGGAGAGGCCGATGAGAGCTTCATGGTGCTGTTGCGAGAGCTCGGAGGACTCGACAACCTTCTTGTGAGCGGCCTCCACTTGCTCCCGGAACGTGTCCAGCTCATCACCGGCCTTCATCATATCCTGATGGACGTCTTCGGCCTTCATCCTGACCTGATATGTTCGCTCCAGCTTCTTGATCTTCTCAAGGAACCGCTTTTCTTGGTCGAGGGTCATGGCATTCGTCTGGAATTCGAACTCCATCTTCTCGATGGTGTCCTTGATCTCATGCGGGGCCATGCGCGTGGGCGCGTCCTTCATCATCTTTTGGAACAGCTCGCGCTTTTCCCGCATGACCTTCCGTTGCTCGTTCACGAACTTCTGGATGCGAGCGCGCTCATGTTTTTGTTCCCGCACCTGTGCGTTAGCCTCATCACGAAGCTTGCGCAGTTCCTTGATACTCCCGGCAGATTCACGAATCTTCTGATTAAGGAGATCGCGACGACCTTTCGACTCGTCAATCTCTTTCGAGCAGTCGTTCCGCTGCTTCTCCAGTTCGCCAATCCTGTTCTTGAGACTACCGATATCCAAGAGTGCATCCCTAGACGAAGGGCTTACCCGAACAGGGCGCCCAGGCCAGCGACGGCCTCTTCAGCCTTAGCTTCTGTGTCTTCTTCTTTCTCCTCAGCCTTCTCCGCAGCGGGAGCGGCCTCGGCGGCAGCGGGGGCCGCGGTAGCGGCCGTAGGCATGATGGCAGCCTTGTCGATGACCTCAGCGATGTCGACGCCCTCGAGGGCGGACACGAGCGCCTTGATCCTCGTCTCGTCGGCCTTCGTACCGGTCGAGGTAACGACCTTCTTCAGGTTGGCCTCGTTGATATCCTTTCCCGCCTTATGCAGCAACATGGCAGCGTAGACGTATTCCATAGTATCACCCGAATAATGCTCCTAGGCCACTAACGGCCTCTTCTTCCTTTTTCTCCTCATCCTCTTCCGGGGGGGCCTCGGTCTTTTCCGCGGTCTCCTCGGGGGAGGTCCCGGCACTTGCCGGGGCGGCGGGCTGGGCCGACAGGGCGGCCGTCACCTCTTCGCTCAGTGCCGCAGGATCCTTACTAGCGATCTCGCTGGCAAGGGAGAGGCACTGGGCGTTCGCCTTCTGGAGGATAGCCTCCGCCGTTTCCGGCGTAAGGAATGCGATGTGTGACGCGAGAGCGATTGCGTCCCGGTATGCCTTGGAGAGCAGCGGGGCGGTCGTCTCACGGGTCATGATGCCCTTGTTGATGGCCAGGTTCATGGCCCATGTCTGGGCCATCATGATGTCGTTGAGGAATGCGGCCTCATCGATAATGAGGGCGTTGCGGAGGAAGATGATCCCGTCCTCGAACGCGGCCCTGAGGTCGAGCCCGAGCTCCATAGGCTCGACATGGAGCTTGGAGAGAAGGTCCGCCATGTCCTCGGCGACGACCTCACCCTCCTTGACCATGAGCTTCTCTTTCGTGATGTGGATCGTTCCTTTCTGCACACCCGACTTGATACCGTGCTTCCCTAGCTCACCGATCATGGGGCCGGGGGGGTAGCCCGTATCGCCCGCGGGGACGAAGATGTCACACGGCGCCGTCTGTCCGGGCTTGGCGGGAGATTTGACCTTGCTGGTCTCCAACGCCTTATAGAGCTTGAATGGATTGAGGGCGGTGAAAATAATCGCAGTCTCACCATTCATGTGGTCGGCGAGCTCCGCGAGCTTCTCCTTGCCCGGTATGTTCCTGAGCGCGCGCGCAATGATGCGCTTGCGCGTCATTGTGATGGTGACCTTGTCCTTGAGACCGGCCCGGATGCCCTGCATCTGAGGGGCAGGGATACCGTGCACGTTCACGATTGCGGTGGTGGGGCTGTTGATAAAAGCCTTCTGGAGTTCGTCCGCCTTCTCGAGCTTCCACTGCTTGACCATTTCACTCACCACCAATCCGGATAGCCGGACCCATGGTCATCTTGATATAGATTGAGTGGATCTGGTGGATGGGATTCTCCAGCTTGTGTTCAAGGAAGTTGACCACAGCAAGGACGTTTTCGGCGATGTCCTCGTCATTCTGGGACTCGTGGCCCACAAAAGCGTGAAGGACTGGTTGGCTCTTCATGGTGAGCCTGATCTTGCTCTTGAGGCCCTTGACGACAGCCTCGGGATCCCCCTGTGGCGGTATGATCTGGCCCGGCTTGGGCATCTTTCCCCGGGGGCCGAGCACGGGGCCAAGACTCTTGGCGAAGTTCTGCATGAGGTTGACCTGGACAACGAAGAAATCGAACTGTCCGGCAATCTTCTTGGCATTCTTGCGATCCTTACCGAGCTTGTTCAGTTCGTCGGGGGAAATTACCTGCTGGACGAACTCCGAGGCCTTCTTGGCCAGTTCACCATCAGCGATCATGGCAACAGTAACGCCCTTGCCACGACCGTGCGGGAGCGTGAGCTCCGTATCGATCTTATTCTGGGGTTTCTTCAGGTCGATGTGCCGAAGAGAAACAGCAAGGTCGAAAGATTGTGAGAAACGGCGCTTCTTGGCCTCACGGGCCTTCTTGATCGCCTCGATGTAGTGTGCCTTTTCCATAGTGACCCTCCTGCCGAAGCAGTGCGTCGGGTAACTATCTCCGACGGGAGGTCATTTTTTAAACGTTTCGGAGAGGGCGGCCCATGGAAGGCACGTTCTTACAGCGATATGTGTGTATTTGAGTGCGACCTCCCGCCATTGCCGCTTGACGTGGCGAGCTTGACCGGGTGTCACTTCAGCAAGAACCGCTTGACCTTGCATTTCATGCGGCGCATGCGATTGGAACACTTCTTGGTCAGGTAATTGTGGCAGATGTCGCACAGACAGTACCTCTGGCTCATAAAGCAGACCTTACAGAGGCAGAATTTCACGATCTCGCACCTGTGGACTGTCAAATGCATAGGCTTTTTATGGCTTTCCAAGGGGTGCGAGTGAAATCCTCATAATTGGTTGGCAGTACCTCTTTCATGATGCTTGTTGTCGTGTGGCGCGCCCAGCAGCCAAAACGTTTTTATCTCCTCACGGCCTGTAACGTGGCATGGGACGGAAAGACGCTCTGGATGTACTTTCCAAGGCCATCGCCGCCTTCGACGCCACCGCCAAGCGGATCCCGGCAGGCATCGACGATTCGGACCAGTACGAGCTGCGACGGAACCTGGAGGTCGTCCGACAGGGAAGCCAGACGCTTGAGAACCTAGGAGTTGAGCTCCTGAGCAGGCCGGTCGCCTTCGATCCAGTGATAGATGCCGCCCTTGAGGTGCTAGACCGCCTTAAAGATACGCGGTGGGACGAGCTCAAGACCGAGCGACAGCGTTCATTCCTTCAAGACCTTGCTCATTTCGTTGGAACCGTTCGCGGCGAGATCGTGAACATCGAGGCCGCGCTGGAGTCCCGGCGCGAGAAGGCGACCCCCAAGCTCCGTAAGGAGAAGACCTATTCATAAGGAGGGACGTTTCGACGTGTACGGTACTCTCAAGGATTCGCTTGAAGCAATGCGTCACAGCGACGAGGCCGCCTCCAAGGTGCTGAAGGCAGTCCAATCCATCGACCAGAAGCTCAGTGGCATGACCGATCGCGTGGAGGCTATGGAGCAACGAGTCGATGAGCTGGACACGAGGCTCATCAAGGGCCTGGAGCAGGAGGCCGCTCAGTTGGAACGTACCGCCGCTCTGTCCAAGGATGTGGAGGACGGTATGCGCCGTCTGCGACGGGAGCTGGCCGAGCTCGGTGTGGTGCGGGAAGGTCTGTGCGAGGCCGTCGCCAGTTCCATCGAGGAGCGTGTGGTCCGGTCTGTAGAGGATCAGGTCAATCGCCTGGCTAAAGGCGTCGAACGCACACAGCGCCTGGGCGGGGAGATGGAAGGGCTCTCAAAGGACATGGCAGTAATGCGGCGCGAGGTCACCGAACTTGCCTCGGCCTGTAAGAAGGTCCATGAGGCCGACCTCACCATGTCCCTGACCGTGGACAAGGTAGCTAAGCTTTCCTCCGAGCGGGACCAGCTCAAGGCCGAGAACGAGAAGATGGCCCGTATCGTGTCCCATCGGCGGTATAGGGAGCCGCGACGCGGATAGACGCCGATAAGTTCACCCGACTTCTGAGGCTCCTATTTAGAGAGCAACGCTCCCTGCTCTGGGCACTCGTTCGCTAAAGGCCCTGCGGAGCTACTCGTCCCGAGCGATGAGGGCCTTACGGACCTCTACCTCGGACCATGGGAGCAGGGTCCAGCCTTTTAGAGGGGGTATGTTGGAGCCGTCGTCGGTCCGGGGCGGCTGGTGGAACATCTTCTGCTCGGGGTACGTACCCGAGTCGTTCTGGTGCTCCTCCATCCAGGAGATGAATCCGTCGGCCACTCCCCGGTAAACCTGGGCCGCGCCCTTGTCACCGACCGCTTCCTCGGCATTGGCGAGCTTCTCGGTGGCCTGGACGTACTGGCCGGTGCACACGAACCACGGGTTGCGCCCGATGTAGTACTCGTCCTCCATACGGAGGATGCCGCCGAACTCCGCGGAACGCGGGTCCACTGCGGCGAGGATGCGCTCGGCCATCTGGCGCTCGTTGTCCTTGGAGAGGTCCAGGAATCCGTTGAGAAGGGCGGACATGTTGGGCGAGGCGTCCAGGTGTCGATCGTGCTCCTCGCGGATGAAGTAGCCCTGGTCGTTGTCCCAGAACTGGTCGATGGTCTTCTGCTTGAGGATGTCTGCCTTGTTGAGCCATTCATGGGCCTTGTCATTGTACCCGAGCTCCTCGGCAATGTGGGCAGCGTTTCTCAGTCCCTGGCTCACCTCGATACCGACGTATGAGAGCTTGCCTGCGAAGTGCTCCCACGGACAGAATGACCAGGGGACCTCGTTATTGGGACCCATCTTCTCCTCGAGCTTGCCAACGAGCTTCTCCACCAGGGGCCAGGCCTCCTTGTACAGGCTCTGCTTGGAGTCGAAACGGTGCCAACCGTCCCGGGCCAGATCGCCGGCGATGTGGGCGCCGTCACGGCCGGGCCACTCCATGCCGCCGTAGCCACCGGAAGCAGTGTACCTGATTTTCCCGTCAGTGGACTCCAGGGGGACTGCGGTGGCGTCGAAGGGCAGGCTCGCTGAGAATGTGGCGTGCTTGGGGAAGAAGTGCATGACCTCCAGGAGCTCGCCCACCTTGTACAGGCGGTCGTGCTCCTCGGTGCGGCGGGCGGGCGCGGTGCGGCCGATGCCCTCGCCTACCTCGCGGATAGTCGAGAGAGGGATCGCGAACTGGTCGACCTGCTCGCCCCAGGTCGAGGCGGGCTTGCCGTCGATGCGGATGCGCTGGGGGATGCCCCCGTAGGTGTCGACGACATCCTCCAGATGGTCGATGAAAGTGCCGAACACGTCGATACCCTTCTCCTTCATGATTTTGGAATACTGGCCCTTAGCCTTGTCCAGCTCCTGGTCGATCTTGCCGACCTTCTCGATCATGCGGGAGGCCATGGCGTCCGCGTCCTTGTACGGGCTCATGGCGAAGAGGACGTTGTGCTCCCCGTCCTTGTCGTAGGTGAGCGTGATGATCGCGCGGTTCTCGCCCCAGGTATCGCCCTTCATGTGGTTTATCTCGACGAAGTACGACTGGGAGTCACCGTCGATGTCGACGGTCCCCGTTCGCGCCTGAGCGTCTGTCTGCTTCAGGTAGACGTTGGGGCTGGACTCGTTGCGGATGAAGACGCGGGGGTCCTTGGCGGTGTCGACGTCCTTACCGTGGTAGCGCGCAACGCCTATGCCGTCGGTCGTGCTGAAGAACTCACCGGTGGCGGTGTCGCCGTAGGTCGCTTCTACGATGGGGAGGTAGGTATCGCCTGCTCGGGCGTACTCCAGCTCTGTGGCCTTGAGCTCCTCACCGCCCTTGACCGGGCGCAGCTCCAGAATACCGTTGACGGTGTTGTGCACCTGCCTGCCGCCGTACTCCAGCGAATGGCAGGAAGCGTCACCATCGAGCAGGGTCGCAACATAGCCCTGGGGGGACACACCGTACTTGAAGTCGCCGCCTAGGTTGCCGACGATGGCGTCAAGGTCGGTCTGATAGTTCTCTACGCGGGTACCGTTGATATCGGTGTAGAAGAAGTGGGGGCCACCCTCTACACCCTTGCCGGTCATACCTCCGCCGGCAATATCTCCAGATACCTGCATTTCGACCATAAGATGTTACTCCCGTCGAGTAGTAATATATGGCATTAGACGTTTATATACATTTCGGAGGGGACGGCTGTGGGACAAAATAAAATCGTGACAGCTTTCCACTAATCCTTTTTCATCACGATCACGAACGCACGATGTCCGATATACTTTTTCTGTGCATCGATCTTTGCACCATTTCCATAAGGCGTGACCCTCTTTTCGAAGATCTCCTCCACATCGTCCTTGATGACGAGCTTTCCGCCGGCAATCGCTTTGACCTGACGAGGCATGTAATGTGTGTACATGTAAACACTTAAATAACTTTATGTGTATTATATCGGCGTGAAGGTCACCACGAAAGAGGTGCGGGAGCTCACGTCCGTCCTTGACGAGATCGTGAAGGAATACAAGCAAAGCCAACCCGAGAAAGAACGGGACTGGCGGACGTACGAGCAGCAGCTCGCGGTGCGTATCAAGACCGCCATCCGCGGTCTGGAGCCGCTCGTGGAGGAGGCGATCTCGCTCCTCGAGATACGCCGGGCCGAGCCGCGTGGGCGGAAGCCGAAGCTCACGCTCAAGCAGAAGGTCATCCTGCTGCTTCTCAAGCACATCTTTGGCCGTAGCAACCGCGACATGTCTTTCATGCTTGTCG
>JASMDC010000059.1 GCA_030753015.1 Candidatus Undinarchaeales archaeon | reverse complement strand
ATCCCCAAGGGAGGTCGAATACGCCACCACACCAGGGATATATCCGATATTCGGAAAATAAGTTGAATTGATATGATATCCGGACCCGAAAGAACCCGGTAAGTGCCCTACTCCCCGTCCTTCTGCCGGTGCTTGCGCTCCATCTCCTCGAGGTAGCGCTCGAGATCCTCTCCACCACTGTCGTCGTCCCCGTCATCTCCGCCACCGCCGCCACGGCGGCCCTTGATCCACTCCCAGACCTTCCCAAAGGTCCACTTGACACCGGTGGTGATACCGGTGGTGCCGGCCACGAGGATGAACGTCTCGGGCAGGTACTGCTCGACGTTGTTGGGGATGTCGTTGCCGGTCTTCATCTCGTACATGTTCAGCAGCTGCTCGCCGGCGGACATCTTGGGGAGGAGGATGTTCTCCCACACCATGTCATGATCGTACGTACCGTCGGCCGCCTGCTGGACGCTGCCCATGTCGATGTACTTGCCCATGTCCACGGGCGGGTACTGGTGAACGATGTCGGCGTTGCCCATGCCGTTCTCCACGTAGTCCACGGTGGCATCGTAGTTGTGCCAGACGCCGTCCTCCCCGCGCACGTGCAACCAGGCATGCCCGATGTTCTCCTCGCCGGAGGCCCCGAACACCCAGCGCACGTCCTGTGCCTGCTCGGCGATCTCGGGGTGGTCGGCCGCGAGCTTGAGCAGGGCCGAGTAGGTCATGCCCGAGAAGTCGAAGCAGATGCCAGAACCGTCGTCGACCGCCGGATCGATGCCGGTGTCAGCAAAGGAGTCGTCGTAATCAAGGTGTATCATCACCTTTGCATGGAGCCTTTCGACGATGTCCTGTCCCGAGTACTGGTCCGGGTTCTCGGAGATGTCGTTCCAGACCTCCTCGGTGTCGATGACGCTTGCGACGCGTTCCTGTCCTTCCGACGAGAGGTACTCGTTGGGGTCCTGTCGCGCGTTGGTCAGGCGGGCGATCGAGAACGAGGTGAAGACGTCGAGGCCGTACGATACACCGATGAGCGTGGCAGCAGAGATGGCGTACTGCGAGAGCTTGTTCGCAACGAGGTCGTCGGCCTCGTGCCGCGTCTCGGCACCGAGCGCGTCGGCGTACCCCTCCGTCTCCAGATCAACGTCCACAATCCCGTACATGGTCCCCTTTCCTCTGAACACACGATTCTCTACGAACCGTGGCGGTATTTAGCACTATTTGTCCTATTAATAGATTGTTGTGCGACCACTGCACGGTGACGACGTTACGAGCGGACGCATCACAAGGATTAAATGCATTTGGTCCCTATCCGCCGACACCCAGACTATGGGGGACTAATCATGGTTGGAGACGAGGACCTTCTGAGACCTCCTGAAAGGGAGATGAAACCCTACCCGCCCAAGGTTATCACGCTTGTGAGCGGGGAGAAGCTGCTGATCCGGCAGGCAGAACGCGAGGAGGTGCCCAAGCTCCTCGATGCGGTCCGCCCGCTGACCACCGTTGCCAAGGACTACTACGACATCGTGGCATCACGAGTGTACGCCGAGCTGCTGGGCTGGTACCGTTACCGCGTTCGCGACGAGTACTGCCTGGTGGGCCTCATCGACGGCGAGATCGTCGGGATCGTCAACGGCCGGATCGTGGACGACAAGACGGGGATGAGCTACCACACCATGGCCCTGAAGCGGGGCCTGCGCGTGGGGGCGCACCTGTTCCCGGCCAAGATGGAGTACCACTTCATGATGGACCAGGAGGAGGTCCTCGTCGTGGCCGAGAGCCCGATCGGGTTCCGGCGCTGGATGGAGGAGCTGAGGCTCGAGCCCAAGAACGAGGTCCATCACGAGCTGGGCGGTGTCGACTCCTGGGTGCTCACTAAAGAGAACTTCGAGACCTTCATGAAGCCCGAGAAGCTCTTTGGCGAGCGACCCGTGCCCGACGAGATCATCGAGGCCAACAAAGAGATCATCGTACCGCCGCCAGAAGAGATCAGGCGCCGCGTCACAGGGGAAGGATAGACCGTGCGCGACGTCGCCATCGTCGGCGTTGGCATGACCAAGTTCGGGCGCCTCTCGTACGAACTGGACGAGATGATCGCCAAGGCCTGTCTTGCTGCCATGGACGACTGCGGGAACCCGGGCATCGACTCGGTGTACGTGGCAAACATGGGCGCCGGCGCAATCAACCGCCAGACCGCCCTCGCGTCCGCCGTCATCGACCGGCTGGGGCTCCTTGGAAAGACCAGTGCCGTGGCCATCGAGAACGGTCCAGCGTCAGGCCAGAACGCCGCCAAGCTGGGGTTCTTCGAGGTGGCATCGGGCTACTCGGATTGCGTGCTGGTGGCCGGAGGCGAGCGCATGCGCGTCGCTCCCGGCGGGACCATCACCGACTTCGTCGCCATGATGAGCCATCCGAAGGCCGAGTACATCCACGGCGTCACCCTGCCGTCGCTGGCGGGGATGTTCGCACGATTGTACATGGACAAATACGGCATCACCAGCGAGGATTTGGCCAACGTCGCCGTGAAGAACCATGCCAACGGTATGCTCAACCCCTACGCCCACATCCACCAGAAGATCGCCCTTGAGGGCATCCTGCTCTCGCGTGAGGCAAAGCTCAACAACCCGGTCATCGCTGATCCGCTCCGGCTCTACGACATGTGCCCGGTGAGCGACGGTGCTGCCGCGTTCATCCTCTGTCCGCTGGAGAAGGCAAAAGAGCTCTGCGACACCCCGGTACGCATCGCGGGCGTGGGGCAGGGCACCGACCTGCATGCCGTGCACGAGCGGCCAGATCCGCTGGTGCTCAAGAGCGTGCAGATTGCTGCCGACAGGGCGTTTGCCATGGCGGGCGTCGAGCGCAAGGACATCGACTTCCTGGAGCTGCACGACGCGTTCACCATCCTGGAGTTCGCCGAGAGCGAGAACGCCGGCTTCTTCGAGCCCGGGAAGTGCGCGACAGCGCTGCGCGAGGGCGTCACCCAGATCGGCGGGAAGCTCCCGATCAATCCGTCCGGCGGGCTCAAAGCAAGAGGCCACCCTGTCGGCGCGACAGGTGCGGCCCAGCTCGTTGAGTGCACGTGGCAGCTTCGCGGCGATGCCGGTAGGCGGCAGGTCAGCGGAGCCCAGCGCGCTTTCACGGTGAACTTCGGCGGGTTCGGCAACAACGTCGTCGCCCACATCCTGGAGCGAGGTGACTGAGATGGACGAGGAACGAAAGATGATGGGCATGCAGTGTACTGCGTGCGGCAAGGTGATGTACCCCGCCCACGACTTGTGCACGAAGTGCGGTGCGCGGGATTTCAAGGAGGTGCCGCTGGGCGCCGAGGCGAGCCTTGTCACCTACACGGTGCTCACGGCAGTGCCTACAGGCGTGAAGACCAGGCCTCTGGTGCTCGGCATCGTGGCCTTCGACGGTTTCGACGAACCCGTACGTGCCACCGGACAGGTCCTTGCTAAGCCGGAAGATGTCGAGATGGGCATGAAGCTCGTCCCCGACTGGGGCATGCTGCGCATGCTCGGCGAGGAGACCATAGAGGGCTTCAGGTTCAGGCCCAAGGGGTGAACCTATAATGGATTGAAGGGGGTCTGCGGGCCCCCTTCACCACCTTTTCTCCAAGTGAGGACGAGCTCGGCAAGGCTGACACATGTCCAAATGGTCGTCTGGCAGGTGCCGGGCGAAAGATCTAGCAGTCCTCTGCCCCGGGCTCCCCTTCCTTAAGCAGCTCCACACGCGAGAACACATCGTCGTGGAACACAGCGTACCCGCGGACCACCTTCTCCTGCCGCTTCTCGCCCTTGGGCTTGTACTTCACCGTCAGGCTGAAGGGCATGTAGTGGTCCTTGTCGTGGCGCACGTCGTAGCGGACGCTAACGAAGGTGTTGTCGACGACGGGGCCGGCGTCCGGGTTGAGCTTGAGCTTGGCGTGCAGGATGCGTTCGTTGTACTCGGCGGACGGCGCGATCTCGTCGGGCAGGTTGAGATAGTCCTCTTCGAGGCGGTCCATGGTGGCGCGGCTGGTGCCAAAGGAGCGCTTGCCCCAGTCCTGCTCCTGGAAGAACTTGTACGTCTGCTTGGACTCCACGTAGTCGCCGAGCCTGTCACCGAGGTACCGTCCGACCGTGGCGCCCGCAGCACCCAGCCCTACCGCGGCCAGTGGACCGTACGGGCCCGCTGCCAGGCCGAGGAAGGCGCCGCCTGCGAGGAACCCGGCCTTGAGGAACTCCTTGGTCCCCTGGACAAGGGACGTGCCGATGAATGCCTTGACCTCCTTGCCCCGGTAGCGTGTCTGGCCGTTGGAGAAGTCCTCGGAGAACTTGATCTCGGGCGGGATGTCGCCGTAGGACGGTGCATGGAACTCCAGGTCGTACTTGACCTTGTCGACCCTCTTTCCGTCGATATGGACGTCGAAGGCGAGGTTGCACGAGTCCTGGCCGGGCACGAGGTCGTCTGGTTGATAGACCTCGAGGTCGAGGTCCAAGTACTCGTTGCTCACGATAGAATCCATCGCCCTGTCCGACAATCTCGGCAGGACAGGCGGTATATATAGTTTTCGAACCTGCAGGCCACAACACGGCCCTGTCCCATGGTGGCACGCCTCCCGGGTCCTCTTTTAAGTCTACTCCCGCAGGCTGGCTGCATGGAACGGATGATACCGCCCTACAAGATCAAGATGGTCGAGCCCATCAAGCTCATACCTCGGGAGGAGCGCGAGCGGGCGATCGTCGAGGCCGGTTTCAATCCCTTCCTCCTCAACTCCAAGGACGTGTTCATCGATCTTCTCACCGACAGCGGTACGGGTGCCATGAGCGACAACCAGTGGGCGGGCATCATGCTGGGCGACGAGTCGTACGCGGGCTCGCGCAACTTCCACAACCTCCGTAACACCGTCAAGGACATCATGGGGTTCGAGTTCGTCATCCCCTGCCACCAGGGGAGGGGTGCCGAGCAGGTGCTCAACCGCGTCCTGCTCAAGGAAGGCCAGACCGTCCCGGGCAACATCCACTTCGACACCACAAAGGCCCACATCGAGGTCCTCGGCGGACGGGCCGTGGACTGCACCATCGATGCCATCCACGACCCCGCGGCCGAGCTCCCCTTCAAGGGGGATCTGGACTTGGACAAGCTGCGCGCCGTCATCGAGCCGGACCCGTTGAACGTCGCCTACGTTCTGATCACCATCACGAACAACTCGGGCGGCGGCCAGCCGGTATCCCTCCAGAACATCCGTGACGTGTCGGCCATCTGCCACGAGCACAAGGTCCTGCTCTACATCGACGCAGCCAGGTACGCCGAGAACGCCTGGTTCATCAAGACCAGGGAGCCCGAGCAGAAGAACAAGTCCATCCGCGATATCGTGCGCAACATATTCTCGTGCGTCGACGGCGTGCTGATGAGCGCGAAGAAGGACGCCATCGTCAACATGGGCGGTTTCCTGGCCCTGCGCGACGAGGAACTGTACCAGAAGCTGTGCCCCATCTGTGTGCTGTTCGAGGGCTTCCCGACCTACGGCGGCATGAACGGCCGGGACATCGAGGCGATGGCGCGCGGGCTGTACGAGGCCATCGAGGAGCCGTATCTCGCCTACCGTATCGGCCAGATCGAGTACCTGGGCCGGCGTCTGGAGGCGACAGGGGTTCCAATCGTCAAGCCCGTTGGAGGGCATGCCATCTACATCGACGCCAAGACGTTCTTCCCCCACATCACTCAGGACATGTTCCCCGCCCACACCCTGTGCGTGGAGCTATACCTCGAGGGCGGTGTGCGCTCGGTAGAGATCGGTACCCTGCTCGCAGGACGTGACCCGGACACCGGAGAGAACATCCACCCGGCCCTGGAGCTCACGCGTCTTACCATCCCCCGCCGCGTGTACACCCAGGAGCACATGGACTACATCGCCGACACCGTCGCTGGTGTGTGGGGGCGGCGACACGATGTCCAGGGCCTTGACTTCGAGTACGAGGCGCCCATCCTCCGCCACTTCCAGTCCCGGTTCAAGCGGTCTGCCTAGCAGCATAGTCAGGTTCATAAAGCTGGGCCGCGGACACTCCTGCGGTGACGACGGACGCATCGAGCGAGGATGACGCGCTGGCAACGCTCGCCGCTCACGGTATGCTCTGCGAGATACTCGCCCTCAGGGCAGGCCTCCGCGAGTCGGTACGCGACATCGCACGTGAGAGCGAGGTCCCGGGGCTCAAAGAGGCTGCAAAGCGTCTGGATCTCGACCTGATCATCTCAACCGAGCGTGTGGCGCTCCACCCGAGCGGGACCTTCGAGCGGGTGCCCTCCTGCCACCCCGGCGCCGATCGCCGGATCGTGTACATCGGCACACGGGAAGGCTGCATACGTGCTCGCCGGCACGAGGAGGATGGGCACATAGCCCGTCTCGGCAGCGTTCTCGGTTATCCCGAATGCTGCATCGAGTTCTACGTCGCCCAGCCCAAGCGTGACATCCCGGTAGCGATCCACGGACGCTCCAAAAGGTTCGATATCCACGCCCACTCTCTGCTACGGGGCATCACCGGGCACGGGTTCATCTCGAACTTCCCCTGTTCGTACGCATGTCCGCAGGCAGTATCGCTCGGGAAGACGGTCCGCAAGCTTTTGTGCGAGCACGACCCCGCGTTCGAGAAGGATATGCTGCGCTACCTTGCGTCCCCCCTCCTCTACCTCGGCGACGGGAGGGAGGTGCTCCTCACCGATGGCGTGGTGAAGGACAACGAGGTTCGTGACATCTCCGTGGCCCTCCGTCCGGCCGCGCTCGACCTGCCCGACTTCGACACCGTACGCCTCGACGACGAGGAGGTCGTGTTCCTCAAGGAGGGGCGAGCGGTGAAATGGGTGGGGAAGAAGGCAGGTCCCTGCATCCTGTTCAGGTTCGGTTGAACTCCTGCGACGTGCTCCTACTTCTCGCCGGAGAACCGGGCATCGTACCGCCACTCACCCTGTCCTGACGAGATGTAGATCGCACCGAGCACCAGAAGTGCGAGAACAAGTAACACCAGGAAGATGACGGTCTCGATACCCATGGTATTCACCCCCCGGACCGGTCGCTCACAGGTCCCGGGAGAACGGTTTCGGATGGCCCCACAGCAACTGCCGGTCCAGGATATGGATCAGACCCAGTATCAGCAGAGATAGTTGTACGACTGTGACATCGAGCATCGCAAAGCCACCGTGGGGGGCGGACGAGGTTTTCAGATCCCCGATAATAATTATGTCTAAGCTACTTCATATAGTTTGTCATTCTTTTTAAAAATACACCCCATATGTATCCATAAATAGACAAAATATATCCCATACGGCTTAAAAATATCCGAATTAGATCCTTCCCTGTAATTTATTGCGTAGATCACGGGTCTCACGCCCGACCTTCCCTTCATCCAGGATGCGGGCCACCGCCTCCCTGGCCTCGAGCCAGCGGATGACATCGTCCAGCCAGCGGATGACGTCGCCCGAGTAGACCTTGAGCCAGTAGTCCTTCTGTGCCTGCTTCGCCATGGCCCGGGGATCGAGACCACGGCGCCGGAGGGTGAGCAGGTACTCCGTGAACCGCCGCTCGGGGCACCCGCAGAATGGACGGCCCCGGCAATGGCAGGAGAAGAACGCCTTGGTGACCATGCGCACGTACCGGCCCATACGTGCCTCGAGCTGGTCCCGGTTCCGCTGGTAGATGTCGAGGAACCTGCCGTCGAAGAACCGCGTGGGCGCCCGGATGCCCAGTATCCCCTCGATGGTCCGAGAAAGGCCGCGGCCGAGGTACGCCCGGTCGAAGGGGCGCGCCCGTTCCACGAACTCCTCGGGCTCCTTACCGATCGTGTCCACCATGAGGTCGACCTGTTCGATGGTGAGGAAGTGCCGTGACGCCACCTCGCCCAGTGGCGTGGGCCGCCCGTCCGCAACGAGCCCCGCGCGCACGAGCCCTTCGATGATTGGATCAACGTCCGCGTCGAACCCCACCGCACGATGGAGCAGCCCGTCCACGTCGTCGGCAGGCACTCCGCACACCATCGTTGCGAGCACCTGCTCGTCATCGGCGTCCTTGGAGTACTCCACGTCCACGGGCTCTAGGGTGCCCTCCATTAGACGGAACGCCATGGACTCCTCCGTGCCACCGATCGACGGATGGAGGCCGCGTCCAACTTCCGCGAGCACTACTGCAAGCCCCCGGGAATGGTAGGTGGGCCTGCCCGCACGCCCCGCCATCTGCTGGAACTCCTGCACGGTGAGCCACTCGATACCCATGGCCAGCGACTCGAACACCACCTGCGACGCGGGAAAGTCGATACCCGCCCCCAATGCTGCGGTGCTCACTACCGCGCCGATGGCACGCGACATGAACTCGCGCTCGACCTCCTTGCGTTTGGCGTAGGTGAGGCCGGAGTGGTAGGCCTTGGACGGGATGCCTGCTTTCGTCAGCGTCCTTGCCTGCTCTTCCGCCTTGCGACGGGCATTGGTGAACACGAGCGACTGGCCGCGCACGCCGCCCTTGGCGCGGGTGTTCCACTCGCGAGCGCAGTACCGCTCCAGCTGTCGCTGCTTGTCGTTGGCATCGCGCACGATCACCAGGTGGCGTTCCAGGGCGACCGGTCGTCCGGCATGCTCCACCAGCTCGGTCCCCAGTGACTCGGCGAGGCGACGCGGGTTCCCGACCGAGGCGGAGAGGCCCACGAACTGGGCGTCAGGGTAGAACGTCCGCAGACGCGCCAGGAAGCCGTCGAGCCGTGGGCCCCGCTCATCGGAACCGAGCATGTGGACCTCGTCGATGACAACGCAGCCGACGTTGTCGGGCCGCGTGCCGCAGCGCATGAGGTGGTCCACACCCTCGTACGTACCGACCACGATGTCCGCTGCATGGTCCCGGTTCACGCCGGACACCATCTCGAGGCGCGAGAAGCCCACGCGAAGGGACACGGTGAGCCCTAGAGGACCGTACCGCTCGGTGAACTCGTTGTACTTTTGGTTGGCAAGCGCCACCAGGGGCACGAGGAACAGGAGCCGGCGACCGTCGAGCGCCCGGGGCACGCCCGCGAGCTCACCGACAAGGGTCTTCCCCGAGGCCGTGGCGGAGACGACCAAAAGGTCATTCCCATCCAGGAGCCCGGCCTTGACGGCGAGCGATTGGACCGGTGTGAGCTCCTTGACACCCACCTTCTTCAGGGTAGCCTTCATTCCGCCAGGGATGGGGAGCCGTGCGACCTGCAGGCAGCGCACTGCGTCCTTCTTGGGCTTCACGACCGAGTGGAGGCTCTTCTCGGGAGTGGTCAGAGGATCGATGCGGGGATCAAAGAGCTTCATCGCGGCGTCCAGCTCTCCCGCCTTCCTGATGAAGGGCTTGAGGTCCGAGTCCACGTTCCTGCCGAACCAGCTGCGGAACTCGTGCTTCATCTCGTGCTCAGCGCAGTCCAGGCACAGCCGTTCGGAGCCCCACTGGATGTCGCTCTCGTCCAGCACAGTGGCCCGTTCTGCCAGAAAACAGTGTCGGCAGAAGGACGCCGTCTCGCCCTCAAGCTGGTAGCGCTCGAGCAATTGTGTGAGCGAGTCGTCCTCGAGGAGGATGTGCTTGGCCTTGCGGAGATGGTCGATGAAGGAGCGGGGCTCGTCGAACTCGCGCCGTCCCTCGACGTCGGTGTAGTACTTCACAGGGGTGAGGTCGGACATGTCCATCTTCACCGTCATCCGACGCACCGGATCTATGTGACGCACCGAACCGGCATTCGTGGCACGGATGTGCTCGATCCGCCAGGTCCCGGCCTTGCGTTCGTGTCCGTGGATGGCCAGGAGCATCATGTCCGCCACCCGCGGGATGATTCTTAAACTTGTGCCATAGGAGAGACGTCCATGAAGTGGACCCGGGTCGCCGACCTCAAGCCGTTCACCGTGGACATGAACGTACGCGCCCGCATCGTCAAGTCGGAGCCTGCAAAGGAGGTCACCACCAAGGACGGCCGCACGGTCGCCCGCCAGCGTCTCGAGATCGAGGACCCGGAGGGCAGCCCCCGCATCAGGCTCGTCCTGTGGGGTGAGGACGCCGGGCGGTTCCGCCTGGGGAACGTTGTGGAGGTCCGGGACGGGATCGTCAAGATCTACGGGCGCACCGTGGAGCTTGCGCTCGGCCATGGTAGCGTGCGTCTTGCTCCCCGCTCTCGACAGGGCTCATAGCCTGAGCTCGACGTCATTGCGCTCCGGGCCCTGGGTCGGTTGCGTCCGCAGCAGTCCGCTCTCGACACCGGGAAGGCCCTCCAGTTCCTTCACGTCACGGGCATGGCGCGGGTGGACATAGAGCCGGTCACGCTGGCGACGCAGGGCATCGCGCGCCACCCCCCGTCCCAGGAGGAAGCTCTCGACCTTCGTCAGGAGCGGCGGCGGGCCCTTGACGAGCAGGGTCTCGCACATCCCGTCGTACCCGACGCGCTCGTGGGGCCGGACCACCAGCCGGGAATCGCGGCGGCGTAGGGCCGGGATCTGGACGTTGACCTTGTAGCAGTAGGTGCAGATGTTGATCGGGAGCCGGATGCCAGACCGGATGTTGTGCTCCAGCAGCCGAAGGGCGGTCAGCTCGCTGCCAAGGACGGGGCGGTTCTCTACGTACCGGTCCATGGGCGAGGCGCCGGTCATGCACAGGTACCCTCGCTCGCTGAGCTGTTCGACGTTGTCGGGCGTGTACACGAGCTCATGGAGGTTGATGTGGTCGACACCGACGTCCTTGAACACCGGGAGCATGCGTCTGAGCCGCTCCTCGTCCTCGGGTATCATGGGGATTTCCACGGCGATCCGGTCGATTATGTCGCGGGCCAGCTCGAGCGCCTTGACATCGTAACCCTTCCCCGCTATGTTGAAGCGAAGTTCGTCGAGGCCGGCGTCCTTGAGCCGGGTGAGGAGGTCGGGGGTGAGGAGATCGCCGTTGGTGTAGAGCCAGATGCGGAACGATGGACCGAAGGACGACCGCATCGCTTCGATCATGGCCAGTGAGTCATCCGGACGGCACAGGGGATCACCCCCCGAGAGAGCGCACCCGTCGTTCCCACGTCGACGCTCGTGGGCGACGAGGCCCGCCGGCGCGGTGAAGTGCTCACCCCCCACGTTGGGCAGGGGCGTGGCGCTCGTCCGGGACTGAGCGCAGAAGAAGCATGACCGGGTGCATGCATGTGTCACGTACACGCAGTCCCACGAACCTCTGCGGCACAGCTCGCATCCGGGTGAGAGCGCCCCGTAGTACAGGCAGTTGTCACTGTGATCGAGCACGGCACCGAGCGATACCACGCGCTCGACCGCCTTGGACCGGGTGCGAAGATAGCGCTTCGTCTCGTCGGTACCGAGGGCGCCGCCGTACCGGCCGACGACCTCCGCCTCGCGGCCCCTGACCTGCGTGGCGAGGTCCCGGGCGACCTTTCCGAGCGATGATACGGAATCAATAGCGTCTGTTGGCATATGCTTGGCCTCCACCATGCAGGGTCTCTGCCCGCATCCGTTCGAGCGCATGGGTCTGTCGGGACATCGCATCGAGGTTCCGTCGGTACTGCAGGTAGCGTCGGCCCGCGAACACGAGCGAGACTGTGATGATGATGATCTCTGCTAGGTCCTTGAGCCCAAAGATCGGGGCCAGCCCGCCCAGCACCTCGTCCATGGCCCCCTGGCGGGAGACGGTGAGCACGGTCGAGAGCTCCTTCGTATCGTGTGTGCCCAGTGCCTCAACGTGAACGGTTATCCTGAATGTCCCCGCCTCTTCGGGGCGGATATGGAGGGTGAACTCCTCGTCCTCCCCCGGCTCGAGCTGCACCGTACGCTCGCCGAGCCAGCCAGTATCGATCGGGGAGGTGACACCGACATGGTAGGTGTCCTGGATGATGCCCGTGTTGCGAATGAAGAACAGATGCTTGTGGTTCTCGTTCACCTTCAGTTCGATGTTCTTGATTATGCTCATCGTGAAAGAGCATCGACAATCGTCACAGGTGCAGTCCTGTGTGCAGATATTGCATTCCCACTCGTTACATTGACCGTTGCCGCACGTGAGCATGCACATCTGGGATTCATCGTGACAACCGTAACCCTCGGGGCTTGGACAGTCATGGCAGCAGCCGACGGCGGTCTCGGGGAAATCACAGCTCCCATCACCGCACACCACCTCGTAGCACCCGTTCTTCAGGGCGCCCTCGATCTCGGGCTTGCAGACCAGGCCCTGGGCACAGAGGCAGTCGGTGCGGGCGGTGGCACATGTCTCGCCGACCGTGGCATCGCACCGGCCGTTCCCTGCGCAATGGGTCGGGGAGCAGTCGCCAGGGCATTCCGAGCACTCGCCCGGCTCGCACCGCCCATCACCGCACGAGGAGATGACCCGGCTGCAGCCACTGGAAGTGCAGGTCAGGCCCGGGGTGCACATGGCAGCACAGGCACAGGGCCCATCGATATCGCTGAGCGGGACGCACTCGGTGTCACCGTTGCAGACGCGACCCTCTCCGCACGAGTGGCCGCAGTCGACGGCGACTATCTCGCAGGCGCCGTCCGCACCCGCGTTCCGTGTGCAGGGATTGTCGTCCTCGCACACCTCCTCCGGGGGGATCACGGACACCAGGGGCTCTGCCGTGAGCACCATGCAGGCCCCGTCAACGCACGCCTCCCCCAAAGGACATCGCCTCCTGCATCCCCCACAGTTCCCAGGATCAGTTCGAACGAAGGTCTCGCACCCTGTATTCCGACGCAGGTCACAGCTTTCGTACCCGGGCATGCAGTCGATGAGGGAACAGACGCCGCCCGAGCATCCCACTGCGGCGTTGGGGACGATGCATGATATTCCGCACGCACCGCAGTTCCGGGGATCGCTCGTGATATCAATGCACTTCCCCTCGCATTGGATGCGGTGCCCCAGACAGGGTTTGAGTGACGGACCGACCACTTCCACGGTCGGCGTGGCCGAAGGCTCGGCGGTCGGTGTGGGCTCGGAGATCGGCGTAGGCTCAGCGGTGGGTGTGGGAGCAGGCGGTTCCGGGGAAGGGACTTGCGAAGGTGTTGCAGTGGCCTCGGCGAGCATGGCGGTGAGAGCGTACGCATAGTTACCGATTGCCCGCTCATCTCCCTGGACGAGCTCGAGGAGGTGGTCGTAGGTGTTGATGGCCTCTTCGTATCGTTTCGCACGGATAAGGAACACGCCCTTGTTGGCGAGCGCGTAGGTATCGTCGGGATCGTTGTCCAGGACGCTGTCCTCCACTACGATGGCCGCGTCCAGACGTTCCAGTCCGGCCAGCGCCACCGCCCGGCCGTTATTGGCCTCGGGGCTCGCTGGCGAGATGGCGCGGGCGTCCTCGAAGGCGACCAGTGCTTCCTGGAACCGCTTTTCATGGCTGAGGTCGATACCCTGGCGCATGCCCTCCAGATAGCGGCTGTTACGATCCTCTAATGCATCGGCGAGCGTCCCCGTGGGGAGCGGGCTCGGATCGAAGCCGTAACAGCACCGGTAGCCGGTGCGCACGTCAGGCCCGCTGTTCGCGAAATGTAGCGAGAAGCATCCGGCCCGCTCGGCCCCCTGGAAGGAGATGGTGCTCCACGAGCCGCCACGCCGGACCGGGTTCCCCTTCCCGGTATTATCGACCGGAGGGTAGACATGATCGTTCCCATAACGCTTGGGGTCCTTGCCGAGCACATCGCCCACGGAACGCTCAGAACCTGCCCAGCCATGATCGGGCACCGTCTCTTCGGTCCACTCCCAAACGTTGCCGACCATGTCGTAGGCGTTCGATCCAGACCGACACTCGGGGTGTGCGCCCGTATCGTGGTTCGCGGCCGCCTCCAGCGTGCAGTTCGAGCAGTACGTGTGGCAATCGAAGCGCTCCGCTGTACCCTCTTGCGTGAGGTCGTACTTCTGTCCCTGGAGGTCACAGGCAGCGAGCCATTCCCTGCCAGTGCACAAGCGTTTTCCGGAGAGCCCGCATACGAACCGCGCCCGCTCCCAGGTTATATTGGTCCATGGCCTCCCCCCCACGATGGACACTGTCCACATACGATCGTCGCGGGACGCCTCGTACTGATCGATACAGAAGCTCCCCCAGAAGGCGTCAACGCGGACCATACCCGGAGGGCAGTCGATCGTCCCGGGGAGGAGCGATGCCAGAAAGACGGTCGAGTCGAACGTCGGTTCGTCCTCGCCGGTGACCGGTGAGAGGAGCGTCAGGAAGGCCACCAGGACCGCGACACTCCTCCGTCTTACCATACGGTGCGGAGGCCACCCAAAGCATAAAAGGGAATCGTTCACGGGTGAGCCAGCTAGTACTCGCGCTTGACCTTGAGGCGATAGGCGTGGGCCCTCTTCCGCTTCCGGCAGGTGGGACAGATGTCCTCGCCATCACGGAAGATGTAACCGCATAACACACATCGCATCACGGACTCGAGCTCACCGGCCTTAACAAGGAAGGATAGCTGGTTCTTCAGGCTCTGTCGCGAACACTGTGTGTCTATCTCGATCTCCTCGAGGGTGAAGTTCTCGTGGGACTGGGCGAAGGCCAGCGCCTTCTCGTAGGTGTTTGAGGTATATACCTTCGTGTCCACCATGATGTCATTTGCAGCGCTCTTCTTACTGGGAAGGATCTTACCGCACAGGTTCTTGATGGAGCCCAGCAACGAGTCCCCTTTCTTCGAATGCTTGGTTTTCAGTGTCTTATCGACCAACGGACCTACCCGATATAACGCAATTCTTCCGCGGGGCCACCTCGGCCCATCTCCTCGATGATGCGGGATTGGATTTCCTTGGCCTTTCCGATGGCCTTCTCCATGTCCTGGGTCATTTCGTCGATCCCCGCCATGTCGAGCCTTAGCTTAAGAATGTCGTTTATGACCGACAGCACGGACTTGGCCGCCTTGGAGTCGGTGAAGAACGGCTGGGCACCCACGGTCTCGCCCATGAGGCAGCAGCCTTCGATGCCCCTGATCTTCCCTAGACCGAGGAGGAGACCGGAGGCGCCGACGATGAAGCCCACGCGATTGCCGCCGCTGAAGATGACATCGCTCTTCTTCAGCTTCTTCTTGAGCTTGGTGTCGGTGACGGCACCGATGACCTTGGGGACGTCGGGGATCTTCTGCACCCCGAACCCGCCGATGGTGATCAGGTCCTTGACCTTGTGCTCCTGGCAGAGGTCGAGGATCGTGGACACTACCTCGTAGTGGCCTTCAGGCGTGATGGACTGGATGTCGCCGGTGAGGATGATGATGTCGCGCTGCCCGCGCTTCTGCTTTTTCCAGTAGTAGAACGAGTTGGTCGGGAGGTCCACGGTGTCGTCGTCCCCCACGAAGACGTGATAGGGGAAGTGGCTGGAGTGGAGCTCGGCGAACTTGGTCGCACCGAGCATCTCGATGAGGTACTCCACCACGACCTTGCCCACGTTCCCGATACCGGGGAGTCCCTCGATAAGGACGGGTTTCGTGAGCTTGGGTCGTTCAAGCACGTTCAGGTGGGTCACCATGTTCTACCATAACCTCCTTCTTTCGCTGACGGCGGTACCGACCGTAGGGATCGTCGGGAGAGAACCTCGCGGGATGCGGGCTAGTTGCGTCCCCACCGCATCGGGGACAAGCCTCGAGCAGTGTGTACGTCCCGCACTCCGAGCATTTGCGAAGTTTCTTCATTTCCTTTGGAAGGCGCCTGAACCGCCGGCCTTTGTGACGATGCTGATGGCCGTTTCCGATGCCCGCTTGAGCGTCGACTCGGCCACCTTGTAATCGGGAGCAGTGATCTTGATGCGGTACCGGGGTGCCGCGATGACCACTACTTCACCTTGCGTCTCCTTTTCCTTTGTCGCCTTCTCCGCCTCCAGGAGCGCTTTCTTTATGTCTTCGAGGCCCGCAGGCATCTCGCTCGAAAGGGTGAGCACACCGGAGATCGTGACGGTCGGAGGGACGATGTTCTTCTTGGCCACCTCGACCAGGGCCTTGGCCCATTCGGCCGAGATGCCCTCATCGGTGAAGACCTTCTCCCCCTTGTCAACAGAGTCCTCGAGCGCATAGTAGAGAGCACCATACTGGTCCTCCAGGGGGATCGCTATCGTCTCGATAGCGATATTGAGCTCAACGTTCATGTCCTTGGCGACCATCTCCAGTAGCTTCTCGGCCTTGTTGGCCTGGGACACCTCCTCGAGCTTGGTCTTTTCCTGAGCTGAAGTGATACGGCGGAGCGAGAGGTTGATATGGCCCTTCCTAGAATCGACGGAGAGGACCTTGCATACGATCTTGCGGCCTTCTTTGACATGGTCCCGGATGTTCTTCACCCATTTAGTGGATACCTCAGAGATGTGGATCATGCCCTCATGGTTGTTGTACTCGTCAAGTGAGGCGAAGGCGGCATAGGAGGATACGCTCTTCACGGTGCAAGCGACGATGTCGCCCGAACTGGGGAATCCCTTCTTTACACGCATCCGAGCCTACTCCAGGACCTCGAGCACCTTTGCCTTGACATTGGCCATGCCGCCACGCGGCTCGGCGAGAACCTCGTCGCATACGAGGCACTTCACCTGGCTTGCTGCGTTCCCGAAGATTATCTGCTCGTTCTTGCACTTGCACTTTACCTTGATGAATTTGGTCTTTGGACGTGGAATGAGCTCCATGATGACTACCTCCCAATCTGGTACTTCTTCGAACGGATGGCCTTGCGTCCATGGCCCTTCTTGCAGATCTTGCACCACACACGAACGTCCTTCCTCTTGGTAGGCTTCTCATGGTGGGGCAGAGGGCGCGGGTATCCGCGGTAGCCCTTGAGCACGCGGCGGAACTGTCGCTGACCCCAGGTGAGCTCGCCCGGCTTGTGCTTCTTGACCTCCTTGAGCTCGTGAAGAGTGTGAGTATCGCAAAAAGGACAGTACGTCTTGATCTCCTTCGGGAACCTCATCGTTAGGCCTCCGCCGACCTAGCCTTACCTCTATTTATAAGGTTTTCGGCGTTGGTCGCAGGGATCTGGGCCCGCTCACCACGTCTGAAGGGTCCGTACTCCTTGGCGTCCATCCCTAGCGTTCTCGGCACATCGGTGAGGAACTCCACGTTGATGAAACCATCGGTCGGGGCGTTCCTTTCAACCTGGACAGGAGCGGTGTCTTTCGCGGGGACCGGCGTCGAACCCGCGCGCTTGTCGTCGTTGAAGAGCGGGACGTAATACTGGTCGCGGTGCTCGTTGAGGATCTTGATGAGCGCTCCGTAAAGCTTCTTCTCGTGGGGCACCATGTCAGAGACCTCCGGGCATTGGCTATCCGATCGTGAGTCGTTGAGGGCAAGGATGAGCACCTTCTTCTCCCGGTGCTTGTACAATTGCTCGATGGATTTCTGGACGTTGGCCAGTTGGTACATCAGGCGCTGGTTCCCGACCTGATCGTTGGCGAAGGTCTCCTTCCGGGAGAGGAAGAAGTCCCGTAT
>JASMDC010000058.1 GCA_030753015.1 Candidatus Undinarchaeales archaeon | reverse complement strand
TTGGGAGGAGCCTTCTTAGGAACAGCCTTCTTGGGGGCGACCTTCTTGGGAGGAGCCTTCTTAGGAACAGCCTTCTTGGGGGCGACCTTCTTGGGAGCAGCGTCCTCATGCGCTCGTTCCCTCAGGGCGGCACGTCGTGTAGCGCGTCCGTGAGGGATACGGTGCTTCTTCTTATCCGTCGCCATGCGGTCCAATTTTGCCGCGGTTATGCTTTTAAGTGTGTTGGTGAGAGAGGGTCGCCGCTTCCGTCGTCACTCCAATGGGGAGAAACCGACATCTTTCACGAAGGGTACTATGGCCTTCATGTTCCGGTCGAAACATGCGACATTATGGTCGTCGTCGCAATCGAGCACGAGCACCGGAATAGTACCCTGGTCCGTGACGACCTCGCCACCACCGAACAATGCTTCGTACCTTCTATGGAGGTCCTGCAGATAATCCAAGGTAAGACCTGTCTCCTCTGCACGTGCACGGTCACCGATGCGCTTCAGTGCGGTCGTCGGCTCGATACGAAGATAGATGAACCCGTTGGGATGCTTTGTGCCATGGGTCATGTACTCGTAATAGCGGGAGTACCAGTACCACTCGAGGGGCGACATCCGTCCGGTGTCGAAGCACATGCGCCCGAAGCACTCCCGGTCGGATATAAGGGACCGTTCCATCAATAGGTCCCGCCCACGGCTCATCTTCGCTTCTTCCTCCAAGGCCTGGGCCCTTGTGAGCAGGGAGTTGACCTGGAAGGTATACGACCATCGAGAATAATCCTTGTAGAGGTTCTCCAGAAGTGA
Organism: Candidatus Undinarchaeales archaeon; assembly: GCA_030753015.1. Lineage (GTDB taxonomy): Archaea > SpSt-1190 > SpSt-1190 > JASMDC01 > JASMDC01 > JASMDC01. Next base: position 17,475 of record JASMDC010000058.1, on the reverse strand, counting down.
TTGTGAATCGATGACCCTGCGCCATTCGAGCACGGGTTCTGGAATCGCATAGAACTCGAGCCGTTTTCCGAGAGCTTCTATGTACTGGGTCTTTCCCACTCCGATGAGGCCCTCTACGCAGAGGAGCCTCTGGCCATCCTTCATGGCGGGCTTTTGTGCTTCCATGGTGGTCATCCCCGTTCGCATGGAGCAAGTTCAGATTTATATGGATGTCGCCCGCGACCCTCCGAGCTTACATGAAGTCTAAGAGCGTCTTCGCACCCGAGACGCTGGCGGGATCGTCCTTCAGCATCTTCACTCGCTCGAGCCCCGGGCTAGCCTCCTCACTTCGCCCAACCTGTTCCAGGATCGATCTAGCGATTCCGGGGCCGACCGCCCTCGCGAGCGTTCGAGGTTCTGCACGTCGCACGTCAGCCAAGCTCCTGATACCGATGTTGAAGAGGCGCCGTGCGCGAACCCTACCCACGTTCCTCAGTTTTACCAGAGGAAGAAGCTCTTTTCCGACACCGAACTTGAGTCGAATGAGGAGCTTACGGCAGTCGCTGGAGCCCCCTTTCAGCTCTATGATGCGAGCAAGTTCGCTACAAGCGTACATCAGCCACTCGGCCCGGTCCAGTTTATAGTTCAGGTCACCGGGGGCCACACCGTACCTCTCCATGAGGATATCCTCGCTCGTTTCATGGATCCAGTCCTTGAGGAGGAGAGCTGTCCGGAACACATCCAGATATCGTTCGTATTGGTAGGTGAACGCCTCAGGTGCGTCCAGATACGGCTCGTGCTCATCCAACAGAACCTCGGTCTCAGCATTCCGCCCGTTGAGCAGCGGACGCATCTCTGTGACCTCGCACAGCTTCGCCAGATAGGAAATATCCTTCGCGTCCCGCTCTTCGAACCGTCGCAGGAAGTCGATAAGAGAATACGCGGTCTGCGGGTCCACGTAGAGCTCCGCCACTCGACTTCCGAGGCGGGTCGCAGTCAAGGTACCCGACTTCCATGTAATGAATTCCATGTCCACGAGGTCCGACACCACACCTTCGACCACCCCCATGAGAGCTTCAACGTCGCCGTACTGGGTGGCGTAGAAGGTCCGTGTGAAGAACCGCTCTAGATCTTGGACGGTAAGACTGTTCGAAGTCGCTACAAGACCCAAGATGTGCATCCGCAGGACAGGTCGCACCGAAAGCTTGGATGTTACTGGCTCGACTTCTCCCTCGATATACCTGGACCAGAGCTCTTCGAGCTCTTGAGTGTTAGCGGCCATGAGCAACGCCTCCCCCCGCTCGTCGTACGCGATCCGACCCGCTCGGCCCGCCTGCTGGCGGTACCTGATGACAGAGATTGGTAGTGATCCCGAACCTCGCTTGAACATCTTGTGTCCCTTGATCACGACCCTAAACGAGGGTAAATTGACACCTGCGGCCAGGGTCGGTGTGGAGGCGACTACCTTGATGAGACCTGCGCGGAAGCCGCTCTCAATGGCGGCCCGCTGTGTATACACGAGCCCTGCGTGATGGAAAGCGGCCCCGTGTGCGACGAGCTCGGCAAGGGCGCGACACTGCTTCGTGGGGCGGGAAAGGGCATTGAGTACTTCGGAGGACACCTGTTCTAAGGAATCACGCTCTTCTGCTGAAAGGTTGCGTGTCGTCACAGGTCTACAGCGCTTGGCCACGGCCTCAGCACTACGCTTGGATGCGGCGAACACGAGCAGCTGCTTTCCCTGTCCGAGCGTATCACGGAGGATCGGTATCTCAGGGTATCGGTCGGTACCAACGTTGGACGTCCGCCCGCTAACGAACCGGATTGTGCCTTCCGACCAGATCCCTTCGTCGAGGGGAACTGGACGCCAATCGCTCTTCACGAGCGTCGCGTCCAGCCACCGTGCAACCTCTTCCGCGTTCCCTACAGTGGCAGAGAGACCAAGAACCCGCATTTTCGAGTTCATGGAACGGAGCCGGGTGATCACTACCTCAAGGGTCGGACCACGATCCGAGGAGTCGATCTCGTGGACCTCATCGACCACGAGCGCACCCACACGGGAGAGCCAGGATGCCTTGTGACGTATCATGCTCTCCAGTTTCTCGGGGGTGCAGATGATTACATCCTTGCGACTCATTCCTCGTTCCGCTGAATCAAGATCCCCTGTCGCCATCCCTACCTGTATTCCGAGAGGACCGTACTTGGCCGTGAAATCCGCATACTTCTCGGAAGCAATCGCCTTGAGGGGGACAACGAAGATAGCTATGTGCTTCTCGCGGATTACAGCGTCCAATGCGAACAGCTCTCCCATGAGGGTCTTACCGCTTCCGGTCCCGAACACGAGGAGAAAGGATCCACCGTCCAGCAGACCCGCCTTCATCGCCTCTTTCTGTGGGGGGAAGAGAGTTGTGACACCATCATGCTTGGTGGCGCTTTTCACGACCTCGGCGATGTGAGGGTACCGTTTCGCAATGGTCCTGGGCCGCACACGACCTGTGCCGTGGTGCGAAATATAAACCTTTGGAGCTCCCCACGCGCGCGATCAATAGACCGGGAGAAAGAGGAAAATACAGAAATAAAATCTTGGTTTTTTTACACCTATATACTGAATGACATTATAATATCGATAGACGCAAGCTTATTACAATCTAAAAAGTTGGATTAAAAGACCTTTATATTGAAAAGGGGATTTTTTGAATAGGTTTTTAAATTGTGGGTCTAAATAATTCGGCGGTCGATAGAATGGACATGAAAGGCTATGTGAAGAAACTGTTCCTTACTGGCAACCTGAAGTATATAATCCTAAACGAGGTTGCCAGGAATGCTGGCGCGACACCTTACCGGACCCTCATCAACATCCGCGATAAGGGTATCAAGCTCGATGCAGGCAGCTATTACAATTCCGTCAAGTCCCTCGTTGAGCGAGGTCATCTCAAGAAGAGCAAGGGCAAGCGTGTTCGCTCCTTCAGCCTTGAGATCACAGACTCCGGCAAGGAATTCGTAAAGGAGTATCTCAAGCTCTTCAACCTCGTGACCCCCAAGAGGGGACGACCGAAGAAGCGGTAGTGAGTGGCAGACCGTTCAGGGGGCCTTCCGAGGTCCCCTGATACCTCTTTCTAACACCCCCGTTCAAATGAGCGGTGTCCCCCACAACATTTTAAAGATGAAGATATCTGATTCGACCGATGGCAATCGAGCCCCTCTTCGATCTCGCTGTCATCATCTTCATGGCCAAGATGTTCGGTGAGTTCGCCCAGAGGGCGGGCCTACCTTCAGTGTTCGGTGAGATCGTCGGTGGATTGGTGATCGGGCCGAACATATACGGCTACTTCGGTGCAGGAATCACTTCGACGCCCTTCCTTGAAGAGATTGCTAACGTCGCTCTGGTCATCCTGCTCTTCCGAATCGGTCTTGACGTGAACATGCGCAAGCTTGTCGAATATGGAAGGAAAGCGATCATCATCTCCCTTACGGGTGTCATCCTCACCTTCTTCATCGGCTATCTCTGGGGATGGACGGGCATCGGGATACCTGCAGGTGACATGCGTCGGAACATCGTTCTGGGCGTCATTCTCACAGCATCGTCCATCGGGATCTCCGCTCGCATACTTGCAGATTTAGAGACCATCGACATGCCGGAAGCAACACTCATCCTCGAATCCGCTGTCGTGGACGATGTACTTGCCCTCCTCGTGTTCTCACTCGTTGTGAGCTGGTTAGCATCAGGAACAACTAGTGTCATCGGCCTTCTTCCAGTAGTGTTCCGCATCCTAATCTTCCTTTTCGGATCGATCTGGATTGGCAGGCTCGTGGTGCCCGTCCTCATGGTCGCCACCTTGGACATGGTTACCCGAGAGTCCGCGCTCCTCATCGGCCTCTCTCTTGCCTTCTTCATGGGTGTACTGGCCGAGATGGCCGGGCTCGCCGCCATCGCTGGCGCCCTCATCGCCGGCATCCTCCTTGCTGAGAGCCCCCGAGCGGATCGCATCAGGGAGCGTATCGAACCAGTCTACAACTTCTTCGTCCCGATTTTCTTCGTAATGCTCGGTATCGAGGTCGATCTTTCCAACCTGGGTTCCATCCTCCTCGGCGGTCTGGTCATAACCATCATCGCCGTCGTGAGCAAGGTCGTGGGATGTGGCCTCGGGGCCATGCTCAGTGGCATGTCTTCAATGTCCGCTCTTAGAATCGGTGTAGGCATGGTGCCCCGCGCCGAGGTACCCCTGGTCATCGCCAGCATTGCCCTACGCCTGTCCCCCCCGGTGATATCCCGTGAGATCTTCTCCATCACAGTCGTGATGACCATCACCACATCGCTCGTTGCTGCGGTCCTCCTCAAGTGGGTGTTCGAACCACAGGACACCTCGCCACCTCACTGGGGATAGGGCTCTGACTCGGTCTGAAATGCAATAAAAGAAATGGGCCCAGCGATGCCGGACCCGTGAACCCTTACAGAACCGTGTAAAGTTGATAGAACACGCTCATAAGGAGCGTAGCCCCTGCGGCATGGTTGAAGAACCTTTCAATCTGTCTTTTCATTGTCACGTCCCCCCGGACAGGTTCTACTGTATACCCCGAACTTAATAAACTTTATTATAGTTCCTCCTTTTTGTTACTTTACAGTGAATATATCGTAATCCCAGTCCTCCGCAGTAGGTTTTTATAGGTTCTGGGGAAAGAGCTGTGTATGAAGGGCTTTGTGTTCCTCACAACCCGGCCGCTGTCCGAGGAAGAGATCCTAGGACGATTGGATGAGACCGAGTATGTCGATAACGTCTACACCGTCACCGGTAAGTACGATTTCATCACCGAGCTGGAGGTACCATCCGCCGAGGAGCTCCTTCGTGTCCTGGACAAGATCAGCGAGTATGATTTCATCATCAAGTCCGATATGTGCATCTGTATGCATCCCATCAAGGAACCGACCATCACACATCGTAAGCTCACTGAGGATGAGAAGGGCGATACACTCTGTAAGAACATCATTGCGTTCATAGGTGTCATCGTAGGCCGTGGAAAACCCGAGAACGCCATGACATCCTTCGCTGAGGATGGTAACGTGAAGCGTATCTACGGCACGACCGGTATGTACAATGCCCTCATGGAGATCTATGTGGAGAACCTCGGTGAACTTAGGTCCATGATCAACCGCATGCGAACAGCACGACTGATCTCTGGTACAGAGACCTACCTTGTCATCGATATCGCTGAGATGGAGGAGTTTGCCTATGACGGCAATGCCGGCGGCTCCACCTCGCGCCGTGCCATCGGTATGATCAATCCCCAATCGTGGCGGAAATAGATCCCAAGATAGTTTGTCACCGATGAGTGATGAAAAAGGGAACGTATAAATACGCCCAGAGGTAGCTTTCGCCTTCCATGGACGTGTTTGAGGGCGTGGAGTTCGATGTGTACCCCCAGCACGTCAAGGACTGGGAGCAGGCGGTGAAGGACGCCGGGATGTTCTGCCACTACCCACCACAGATGGACGAAGCACACGCTTATTACAAAACTACCGAGCAGCAGGAGCTTCTTGGCGCCTGCAAACGCTACGCTGAGGAGCGTACGGGAACCGATGCCCTTGAGGCACCGAACGTCATCTTCGTCGTCCACCCTTATTATGCTGAGGTCATGAACGATCCAAGCCCTGCTGTCTACACGTTCCGCACTTCTACCCCCGACAACGATCAATATATCGACATCGATCCAGAGCGCCATAAAGAAATCAAAGAGATGGATGAAAAACAACCCATCGGTAAGAAGGTGATCTACCGGCTTTCCGATGAGGAACGTGACACCGTCCGGGACCGCTATGAGGCGAACCTCGAGCGTCTCCTGACCTCGATCGACAGGGACCAGTACGATGTTGTCCTGGTCGAGATAGCTGAACATTTCGCTGCACCCGGTTCAAAGTCCCGTGACCTTGTTGATAAGGGTTTGATCGACCGTGTCGTGTTCACTAAGTACTCTGAGGGCGAACCGCTCCCCGATGAACGACAAGCGTTCTCATCGAAGGCCACCAACTTCCTTATCTCCGGTGCCTATGCAGATGCCTGCGCAAAGGCAGCGTTCCAGGCGCTTCCCAACGCGAGCGGGTACGATCCGATAGGTCAAATACAGAAGCTCGTCATAACCGATGCGATCGTCCCTAAACATTATCCCTCAAAGGACGTCATTGACGACGCCTATTCACCGAAGGACCACGGAAGGGTCACCGTGGACAGTCTCCTGACCCACCAGAACGATTATGTCGAGCAGAAGGTCACAACGGGCATAAGCCACTCCTGGGACGATGAATGGAGCGGCTTCGATGCATCCTGGCGTGTGCGCGAGAAGGTGGAGGAACAGCTCACATCACGCTTCAATTCATCATACGACAAGCGAGAGCACCAGCTCCCGGAGGAGGGTGAGCTGACGATCGTCCTCGGTATCCAGGACACCTCACGGGAGTACACATGTACCACCTTCGAGCCAAAGGCCACGATCACATACGACCATGGCAAGCTCCTCTATGACGGAAAGGAACTGGACGAGGAGGTCACCTTTCAGGACCTTGCGCCCGGGGAGAAGATACCAGAAGCGCAGCTTCGGGGAGACTTTCAGGCCACGCGGTCGTACCTCGATGCTGACGGGCGCGAGTTCGACATCCAACACGGTCGATACCTGCTTCCTGAAGAATCAGCGGCCAGCACAACATAGTACTATAAGCTCAGAGGTAGGAGTGAGCCCTGCTCATGCGTCTTCCCTATCTGCTCCTCGCCGCCAAGATCTTCATCGATAATCCCATCTTCTTCTTGCTCCCACTCCACCTCACAGCCATAAGTCTCACGGGGATACAGCAGGGAATCCTTCTTTCGCTCCTCACAGTAACAGCCCTCCTTACAACATTCATCTCTGGTGTGGGGAACGATCGTATCTCGACCCGATCGTTCATCCTGGCAGGATTCGCGCTCTCCGTGGTGTTCTATGCCGGACTTTCCGGAACAACAGCATTCTGGCCCCTCGTCATCCTGTTCTTCATCGGTGGTGTGGGCAGTAACCTTACCTATACCTCCATCACCAGTTCCATATTCAAGACCCATGATGAGGAGAGAAAGGGTGCTGCGTTCGGCGATTACTGGTTCTCGCGTGCCTTCCCGGCAGGCATTGGAGTCCTCCTAATGGGATTCGCCCTCTCACGAGTTGACTTCCCTCCGCTTTTTGCGTTCGCCGCTTTGGGATTCGTAGTGGTCTGGTTCTTAGCGCTCAAGCTCGACGACACCACGCGTGTCGACACGACCCTCGACGAGTACTCAAGCGACCTTATCAGCGGGGAGGTCCTCAAGCTCGGTGCGGTGCTCTTCCTCTTCACCCTTCACTGGGGTGCTGAAGTGACCTCCTACAGTCTGTTCCTCGCTAACGACCTTGGGCTTTCGAGGAGCGAGCTCGCGGTGTACATCGCATTGCCCATCATCCTTCTTGGTCTGGCTTCGAGGAACATCGGCCGTGCAATCGACCGCAATGGGAATAATCCTCGTATATTCCTTGGAGGCCTCGCTCTCTCTGGATTCGGTCATGCAGCCATGACCTACCCGCACGTTCCCATATCATTCGTATTCCGCATCGTGCACGAGATCGGGGACGCACTGGCCGTGGTGTACACGTATGTCGTCATTGCCACCTTGTTCAGCCGAGAACGTGTTGGAGGAGACTCCGCATTCATTACCACTATCATGGTGATGGGGCAATTCGTCGGTATCCTTGTGTTCGCTCCCTTGGGCGCGGCCCGTGGATACGCTCTCCCACACATCCTATCAGGATTGGCCTGTTTCCTTGCAGCTGCTCTAGCCCTCAAGGTCCCCTTCATCCAAAAAGGACTGGCAACAGAACCCTCGCTGGGTATCATGGATATGGTCTATTCACTTATCGGGCGTCCTCAAGCACTGCCCACGGAAGTGCAGCACAACGAAGAAGTGCAGGAGTAAGGAGCGGGATCAGTCCTGCCCGTCCTCAACGGCGGGGACGATCTGGAAATCCTCGATGAGCCCCTGGTCTGAGATCTTGAGTTCGGGGATAACGGGAAGTGCGAGGAACGCCATGGTCATGAAGGGCGCCTCAAGTGAGCATCCCAGATCACGCACCTCGTCGTGGAGCCGATCAAGCGTATCTGCCACGTACCTGGCGTCCTGGGTGCTCATGAGACCGGCGATCTCAAGGTCGAGGGCATCGACGACCTTTCCGTCGCGGACGACCACCAAACCCCCGCCATGCTCGCCAAGGTAGTTAACGGCCGTGGCCATGTCCTGCTCATCGGCACCCACAACGACGATATTGTGCGAATCATGCGCGACAGTGGAGGCGATGGCACCCTCGGTCAGGCCGAATCCATGGACGAGGGCTGTCGTGTGATCGTTCGTACCATGATGTCGCTCGACCACGCTGATCTTCAGAAGGTCGCGTGCCGTGTCCACTCCGACCTCGCCGTTCTCGGGAGTGACGGAATACATCTCCTTCGATGTTAGTAGGGAACCATCGGTGACACCGATGACCCTGGCCTGGCCCTCATCTCCAGCGTAGGGGATGTCGAAATCACGGGCATCGAACGTCTTTGAAAGGTGGACCGAGTGGAGCTCGCGGTCCTGGTACTGCACATCGCCCAGTCGAGCGGTGCATACACCATCATGAGCAACCCGTTCTCCCGCGACGTACACGTCGTTCACGGTGAAGTCCTCGAGCGATGAGAACACTACCAGGTCGGCTCGCTTTCCCGCTTCGATGGAACCGATATCATCGAGCTTGAAGTACTTGGCCGTGTTGTACGTCACCGTCTTGATGGCAGTGACGGGATCTAGCCCGAGCCTGACGGCCTCACGAAGGGTGTAGTCGAGATGCCCCTTCTCAAGAAGGTCGCCGGGATGGCGGTCGTCGGACACCAGGGACACGTGGTCCATGTCAGCTCCGGCCGCAATTAGGTCAGGGAGGATATTGGCCATGTCACGGGCGGCCGAGCCCTCTCGCACCATGAGATGCATGCCCTTTCCTAGCTTCTCCAGCGCCTCTGTGCCGTTCGAGCACTCGTGATCCGACTGGACACCGGCGGCTATGTAAGCGTCAAGGTCGTCGCCGCTAACCATTGGGGCGTGACCATCGATGACCTTGCCGGCCCGTTGGGCAGCAGCTATTTTGGCCATCATCTGTGGATCGCGACCGATGACGCCCGGGAAGTTCATGACCTCACCAAGGCCCACGACCTGATCGTACCCCATGAGCGTCTCGATCTCCGAGGGGCCCAGGACCGCACCTGATGTCTCTAAGTGGGTGGCCGGGACACATGAGGGAGCGGTGACATAGACATTGAGCGGAGTATAGCCTGATTCTTTGATTATGAGGTCGACGCCGTAGGTACCCAGGACGTTGGCGATCTCGTGTGGATCGGTGACGACTGCGGTTGTACCATGGGGGAGCACGGCCCGGGAGAACTCACGCACGCCCAGCATGGAGCTCTCGATATGGATGTGGCCGTCGATGAACCCTGGGGCGACGTACTTACCGGTGCAGTCCACCGTTTCGTTGCCCTTGTACGTACCATATACACCTACGATCCTGCCCTGGTACACAGCGATGTCGCCCTGTCGGATCTCACCCGATACGACGTCCACTATGTTGGCATTGGAGAACACCAGGTCCGCAGGACCATCGTAGACTGATGTGTCTCGATCGAGAGGGGCCTCCATGGGTTTTACCTGTGGGGGCGAGGTGCCGGGGCGCCTTATAAAGATTGTGTTGAGGCCGATGCTCAATGACCCCGGGGAACAATTAAATAGGGATGTTCGGGCCGTCCCGTTCGATGGACGACATCGGTCCCTATGCCGCGGGATTGATAGATACATATGCCTCAGCGTACGAGAACGTGTACGACATCTCGTTCGGAGAGCTACCCAAGGTCGATGTCGTGGACCGTGATGCTCTGAAAGGATACATGCTCGACGAGGAGCACACGCGCCTTGGACGTGAGCTCACCGAGGACGAGCGCGTAGAGGTCGTCCAGAACTCCTACATGGTATTCTCACGGGCCGAGGGGATGTATGAGCCCACGTCACACACAGTCCTCCTCATGGACAAGGAGTCCCTGGAGCCGCGATCACCGCGGTTCCGCAACCTCGTAGCGCACGAGCTCGTCCACGCCTACCAACGCAACCGTGGAGCGAGCGCCAACGACATCGTCGCACGGTACGACGCATCTCGGGAAGGGCTCGACGAGAACGGACGTATCGTCCAGGATTACCAGCTCTATCCGACCTTCGCCCTGCTCGAGGGAATGGCAGACCGGATGTCAGAGGGAATGCTCGAGTACCTCGTCGGGACCGGTGAGACGTCCCCAGAGGATCTCCAGTACTTCACGGAGACTGTGCAGAACGCCCATCAGCTCGACCGCCAGAAGGCTCAGAAGAACCATAGCGTGTACGGTATGATCGTCGGTAAGGCCCGGGATGGCATCACCCTTTCGGAGACCGATCTTATCATCCTTGGTATGAGCAGGAAGGCCGAGTACGGTATGGGCTATTTGTATGCTGACAGCGCCTTCAAGGACGGAAGGTCACCAGACGATCTCCTAGCCAGCCTTCCCCTCTCGCTCGACACACTTGAGACAGGGATCGCGAAGTACGGGGAACAGTAAGGTTCTATCTGCGCCTCAGTCGTCCTCGTCCCAAGATAAGGCCAGCAGCTCCTCCTTGAACGCTTTTCCACCGGGATTACCCGGTTTGATATAGCCCTTGGGGAGGTAGTTGACGTGTACACGCTCGCGCACGTCGTCGTCGAGTTGTGTGAGCGCCTCCTTCATGAAGGCGTCATGTGTCGAGCCCTTCTTCACGAAGAACTCGGCGTGCTCGTACCGGTCGGCGTTGTTCGAAAGGAACACGGCGATCTCATGTCCGAGGATCTCAACGCACCGCTTGTAGTCGTCGCGGTCGAAGGGGATCCGCTTCTTCTCGAAACCGTACTTCCTCTCGAAGTCCTCACGACTGCACCGGAACTGTGGGAGTGCTGAGAACAGGCCGGGGACATCATAGAAAACCGAGCCGATACCGTCGACCTGGAGGTCCCAGTGGTCCTCGGGGACGATTCCCAGCGGTTCCGAGACCGTGACGAAGTAGGCGTCCTTGACGTCGTCCTTGACCTCCCAGACCGCACCGTACTGTGAGGCTCGCCCCTCCTGTTCCTCGCGGGTCCATGGCTTAGCGGCAGCACAGGGAATACCTACAAGGGTCTTCACCTCAGGGATCCGATAGCTCTCGAGATGTTCGAAGTAGGCGCCGATGGTCTCGTTGTTCTCCATGAGGTCGAGCGTCTCTGTGGGAGTATAGGCCGTGAGCTCAGGATCCGTGTCAGGACGCTTCCGGAGCGTTTCCTGAAGGAGGACGTCGCGTACGTGTTCGTACTCCTTTGGAGAATAGAACTCCATCATTACGGTAAGCCGCGGATGCAGGTGGTACATAAGCGTTGCGGTGGGTCGTGCCGGCACTATCGCCTGGCCGAACTGCAATTCCACTTATCGCGTCGGTAGTACCAAGTTCTGTACTGGTTGTGCTACACCGATCGCCTAGAGATACATCCCTCGCGTAAGACGAGGATTTATATACCACTTGACGTGCCTTTATCCCCATGTACGAGATAGAACTTCACGCTTCTTATCACGAAGGTCATCTGGAGGTCGAGGACGCCGAGTGGAACTCGCTCTTCGGCTACAATCACCAGAAAGAGCCAGAGTACATCAAGTTCTCCATCGACACCGAAGGACCCGTCTCACAGGATGAGCTATACTCCGCCATGGACGAGCTCATGGAGGAGAAGGATGCAATTATCCAGAATGGATACAAGGACGGTACGTCCGGTTCCAAGGTCCTGCACTACATCCAGGCTGGCGTGGGCTTGTTCATCGCAGGTACTTTCGGTCTGGTCTACTGGGCCACCGGCGATGTCCAAACGGCAGGCATTGCTGCTGGTGGCGTCGCTATAGGCATGAGTCCTATAGATATGGGCATCGCGTGGGCCATGAAGGACGAGAACACAAAGAAGGGCCAGATTGACAGTCGGCTTCAGCGCATGGAAGAGCACAGGTACACAATCGACCTCAACCTCCCCGTGCTTGAGGATGAGCTGGACGTTGAGTTGCTCGAAGAACTGTACTGAGATCGGTAATCGTCCCCCTGGATTGACCGAGCATTGCTCCGGCATGCCATAAGCAGCGCTCACTGATCTCGATTACTCGTTGGGCTGGACACCGTCGGTACCGGGTTGATGTTCCACCTTATCACTCTCGGCCGTGGCTTCGGTCGGGACGTCCTCCTGGTACACGGGCTGCTCCTGTACATAGGCAACAGGCTCCTCTGCGGGAGCTTCAGATGCTGCTTCGACCGGTTGGGACGCCTCCTCGCTGCTCACGCTCTCGCCTTGTTCAGTGTATCCCGCCGGATAGGCGTCCTGTGGATAGGAATAGCCATACTGCCCGTAATAACTCTCATAGGGAGGTGGATAGTAGTAGTAGACGACGGCAGGCTGGGCGGTTTGACTGCGCTCCACCCATGAGCGGTATCCCATGAAGAGGCCGAACACCGTCACGATAGCCACCACGATCTCGAAGGCCTCCTTGAAGCCAAATAGGTACTCGAAGTAGGTGGTCTCGTAGAACCTGCGCTCCCTGAGGGTGACGGTAACGGTCTCGCTGTGCTCAGGTCGCTTGCGCCCCGATCCGTAGAACACGGTAAAGCCAACATGCACGGTCTCGAAAGGAGCAAGGGCCGTGAAGTTGAAGGGCAGCACAACAAGGCTGTTCTTACCGATCTGTACGCCCTTCCGGGTCTCGAGGACGTTCAGTTCGTTAACGGTGAAAGCAACGTCGTAGGTACCAGGAGCATCACCTAAGTTCTGTACCTCTGCCTCAACGAACACCATGTCGCCGAACCGGTACTCCTCGGACGAGTCGAACAATCCCCGCACCTTGGCCGTGCACTCGCAGTAAGTCGTGGTGTCGCAGGTCTCCCCCACCTCGGGTGAGCAGTACCGGTCGTCAGCACACTGCTCTAGTGAGCAGTCGCTCGGACACTCACTGCACTCGTCCGGATCACATACCGCGTTACCGCAGAGCACCTCGCAGTAGAACGTGGTGGGATTGCAGCGCGTTGGCGGTTTGCACTGGTCATCTTCCCGGCAGCACTGCCGACCCTGAACGCAACAGATCCCACGAGAGCAGTGCCTGCTCTTGCACTCGCTATCATCAGTACAAGTCATACCATCGCGCTTGATGCAGTGCCCGTCCTCGCATGCAAAACCGGTCTCGCACTCGTAATCCTGATCGCACTCCGCACCACCACCAGCCCGTCTGAAGAACAATCCCATCTCGCAGTACTCGTCCTTGTAGACAGAGCCCGAGGAGAAGCATCGACCTTGCTTACCACACACGGTGCTGTTCTCCCGGCAGATACCATCGATGCACCTCCGGCCTTCTTGGCACTGTGCCATGACCACGCAGGGCCCGCACCCTGTCTGGATCGGGAGCCATTCGCCGTCTAGACACATACGACTCTCCAACTCAGTTCCGCTCTGATAGCATTTTTCATCGAATACGCACTCGGTCGGTTGCCTACAGAGGCCACCGATACACTTACGGCTCCCGCATTCCCCATCGTAGGAGCACGCCGAACCACAAGGTCTCGGTTCCTGCCGCCAAGCATCGTTCCAGTAGTACTCGGCCTTGAGCAAGGCGGTCGGTTCGAGGACCGTACCGAGGTAGAGCGAACGCAGTTCGTCGACCATGGCCCAATCCACGGGACCATCAATCAGGAATGTGATATGGCGTAACGAGCTCACTCCCGCGATGTCCCCACACTGGTTTGTGATATGATAGTCAGGGGGGATATTGGTAAAGTACATCCCGTGGTACATCGTGTCGGGGAAATGGATGGAACCCAGGTCCTTGATACCAAGACCCGGGATGGACATCTTCGCACTACCCTCGAGGAAACCCATTTGCATCTCGAACTCGGGCACATCGATGATTATCGTCACCAGAGATACGTCATCACTCGAGGCGACTATCGCCTGGCCCCGCTGGACCTGTGTATGCTCAGAGAGGAACCGGGGATCGTTACTGTCACCGTCCAAGTGGAAGGTCTTGTTCTCGGGATAGAGAGTTATGTCCCATCTGTGTTTGAGAACGTCAAGGCTGTTGAAGACGATATAACATAGATTGGCCGAGACCACGGGGATGGAGAACTTCTCCAGCCGCTCATAGACCGGTGCCGTGTCGTAGAACATGTACTCGGCCGAGTGCTGGAACCCGAGCATGACCATGGTCCCGTACACCCGCACTCCAAGCTCTGTTGGCTCGACAGAGAGGCGCGGTTTGAGTACTATGTTCGGAGAGGGGAGGTCCTTCAGGAACACAGCCGTCCGTCTCTCCTGTAACTTGTCCCCATCAGATAGCATCGTACCGTCAGCATCCCTGAGCATGAGACCGTTCTCGGTGAAGGTACCCTCAAGATGGTCAGTCTTCACGATAATGTACGGGGCGACGCCTTTGATCATTTCACCGTGGCCCCCACTGTAATCTGCACGCCGGGTCCGCTCGGGTGACACGAGCACGAAGTAGGACGTGCTGTTGTCCGAGGTGATCGTGAGGAAGAACTTCAGGTCGACGGCGCGAACGAAGCCTGAGTCGTACTTGGAGAGCGTTGACGTGTCACCGAGCTTGACCACTTGGTACGGGATCTCATAGAAAGTATCGTTCAGGCGCTCGATCACACGGATGGACGATTCTTGTACGAGGTCATCGGGGAAATCCAGGTGCACGGTCTCGAGCTTGTCGATCCTGACGTTCGTGTTCTTGAGAGGAATGGGGAAGCGGATCATGTACTCGCTACCTTGACTGTCATGTCGCTCATCAGCGAGCTTGAAATGGAGACCTACCGCGGGACCAAGTAGGAGCATGATGGCTACGACGAGCAGGAGCCATCCCCGAGCAGTCGAGCGACCTACCATCCTCTACGGGGATTAGGTCGTCACTCAAGTAATTAATTACTACGTGGTCGGTATCCGCTCACCATCCGTTCCGATGGATACGGTCCTCCTTCCACCTGAGAGCAGGTCCCTTCTCCTCGTCAGGTCGGCCGAATGGGATGAGGGCAAACGGGATAACATGGTCGGGGATTCCAAGAAGCCCCCGGAGACCGTTGACCCTGTCCTCGCGCGGGTAGCATCCGAGCCAAACGGCACCCAGTCCGCAGGCCTGTGCTGCTAGGAGGATGTTCTCGGTGGCGGCCGAGCAGTCCTGTTCCCCGAAGCCCTTGTGCTTCTCGATGGTCGGGTCCCAGCACACGAGGATGGCGGCGAATGCCTTGGGTACCATACGTGCGTATGGGTGGACCTCGGGCACCTTCTCGAGGATTGCACGGTCCTTGATGAGGATGAAGTGCCAGGGGTCCTGACTTCCTGCTGCAGGTGCGCTCATCGCAGCCTTCAACAGCTCATCGATGATGTCGTCCGGGATCATGTCGTCGGTGTACTTGCGAATGCTCCGTCGCGTGAGAATACAGTCCATTGCGTCCATTTGAATCCACCTCTCAAGCGTTCAAACCGGCAAGGGCAATCCTTTTATATCGACCGTCCGCGGCGCGAACAGATTTAATAGTCACCAGCATGAGGTTCGACCGTATGGGCCGTAGGAAGCGAGGAAAGGAGCGTGAGACGGCCGATGAAGTGAAGGATAGCCTGAAGGAACGGGATTCTCGTCAGGATGTCCTGGACGATGACAGTGGTCTGGACACTATATCGAGGGTCCAGAACTGGCTCTCCTTGGACTCGCCGCTCAAGACCCGTGTCTTCCTTTCAATCACTGCACTGGGTGTCTCGTCCATCATCACGCAGCTCCTGATCATGCGGGAGTTCATGAGCGTGTTCCACGGCAACGAGCTCGTGTTCGGTATCATCCTCGCATCTTGGCTCTTACTCGACGCAGTGGGCGCCGCTCTAGGACGCTGGGCCCACAGAATCGAGGACCACATGCGCATCCTCATCGCCTCACAGGTTGCCGTCGCTGTGCTACCGTTCCTCCATCTCCTGACAATCCGCCTCCTGCGCAACGTCGTGTTCCAGCAGGGCAGGATGGTGGGATTCATCGAGGTGCTGGGATCGGCATTGGTACTGCTCGCACCTTACTGCATCATCTCGGGATTTCTTCTCACCCTGGCCTGTCTCATACTCTCCCGTGGTGAGCGCGCCGAGGACATCGGTGAGGTCTACTTCATGGACAACATCGGTGACATCCTGGGTGGTGTGCTGTTCTCATTCCTTCTCGTCCACATCCTCCGCCCCTTCCATATCACTACCGTCATCTTCATCGTGAACATGGTCGCTGCCGTCGTCATCGCTCGTTCCACGGGACGGAGGGACCTCGGACGGGTTCTTGCGGCCTTCGCCGTAGCGACAGTCATCGCGATCCTCGTTCTCGACATTGAGCTTGCCACGACACGTATCCTTTTCAGCACACCCGAGGCTGCGGGTGCAGTGCTCGGCTCGCCGTCCCGGCTCGCGGGCTTCCTCCAGGATCCCAGCCGGCCCGAGGAGGGATTGGCGGACCTTGTGTTCGCACAGGAGTCACCCTACGGAAAGCTCGTGGTCACACGCGAGCGTGACCAGCTCACATTCTGGGAGAGCGGGACACCGCTCTTCACCACTGGTAGCAACGTCTCTCGCGAGGAGACGGTGCACTACGCCATGCTCCAACACCCAGCCCCTGAGCAGGTGCTCATCATCTCTGGAGGTGTGGCCGGTACCGCTCTGGAGGCATTGAAGTATGGGGTCGAACGGATCGACTACGTTGAGCTCGATCCCCTCATCATCGAGGTAGGTAAGCGCTTCACACGCAACCTCGATGATGAACGCATCCACGTCCACGCCATGGACGGGCGGCTGTACGTACGGCAGACGACGGAGCGGTACGATGTGGTCATCATCGACCTCCCGGATCCGACGACAACACAGATCAACCGTTTCTATACACGGGAGTTCATGGACGAGGTCGCCCGCATCCTACGACCGGGCGGAGTGGTCTCCCTCGGTGTGGAGGGTATCGCGAACTACGTGAGCGCGGAACGACGGCAGCTCAATTCAGCGGTGTACCGCACACTTGCGTCCCGGTTCGATCACGTGACAGCTATCCCCGGAGGACGCACTTTCTTCGTAGCAGGCGACCGGCCCCTCCGCAGGGACATCCCTCAGCTGGTCGAAGAGCGGGGGATTCCTACACAGTACGTACGCCGTGAGTACATCGGTTGGCATCTAACAAAGGACCGTCTTGACCTGATCGATTCCTCGCTTACGGACGATGTGGGGGAGAACACCGACCTCCGGCCGGTCACGTCATATTACGCCCTGCTCCACTGGATGGCGTACTTCGACGGTGAGCAGGTGATAGATCCCACGATCCCGGTCGCAATGTTAATCGCTCTATGTCTTATGGCG
>JASMDC010000057.1 GCA_030753015.1 Candidatus Undinarchaeales archaeon | reverse complement strand
AAATGCTCCGCTAGCTGTGACGCCCGGAGCAACGTGTGGTCTCGTAAAAAAGCGATGACATTGTCGGCGGAAATCCGCTCTTTGACCATAATATTAAGTAAGCATAAATCTATAAATATTTTATGTTTTAATGCTTACTTTTATATATTCATTGAGACTTTTACCGACAACGAATCAATCAAAGAATTAGTAAGATTACTTCAGTATCGACAACCGATTCTTGACGCTATGGCAGTTTGGAAAACTAACTGCTTACTATGTCATAATTCACACGCTCAATCCCCGCCTGAGTTACGGGCAATCGATCCAGAGCCCCGTATCGATAAGTATTTAGAACTCCCGTTCATGTATCCGCGAACGGATCCTAACCGATCGATGAATCCTGGTGATAACACATGAGACCAAAGGCGATAGCATATTGCGAAAAGCAATTCGGGAAGGGTGACGGAAAGGTCACGAACGGACTTGTCAGGCACTCACAGAAGTACGAGATCGTCTGCGTCGTCGACAGCTCGAAAGTGGGCTTGGACGCAGGTGAACATCTCGATGGCGTAAAGAACGGGATACCGATATACCGTGATATGGACGATGCTATCGAGAAGCTGGGGTATACCCCAGAGATCTTCATCTATGGCCTTGCGCCCCTCGAGGCGTTCCTTTCGAAGGAACAGCGCGCGATCGTGATAAAGGCCATAGAAAAGAAGATGGACATCGTGAACGGCCTCCATGAGTTCTTCACAGAAGATGAAGAGTTCATGCAGAAGGCAGCGGAAAACGGCGTCAAGATCCACGACATCAGAATGCCTCCGGCAAAGAAGGACCTTCATCTATTCTCCGGGCGCATCCTCAATGTCAAGATTCCGATAGTGGCCGTGCTCGGCACGGACGGCGCGGTCGGAAAGAGGACCACGTCGGTACTGCTCGTGGACGCATTGAAGAAGGAAGGCCTGAACGTCTCTTTCGTTGCGACCGGCCAGACCGGACTGATCCAGGGCGCCAAGTTCGGCGTCGCAGTGGATGCTATCGTCGAGGAGTTCATGACCGGCGAGGTCGAGAACGCCGTCATGGAGGCATACGACACGGACCATCCGGACATGATCATCGTCGAGGGCCAGGGCGCATTGAGCCACCCGGCGTACCTCAGCACATGTGCCATCATCCGTGGCGCGCGACCGCGCGGGATCATAGTCCAGCACCCTCCCAAGAGAGTGAACATCGAGGACTTCTCCTACATGCCAATGCCGACGCTGGAGAGCGAGATCGAGCTTCTGGAGGTCTTCTCGAAGTCGAAGGTGATCGCCATCACCATCAACCATGAAAAGATGACCGACGAGGAGCTGGCAGGGACCATCACCGAGTACGAAGAGAAGTTCGATCTCCCGACGACGGACACCCTGAAGTACGGATGCGATAAGCTCGTAAAGAAGGTCTTCCAGTTCTTCCCGGAGCTGTCAAAGAAATAGTGATGGATATGACATCACCCCGGATAGAGATCGACCTGGGAAAGATCGCGCATAATGCCGGGAAGCTGAAAGAGCTCTACGGCTCGAAGGGCATCAGCGTGTTCGGCGTTACGAAGGGGGTCTGCGGGGACCCCCGTATCGCCGATGCCCTGCTCAAGAGCGGGCTAAGCGTCATCGCCGACTCGAGGATCGCAAATATCCGCAAGATGCGTGATGCAGGCGTTCAAGCGCAATTCCTCCTCCTGAGGGCACCCATCTCCAGCCAGGTCGAGGACGTGGTGAGGTATGTCGACATCAGCCTTAACTCAGAGCTCTCGGTGATCGAGGCGCTCTCGGCGTCCGCTTTGGCGCAGGACACCACGCACAAGATCATCCTGATGGTGGAGCTGGGCGATCTGAGAGAAGGGATACTGCCCGCAGACCTATTGGATACAGTTGGGGTGGTGATCAAGATGGACGGGATCGAGCTTGCCGGCATCGGTGCGAACCTGGCCTGTTTCGGCGGGATCAGACCTGACGACGAGAACATGGGGCTCTTGTCCTCACTGGCAGGAGAGGTCGAAGAGAAGTTCGGACTGACGTTGGAGTTCGTTTCAGGCGGGAACACGGCCAATTATCTCTGGTTCACATCAACGGACGATGTCGGACGTATCAACAACGTGCGACTGGGCGAGTCCATCTATCAGGGGACCGAAAGCCTCCACAGGGACGTCATCCCAGGACAGTTCACCGACGCGTTCACACT
Source organism: Candidatus Undinarchaeales archaeon (assembly GCA_030753015.1). Taxonomy (GTDB): domain Archaea; phylum SpSt-1190; class SpSt-1190; order JASMDC01; family JASMDC01; genus JASMDC01. The sequence goes on along the minus strand of JASMDC010000057.1, from coordinate 16,259 downwards.
GGTCGCAGAGGTCATCGAGTCGAAGATAAAACCGTCCAAACCCCATGGAGAGGTCTGCCAGGCGGCGTTCGGGAACGTCCCCGAGTTCGAGGACCGCGGCGAGATACGACGAGCCCTGCTGGCGGTCGGAGTACAGGACGTCGTGATCTCCGGACTGACCCCCCGACGTGATATCGACATCCTCGGTGCTAGCAGCGACCATATCGTCGTCGATGCGAAGCAGGTGGACCTGAAGGTAGGGGACGAAGTTGTGTTCGATATCGATTACGGGGCCATGCTCAGGGCCATGACCTCTCCGTATGTGGAAAAAACATATGTTAACGCTCCCTAGAGCCATTCCTTCGAACATCGTTCGATCCCGCGGGAGGATATTCAGAGAGCTTATCGAGCACCAGGGGGGTTGCACAGATCCACATGGGCTCTCGTGTCAGGCCCTCGTAGTGTTGGATATCGAAGACCGATCTCGCGATATTGACGTATCGAGGGGATCGTCCTACTGTTCGTCAGTGAGGGTCCTTTCGGATTCCAGGGTGCATTAGGAGCGATAGATGAAGACGATCGGTGGACGCTTTTAACACCATGGCTGGAGTGAGATTCTATTCTTGTATCGTCTGGGTCGGGATGGGAAGTGGCAAGCCAACGGTTGCTGGTCCGGATCACGGGAAAGCAGCGATTTATAACGATTGTTTTATTACCTGCATGGACCCGGAACGCCTAGCTCATCACCCAGGCCAAGGCGTTGATACAGCTGAAGCGGGCCAAGAAAAAAGAGGTAACGACCATGTCAACAGAAGAGAACAAGGAGATCATCCGCAACTTCTTTGAGAAGTGGAACAGCAAGGACCGTGAGGAGCTTTTGGAAAAGTACCTCTCGCCTGACTGCGTGATGCACGGCGGCGACGGTACATCGACCGAGTACGAGGAGATGAAGAAGTTCTTCGCCTCGCTCGGACAAGCGTTCCCGGACCAGCTGATCGAGATCAGGGACGTGATCGCGGAGGGCGACAAGGTCGTGGTCCTCATGCAGGACAGCGGTACAATGAAGGGGCCCATGATGGGGCTGGAGCCCACGGGGAAGCGGTTCTCGGTCCCCGCCATCGAGGTCTTCCGGCTCGCCGACGGCAAGATCGCAGAGATGTGGGAGGGCCGGGACATGGCCACCTTCATGAGACAGATCGGTGCGGCCCCGCCTGGCGGACCGCCGAAGGAGTAGCGCTCAAACCCGAGACCTCCACCATCACATGCCCGGAACTGGGAGGCGGGGACGGACGCCCCTGCCTCCCGGGGCCTTCACTGAACGCGTGCGCCGGAAGAAGATACTTATTAAGATCGTGTCCGGGGTGAGGTAGCATGACCAACGTGTGGGAGAGCGCGTACTTCGACGCCTATGACAAGGTGCTGCTCAACTCCGACATCTACCTCGCTGTCAGGGACGTCCACGTCAATGCGATGGACGGATGCGATGTAGTCCTGGACAGCGGCTGCGGCACGGGCAACGTCACGATAGAACTGCTGGGACGGGGTCACGTCGTCCATGCGGTCGACATGAGCGAGAAGGCGCTCGATATCCTGGGGAAGCGATGTGCCGACCTTGGGCAGAGGCCGAGGGTCCACCGACTGAGCGCCGAGCACCTGCCGTTCGAGGACAAGACGTTCGACGGGATCTCCTCCATGTTCGTCGCTCACTTCGTCGACGATCTCCAGGGGTATCTGGAAGAACACTACCGGGTGCTACGAAAGGGAGGCGTGTTCGCGCTCACGGGCAGGACGTCGGGGAAGAACATGGAAAAGGTAGTTGACAGCTACGAGACATCCCTGAGGAAGAGGGGTCTGTTGCCGAGGCTCGCTCCCGAGATGGAGATGATGAGAAGCGGCATCCGGAACTCGGTGAGCAACATCGTGAAGCACGAGCTCTCGGCGGAGGCGATGATAGAGCTCCTGAAGGGGATCGGATTCACGGACATCGAGGAGAGGCCGAACCCGTACTTCGGGCAGTGCTACTCGCTGATCGCCAGCAAACGGTGATGCAAGCCGACACCGGATGGCGCCGGCCCTGTTCGAAGCCGTATAACCTATATACGATCTACCGCAGTTAACACTAAACAGTCAGTCTAGGAGATATTGAAGAAGCTCTTTCGTACTCCAGACCCTGATCTTGCTCTGTCTTGAGAAATCACGATCTTCCGTCCAGATACCATCATTCTTGACCGCCAATGCACACGCAATGAAGGTAGCATCATCGGGATCGATCTTTCCAATGATCCCCCTGGCCTCGCCAATGTGTTTCTGGATGTCGTCGTGAGATAGGATCGATACCCTTTCGACGAGCATGTTCAGAACCGCCTCAAATGCCGGACATGACAACTTTGACTTCGCAAGAAAGAGGTCCTTGTGTTTCTCGATCTCGTACAGAAGATGATCGGGAGCGTAGAACGTGAAGTCCGGGTGTAATAATACCTGTCGGACGACGGAATCCCGTATCAGACCAGCTACGAGGATGTTCGTATCGACTATCAGTTCCACGAGCTATTTCTCCGGATAGTGCTTGGAGAGTGCGGCCTTTAGTACCTTGTCCAGCTCGTGCACGTCCTCATCTGTCAATTCGCTGTTCGCGGTGAGTTGATCAAGGATCTCCATCTTCCTTGCATAATCCCACATCGCCCTTCGCGCGATCTCACTCCATTTGATATGATTGTGTTTCTTGATCAGGACCTGAAGATCTTCCGGAACGGATAATGTCATCGTTGGCATTTTGATACAAATAGAATATGTGTTCGCACATATTTATGTGTATCCATTTAATTTTCTGAAAACAATACGGCCCGCCACACAACCGGTCCTCGGCACCCTTTATGATACGAATCTTACGTAATTTCCCCCATTCCCTTTGCCAGCATGCTTATGAACGATGACGGGCACCCTGTGACCGCCAACAGCGGCCCCAATGGAAGTGCCTGCCATGTCCACCCCCGTGAGATCGGCCTACATCGCAAACGCCCTTCCCATCTACGCTGGCGTGATGGAGAGGATCAAGCTTCCCCAGCTCATCACGCGTGCGATCGGGAAGAGGAACAGCCAAGCGGAGGTGGACGCGGGCACCATCGTTGCCGCGATGGTGCACAACATCCTCTCGAACGAGAAGGTCCGTCTGGTGCGTCTGCCGACGTTCTTCTCGGACAAGCCGATGCCGCTGCTCTTCCCATGGCGACCCGACCTCCGTCCCGATGACATCAACCAGTATCGGGCGGGCGATGTCCTCGACCAGTTCTTCGATGCGGGCCCCCAGCGGATCTTCTCGGAGATCACGCGATCGCTTGCCCGGCGGTTCGACATTTCCACGAACATCATCCATACGGACACTACGAGCAAGTCATTCCAGGGCGTGTTCGAGGGCCACGAGTCGCCGCCGGTGAACATCACCTTCGGCCACCCCAAGGACCATCGTCCGGACCTGAAGCAGATCATGTTCGGCGTTGGTGTGTCATCGGACGGTCTCCCCCTCGTGGGCGAGATCCTGGACGGCAACACGTCGGACAAGATGTTCAACAGCAACTGGATCCCGAATGTCCGCGAGTGGCTGGGGAAGGAGGCGGAGGAGTCCCTCATCTACGTCGCCGACAGCGCGGCGGTCACGCCCACGAACCTCAAGCTGTTCGCCGACTGCCACATCGACTTCGTGACCCGCCTCCCCCACACGTACAACTTGGCGGACGAGCTCGTCTGCCGGGCGGCACGTGACGAGCGGTGGGCTGTCATCGGCCCCATCAGCGACAAGAAGGGCGCCGCCGAGTACCGCTCTGTCGGCCTCCGGGCAGAGCTCGAGGGCAGGGAGTACCGTTTCATCGTGTACCACTCGAGCGCAAAGGATGGGCGGAAGCTGAGGTCGCTGAAGAAGGCGATCAAGCGGGAGCGGAAGGATCTCGCGAAGCTGATCGACGTGTTCTGCAGGCAGGAGTTTTTCTGCGAGAAGGACGCACGGGAGTCGGCGCAGCGGTTCCTGAAGAAGTGCAAGGCGAAGCTCCACTCGATGCCGTGGTCCGTCGAGAAGCGGATCGTGGCGGTGAAGCGGAAGAAGCGGGGACGGCCGCCCAAGGGGTACGTCCATGAGACGGAGACGCGGCGGGTGGTCACCTTCGCGCCGGAGCTCGACGAGGCGGTCATGCGGCTGGAGGAGGAGACGGCGGGGATGTTCGTCCTCATAACCACCCTCGACGAGGCGAAGTTCGACGACGCTGCGGTGCTCCGCCTGTACAAGGAGCAGGACGGCGTGGAGCGCATCTTCCGCATTCTCAAGAATCCCAGCCTCGTCGGCGCCTACTGCCTCGAGAGCCCGAGGCGGATCGTCGCGTTCGGATTCGTCGTGCTCATCGCCGTCACCGTCCACACATTCATGGAGTGCATGGTGCGCAGGGAACTCGCGAAGAAGGGCGAAGCCCCCATCGAGGGGCTGTACGGCCAGAAGACACACAGGCCCACTGCCAACGCCATCCAGGAGGCGTTCACACCCATCATCGTGCGCGAGGTGCACGGCTGGGAGGCCGCCAGGCTTGAGCCCGACATACCGCTCAACGAGAACCAGAAGCGCATACTCAAGCTCTGCGGGCTCGACGAGTCGGTCTACACCAGAGTCGTCCAACGGCCCCCTGGGGAGCGACGCGATCCGTTCCGAAGGCTGTGCATGTGCCTTATCTCTTCTTGATGGCGACGGGGCCGGCCCCTGCACCTGAAAGTAGCTGGAGGCACTGTGTGCCTTCTTCCCTCTTATTGGTTGGTCATTCAATGGCCTTTCAGGGCTGAGAGGGCCGCTCGATCAGGAAATCGTTACATGTTGTAAGTTACAGGGTGCCGAGGACCGGACACAACATCAGCGGATCTGGCCACGGACCTTTTACCCTCCGCCTACATGCCCCCGACCGGTTGGGGGCTCACTGATCTGAACTTCTCCAGAACCAGCACACAGGGGCGTGTAAGATGCGCCCCATCGTTATCCGACCACCTCAAATAATTGGGGAGAGTGGTTATTCTACCACTTGGATCCGCATCATCGGTAGGCCTTCCCCGATCGAGCCTATCTGATTATCATCCATCCCTGGCTTCACATAATAATACTGTTCTGCCGATTTTTCCCCTTGTGCTTTCACGATCGCACGGTAGGCCTCTGCTTTTTCCTCAAGGTCGTCCACTCCTGAAGCATAACCTTTCAGATGTCGCTTTCCGATCTGGACCTTCACTTCAGGATCCTCGAGGGCGTTCTGGAACCAATCAGGATCCTTGTAGACGGCTGCCAGATAGATGATATCGTCCTTCCTGGCGAATCCGACCGGGGTCCGGAGCGTCGTCCCGGTCTTTCTTCCTCTAGTTGAGAGCACAAGGATATTGGCCTCAAAGGGCCGTGTCATACCTAGCCGGATGAGGTAGCTTGGTATCCGTGTAAAGAACTTGAAGACCGCGTTGGGTTTCGCCCGGACATCGATCGTCCCCATGGAACAGGATCAACCCGCTCTCATATTAAAATATAGCAGGGCGAACGGGCACGGCGGTCCTGACCTACAGGTCCGTGATGGCCCCCGTGGTCCGTGACTCGTCGAGCGCCCGGTAGAACAATTTTATCCCCAGGGCGAGGTAGACGACGGCCAGCAGCAGGCCGTAGCCGAGGTGGTGGAAGGCGTTCACTTCCACGTCCATGAGTGCCGGGAACATCACAGTGCGCAATGCCACCAGCACGTGGGTGTGGGGGAGGAGGAGGGAGGCGGCCTTGAGCCACAGGGGGAAGAGGGAGATCGGATAGTACACCCCCGAGAGTATCATGATGATCCCCACCAGCTGCCAGATCAGCGCCACGTACTCGTACCCGTGAGTGAGCACGAAGCTGACGATCACAAGCCCCTCCGCCATTGCGTACAGGCTGATGATGCCCAGGGCCAGCGGAAGGATCCAGCCCGCGTCCAGGATGTTGAAACCGAACATCACGTACGCGCAGGCGCCGGTGAGCACAGTCGTGAACACAGCCGACGACACGCCGAAGAGGGCGTTGCCCACCAGGAACGAGCGGACGAAGCGCGGAGCGATGATGATGTGCACCAGGCACCGGTTCCAGATATCGAACATCACGCCGTAGCTCATGGCGCGCTGCACCAGCGAGTAGAAGGTCCACACGAAGGTGCCCACCAGGATGAATCCGCCGATGTCGCGAGCGTCGTCGATGCTGACGATGTAGCGGGTTAGGATGCCGATGGAGAACAGGGTTATGAAGGGGAAGATGAGCACCCACGACAGCTCAGCAAGTGACCTGCGCATGATGAGCCGGTGCTTGTAGAAGAAGGCCCAGTCGCTCTCAGCCAGTGCCATCACCCCGTACGAGGGACGTGAACATCTCCTCCAGTGACGACTTGCGCACCTCCATGTCCACCACGGGAAGGCGCTTCTCCCGTACCAGACCGGCCAGGTCCATCACCGTGTCGAATGCGCAGGTTGACCGGATGACCACCTCGTCACCGTCTCGGTCCACGGCCGTCACCGCGGAGAGAGAACGCAGCACGTCGAGGTCCACGTCGCCATCGACGATGAGGCGTATGGCGTCGGGGAATCCCAGCTCCCGTCGGATATCGTCGATGGAGCCCTCTACTACCTTCCGCCCGTCGTTGATGACGGCGATGGTCGAGCATAGCTCCTCCACCTCGAAGAGCTGGTGCGAGGTTAGGAGGATTGTCTTCCCATCCTCCTCAACCAGTCGCTTGAAGTGGGCGCGCACCTCCCGTGCCACGTCCACGTCAAGACCGGTAGTGGGCTCGTCCATAAAGAGCATCTCGGGATCGTTGAGCAGCGACTTTGCTATGCCGACCTTCTGCTTCATGCCCGTGGAGAGCTTGGAGAACCGTGCGTGCTCGAAGGCTGTGATCCCGAACGTGTCGAAGAGCTCATCGATGCGGCGGGTGCGTCTGGAGGCCGGGAGGTCGAACAGCTTGCCGTAGTAAGTGAGGATCTCGCGGGGTGTGAGGTTGTAGAAGAAGTAGGCGCCGCCCACGCAAAGCCCGATGCGCTCGCGCACCTTCGCGGTGTCGCGCACGACGTCATGGCCCAGCACCCGCGCCGTCCCGCTCGTGGGCAGAAGCACGGTGGCGAGGATGTCCACGAGCGTGGTCTTCCCTGCACCGTTGGGGCCCAGCAGGCCGAAAATCTGGCCGCCGTCGATGGAGAGCGAGAAGTCCCGGAGCGCGTCGACCGTCCGCGAGGGGGAGACGAAGGTCTTGGACATCCCATCGATGATGATGGCGGCATCGGTCACGTCGAGGGCGGCGTCATCGATGTTCAAGTACTTTTCCTTCGAGGAAGCCTTTTATTATCGACAGCCGATCAGCACTTCGATGGTCGAGCTGCCCTGGTATGTGGAAAATAACCAGTACTTTCTTGCCGCCGGGCTCATCCTCGTCCTGTCCTTCTGGGTCAATATCATCTTCCCCGAAGTGATCCCCGGCTCGAACTTCATCCTGATGGCCATCTGCCTGTTCGGCGGTCTTGCATGCCTGCACTTCTACTACAAGTTCTCCCGCTACAAGCTGTTCACCGATGCGCTTGGACCACGTCTGGCCAGGCTGGAGCTGATCGATCCGCTATCGAGCTCTATCGTACACGCGACGCTCGTGAACGGTAAGGATGTCTACGTCCACTATTTCCCGGGAGGTGCGGGAAGGTACAGAACGGAGTTCCCTTACTTCACGGTCTGGATCGAGGTCCACCTAAAGCCACCGGAGCCGGTCCTTGCGAAATCCCCTCTCGACGTGAATGTCGTGCCCACGGACGTGGAGGGGCTATGGAAGCTTATTGCGAAGTTACCGGACGATTGGCTGGAGTCCGGGAGCGACAATATCGAGCAGGACATCGACGCTCTCTACGAGATAAGAGAGAGTGGATGATCCATTGCCGGGTGTGTGGTCCCGCATCCGAGAATGGAAGGATCGCTAAGAATCGAACGATCACAAAAGTCCGTTATTACAATGTCTCTTCGGTCGTCAAGGAAGGTATGTGGAGGGGCCTGTTCCATGCTCCCCCTCCATCGTCACTTCAAGTCGACACGTTCTTATACATCAAGGACAATGGCAGGAGCGTGAGGATCAAGGTCGAGGAGATGCAGCTTTCGATCACTCCTGCCACCCGTCATGATTACCGGTTCTGCTATCGATTGACCAAAAGGAACATGCTCGTGCTCTTCACCAGGCACTGGGGCGGGTGGGAGCCGGGACGGTTCCGCAGTGACTTCCACCTCGACGGCACCAGGATCGTCCGCCACGGCAGCCGGAGGATCGCCTATTTCACCGTAAGAGAGGGGCCCACGTCGTTCTACGTGGACAACATGCAGGTCTCCGGGCGTTACCGGGGAAAAGGGCTGGGCACCCGCCTCATGGGATCGATCGAGGAGTGGGCAGTGCAGGTCGGGAAACCGTGCGTACAGCTCACCGTGTTCAAGGACAATCGGGCGAAGAGGCTCTACGAAAGATTAGGATACCGCGAGGTCTTGGACAAGGGAACGTCCGTCCTGATGGAGAAACCGCTCTAGGGCCTACGTCGACGACCGCTCTATGGGATGCTGCGTATAGGTGGAGATGCGCCCTGCCACGTGCTCGACGAGCTTCTCGTCGCTCTCCTCCAGCATAAGGGCCCCGACCCCCTCGAGGAAGAGGCCCCATGCAGGGTACTCCGCCCATACGATCGACTGGCCTTTCATGGGCGAGATAATGACCTGGCTGACATCGGAGAGGGACGGTGTGCTCGAGGACGAGCCGAAGAACGACCAATCCCATCGTTCTATCAGTCCAGTGTCGAACCGGATATCGATCAGCTCCCAGCAGGCCACGAACGCGATGCCGAGCCCGATGGCGCCGAGCCCGATGAGGAACGATCCGATGTCCTCGATCGGTCCCAAGCTGATGCAGGAGTCGCGACTATACCTCCCCATGCAATCGAAGATGGACCCATAGGCCAGCCCGACACCGAGAAGGACGAACACGAGACCTGCCTTCCCAAGACCCATGAACCCCTCGAGACGGCCGTTCCCGATCAGGAGGTGCTCCTGCGTGTCCTCGATGATGCGCATGGTCACATCACCTGTCGGACTTGACTCTACGCTCAACGGATGCCTTGGTAGCGGTCTTCAACTTCCCGAGGACCAGCTCGACCACCTCTTTATCACCGGTGCCGATGACGAGGTCGTTCTCGTGCTTGCGGTTGACGTGGAGCTCGTAGTAACGGTCCTCGTCGCGGGCGAAAGGGGGACCGTTCTCGTCACCGTCATCGTAGATGGTGATAGAGTGGATGATCTTCTTGACCTTGTCGAATGGGATGGGCGCTTTCTCGTTCCTGACGTAATGGCCGCTCAGCCACAGCTTTCGCTCCACATGATCGAGCTCCACGCGCTGGCCGCCGCCCAGGAACATGATCATACCGAACACCCAGAGCAGGAGCGCGGGGACGAGGAGCAGCACGGCGACCGTGTTGAGGTACACGTAGGTCTTCAGGTACCCCTCCATCACGATGATCGTGGGGAACGAGAGGACGGCCGCGACGCCCATTACCTTGATACCCAATAGACGGTCCTTCCAGTCGCTCGATGCAACGAACCGTTCCGCCGTATCCTCGGTCCTCATATCCGGGCCCTCACTACACAACAGGACGTATCCTTTAACAAGATTGATGTCAGGGATCGCGTCACCATTCCTGGATTTTCGCTCCGGTCGCTTCCTCGAGGCGTGCGGCCACCTTCAAGGCATCGATCCTCTTGCCGGTGTTGAACACGAGGTTACGCACCCACACCTCGTTCACGTAGATCTCGTGATTGGTGGACTCCCTAACCCAGCCGGTCCGCGTGGTGACCTTCTTGATGATGACCTTCTTGACCTCTTTGAATCCGAAGCTCGCCCCCTCGTGCTTGATGACGCTGCGACGTTCGGTCGCGACGGTCCGCGCCACATTGTCGATGGTAAGGTGCTCGCGGTACGTGGCCTCCACCAGTCCGTAGACGAAGATGATGGGGCTGAACACGAGCGCCATGGGCCTCCCCAGCTCGCTCCAGCTCTCCATGCCGTAATAGCCATAGCTGACGGCCAGCACCACACCGACGACGGCCGCGCCGATACCGAGATACAGCTTGCTCTCCTCGAACACGAGACGCTGCGGCGAGTCCTCAATGACCTTCATGGTTCATCCCCCGTCGATGTTGGCCTATTAACCTTTAGATAACTTTCGGGAGCATGCCCCGCAAGCGCGCGTGACCAGCACGCAACGGGACTTGTCGTTTTATATTTCATCGGTCCGAATGCATATCGGGGAACGATGGTCAACAGTAACGTGGACAGCATCCAAGGCCCAGTGCGGACCCTCTGCACCGCGGTCCTTATTGCGACGCTCGCACTATCGATGGGGTGCATGGACAGCGGCCCGGCCATGGAGATGACACCGCTGATCGTCTCGTCGTACTACTACCCCGACGAGCCCATCGTGATGGAGGGCTCTGTGTCCAAGCCGGACGGCAGCCCAGTGAAGAGCGCGTCGGTGGGAGCGGTCATCCTGTGCGTCAAGTCGGAACTGGGTGACGTGGGATGCCGAAAAGGTGATGTCATGTGCGATATGGATCCTAGTTGCGGTATGTGCAAGTGCGTCCGTACTGACAACTGGGGCGTGTACAAGCTGTCGCTCAAGTCACCTGTCGATGCCGGTGACTACCAGATGAAGGTGGTCGTCGTCGAAGACAAGGACGCCAAGACACGTATCACCGAGTCCTCGGATTTCACCGTGGGATAGCACACCGCGTCTCAGACCTCATCCTGCGCGTCCTCGTCGACGTCCCCCCCCCGTTCCATCCCACTTATGTCGGGCCGACCACATCAGGAAGATAGAGGAGAGGACGACCCATACCACGAAGTAGCTGATGTTCTCTGCAGTGGGTGCCTGCCGCATGTCCCGGACGATGCGCAGACCGAAAACGAGAACGGGGACAGAGATCATCGCTTCCACGGCCTTCCGGGCGCCGGAGCCGAGCACGTGTGCTCAGACCTCCTCGACACGCGCGGGCATGTCCTCGGCCTTGTCCCGCGAGATCCGGTAGCAGGCACCGGTGATGGCGTTCTCCATCTGCTCCTCATGGGAGATGATGATCACCTGGTCGAAGAGATCGGGAAGGCGATCGCGCAGTGTCTCTGCCAGCTCCTCCACACCACGTCGGTCGAGGTTGTGGGTGGGCTCGTCGAACACCAGCCAGGAGAGGTTGGGGGCGAGCACGCGGGAGAACGCGACCCGGAGCGCGAGACAGGCCACCGAGCGCTCACCGCCCGAAGCGATACCGTCCACGGTGATCCACGAGTCGGTGGAATCCTGGAACTCGAGGGTGTAGTCGCCCTTGACACGACCCTCCTCGCCGATTCGGAGCCGGATGTCGCCCAGGTCATCGTAGGGATAGAGGGTCTTCCACATCGGGTAGAGCACACCGTTGATCTCCTCGACGATCTGCTGGCGCATGATGGTCTGGGTATCGGAGAGGGCGCCCTTGATACGGGTGAGGTCCTCACTGCCCGCGTCGAGCCGCACCAGTCGCTCCTTCTGCCCATCGAGCGTCGCCCGGTTGGCCTCGGCCTGTGCGTACTGTCCACGCTTCTCGTGGAGGAGGTCGCCCTTGGCCACCAGTTCACGGCGGAGCCCCTCGCTCTCGGCGCGCAGACCGCCCATGGTCTCCCGCACGCTGGCATGATCGTCGGGCGAGTAGTGGAGAGCTGCACGCTCCTTGCGCTTGGCCTCCAGCTTGCCCTGCACCTCGGCGAGCTCCGCTGCGAGTTCGGCGTGGCGCATCGCCGTCCGTGCGCGGTCGAGCCGTGCCCGTGCGTCCGTCAGTGTTTCTTCCGAGAAGCGGTCCTGGACGCCTGCCATCTCCTTCTTCACCTTCGTGAGTGAGGCCTTGGCATCGGCAAGCTCCTTTTCGGCCCGCTCCAGCTCGTCGCGTGTCCTCTCGCGTTCACGCTCCCGGTCGCGTCGCTCCACGGCCTCGGCAAGGCGCTTCTCGTGCTCGGCCAGTAGTGGCTCGAACCGGGCTGCGTCCTCTTTGAGGATCAGCTCCTCCTTCTCGGTGGCCGCTATCCGTACCTCGAGGGCGGACAGCTCGTCCTCTGTTGCGCCGAGGGCCTCCAGGTCCCTGTGCATCGTCCGCACCCGCTCGAGGGTACGCTCGAGCCGTCGTTCCTCGCGCTCGCGCTCGTCGAGCCGCTGGCCGAGCTTCGTGGCGTTCTTACGCACGTGCGCTGACTTGCGCCGTTTCTCGGCAACGAGCGTCTCCTTCCTATCCTCGGCGAGCGGATTGTCGCACACGGGGCACGCGTCACCGGCGGTCTCCAGTTCGCTGGCCGCCTGGTCGAGGTTCTGGATGCGTGCTTTGAGCATCCCGGTCTGGTCACGAAGGTGACGTGTCTCCTCCTTCACGCCCTTGAGCCGTCCCTCGACGATCCCGACATCCCCCTCCGCTCCGAGGTCGCGGACATCCTGTCGGAGCGCTTCGGCGCGTGTGGCCTTCTCCCTGAGCTCGGTGGCCCGCAGCGCCAGAGCCTTCCGTTCCTCCCTGAGCGCGGCGAGGTTGACCCGGACGTCCTCGCCCCGGGCTCGCTCATGTCGCAGCGCCTCGCTCATCTCAGTGACAGCCTGCTCAAGCTCTTCGGAGGAGGGTGCCTTCTTCTTCTTGTCGCCCAGCCGTTCGACAAGCTCCTTCCCCCGGGATCGGAGCTGGGACGCACGGCCCTCAAGCCGCCCGCGTTCCTCGCCAAGGTCGGCAAGACGGGCACGGTCCTGCTCCATCAGGGCGATGATGTCCACTGTCTCGTGACGGAGGGATTCGAGCTCATCCTTGGGGCGCCCCGCAAGGTCACCTGCCTCCTCGGCCAGCGTCCGTTCCTGCTCGGCGAGCTGTCCCTCCTTCCCCTCGAACATCGCCTGCACCCGCCCGAGCTCCTCGTGCCGCTTGGCCAGTTCGTCGAGCTTCTCCAGCTCCGCACGGGCCGCGGCCTCACGCTCGGACAGCTTCTCACCATCGGCCTCCAGCGAGTCGACCTCCTTGGCCAGCACCGCGACCTCCTTCTTGAGCACGTCGGTGTCCACCGCGGCCAGCGAGCGCTCCAGCTCGGCGATATGGGCCTTCCCGTCCCTGGCCCGGTCCTGGACACGCGTGATCACCTTCACCAGGAGCGAGCGGGCGTCCTCGAGCCGCTTGATCCCGAGCAGCTCGTCCAGCCGGTCCATGCGCTGGCCCTTCCCCAGGGTGAGGAACTCGTCGATGCCGTTCTGGGCGGCGTACACGGCGTTGAGGAACAGGTCGATGTCCATTCCCAGCAGTTCGACCACACGCGCTGTCACGGGCGTGGGCTTGTCAGCCTCGATAAGCTTCCCGTCCTTGCGCAGCTCGCAGTAGGCGGTGCCCTTCCCGCGCTCCAGCACCCTTTTTACCGTGTACTCGGCACCGTGATGGTCGAAGGTCACCTCGACCTCGGCCTCCAGCCGTCGGGCCGGACGGGACATGATGAGGTCGTCGGTGCGCATACGGTGGGAGCGGATACCGGGGAGTGAACCGAAGAGAGCGAAGGTGATGGCGTCGATGATGCTGGACTTGCCCGAGCCCATGGAGCCGACAAGTACGTTGGTCCCGGGCCTGAACACGAGCACGGTGTCCTCGTGGCACTTCCAGTTGCGCAGGCGGACACGGGAAATCACGCGTCCTCGCCCTCCACCAGCGCGATGATACCCTCGACGTCATTTGCGAGCAGCCGGTCGAACACCGCATCTGCATCGAGCTTCACGCCCATCTCCTTGGCCCGCGTGCGCAGCACGTCACGTGCCAGCTCGTCCAGCGTCGCTGCCTTGCGTTTCACGGCCCGGTGAGCCTTGGAGCGCTCCATGTCGGCGCCTGTCAGCTTCTTGTCCACCTTCACGAGCGCCCGGTCAGCGAATGCCTCCATCGTCTCGCCCAGCTGGACGTCCCGGGGCGTGATGCCGTCCTTGAGCGTGCCCTCGAGCTTGACACGTACCAGGGGCATACGGTCGCCCTTCACGTCCTTGAGGGCCTTGGCAAGGGCCTTGTGCACCGCTCTCACTACCTGGGCCGGGCCCGCACCCTTGACCTTCACGGTCTCGAGGATGAACGGACGCGGCGTGGCGAGCGGCAGCCGACGGACCTCGCCCATCCCCTTCTTCTTGGTCATCTCCACGGCGAAGGCCGCCTTGGGGATGTCCCGCTCGGTGGCCCGTAGCTGCGTGAGCACGGTGCTCCCGGGACACAGGAGGCGACCACCACGGGGGAGCTCGTCCTGGACCTCCCAGTGGATGTGCCCGTTCACCACGAGGTCGAATCCCTTGGGGAGGTCCTCACCCTCCAGTCCGGGCTCGTCCCCCGTGTAGAGGTAAGGCGACAGATTTTGGTGGAGGAGGAGCATGTTCACCGCCCCGTCGAACGATCGGGGATCCCACTTGCGGAGCACGTCGCGGGCGAAACGCTCGGGCACGCCGCCCATACCGTGCACGCCGACCAGCACTCCGCCGACGTCCAGGAGCACGGACTGGCAGTGGAGCGCTATTACGAACCCTGCCTTCTCCATGAGCTGGATGGGATTGAGCTGGCCCTTGGGCCGACGCTCGTGGGTGCCGTGGATGGCGATTATCGGGACGCCTGCAAGGGCTATCTCCTCGGTGACATCATCCCGGTCCTTCCCCACGACCTCGATGAGCTTGACCGGGCGCTTTCGTCGGGCGAGCACGGCACGCGAGAATAGCCGCATGGCGCCGCCGAGCACGTCGGGCTTGGGCACGGGCCGGTCGAACAGGTCGCCGGCGTGGAGCACGAGCCCGCACTTGTCCCCGATTAGCAGATCGAGCGCTTCGGCTGCCTGGACAAAGGGGTCCTCACCGCGGGGGCCGCCGAAGTCGTAGCCGAAATGGGTGTCAGAGAACACGCCCACGCGCGCCATTGGGATGACTCATCGGAGAAAACTTAAAAAGAACAACCTTACCCCGGGCGGGTATGGCAGAGGAGTTCACCGTCGCCAAGACGGACTTCCAGGAGTGGTACCCCGAGGTATTACGGCAGGCAGATATCGTCGACGACCGTTACCCGATCAAGGGATGCCTCGTCTGGAAGGGCTGGGGGTATGGCATCCTCCGGAACATCATGAACATCGCTCGGAAGGAGGTCGACGCCACGGGACACGACGAGGTCCAGTTCCCCTGCCTGATACCCGAGGACGCTTTCGAGAAGGAGGGCGATCACATCAAGGGCTTCGAGAGCGAAGTGTTCTGGATCACTCACGCAGGACTGAACAAGCTCGACCGCAGGCTCCTGCTCAGGCCCACTTCCGAGACGGTCATGTACCCCATGTTCTCCCTGTGGGTGCGCTCGCACAACGACCTTCCACTCAAGATCTACCAGATCGTAAACACCTTCAGGTACGAGACCAAGCACACACGGCCCATCATCCGGGTGCGCGAGCTCGTCAGCTTCTACGAATCCCACACGGCCCACGACACCTGGGAGAACGCGGAGCGCCAGGTGGCCGAGGACATCGAGATCATGGACAAGATCGCTCGTCAGCTGTGCCTCCCGATCATCATCAACAAGCGACCTGAGTGGGACAAGTTCCCGGGTGCCGTCTACACGCTAGGCGTCGACACGCTATTCCCGGACATGCGTACCCTGCAGATCGGGACCATCCACAACCTCGGCGAGAACTTCTCCAAGCCGTTCAATGTCACCTACAAGGACGATTCCGGAGAGGAGCAGTACGCTCACATCACCTGCTACGGCATGTCCGAGCGGCTGGTCGCGTCCGTCATATCGATCCACGGCGACGACCGAGGTCTCGTGCTGCCCCCGGCACTGGCACCCAAGCAGGTTGTCATCGTCCCCATCATCTTCTCCGACTCGCGAGAGTCGGTACTGGAGGCGTGCCGCCAGCTGGAGAGCGAGCTGAAGGAGGCGGGGATCCGCGCCAAGCTCGATGACCGGGACGACGTGCGCGCCGGGGAGAAGTACGCTCACTGGGAGCTGCGCGGTGTGCCCCTCCGGCTGGAACTGGGGCCCAAGGACCTGGCCAAGAACGCGGTGATGACCGTGCGCCGGGACAACAGGAAGAAGGAGAGCGTACCGCGGGATAAGCTCGTCGAGTGGCTGCAGAATACCTTCGACACAATGTCCGAGGACCTCATGGCGAACGCCCAGAAGCAGTTCGAGGAGCACATCATCC
>JASMDC010000056.1 GCA_030753015.1 Candidatus Undinarchaeales archaeon | reverse complement strand
CACCCGGCTGGCGAGGTTCGGCAGGAGGGGCGTCAGCGCCCTCGCCACGTCGTCGAGGCGGGCGTTGAGGAGCGCCCAGAGCGCGAGCCCGCCGATGGCGACGATCGCGAGCGACATGCTGAAGGCCGTTCCCGCCCGGGCCTCGTCCTCCCGGCCCCGATACTCCGCCACGAACTTGGTGTTGGCGGGGACGAACGACGCCGAGAACAGGGTGGACACGAGGAGAGCCAGGGATATGGCGAGGTTGACGTCTCCGAGCACGGCGGGGCCGTGGAGCCTGCCGACGACGGCGTTGAACCCCAGCTGGACGAGGCCGATGCACACCAGCCCCAGCGCGGTAAGCACCGCCGGCCACAGCACTCTCCCTCGTTCCTTTCCCGCCATGGCACGCGCTCAGTTGGTGCAAAGATACATTAATCCACGCGTGGCTGCCAGCGCGACAGAGCCTTTTTTAACCGTTGGTGGCCTTCCTGCCGTCGTCATGGCCCGCATACGACGGACAGCCGTCCTCGCGGCCGCAGTCCTGCTGGTCGTGGCACACTTCGCCGCCGGGCTGGACCTGCTCGATGTGGCCTTGGCGGACGTGCCGTTCCCTGGCATCTATGGCGTCGAGGTGGCGAACGTCGGCGATGCCTGCGTGTCCTCGAGCATCGTGTACGACGTGCGTGCCCAGCTGGGACTGGAGGTGGAGCGCGACGGCGTGGTCGAGCCGGTCAACGTCTCTGCGCGGATCGACCGGGCCCTGTGCCCCGGTGAGCGGCGTACCATGCTCTTTGCGGCAGCCTATGCGAAGGGCACCGTCACCGCCGTCCGGGTGGTGCGCACCCCGCCGCGCTCGGAGGACGTCGTTATGGTGACGGCGGAGCGCGATGTGTCGATACCCTTCGCCCACGGACCCGTGGTCCGGGCAGTGGCCACCGTCGGTCCCGTGCGCATGCTGATCGCGCTCGTCTCCGCCCTCCTGGTCGTCACCGCCCGGCGGGCCCGGCGTTCGCGCTCCGACCGCCTCCTGCTCTGGGTGCTGGTCCTCGTGGTCGTCCTCGCCGCCCGCTGGCACATCCTCACGCTCCTTCCCGTCCCCGACCGGGACGCCACCTACAACCTCCACGAGGCCACAGTATTGACGGCTACGGGCCGGTATCCGCCGGTGGAGGAGCGATTGCGGGACGGGTACATGTTCGGCTTCCACTATCTCTTAGCGGCCCTGATGCACCTCACAGGGACGCCGTGGGGGACGTTCCTGATCCCGGCCCTCCTCGTCCCGGTGCTCGTCGTCCTCGTCCGCCGCACCTGCCTACCGCCGCGTGTGGCCCCGCTGACCGCCTTCCTTCTGGGGACACAGACCTACCACATCGTGATGACCTCCACCACTATACCGACCACCATGACGCTCCCCATGGTGGGGTCCGCCGTCGTGGTCGCCCTTGCCGGCGGGACGGCGCGCGCCCGCGCTGCCGTGCTTCTCCTCGTCGCCCTTGCCATCGGCCTGTCCCATTCGGGCGGATTCGTGTACCTCACCCTCGCCCTCTCCTGCACAGCGGCTTGGCAGTTCCTCGGGGAGCGGCAGCGGCTCGCGCCCGCGGGCATTGCCCTGGCCGCGGCCGCCCTGATTTGCCTTGCCGTGGCGACGGCCGACCACCCTCTTTACCGCCCCGGCCTCCTCGCCGGACTGCTCATCCTCCTCGCCTCGCGGATCGGCTCCCGCTCCGCGGACGGCCTCCTCCGCTTGAGCCTCGTCGTCGGCGCCGTCCTCTTACTCCTCTCCCTGAACGTCGGGGTTGGGGAGTACTGGCGCTCGAGGAACATCGGCGGCGCCGCCCTCGGCCTGCTGGCGCTCGTCGCCTTCCTCCGCTTCCGGACCGTCGGCGGGGGCCTGGAGCTGCCCTTCCTGCTGGCCCTCCCCCATGCTCTCTGGTCCTTCGCCGCCATCCCCGGCCTCGGGTACGCGATGGGCATTGTGTTCCGCATGCGTATCTTCATCTCGTCGGCCCTAGGCATCGCCTTCCTGGCGGCCAGCGGGCTCGACACCCTGCTAGCGCGCATCACCGAGGAGCCGAGCGTCAGGCGCGCCGTGCTGTGGCTGATCGTCGTCGGACTGGTCGCGTCACAGCTCGACCGCGTAACCGTCCTCGGCGCCGATGAGCTCCGTCTGGGGATGCCCGCGTACTGGGCCGTGCCGCGTCACCCACCGGGCGACCTGCGCGACATCGTCCGCTTCATCGAGGACCGGCCGGAGACGGGGCTGGTCGTCTACCACTCGAGCGAGCACTTCCACGAGGCTGTCGACAAGCGCATCCTGCGCAGGGGCTTCATGATCCCGCCGCTCTCCCCGGAGGAATTATCCCGGTTCTGCGCGTCCGACGCGCCGCCGCTGGTCGTGGTCGACCGGTACATGGCGCTCTACACCGACGACGACCACCGCGCCCTCCTGATGGCGCTGGACGGCTCCTGTTACCGCCAGGTCTACGCCAATCCCACCTTCCGCGCCTTCGCGGCAGCACCGTGAGGGTCGAGGGAAGCCCTTTTTATTTCATGGTGTCGTCCCGCCGGTACGATGGGCGCTACCGGCACGCTCTCCACCCAAAAGGCCCGTATCGCGTTCCTCCTCGCGGCCCTTCTCCTGCCCGCTTTCGGGCAGGGCGGCGACGGCGTGACACTGTCCTTGACCGACGGCCCGCTCCCCGGCCACGCGATGGTGCTGGTGGCGAACGACGGCGACGCGTGCATCGTCTCCAGCGTGTCCTACGGCATCCGCCTCCAGCTGCTGGTAGATGTGCTCGAGCCCGTGGACGGGGGACGCACAGCATCCCGGGACGAGGTCGTCTCGGTGCGCCTCGACCGTCCCGCGTGCCCCGGCGGACCGACCGCCGTGCGCGTCCCGCTGCCCTTCGACCAGGGCGTCGTCCGCGGCGCCCGGCTCCAGCGCACGGACCTGGAGGCCGACCGGCCGGGCGCCGAGCACGTGTATGCCACCATTGCCGAGGAGACATTCGACCGGCCATTCACGAACTCCCGGGCAGCGGTCCATCTGGCCACCGCGACACCGAGGAGGCTCGGCCTTCTCGTCATGTCGGTATTCCTGGTGCTCATCGCCCTCCACGGCTTGCGCTCGCGCCGCTCACTCGTCCTCCTGTGGCTGGTGGTCCTCATCCTCGCTGCCTGGGCGCGCGGGCCCATCCTGACCCTGCCGCTCTATCCCGGGAGCGATGCCTTCTTCAACCATCACGAGGCGGCAGTGGTGCGGGACACCGGCCACTACCCATCCGTCACGGCGCAGATGGATCCCGGCTACTTGTTCGGCTTCCACTACCTGCTGGCCGCCCTCATGCTGCTCACGACGACAGAGGGGGGCGTCTACCTCTTGGCGCTGCTCTTCCCGGCCGCCTTCATAGTACTCGTGCGCGCCCTCCGCCTCCCGCCCGCGACCGCCGCCCTCGGCACCCTCGTCCTCCTCATTCACCCGTATAACGTGGGGATAACCGCCCAGCCGATGGCATCCATGTTGAGCCTGCCTCTGGCGATCGTTGCCGTGGCGGCCGCCGTGGCACTCCCCGTGACATTGGGCAGGAACGCACTGCTCCTCCTCGTCACCCTCACCGTTGGCCTCTCCCACTCGGCAGGATTCCTCTACCTGTCGCTCCTTCTCCTCTCCACAGGATTCTACCTTCTCTTCACGTCGCCGCAACGCGCCCGGGCGCTGGGACCGTGCCTGTGCGTCGCGGCGCTGCTGCCGCTCATGTGGGAGGGGACCGGGGACCGCGTATTCTTCCACTACGGTTTCCTGGCCGGCGCGGTGGCCACAGGTAGCTGGTATCTGGCCGAGAGGGCGGGCCCTGCCCCTCGCACGGCCCTTCGCCCCGTGATCGTTCTGGCAGCAGCCCTCATTGTGCTGCTTCTCAGCGGCTCCGGAGGCTACGAGGGGCTTGCGGTACTGACACTACCGCGCCTGGGCATCCTGGTCCTGGCGGTGGCTCTTGTCCACCGCAGGGGGTCGGTATACGAGGATCTCTTGATCGTGCTGGCCGTGCTGGTCATGGGCGGCGCGTCCGGCTACATGAGCCCGGCCACCCTGGGGGGGACCCCCCTCCTCCTCCTCGTGCTTGCTGCCTTCATCATCTACGAGCAGCGGAGCGATCCGCTGGAGCTTCCCTTTCTGCTTGCGGTACCCGCCCTTCTATGGTGGCTCCCTTCACTGCCCATAGTCGGCTACCGTCCATCCGGCTTTCACGAGCTGCGCCTGTTCTTAGTGGCCCTGCCGGGCCTCTCGCTGCTGGCGGGCCGGGCGCTCACCGCCGTCTTGGAGAGCGCGGCCTCGGAACCGGCCGTCAAGCGTGCGCTCCTGCTGGCCGTCGCGATTCTGTTGGTTGCGGGCCATATCGACCGTTTGGCGTTCATCACCGTCCATGCGCGCACGCTTCTAGGCGCCGAGATCGCATTGCCCCACCACCCGCCGACGGACGTGCGGGATGCCGTCCGGGCGCTCGAGGCCAGGCCAGAGGGCTCGGTCCTCATCTATCGCTACCCGACGACCTTCTTGAACATCCTCGGGAAGCGGCTCGACGACAATCTCAGGTTCCCATCGTTCCTTGACCGGACGCGGTTGAACGCACTATGTTCGCGTCACGATCCGCCCCTGGTGGTCGTGGACCGGCTCCTTCGGCTTTGGGAGAGCGAACGGTACCAGGCTCTCGTTCGTGACCTGGAAGGGACCTGCTACGAGGAGGTCCATGCAAATCCGACCTTCCGGGTGTACTCCGCCCGCTCATAGGACCGTTCCCGCTTCCGCCCGTCGCAGACCATGCCACGCCCGAGCTAGCGTTCGCCAGTACACTACCGTAGGCAGGGCGGCGACGACCAGCACGGCGACGGGATGGAGCCCGTGGAACACATGCAGTCGGCTCGCCTCCCCCAGGATGTAGAGCGGAAGGGCCAGCACGAACAGCGCCTCCTCCCGGAGCGGGACGAGCGACCGCGCGTCCCACGCGCGCACCATGTCGGGAGGGATGTAGGCGTCCGGAGGGATGGTCCTTGCGAGGATGTAGACGGCGATGACGAGCGTGAGCGGGTGGGCCCTGGCGGTCCGGGAGACGGTGCGGCCGAACGCCACCAGCAGCAGACCGAGGCCCACGAGCTCGACGACAACGATCCCGTTCGTGACGTCGGTCGCCCCAGCCAGCGCGCCCCGGGTGGCCAAGAGGTGGCCGCGGTGAACGAGCCAGATGCCCACGGCCAGGGGGAGCGGGCTCAGCTCCAGCTGCTCACGAAGCCAGCCGCGACGCAGGTACGCGGCTCCCAGGAACAGGACCGCCGCGGTGTACCACAACTGGGCCAGAGGATTGGCTACGTAGAGCTCGGCCTTCGCTCCGGCCATGCGCTCATCACCCCCTGTCCGGTCCGTGACGACCACCGGGAGATGAGTGAGAGCCGCCGTACCGCCCCTGGGATAGAAGGTGAAGACGAGCTCGCGCCGCTCCTCGAGGACAAGGCGCACGGTATGCTCGCCCAGAATGGTGAACCGTCCGCTGGGATTGGCCAGCACCTCCACCTCGCGCTGTCCGCCGCACTCGTTCTCGAGAGCGACGGTGAGCATGTCCACCTGGTAGGCCCAGATGTCCGTCCGTTCGACCGACACGTCCGCGATGGTCACGCACGGGCCGTCCGCGCCCAGAGCGGAGACTACCAGGAGGAGGAGCACCGCTGCGATCCCCCGGGCACACCGTCCGTGATCCACGGGGATGGAAGGGAGAGCAGAACACATAAATGTGGTGGTGCCTTCCCTGCTGTGGGAGAGCGTACGGTGTGGGAGGACAGGATGTGAACGGATCGAAGGTCATCGCCGTCATACCGGCCTACGACGAGGGCCCCCGCATAGGTGATGTGGTCGACGGAGTGCGCGCTCAAGCCGAGGTCGTGGTGGTTGATGATGGGTCCACCGATGACACCTCGTCCATTGCCCGGGAGCACGGTGCTCGCGTGGTCCGCCACCTGGTGAACCGCGGCGCAGG
This sequence comes from Candidatus Undinarchaeales archaeon, assembly GCA_030753015.1. GTDB lineage: Archaea > SpSt-1190 > SpSt-1190 > JASMDC01 > JASMDC01 > JASMDC01. Next base: position 13,395 of record JASMDC010000056.1, on the reverse strand, counting down.
GGCGGCCGTCGCCACGGGCATCCGCCGGGCGCTCGACCTGGGCGCCGACATCATCGTCACCGTGGACGCCGATGGCCAGCACCGGGCCGAGGACATCACCGTCGTGACCAGGCCCGTTCTCGAGGACGAGGCCGACGTGGTGATCGGCTCGCGGTTCTTGGGCGGCATCGACGATATGCCGCTGGTGAAGCGTATTGGGAACCACAGCCTCACCTGGCTGACCCGCCTTCTGTACGGCGTGCCACTCACCGACAGCCAGAGCGGCTTCCGCGCCCTCAACCGACGCGCCGCAGAACTGTTCGAGCTGCGGGTGGACCGTTACGGGTTCTGCTCCGAGATGGTTGGCGAGGCCGCCCGCAACAGTCTGAGGTTGGTGGAGGTACCCATACGCTCCCACTACCTGGATACACGAAAGGGCACGAGTGTCGCCGACGGCGTCGCCATCGCCCTCGACCTGCTCCTTAGGAGGTTCCTACCATGATGCTGATACAGATAATCGGGACGATCGTCCTCCTTCTTGCCCTCGTCCGCGTGCTCGCGGGCCTGCGCCGCGACCGCTCTGACACAGGCGCCCTGCTGCTGGCGCTTGCGTTGTGCGCGCTGCTCTACATCACCCTGCTCCCCGGGCACTTCGCCCAGGCGCTTGCGCTGCTGGCGTTCAATCGGCCCCTCGACGCCTTCCTCACCGTGGCGTCGGTGACCTCGCTCCTGCTGTGCCTGCGGGTGTACCTGCGGCTCAACGAAATGGATCGCAACCTCACGAAGGTGGTCCGCCACCTCTCCCTGCGGGAGGACGACGAGTAGTGAACACCGACGTCACCGTCATCGTCCCCGCGTACAACGCAGAGGCGACGCTGGGCGACACCCTCGATGCCCTGGAGGCACAGGACCATCCCCCGGTCGACGTGATCGTCGTGGACGACGGGAGCACCGACCGCTCCCCGGACATCGCCCGGAAGTACGTTGGACGCTCGCGCCACCGGGTGACGGTGCTCGAGCAGGACAACAAGGGACCGGCAGCGGCCCGCAACCGCGGCGTTGAGGCGACCGATGCGGACATCATCGTGTTCCTGGACGCCGACTGCGTCCCGCCCCCCGACTGGCTTGCGGCCCTCACGGGAGCCCTAAACGACGACGTGGTGGGCGCGTCCTGCGGCTACTTCCCCGTCAATCCCGAGCATCTGGTGGCGCGGTTCGTGGACCACGAGATCGCACGGCGACAGGAGCGGTCCCTGGGAAAGGAGGTGGACGTCCTGGCGACCTACGCCACGGCCTACCGCCGCGACGCCTTCCTGGCGGCGGGCGGATTCAGCACGGACTTCCGCACCGCCAGCGGTGAGGACTTCGACCTGGCGTTCACCCTACATCAGAAGGGCGGCCGGCTCCTCTTCACCGACGCAGGCCGCGTCGGCCACCACCATCCGCCCTCTCTTGACATCTACTTGCGCCAGCAGTACCACCGCGGCTACTGGCGGGTGCCCATGTACCTGCGCAACCGCGACAAGTTCGTCCGCGGTGACTCCTACACAGGGTACGAGGCCCAGACACAGTTCATCCTGGCGAACCTAGCCGTGCTCTCACTCCCCGCGACCGCCGTCCATGCCGCAGCGCCCGCCCTCGGGCTCGGACTGCTCCTGGTCTCAAACCTCCCCCTGGGCATCTGGGCCGCGAGGAGCGAGCCGTCGATGCTGCTCGTCGCCCCGGTGCTGGCGTCCCTCAGGTCGCTTGCGGGGAGCGCGGGCGTGTACGCGCACCTTGTGGACAGGCTCCTGGGCCGGGTCGGCTGACGGCGCTTCGACGCAACACGTTTAACCGTTGTCGTGCCCACGATGACCGATGGGCGCCAAGGTGTTCGTGCTCAACCCTCCCTGGCCTGAGGTGGCCGACTTCTGCCGCTCGGCGCGGTGGGCCGCCCGGAGCCGGGGTCGGGTGCAGCGTCACCCCGACTGGATGCTCATCGCCGTCGCCGTGCTTGAGGGTGACGGGCATGATGTGCGGTTCATCGATGGTGCCACGCTCAATATGGCCGCTGAGGAGGTGCGGCGGGAGCTGGAGCGCTTCTCGCCCGACGTGACCGTGCTCCACACGACAACACCCTCCATCGATAGCGACATCGCCTTCGCCGCCATGGCCAAGGAGGCCACCGGGTGCACCACCGTGCTCATCGGCCCCCACGTGACGGCGGTCCCGGACGACACCCTGGCCCGGGGCGGGGACGCGGTGGACGCCGTCGCCCGCGGTGAGTACGATCTCACCCTGCGCGACATAGCTCGTGGCATCCCGCTCAAGGACGTCCTCGGAGTGTCGTTCAAGGACGGGTCGCAGAACCGTCACACACCACCACGTCCTCCGATCGACGTCAACGACCTTCCCTTCCCGGCCTGGCACCACGTCGAGCCCGAGTGGTACTGGGACGGCGGCAAGCTATTCCCCTTCCTCACCCTGCTCTCCGGCCGCGGGTGCCACGGACGGTGCACATTCTGTCGCGATACTCAGGTTATCGAGGGCCGCGCCCTGCGCCTGCGCACCCCCGATCTCGTGGTGGACGAGATCGAGCATGACCTGCACACCTTCCCCCAGCTCCAGGAGATCATGTTCGAGACCGACACCTTCGCCGCCGTGCGCGCTCACACCGAGGGCGTGTGCCGGGAGATTCTGGACCGGGGCCTGGAAGTCACCTGGTCGTGCAACGCCCGGGTGGACCTCGACCTCGACCTCCTGCCGCTCATGCGGGAGGCGGGGTGCCGCATGCTCATGACGGGGTTCGAGTTCGGCACCCAGGAGGCGCTGGACGCTGTGAAAAAAGGCGTGACTCTCGAGCAGTCGCGGCGGTTCGCCGAGCGCGCCCACGAGCTGGGATTCACCATCCACGGATGCTTCATGGTCGGCGCACCGGGCGAGACGCGGGAGTCCGCCGAGGCGACGCTGAGGTTCTCGCGAGAGCTGCACTGCGACACCATCCAGGTCTCGGGCATCTGCACCTACCCCGGGACGGCGCTGTACGACTGGGCGGCCGAGCACGGGTACATGGTCCCCACCTCCTGGCGGGAGTGGGTGTCGCCTGAGGGCGAGCAGGTCACCCTGCTGGACTACCCAGACCTTTCCAAGGGGGAGATCGACGAGCTCATCGACAAGGGGCTGCGGGAGTTCTATCTGCGGCCGGGCCAGATGGCGCGCATGGCCCGCGACATCGCCACGCCCGCCGATCTTAAGCGCAAGCTCTTCGGGCTGCGCAGCTTCGTCGACTACAACATGTCAAGGTTTCGCGGCTAGCCGCGACGGCGCAATGCGAACCACCGGAGCATTCCAACATACTCACCGAGCCCCTCGGGGCTGTACCCGGTCGGTAATACAGAGATGCCACCGTGGCCCTCCAGCTCCTCCGACAGCCCCGCTGCCGCGACTGCCGCCCGGTGGTCGTGCCGGGTGAAGGGCGACTCGGGGATGCCGCGGATGACGAAAGGCCGCACCAGCTGCCAGGGATGGTAGCGGTTGGGCACGACGTGGACCTGGAGCCCGCCGTCGGCAAGCAGTCTTCGACAGACGGTGATGATGTGGCCCTGTTCAGCGCGGGGGAAGTGCTCTAGCAGTCCGTCGGTGTATACCAGCGAGAACCGCCCCATCATCTTGTCGAGTTCGGGGGCCGATCCCGATCCCATGTCCTCAAAGGATATTTGAACGAACCGCGCGCCACGCTCGGGAGCAACGTTCTCTCGTGCCAGTTCGATTGCCCTCTCGGAGCTGTCCACCAACCACAGCCGTGCTTCTGGGAAGGACTCACCCATCATGGCAGAGAGCGCTCCGCTCCCACACCCCAGGTCCATCACGTCACCGTCCTTCTCCCAGTCGAGTCGGGCGAGTACGTCGACGATGCGGCGCTTGGCCCAGCTCCGACCGGGTGATACCCGGCGCCACACGTCGTCCCAGTCGCCCATGGTGTTGGCCCTCACGCCCCCCTTCCCTTCTTTCCCGTCGTCTTTCCGGTCCGCTCCGCACCGGCCGCCTCCTGCTGCAGGGCGGCCCTGAACAGGGCACCTGCCGACCAGATCATCGAGACGGAGAGCACGGCGACGGACGGCACGGAGAATAGGATGTAGCGTGCAGTGAAGTCCTCCGCGAACAGGAAGAGCATAACGAGGTTGAGGGGCAGCACTGCGATGAGATGGAGGTCGCGCATGCGGCGCTCGGCGTCCACCATCACGGCGGGAAGAACGTACCCCTCGCACAGGATGTACGCCAGGATCAGGAGCACGAGTTTGTAGGCGAAGGGCCCGAACGCAACCTGGAAGACGAGCACCAGATCGGCGAGAATCTTTCCCGGTTCGGCAAGGCGCCCACCGATCGTCCCCGACATCCGTGCGGCGATCTCCTGCACCTGGGACAGCTGTAGGACGACGAAGGCCGCGATGCCGATGGCGGCGATGACCAGAGCGCGCCGGTCAAGCCGCCGGTCCGTCAGGAGGAGGGGCAGCGCGAACACGATGATCTCGCGCATCAGGAGGCCCACGGCGAACGTGGCCAGCGAGAGCACGAACCGGCGCCGGAACCTGAACCACAGCGCCAGCAGCAGGAAGAGCACGCCGGCCGTGTCAGGGAGCACGAGAAAGCCCCACTCCCCCCAGAGGTTTCCCCAGAGGTAGCAGAGCGCGGGAGCGAGCACGCTCCCGGAGATGAGGTAGGTGAGGAACAGCACGGCGCCCATCAGTACGAAGCTGACGACGGGGAGCGCCTCGACGGGGTCCATGGGGAGGACGCGGGATACCGCCACGCCCATGATCGTGTAGCCCGCCCTTAAGTAGCGGTACCGGTGCTCGAACTCGCGGTCTCCGCGCATGGAGAGCATGCTGTTGTAGTAGATGAACGAGTCGGGCTTGTACATCAGCTGCACGGCCCGGGGGGCGTCGGCGAACTCGGGGTGCCTGTCGAGCGCCGCGGGCCTGCCCACGGCTTCCCACTTGAACTCGTTGTATAGAAGGTTGAAACCGTAGAGCTGGAAGAGAAAGAATGTCGTGATGACGACAGCGGCAGCGAGGTGGAGCCGGCGCTTCCACGCCTCCCGGGCCGGCCCGACGATGAGGGGCCGCTTCCAGACATCGGGCTCTTCCTTCTTCCGGTGCTTCGTACGCTTGCGGGACCTTGCCGTCAGCCCCACCTCCCGTCGGTATCGCCGTGAGCACCCTTTCCCCTCACGGGCGGAGAGGGGTGGATTGGAATATATTAATGTGATGTCGCTCGTGGGCGATGACCCCTGAGGTCATGGCCCGGTATGCATTCCCTGCTCATTTCGAGGTCTCGTCGTCATCCTCTTTCTTCTTGCAGTTCGTCTCAACGACCACCTTGACCTCGACCGGGAGCCGGGCCCGCAACGCCGCAAGGTCGCTCCGAAGAGATGTCAACACCCGCTCGACGAACTTGAGCAGGACTGACCAGTAGAATATGGTCAGAGGAACACCTAGTATGATGATGAGCGGCATCCCCACCGGAGCGAGGAAGTACACCCGTGTCAGCTCCTTGAGCACGAAGAGCGGCAGCCCGAACACGAAGATTAGCTCGTCGTTCAGAGGTTCAAGCGACCATGATGTGATCGCCTCCAGCGCGTCCTCGCCAAGGTAGAGGGTTGGGGGGAATACATACGCGAAGGCAAGGAGCGCGACTATAGCGGCGATTGGATCACGGTGGAACAGGGCCGCTAGGCTCCGATTGAACAGGACGAGGACTATCCCGACGACTGCCAGTTCGACATAGAGGACGACCTCGGACGTGAGGACGCCTTTCTCGAACACCGCCGTCCGGACCACATCCTGGGTGACGAGCGTGTAGCTGCAGTAGATGAGATAGAGACCGATGAGTGTGAGCACTGGAGCGTTTTTTATGAGCTGGTGCAGTCGTTTGCGGAGGATGAACGCCAGCAGGACCGCGAAGGCGACGGACCAGGACGCAACGCTTGTGAGCGGATTGGAAACGATGAGCGTTGCCTGGCCGCCGGTCAGGGTATACTTGGCCTCTGTCCGGTCCGTCACAACGACATTGATGAATGACGGGCCCTCCGTAGCATTTATCGGATAGAATGGCATGCTGAACGATGTGAGGTTCTCGAGCTCCAGTCGCCGGGTCGCGTTCTCCAGGAAACTAACGTCGTTGATGGCGCTGATGTACACCTCCAGCTCTCGCGTTCCGTTGCACGTGTTGTTGATCGAGTAGCTGAGCGTGTTGAGCTGGTAGACATAGGACTCCTGACGCGCGACGGCGGTATCGAGGATCTCGATACAACCGCCGAGGGCACCGGGTATAATGAGCATCAGGACGATAACTGACGCTGCGAGCCGGTGCCGGACCATCGATACGGGCTCGGGCCGGATGACATATAAACGTTACACATCGCGCCCTAACGCCGTTAGCAGTTCTCCAATGGACCGGATTTATTTCCATGACCACCGCAGGGACGGTCCTTCATGTACGTGCGGGACTTCGCTCACGGTACCACGCGACGAACCGGCGGACGCCCTCCTCGACAGCGGTCCTCGGACGGTACCCGAAGTGGTCGGTGGCCTTGGAGACGTCGGCCAGCGTGTCCTGCACGTCCCCGGTCTGCCATGGAACAAACGACGGTTCCACGGTTCGGCCGCAGGCCTTGCCGATGAGACGGACGAGTTCGATCACGTCGATACGGTGGCCCCCGCCCAGATTGTACGCCTCCCCGGGGCGACCCCCCGTGCTCGCGGCGATGGTGCCGGCGACGATGTCATCGATATACGTGTAGTCGCGCGTCTGCCGTCCGTCCCCGAAGACCGTGGGCCGCCCTCCTGCAAGGATGGTCCTCGTGAATCCGTGGATGGCCATGTCCGGCCGCTGGCGCGGGCCGTAGACCGTGAAGTAGCGCAGCGAGACTACGGGGATATCGTAGACTGCATGGTACGCGGAGCAGTAGGCCTCTGCGGCGGCCTTTGATGCACCGTAGGGCGACATCGGGAACAGGGGCATGTCCTCAGTCAGGGGGAGCTGGTCCGCCCTTCCGTACACTGATGAGGATGACACGTTCACGAGCATAGTGATGTCCACGTCCCTGCATGCCTCGAGCACAGCCCGTGTACCCTCGACGTTGGCCCGGTGCGTCGTGGCGGGATCCTGCACGGAGGCCCGAACCCCCGGCTGGGCCGCGAGGTGGAAGACGACGTCGACTCCGTCCAACGCACGGCGAAGCGTGGGACCGTCGAGGACATCTCCCTCGACGAACTCGAAGCCCTCCTTCCCATCCAGGTGAGAGAGGTTGGCCCCTTTCCCGGTGTAATAGGGCGAGAGGTTGTCCAGCACGCGCACGGATCCGCTCTCGAGGAGTCTTCCCGCCAGGTGCGAGCCGATGAATCCCGCACCGCCCGTGATGAGGAAGGCACGCGAGGGCATCGTGGCACGGTCATGTCGCGGTGATATATAAATCAATCGCTAGCGGGGGACCGTCGCCGCTCGCCACGTCATCGTGTGAAGGTGTTTTCTCGGCCCGTTCTCTACATAGATGCGTCCGCTCTCGGCCTGAAGTTGGCGGGAGGTCACTTGTGGAGCCATGATCCGTCGAAGAGGGAGTCCACGATGCGTCCTGCGGCCTTGCCGTCGCCGAACGGGTTCGTCCAGCCGCCTGCCGCCTTTAGCATGTTCCTGGCACACTCCACCATGCGCTCCGGGTCGGTCCCCGCGAGCACGTTAGAGCCGACCTCTAGGGTCTCGGGCCGCTCCGTGTTGTCCCGGAACGTGACGCAGGGGACGCCCAGGATGCATGCTTCCTCCTGGATGCCGCCGGAGTCGGTCAGGACGATGCGGGCGTGCGCCTCCAGGTGGAGGAAATCGAGGTACCCCAGCGGCTCCGTTACCATGACCCCCTGCGGGACGGAGAGCCCGAACTCTCCGAGCCGGTTCTTCGTCCGGGGATGCAGTGGACAGACGATGGGCAGATCTAGGCGCGCAGCAACCCTGCCCAACCCCTCCATGATGACGGCCAGCTTAGTCCTGTCGTCCACGTTCTCATGCCGATGCGCGGTGGCCAGCAGGTAGCTGCTTGGTTCGAGGCGGAGCTCCTCCAGGATGGTGGAGCGCTCCCTGGCGATGGCGATGCTCTGCTCGACTGCGTCGACGATGGTGTTTCCGGTGGTGCGCATCTTCTCGGCGTCGATGCCCTCCGCTAGGAGCCCGTGCTCCGCGTTCGGTGTGGGGGGGAACAGGAAGTCCGAGCAGTGGTCGGTGAGCACGCGGTTGATCTCCTCGGGCATACGACGGTCATGGCTCCGGAGCCCAGCCTCTATGTGGCCGAGGGGGACGTGGAGCTTGGCAGCAGCGAGCGCCCCGCCAAGCGTGGAGTTGGTGTCCCCCAGGACGAGCGTGATGTCGGCGCCGCCCTTCAGGAGCGCCCTCTCCACTCCCACCATGATACCTGCGGTCTCCTCTGCATGGGTTCCCGAGCCCACGCCGAGGTTGATGTCGGGTGGCGGTAGCCCGAGGTCGTCGAAGAACACTCCGTCTAGGTCCGGGGAGTAGTGTTGGCCGGTGTGGACGAGCCGGAAGGGGATTTCCCGCGCACCCAGCTCCCTGATCACGGGCGCCATCTTGATGATCTCGGGCCGCGTCCCTAGGACGAGACAGGGCATCATGAGACGATAGATGTCCATCAGGATTCAAATAGGTTGTACCTTTCGCCGCCGTACGTGCGTGTTCGCTGGCCCCCGTCCCGCGGCCAGGCTCGGTTGCGATGCGTTGTTTTATATGTCCGCGATTCCTGAATCCCAGACATCGGAGAAGGCAATGAGAGACGAACGAGCGAGGACGCCCCCGCCAGAGTGGGATCCATCTCGTTCCTGTCCTTGGACGAGCGCTCGGTCCAGACCTTCTACATGGGCCTTATCATCATCACTGTAATCTACGTGGCCCTCATGACAAGGCACGTCGGCGGTACGTCCCAAGCGCCCCAACTCTTCCTGCAGACCTGGGAAGTCCCTTTCGGCGTCTCCCGTGGCCCTGTAGCCCTTTCCCGGACCGGCGGGGACGGGCAGAACGCAAGCATCGTGTTCGCGGACATGGACCATGACGGCAGTGTGGACGATGGTGAATGGCTGTACATGGTGGCGGGTGGCTCGACGCTGTCGCGGACGGTGGTGCATGACGGCGGTCACCTCACCGTGCTCTCTGCGACGGATCGGTCGGCCGTGCTCTCCTCGTTCCCCCGCTGTGCATACCCCGGAACCCCTTTATCGTTCCGGTATATTATCCGTAATCCGGGACCGAGTGAACTGGTCTATGACGCGGTTGTCGGATTGAACGCGTCGGTGCTCGAGCGTTCGACGTACACCATCGACGCGCGCGCGAGCTTGACCGTCACGAGCACCTTCCGCGCTCCTGAGATAACTGGATGGTACCAACTCGATGTCTCGGTCCGCTCCCGCGACGCCTATGTCGATGACATCATCTCGTTCTGGATGCGGGTGTCGCCGGAGCACGACCGCTCATGCATGATCGACCTGAGACTGGGGGGTGTCGCCCGATGATAAGGGCGCGGGGGCGCTCGAGCGCACAATGGCGCATGCTGGTGCTCGTTGTCCTGTTCATCCTCCTCGCGCGATGGTATCGGGCCGTTGCCGCCGAAGGGTTCGTCCATCCCTGGTACGACGGCCCGCGTCACCTCCGCATCGTCCAGACCATGCTCGGTACGGGCATGATCCCGCTCCAGGACACCGAGCTCTCATTCAACCATGTGGCATATCCGCCGGGCCTCCATATTCTGGTAACGAACATCATCAGGATGACCGGCGTCGATCCTCAGGCCGCGACCGACCTCCTCCTCCTCAGTGTGAACCTTTGGGCTCTCGGGATCGTATATCTGATAACAAAGGGGCTCACCCGTTCACTGGCGACCGCCCGGGCGGCCCTCCTTCTTGCGTGCATCTATCGGCCGCTCTTTGGCCTATCGGGGAACCTCTTCGGTTTCTGTGGACTTTTCGCCCTGATCCTCTATCAGCTTCACGAGCATCAGGCGAGGGGCTCCGCGCGGGCCTATCACCTGTGCGGTATCCTGCTGAGCGCGGCCTTCGTGATCCACCACGCGACCTACTCCTACGCGGCGGGCGTCATCCTCGTCCATTCGCTCCTCATGGGCCTCCTCGTCAGGGGGCGTGCGGACGCCAGGGCTATGGACGGACTGTCGCTCATCGTGTACCCGTGGGTGCTGGCCGGGCCGTGGTGGGGGCAGTTCTCGGTAGGCGACTTCATAGCGTTCTACACCTATCCCCTGAGCACGTACCTCGCACCGGCCACCGGCCCGGGGACGGTCTTCCTCGCGCTTCTCGGGTTCATGGCCCTGAACGTGGTCCACCGGTCGCTTTCGCAGGGCCCCTCGCGTCCTGGCCTAGAAATCCCATTCTCGCTCACCCGAGCGTTGGCGCTGCTGCTCATTGTCCAGTCGTTGATTGTCCCTGCGTTCTCCTCGGGGCTCGCGGGCGTATCCGGTTCCGCACGGCGGAACCTGGTCCTCTCTGCGATTGTGGTACTTTACCTGTCGTCGTCCAACGACATCCGTCTCCTGACACCGCTCCTGGTCCTCGTCATCAACTTCATGCTCGGCAAGGCCCAGGGCAGTGTCGTGGGGAGGGGGCTGGAGTACTGGTTCCCGTTTCTGATCCTTGCAGTGGCGGCGGGCGTCGTCCGTATAAGACGTCACGGGCGGATCGCGGCAGTGCTCCTCGCCTTCGTGCTCGTGCAGACGCTCCATGTGGACGATGTGGTGTACGGCACCAACCCGTGGGCATGGATGCTCCCGACCTTTCGCTGGACGAACCAGTATCTACCTGACGCGGACATCGTGTCCTCTTCTGACTATCTTGGGGCGTTCCGCCGCTCGCCCGTGCCCTCACTCGCGTCACGAGCGATCGTAGAGAGTGGGGCGGCGCCTCCGCCCGGGGCGTATATGCTCGTTCAGAACAGGACGCACGTCCCGTACTGGACCGATGTGGTTGCCGCCGACCGCGTGTACAGCAGTGGTAGGATGGCCCTGTTCAAGCCACTGAGGCCCCCCCCCGGGGACGGGCGGTGAGCTGTCGACGATCGTCACTGCCCGCGATTAACCTACCAACCTCTGCGAAACCCATTTAAACCACCCCCGGGATACGATGTACATGCACGAGGATGTGTTGGTCATCGTTCCGGCCTACAACGAGGCCACCCGCATCGGCGCGGTGCTGGATGCACTGGGCGATGTGTTCCCGAACATCCTGGTCGTCGATGACTGCAGCGAGGACGACACGCGCGAGGTGGTCCACCGCCATGGCGCTAGGATCGTGAGCCATCCCCTGAACCGCGGTCTCGGCGGCGCCTTGGGGACCGGGTTCGCCATCGCCAGGATGGAGGGCTTCGAGTACGCGGCGACGTGCGATGCCGATGGCCAACACACGGCGGACGACCTCGAGCGCGTGGTGGCTCCCGTCATCGAGGGCACCGCAGATATAGTCATCGGATCCCGCTTCATCGAGCGCGACGGCGAGATGCCGCAGGTGAAGACGCTCGGCAACTCGTTCCTCACGACGCTTACCAACATGCTGTTCGGGAGCCGTGTAACCGATTCACAGTCGGGGCTGCGTGCCATGAACAGACGGGCCATCGAGGTGATGGACATCTACTACGATGACTATGCCGTCTCCTCCGAGATCATCAAGATCGCAGCACAGAACCACCTCACCATCGAGGAGGTGCCCATCGCCACCCTCTACGAGGACTACCACGTCGAGCGAGGAACCCAGGTATGGCACGGGACGAGCATCGCTACCAAGATGGTTCGCGCCTTCTTTCGGGACCTCAAGCGCTAGTCTTTTATAGATACCCGGCTTCCCGGGCCCCATGGCGATCCACCCGTTCCAGCTCGTGGTTGTGTTCATCGCGGCCTTCATGATACTGAAGAGCTACGAGAAGTACCGTCTTCGCATCTTCCGTAGGTGGGAGGTCTGGACCTGGGGGGCGCTCTGGTCGATTGTGATTGTGTTCGCTCTGTTCCCCGACCTCCTTCAGCAGTACACAGCAGCGGTCTTCATGTTCCAGCGGCCTCTCGACGCTCTGTTCGCACTCTCCCTCCTCGTCGCCTTCACGGGCCTCAACCTAATTTTCGGGCTCTTCGAACAGCAGCGACGTGACATCACCCAGATGACGCGGGAGATCGCTATCTTCAACGAAAAGCTAGATGAGACCGGGTCCAGCAAATGAACATCCTCTATGTGATCGATTACTACCACCCTAATATCGGTGGTGGCGAGATCGTGTTCCAGAATGTAGCCGAACGCTTAGTCGATCAGGGCCACGAGGTGACGGTCATCACCAGTCGTGTCACAGGGACCTCGAAGCACGAAGTTGTCAACGGTGTCGCCGTGTACCGTCCCTGGATCGAGTCCCGCTTCGACCGCTACCTGTTCGCCCTGTCCGGTATCCCCGCGGCGGTGAGGGCAGCTCGCAACGCGGACGTGGTCCACACGTCGATATTCACATCGTGCCTCCCGGCCTTCAAGGCCAAGATGTTCCATGGCAAGCCCCTCGTCACGACTATCCACGAGGTCTTCGACGAGCTCTGGCACGACCTCGGGATGGGCGCGGCGAGCGCCACCGCTCACCGGCTGGCTGAGAAGTGCATCATCTCCCTTCCTTACGACCACATCATCAGTGTCAGCCAGTACACCAAGGACCGGCTGGTGCGCGCGGGGATCCCGGCCGACCGGGTGACGGTGGTATACAACGGCCTGGAGGACGCGTTCACGCCCCGTGACGTCTCGGGACTGAGGAGCGAGCTCGGGCTGGACGGCCCCACGGTGCTCTACTTCGGCCGGCCGGGCGTCACCAAGGGAACCGAGCACCTCATCCGGGCGCTCCCCCACATAAACGACGACGCCACCTTCGTCTTCATGATGACGAAGAAGCCACGGGACGAGTACGAGCGGAGCGTGCGCATGATCCGGGAGCTCGACCTGGGCGACCGGATCCGCCTCATACCCAGCCAGCCCAGGGAGGACGTGCCGGATTACGTCTCACTCGGGGACGTCGTCGTCGTCCCCTCGATCTCCGAGGGGTTCGGGTTCTGCGCCGCGGAGGCGTCGGCACTGGGGCGGCCCGTTGTCGCATCACGGGCGGGATCGCTCCCGGAGGTCGTCAAGGACGGCGTCACGGGCATCCTCGTCGAACCGAGAGATCCGCGGGCCATCGCGGAGGCCGTCAACCGGCTCTTGGACGATCGAGCCCTTGCGGGACGGATGGGATCCGCCGGCGTCGAGTACACGGCGCGCTTCACCTGGGACGAGGCCGTCAAACGATACCTGGCGGTGTACGAGGGGCTGACGGGATGAGGGTGCTGTTCCTGTGCGAGGACTTCCCTCCCCGGAGCGG
>JASMDC010000055.1:16864-20370 GCA_030753015.1 Candidatus Undinarchaeales archaeon | reverse complement strand
GATCCCCCGGGCATGACGAACGGGCGCGAGGGTGTAGTCGATCCCCAGCCGCTCCGCCACGTCGTCCACCTCCGTGAAAAGGATGACCTGGCCGTCGAGGCGTGCCAGCTCCCTAGTGACACAGTCCCGGCACGGCCGCTCCAGCACCCCCAAGCCCCCGCTATCGATGACCAAGGGGCCGCGCGGCGACCGCACGTCCCTCAAGGCTAGAGCGAGCGCGAGGGTCGCGACGAGCCTCCCGCCCGTGGCGAACGCGGGGTGTTCGGCCACTCTGATCCAGCCCCCATCGATGTCGTGCATGACGAAGGCGTCGCGGCGCACCATCACGTTCGGCACCACGTCCCGCCGCCGACGGTCGCCGGGCAGCAAACGGGCGAAGTGACGGGAGAGGTGCTGGTTGAGCGCATCGAGCTCGCCGTCGTCCATCGAGCGCCATCCAGAGGTGTCGTACAGCAGGAGCTCTAGCCCATCGTCGTCCAGGAAGTGGCAGTCATCGCCCTTGTCGCCATCATCGTCGTCGACCTCGACCAGCACCCGGCCAACGTCATCCCAGGTACCGACGGGCCCGGTGGCTCCTGCGGCCCAGCCCGGCCACGCGCTCACATCCTTGACGACCTCGAGCCGCGCCCTCATCGCCCTGAACAGGACCGACTTACCCGTGCCGTTGCGGCCGTGGACGACGGTCCTCCCGGGACCGAACTCGATGACGTTCCTCCTGACGAGGGGGCCGAAAGCGTTCGCCGTGACCGACCTGATCAACACTTTAACTCGCACCTCCTGATGACCCTCCGCCAGCAGACCTCCACCGGATCACTCTTCGCCCGCCTTCCCGGCCTCACCGAACAACCGCTCAACGACCTCATCCGCGTCCCGCCCGTAGAACGGGAACGACAGCGGTTCGAGCCTGATGACCTTCCTCGAACCGTAGATGTACGCGCCGAACCTGACACCGACCACGGTCCCGCCCTCGGTCATGTAGGTATCGGAGCGGCGGTCGTAGAACGTGACCGCGCCCTCCTTGGTGAACTGCATCCACAGTATGAAGCGCTCCTTGTCGCTATCGAGCTCACCATCCTCTCGCGGGAAGTCCCGCCCGGGATCGTCGGTCGGCAGGCCGTAGCAGCCGTACAGGTCGACGTACTTGCACATCGAGGCGATGAACGTCTCCCGCGGCGACTCGTCCGGATCCAGTCCGAAGTGGACAAGGAGACCGGCGACGTCCTTGATGGGCATCGGCCCCTTCTCTATCTTGATCACCGTCTTCTTCTTCCTCTTTGTCATGTCGACACCCCCGTGAACGCTTCGGTCTCGAACACCTCCAGCTCACAGCGCTCGAGCTCGTCGCCTGCGACGGCCAAGGGGACCACCATCCACACGGCGTCGTCGCCGATGATGGCTTGGCGTACATGTCCCCCTACATCCTCCTCCACGTCCATAGAGATGAGGAGTCCGGGGCGATATAAATGGATTTTTCATACGTGTAACGAGATTATGTTCCTATGCATTGGAAGGTCCGTTCCGGCGTGCACGTCCGGGTCTCTGCTAGGCCGGGCCCAGGATGGCCAGGGTCTGCTCCAAGCTTGCGCTCAGTTCGTCCCCGTGAACGGTGAGCCTGACCTTCTCGGCCTTCCACTCGTTCAGGCCCTTGCCGCGCCACACACCGGCCACCTCAACGGTCCCGCCGGCCCTGACCGAGATGCGGGCGAAGATGACCGAGGCCACGTACAGCAGGCGTGCCGCGCTCTCCCAGTCGCACTTGTAGCTCGACGCCCGATCCTGCCCCCGGTAGTCGACGAGGAACGGCCTGACGCCTGGCCCCTCGGCGCGAGCGCAGACGTCATTGTCCGAGCTGAGCACGAGCAGGTCGGGTTGGCGCTCGGGCCTGCTCTCTCGGAACCGCTCCAGGCTGCTGATGATGCCGATGTCACCGTCCTCCTCCGCTGACACCTCCACAGCGCGGCTCTTCACCTGCCCGTACTCCTCGAATCCCAGACGCGTTTTACGCCCCGCGAGGTTGAGCTGGTTGTGCAGGTCGTTGGCAAGCCACTCAGGGACACCAGTCCTCTTCAGCTCCGCGAGGTCCACGTCCCGGTACTTCTTGTCGAACTTGAACAGCTCCTTCCTCACGGCCTTCGAGAGGACGAAACCGAGCGACCGGGCGCCCTTTTTCTCCTTTTTCTCCACGACGGGGAGGATGGAGTCGTACAACCGCCTGCTCAGGCAGTTCGTGTCGAAGCAGATGTAGACGGGAGGATTGGTGCGCAGGTCGCGCTTTGCCATTTCCTTGATGATCTTCTCGAGTTCGTCCCACTCCTTGGGCCTCACCACTCCTGAGGCCCGCAGCGCTTCTCTGAGGTCTTCGGCGACAGGAATCTCCCGGTGCGCGGGCGCGTCCTCCCACCCCGACCACTTGAGTCTGACGGTGCACTCCTCGCCGAGCGTGATGGTGAACAGCTCCCTGCCGCCCAAGAGCTCCTTGACCTTCAGGTCGCGCTGGTTCGAGTAGTACAGCTCGTTGAGCAGCGCCATCACGTGCTGACGTGGCAGCTCTATCTTCCTCATTGATCCCCCCTCCTGAGGAGGTCGTTTACCTCAGTGAATATGTGCTGACGCGCGGGGATGAGCATGAAGGGGCGCGTGTAGTACTGGTCGTCCTTCAGCGGCAGGTAATAGATCTTCTTGACCCGGTCCTTCCATTTAATTCCAATGTCCACCGCGAAGATCGACAATAGCCTGCGCCCCGCCGTGATGTCGATAGCGATCTCGCCGTCGGTCCCTTCCACTAGCTCCATGAGGCGGTTCCTGTTCCCTACGAAATCATCGCCATCAACTGACACCATCTCGATCGAAGGGTCCCCCTCACCATAAGCGGCAAGGATCCTTCGGATGGATGCTTCGAGCTCCTCGAGGTCGACACGCCTGCTCTCGGGATTGATGAGCACGACCCGGTTGGGCACATACCCGTCCCGCTTGCATGCCGCCCAGATCGTGTTGGTGATGGGGTACGGGCTCAATCCGATGACTGCTATCCATGTACGCATGTCCTTCCCTCCGTTCTGGTTATGTTGGTCGTTTATTTATTCGTGACGTTCGCGCTCACCACCGCTCGTCCCACCTCGCCTTGAGCGAGCCCTCCGCAGGACACGGATGGATGCTGGGTGTCGATTCCAGACAGTATAATGGGCACAGTTACGTTGCGTAAGCAAGGTCGCCGGACGTTGGACCGTGGAAGGTGGAGTACAAAGCCGGCGATCTCTCTCAGGCTGGCTTTTTTCCCGGTCATCAACAGGCCCATCCTGAAGATCCTGCCCGAGAGCCAGGAAAGAAGGATGATGGACACGATCAGTATCGTCATGCTCGCGATGATCTCCGCGGGCGGGACCTCGCCCGATGACAGTCTCATCATCGTGGTGAAGGGCGCCGTGTATGGGAACAGCGTCATGGCCCGCGCGAGCAGGGAGTCCGGGGCCATGATGATGATCTGCTGGAACATGATGGGGACTATC
>JASMDC010000055.1:0-16847 GCA_030753015.1 Candidatus Undinarchaeales archaeon | reverse complement strand
AGGTGAAGATGCTCGACGTATGTTCCGCTTCCTGCACCGATGGGGAGACGGCTGCAGCGCATGCGATGGAGGTCGCGAACAGGAAATAACCCAGGAGGAAGTACACGATGGCGAGACCGATCAGCCAGGAGTACTCCAGCCCGGCAAGGAATCCCCCCAGGTCGGTCATCGACATCGCCACGAGCCCGACAAGGGTCCAGACGAGAGTCTGCAAGAGCAGATGGAGCAGGCCAGTGCATCCGTATCCTAGTATCTTCCCCGAGAGCAATTGCTCGGCAGAAATGGAGGAGAGCAGGATCTCCCCCGTACGCCGCTCCTTCTCCTCCAGGATCCCCCGCCTCAGGTCCCCGGAAGAGTTGATGATGCCCATCATCATCAGCCAGTAGAGGAGCAGGGCCAGAACGAACATGTTCTCATCGTCCTCCTTGACCTCTCCCAACTCGTCCAGTTCGATCATTTCCGCCGACATCGGGGCCTCTATCCTCTCCGAGAGCTCCTCGCCGACGTTCCCCTGCTTGAGCAGCCCCTTCATGATGAACGATCGGATAGCCCCTTTTGAACGCCCGTTGAGGAGAGAGCTGTTCATCGAATAGATCGTTATGTTTCCGGTTGCCAGGTAATCCTCGTGGATGACGAATAAGAGGGAGAGTTCATCACGCATCAGTGCCTCCCTGGCCGGTCCCGTGCCGGCGAACTCGGCGAATCCATCGCGTGGCCCGAAAAGGTCCGAACGGTCCACGAACCCGATGTTCTCGTTGTGACCGAGCCCCGGGGTTTCGTCCTGTATGAGATACATCGAGACGAGCATCAGGAGTATCATGAGTAAGGGCACCACGAATGCGGATACCAGGAAGCCCTTTCTCATGGCGGTCCTCGTGAACTCGAACAGCGCGACGGTCAGGGTCTTATTCCTCATTCCCGACCACCTCGATAAAGATCTCGTCCAGCGAAGGGGTCTTGACCTCGAACTTGCGTATAGTCACCCTCTCCACCAGTTCTCTCAGGATGGCCTGCGGGTCCGCCCCCCTCCCGATGATCAACTCCGCGAAGTTACCGTAATCGTTCACCCGCTCGATGTCTTCCAGGGGAGGGAGCTCCCCTTCGTATGCAACGACGATGGATGATCCGTGCCGGCCCTTGATCTCGTTCAGGTTCCCGTAGAGTACCTGGTCGCCCTTGTTGATCATGAGGATCCGGTCACACATCTTCTCGACCTCGTCCATCTGATGGGTGCTCATGATGATGGTCATGCCTCTGGATTTCAGATCGAGTACGATGTCCTTGACCAGCTCCTTGTTCACCGGATCCAGCCCGGAGAACGGTTCGTCCAGGACGAGGAAGTCCGGCTCGTGTATGAACGAGATGATGATGTGCAGCAATCTCTGCATGCCCTTGCTCAGTTCTTCCACGCTCTTGTCCCCGTACTCCCCGAGCTTCATCCTCTGAAGCCAGTGATCGATCCGTTCGTCGGTGGCATCGAACCCTTTCAACCGGGAGAAATACCTGATGCAATCGCGGACGGTCACGTTCGGGTACAGGTCGCTCTCCTCGGGCAGGTATCCGATCCGGTCCTTGATCGCTTCAGAGAGACGGTCTCCGAAGATGGAAATCCGACCCGAGTCGGGTCCGAGGATGTCAAGGATGATCAGGATCATGGTGGTCTTTCCCGCACCATTGGGGCCGAGGAGGCCGAACACCTCCCCCCTGTCCACGGAGAAGGAGATGTCGTTGAGGACTGTCTTGCTGTCGAAGCTCTTCGTCAGGCCCTCGATCCTCAATGTCACGCTATCAGCTCTAGAGTGTTTTTTTCCCGGGTGGGCCCGGCGAGCCGCTCCAGCTCGTCGCCCGCGACGGCCAGCGGCATCACCATCCCCACGGCGTCGTCGCCGATGATCGCCTGCTCGATGTGGCCGCCTACCGTGTCGTCTGCGTCCATGGAAAAGAGGAGTCAGGGGCGATATAAAAGAATTCCGCGTACGTGTAACAGGGTGACGTTCACGTTGGCGCTGGGATCCTTCCGCACGTGCACGAGGGCGCTACCGAGGCCTTAAGGGCATCCCGGTCCACGCCCCTGCTGCCAGGATCCATGAGCACCGCTCGGTCCGGTACGAAGCCGTCGAGCTTGCACGTCGCCCACGGGGGGCGGGTGATGGCGTTCTCGCTCTGGCCTATGGTGGTGATCCTGGTGCGCATGTCCTTCCCTCGGATCGATCCATGCATCTAGTCTTTTAATTCGTGACAGCAGGTGGATCAGGGACCTCCTCCCGGCGCCTCCCCGTGCAGCGAGTGGGGGCACACAGTCGCGAACCGGCACCCCTGGCACTTCCACGGACCGGGGTCGGGGGAGAACGCGCCCATCTCGTACGAGCTGTTCCTCCTCTTGAAGTCCGACACGATCAGCAGCCCTACCCTGTCGAGCTGCTCGGCGGAGAACTCGTGCCTGCGTACGTTCCCGGTCGCCAGGTACACAAGCTCGCTCCGCACCTTCTCCGGTGCTGCGCTGTAATACCGGCTCGCCCACAGCACGTAGGCGCCGAGCTGGAGTTCGCTCTCGTACGCGGGATCCTCGCGCCCTGTCTTCCAGTCGTAGACGACGATCGTGTCGTCGGCCATCCGGCATGCGAGATCGACCTTCACGGTCGCGACCACGTCGCCCACCGTGACCTCGTCGAACTTCTCGTGCCTCAGGTGCTCCGAGCCCTCGATGCGTGGCCATATCTTGGCGAAGAACGTCCCGAGCTTCCCGATGCCCCCGTCTTGCACCCGCTCGAAGTAGTTCTCGGGCTGCTCGACGCCGTTGTGGAACTCGATGATCTTATCCCGGGGTGTTCCCGTGAACTTGGCCATCTCGCTGACGAGGTGCTTGGCCGCCAGCTCCTCATTGACGGTCATCCCTCTGGCGAAGCGGTCCATCTGCTTCTCGATCGCATCGTGGACCAGCATACCCTCGAGGGCGGCGCGGGGTGTCAGCCCGCGCAAGGCCTTCAGTCGCGCAACGTCCACCTCATCAGAGGTCCGCAGTGCCGTGCCGATGTACCGGTACCAGTACTGTCGCCTGCACTCGTTCCAGAGCCTGTGCTTGCTGAACGACCACTTGTTGTACCTATGGAACCAGTCCTCGAGTTCGGGCATGGATCTTTCCCCTTGTTCTGTCGGTGTCATATGGGTGTCACCTTTTTCCGTCTTTCCGCCATGGACGGCTCACCGCCTCTCTCCCCGCCCCGCGCGAGCCCTCCGCCCGCCGGGTGCGCTTTACCCTCGAGGCTCGTGCCGGACGAGATGCCCGGCACCCCCGCCGTCAGGCCGAGCGGTAGCGGGAGTATATCCACCACCAGCCTGACGAAGGCGTTCAGCACACGATCTCTCCTCCATCACCTCCCCTTCACACGTCTCATCTCCCTCAGCGCTCGCTTCAGCATGAAATGGTAGACGAGCAGGACCGGGCCGACATGATACGAGACGGGCTCGATCCCGGCCTGGCGCATCCTGCACAGCGTCATCCCGCCACCTCCTCCGGGCACGGCATCATGCACACCGCCGCCACCAGTGCCAGCTTGCCAGTCTTGGATCCGACGACCTCCATCATCTCTTCCGGACCGGTGAGCCGCGTCCGCACCTCGTAGGTGATGACCGCGCCGTCCGGTATCTCGAAGTCCTCGTCCTCGACGTGGTCGTGGACAGACCATCCTCCCTTCATCCGTTTCACCGTGTACATCGTCATGATCGGAACACCTCCTTCATCATCACCCGTGCCGCAGCACGAGCATGCCAGCGACCGCCATGGGTCCACCAGCTTGTCGGCCCCGCTGTCACCCTCACCCGTCGCACTCCCTCCCATCCCCCGGTGGCCGACATTCCCAACCCTCGCTCCGCCCTTTCCCGTCCTCCGCAAGGGTATCAGGGTTCCCATCGAAAAGGAGCCAGTTCCTGATCGCGGGGACGAGCGGGGAGAAGAGGCCGAGATCGATGCCCTCGCGCTCCCCCAGCTCCCCCATGATGAAGAGCGCGGCCACTACGTGCTCGCACAGGTGGTGGTCCCCCTCGCTGCTTGAGCGGTAGTCCTCGCATGAGCACACGCAGTAGCGGCGCTCCAGGTTCACCGTGACGACGCGGGACGCGATCTCGAGCACGATCTCTCCGACCGCGCTGGTGCCCATGCGCCTGAGGTCGAACTCGGTCAGGAGGATGTTGGCGGCCCTGTTGAGCTTGTCCAGCGTGATCCGCCACTCGACGCCTCCCGGATCCCGCCACGTGGTCCACGCCGGTCGGTCCCGCCCGCCGGTCCTCGCGCCCTCGAGGTCCGCCGCCGGCGCCCCGCCCCGGGACGCGCTGTCCGAAGACGCCCCGGACACCTCGCGCGGTCGCTGCCCAGGAGCCTGGCCGGTCTGCTCGCCGGTAACTCCTGTGCGCCTGGCCCCGCGCTCACGCATCTCCCTCTCCTGGCGCCTCTCCGCCTGCTCGAAGGTCTCACCCTCCTCCATCAGGATTATACCGGCGTACTCGGCGAGCTCCCTCTGCCGGTCGCTCCAGGAGCTGGCGCCCTCCCCGCTCCCGCCAGGCATCATACCCCCTCCCTTGGCGCCCGACACTCCCATACCCCGTCGCCCGCGCACGCGCTGCTGCGGTACCGCCCGCGGATGCCCGTCATCCCGACCTCCTCCCTTATCAATGCGAGGGCCCGGTCGAGCAGGCTGAGGTCGACACCCTCGCGCTCACCCAGTCGGCCCATGATGATGAGCGCCGCCGTTAGGTGCTTGCAGAGCCGGGGTCGGGTCCCGTTCTGCTCACGAAACTCCCGGCATGAGTAGCACTCGTAGAGGGGGCGGTAGCGGTCTCGATCCAGGTTGTCCTGACCCAGCGCCACTACGTGCGAGTCCACGACAAGCACCGGCTCGCCCGTTTGGCTGGTACCCAGGCGATCGATGAGATACCCGTGCTTCTTGATGAAGTGCTGGGCCTGTACCAGCGTCCACCGGGTCACATCCCATTCAGGGTGTTCCCCGCTCCGAACGGTCGCGCAGACCTGGTCGCCCGGTACGTCGGGCCCGACCGTTGCGCCCTCTGCGGCGGCGACTATTCCTTCGGGATACGAGAGCGATACGTACCGACGCCCTGCAGTTCTCATAGCGCCCTCCGTCAGAGCAGCGATCCGTGCGTCCAGCACGTCAAGGAGCTGGTCGCGCTGCCGCGACAGGGCTCTGGACGCTGACGTGACCTCGTGATCCACAGCGTCCTCCGGGGGTCTGAAGTCTGACCTGTACCGCATGAGTCGCTCCCGGGCGTTCAGGAGCGGAAGGACCACCCCCTCGTCGGGACCGAGCTGATACCACTGACCCACGCCCTGCCAGACTGCCCCCGATAGGTCCGCTCTGGTGTCGAGCGCGCTCGCGCATGCCTCGATATGGTGCTCGCACGCCAGCCTGAACTGTACGGGGTCCGGCATCCCGCCGTAGTACGCCCCGATATAACTTGACGTGAGCACGGACCTTCCGAGCTCCATGGTATCGAAGAAGATATCCGTCTCAGTCGCCGCGATGACGTCCTCCAGTGCAAGGGTGGCTGATATGAACCGGAGGAGCGTGACGTCCCTCTCACCGGGTTCTTCCGTCCCGCCCTCCAGGACCGACGCGGTTATCCGGCACATTTCCTCTAGGGAGGTGAGGCCGCGCGCCATGTCCTCGGTCCTGCCGCACTGGAGGCCGAGGGCCGCGTCCAGGGCAACGTCGACGATATGGTGGCGCTCGACCTGCGCGACATCGTCGAGCCTTTCCCGAACGACTGCGTGCCTTGCATCCGCACCGTCATCCGATGAAGTCCGGTTAAAGGAGAGCATATCAAGAGGGTACATAAAGAGGTCGTCTCCCAACCCGGAGGCGACCCCCCCAAAAGGGAACAGGGGATCGGTCAGGCTTGTGAGCGCTCTCCCTATGCGTACGAGGTCGGACATGACTATGCGCTCATGCACGTCACCTGCGCCGCAGATGGCCAAGTGAAAGACGCGGGAGAGCGTCCATAATTCCGCCGCGCACAACGTGCGCGGGGGGCAGCACAGATGTAGTTGTGTGTCTAATGGTCCGTCCCTGAGGTCAGGGCACGTCCGCCCCGTGTCAAGGGGTACTGCGATCACTCGTGGGCCCGGGGCGGGACCTGTGCCACCAGTGATGAGGTGGGCTGACAAGGACGCAATTCGCTCGTCCAACTGCAATGAATCCATGGAACGGGCACGCGGTCGTCGCGAGAAAGACCGGGTGCGCATGATGTTAGAGATACTATCACCGGCGAACCGGAGGCACTCCATCATGTCATCCCTCTTCCCGGCGACGGCCTGGTGGTGCGCGCGTTCGCACGCGAGAAGGATCGTTCCGTCCTCAGCCACTGCCGCCACCGCTCCGCTCTTCGTGCAGCATCCCCTCGTACAGCACCCGCGCCAGACGGAACGTCACCGGCGGAGGACCGTCGAGCCCACCGCCGATCCTGTCCGCGTCGACAAGCGTAAGGACGTTGTCGTCGAGGTAGAGCGCGTAACCGCCGACCTGCACGATCCGGACACCCCTGAACTCGTGGTAACGGGCCCATGGTCCGCTGAATCCCTCGGCGCGCCACAGCTCAGCTATCCGGTCCGGATCCGCGTCCGTGCCGACGAATCCCTTGAGATGGGCTACAGCAGCCCTCGCGGAGTGCACCGCAGCGGGGTTCCGGGCCCAGAGGTAAGGAGCGGTCCTATCATCGACATCGTCGTCGTCGAGAGGGATATGGAGGTCGACACGGTCGCCGAGTCGAGCGACGCCCAGCTCGAGCCTCCTCCCATCATCCACCTCGAGGTGCGCGACGAGCTCGTCCTGATCGAGGGTGACCATGCACCACCGCCGACCTCTAATGACGAGGACCGACCTGTCGCCGACCGGGTGCACCTCGGCCCCGGCCGCCCAGTTCAGGCCCAGCTCGTCGACCAGGCACCGCTGCATCGCTCCGCTCGCGCATCCCGGCACGGTCCCCCACTGGAGCAGGAAGGGCCCGCGCCGCACCAGCCGCGAAAGGGACTCGCGGCGCACGTCGTCCACCGCGTCCTCGATCCCGGTAACCCTTACATTCGGCCAGTCGGTCATATCCTTGAGGTGCCTGCCACAAGTCGGGCAGCGCTCGACGACGAATCCCTCCTCGTAGACCTCGACCGTCGGCCCCCGACCCATTCGTCGCCCGTACACACGGGGCGCTGCTCCAGGGAATCCGGTGCTCACGACATCGCCTCCTCGATGAACTGCACGCCCGACGCCAGTCGTAGCGCACGGTGCCTGCCGTCAGGGAGGGCCGAGAACACGTCGACGAGCGCTTCGACGAGGTTGCTGGTGTCCATCCCGTCGGCGTGCTCCATCCCCACGGCCCCGGCGATCTGGAGCAGGGAATCTTGAGACTGGAGTGAGAGCGCCGTCCGCACATCGTCGTCCGTCGTCCCGTTACCTCCGCACACAGGGCAGTCGTCCCTGCGCTCCACCGGCACGGACCGCACGCCCGGCCCGCGGCCATCGTACAGGAGCAGCCCCGACGGCACGTCGCCCGTCCCCATGAGCACGTGCAGGGCCAGATCCACCTGCAGGGACGCCACCAGCTGGGCCGTGGGGGCCACGATGGGCAGGGTCTCGTCGCGGGTGCAGCTGGCCGTGTCCGCCACCGAGAAGGTAAGCTCCCGGCACGCCAGGCACGCCGTCCGTCCCGGCACCACGGCCATCGCCTGCCCGATGAATCCCGTGCATCCCCCGTGGACCAGCGGTACCCCCGCCCGCGCGCACGCGTGGTTGAGCAGGTGCTTGCTCTTCTCGCTGTCCAGGCAGTCGAACACCACGTCGGCGCCGGCCACCAGCATGAGAGCGTTGCGTTCGCATAAGTACGCGGGTCGCGGGACCACGCGGGTGGGCCCGTCGAGGTCCGACACCCGTCGCGCGGCAGCGTCCACCTTGAGGCTCCCGACGTCGTCGGCGATGTAGAGGCACTGGCGCGAGATGTTGGAGTCCTCCACCCGGTCGTGGTCGACGACGCGGACCGTCCCGACGCCCATCCGTGCCAGCTGGTCCACCACCGCCGCGCCCAGGCCGCCCACTCCGGCGACCACGACCACGGCCCGCCGTAACCTGCCCTGGTCCCATCCGGGGACCGCCTCCTGTCGGGAGAACCGCTCCTCCCGCGACCGCCGCAGGCCATGCCGCGCGGCCTCGTCCCTGGCCCTCCCGTGCTCCTCGGCGGCCTCCAGGTAGCGGGTGGCGATGTCCGGGATTATGTTCCCGCGTGAAGCGGTCCCCGTGGTGCGGATCAGCTGGCCGGTTTCGGAATCTATGTCTATGTTCAGGGGAGTGCCGTCTCGCCGGTACTCCATCTCGAAGAACGGCACCCCTTCCCCTTGCAGTTCACCGGTGGCGCCCGGGATTAAGGGGATGACGATCCCGCGCAATGGCCAGATGGCATCGTCGTCCTCGAGCATGATGTCTGCCTGGTCCTCCATCTCCTCCAGCAAGGAGAGCAGCTGACCCCGGGCCCTCGCGAGCTCCTCCTCGGCGTCCCGACGCTCGTCGCTCACCCGGTCGACGTTGTCGGAACTCGGATTGTGCACACGGAGCCGGTCGTGGACACTTGAGATGATGTGGTCGGCGCTCAGGTCCCGCGGTACACGGAACAGATCGGACTGCCCGCGCCAGATGGACGCCCGCGGCGCGTCCCGGGATG
The DNA here is from genome assembly GCA_030753015.1 of Candidatus Undinarchaeales archaeon. Lineage (GTDB taxonomy): Archaea > SpSt-1190 > SpSt-1190 > JASMDC01 > JASMDC01 > JASMDC01. Next base: position 8,132 of record JASMDC010000055.1, on the reverse strand, counting down.
TAATGGCGTGAGGTGGATCGATCGCGACCGCCAGCGCCTCCAGATGCGCCTCGACGTGCGCCCGGACGGCCCGCGGGAGGCCCGGTTCGCGCGTTTCAGGAAGGTTGATCTGGAAGCACTCCCGCGTGAAGCTGACCAGCTCACCCATGGCGCGGTTCATGTCGTCGTACGCCACCGGGGCCGCCATCCCCCAAGCGATGCCGCAGGAGATCGCCCGCAGTCGACGGGCGGTCGTGCTCCGCTCATCCTGACCGATGTCGTCCGCGTTAAGTCCGGCGTGGATGGCCCGTGCCAGGGACCGGAGTGCGTCGTTGAGCTCACCAGCATCCAGGTGGCGGGCCACCTCCAGAGCCTCCCTAACGGTGGTCCGGTCCCAGTCCTCCACCGACAACCTCCCTGGAATGAACTGTGCGCCCGGCCGTATGAACAGCGGCGGCTCGAGCCCGAGCCGGTCGCGCAGGGACTGGGCGAGCCGACCCGTCAGGCGGCTGCGCTTGTTGAATAGAGCTGCGAGCGCAGCTTCCACATAGGCATCCCTTTCCCATGGGTACTCCTCGATCTCGGCGTGCATGAACTGCGCGTGGTCCAATGTGCGCAGCGCCCGTACGACCGTGGCAAATCGCGCGATACCGGCAGCGCTCAAGCCGTCGCCCGAGCACTCGTCGAGGATTCGCCCGATGGCCCAGAGGTGGACCGCGCACCAGGCGAGCAGGTCGTCATGAGATCGGCCCTCTCGGTCTTCATCGTGCGGACGTGTCAGCGTCCCTGCACGGGCAGGCACCATGACGACCTCGCCCAAGGAGCCGGGCACGACCTCCCGCTGGTTGATGAGGGTGCTATCATCATTGAAGAGGAGATCGCCCGCGATCTGGAGTAGAGGCCGGGTGTGTTGCTGACGGACGTTCCCTCCACCATCTCGTGTACTGTTCACAACGTCCGCAGCGATGTCGCACGCGGCGGCGAGTAGCACGAGACAGGCGTACGTTTCTCCCGCGTGCGCGCGGCCGTGCAGGCACGTCGCCAGCGGGTCAAGAGAGCGCTCGAGCCCGTCGACACCGAACTCCGCCTCGGCGTGCCGGTGCACGATGTTGGCGAGCTGCAGCGCGCGCTCGTTGGAGTCATGTCCATCATTCCTGGTGCTCTCGAGCTCCTGGACTGCTCGGTCGAATATATCGGGCATCAGCTCCCCTCCCCCGGTGGCGCGCACTCCCACATCCCTGGTGGCGCCCGCACTACTGCTCGCGTGACCGGTCCGGAGCGACCGTGGGCCTCGGACCGCTGGAGCTGGTGCTGGACGTCTTCCAACCGGTGCCTTGACCGTGCTAGCTCTTGCTCAAGGGACGCCTGCTGGCGAATGAGTTCCCGGCGCTCGTTACCTTCGAGAACCTCGGGTTCCTCTCCCCTTATCCGCGCGTTGATCTCTTCGATATTCGCTTGGATGTCCATGATCCTGGTCCTGAGAATCTCCCTCTGCCCCTCCAGAACGTCCGGTCCCCCCCTCCTTGGCACCTCGCCGGGCCTGCGCCTGGCCGGCCCCGCCCCTTCCAGCGGTCTGTTGATGGACTCGAGCTCGAGGTTGTATCGCTCCAGCTCCTGCCGGAGCTCCCGGCGTAGTTCTTGGTTGTGGAGGGGCGTCTCCATACGCTGTACCTCAAGGTTCCGGATGCGATCATGCAGCTCAGCCCGACGTTGACGGAGTTCAATTCCGTTCCTGTCCGTCGTCCCCACCAGCTGTCGCAGTACGGTCTGCCTGAGATGATCGGCACGGCCACCGCGCTCGGCGAGCACCCGCTCCCTGATGTCAGAGAACTGTGTGGAGAGGGCCTCTGCCCGCTGCAGGTGCAGATCCTCTCGCAGCTCGAAGTCACCGAACAGGATGGCCGCGACCGCCACGTGCTTGCACAAGTGTCGGTCCTCTGCTGAACGGTAGTGCGAGTCCTCGCACGAGCATGTGTAGTAGTCGAGGTTGCGGTGAGCGGTCACCACCCGGCCGTTGATCTCGATCACCAGCTCACCAGAGCCGCTCGTCCCGAGGGGGCGGATATCGTTCCCGCGCTCCTCGATGATGTCCAGCGCCCGGTCGATGAAGCGTGGGTACACATAGTGGAGCATGCCCGTGCCGTCTTCGAGCGCGACGGCGTTCCGGACGGTCCGTTCGAGCGTCCCCCCCTCATCACGGTGTGTTTCCTCGGACACCGGCTCCAGGCGCGGCACGGCCGCCAGCCCGTCCCCCCAGAGCACGTGGCCGTCGGTGAGATGTGTCATGTCCTCGTTCTCCCGCGCGATCATCATGTCGATGGCGGCGGCCAGCCCATCACGCGACCGGACCAGCTCCCGGAGAGCGGCTAGAAGCCGAGCACCCTCTTCCTCGCCCCAGTCCCCGCCGAGACCTTCCGACGAAAGTGGACCGTCATACCGGCGGAGGTGCTCGCGCGCTCTTGAGAGTGCTACACCCGACGAGAACTGGTAGGGGATGCCGCCGAACTGGGTATGGTCGGGTCGGACTCCCACCTCGCCGGCCGAAGGCGGATCGAGAGCGTCGGCCATCGCCAGCAAGTGTTCTTCGGCCAGCATCCTGAAGGCGTCGAGGGTCCACGCGATGGGCGATCCATAGCTGTTGTCCGTCCTTCCCTCCACGTGCCTGAGGAAGCGGGTTATCGTCGCCATGTCAGCGACCACTCCCCCGCTGTTCTGGATGCGGTTCATCCCCCAGGCGATGTCGCACGCGGTCGACCTCAACCTGTCCGCCAAGTGGGTCCTCCTGTGCCACGGGACGCCGTGGACCGGGTCGAGCGCGTCCGTCGTAGCAGCGCAGGCCCGGGCAAGCGATTCCACCGAGCCTGCAAGGTCCCGGCTCGCCAGAAAGACCGTAATGCGGCTGGCCGATTCGGTCACCGGATGCCCGACATTACGTTCCCTGCCAGCGGGGCGCGGCCTCTCGATGTTCACTTGCCCCTCAAGCCAGAGGGGCGGGATGAACTCTAGCCTCTCGAGGCCGTAGAGCGAGGAGAGGTGGTCTGCCACAACTCTCTCCAAAGAGGCCCGTTCACGGGCGAGCACGTCGAGCGCCTCGTGGAAGAAGATGCCATCCTCATCCTCGCCATCCCTCACTGTCAGGTACCTGTCGTGCTCGTCATCGAGCTGGCGCAGCAGGTCGAGCGACACAGCGAGAGGGTGGAGCAGTTGCAGGTAGACGAGGTACCGCCCCCGTCGGAGTGTAGAGCAGGAGCGCAGGATGGCCGCCAAGGCCCACGCGTGGGCCGTGCACAGGAAGGAGAGCGGGAGCCCAGGTCGCGGCACGGTCGGGTCGGATCCCTCCGGCCACCTCGGCCTCTCCCCGTGGTCGGGATTAGCGCTCTCTTCGAGCCAGCGGCCGGAGGCCCTCCAGTACTCCACCACGCGGGGGTCCTCGTTCTCCAATGCACGCTCGGTTCCCGTTACTAGACCCTCGTCCAGGCGGAACACGAGCTTTCCTGGGAGATCGTCACCATCGCCGTGGATCCACTCGAGCTCTTCAGTGGACCGGAGGAGCGAGCGGACCACCGAGCCGTTTATCGGTTGCATCTCATGCGCTCCACTTCTCTCGATGATCGATCGGGTCATCCTTACCAGGATCACTAGGAATATGATAGCTTCTCGATAATCGTTGCGGCCGAGCGCCTCTGCGAGCTCGCGCGACGTGTCCGCAACCTCCTCCCCCCCGAGCTCGATCTCCGGGATTTGTTCCATTTCATTGCTAACTAACGCGAGCAGACTACCAAGAGATGGCTCCGTCCCGCCCCTGTTATTGGACCGCGCCCGCGAACGTTCCCGGTCAAGCGCCAGCCTAGCGAGACTCGGCATCACCCGTACCCTCCATCCACGTGCCATGTCCCGCTGTCGTCGGTGATGTAGACGTCCATTGCGCAGACCAGTGGGTCGACGATTACCGACACCACGAGAGGTGACGACCGCACCATGGAGTCGATGGTGGCGAGGTCCGTGGCGCTCGGCGTTCGCGCGAACCTGGGGTGGGAGTGCCACCAGCCGACCACGGCGACGTCGTCGGGCAGCGAGGCCGCCAGCTCGGCGGCCGTGAGGGGGGGGATGCGACAGAAGGAGTGCTCGCTCTCGCCGGGCATATGGGGTGCTGACGTGACGGTAACGACGTCCGCCTCAACCCTGCCTACCAAGAGTCCCGACGCCTCCCCGCCGTTGATGATGTACTGCGCCATGGCAGCGGCATACATATCGCGCTCGATGTCCCTATCTATGAGGACGTGGGGGATCCCCACTCCCTTATCCTCGCCAATTCCCTCTTTCAGCTCTCCCATATGGATCACTACCTGTTCAGATGAGCGGCTGGTACCTTCCAGCTTGGGGCTCGAAGATCTCGCCCCTGGTGATGAGCTCTTGTATCGCGCCATCGATCTCGTCGTGGCTCATCCCTCCGCGCTCCGAGGCCACCTGCCGTATCTCGGCGTAGGTCACACTGGGCTTCCGCTCACTGACAAGCTCAGCGACCAGGGACAGCAGACGTACGCTGTTCTCCGAGAGCTCCTCCTGTTCTTCGTCGCCCTCCCGGTGCAATCCGTCCTCGTAATTCGGGTTCTCCAGCACGTGACGCACCTGCTCCACCAGGACGGTGATGTCCAGCGCCGGGTTCCACACGAAGTGGCCCAGGCACACGTCGCCGCTGTCGTAGACGTTGGGGTGGCGCGGCACGTCGACCAGCCGGAAGAACGGCTGGGTGTCGGGGAACCGGGGCGGGAGGAGCACATCCATCCTATAGCTCCCCTTGATCGGCCCCTTGCGCACCTCCACCTTTCCCGAGAATCGAGACCCGCGCTCGTCCTGTACACGGAATCCCAGCCTGCCCAGGTTGTTGGCTGCGACCAACCGCTTCTCAAGACGGGCGGCCTCCAGCACCTCTGGAAGGTGCTCGAGCTCGCGCACGATGAACGTCGCCATGCACAGCGAGAGGTCGTAGGCATCGCGGGCCATCCTGGCCATTGTATAGGTCTTGACCGGACCTGCGCCAGCCACCAGCATGATCGGTCTCCCGGCCGCCTTGCGCACCAGCGTCCGCACCTGCTGACGTGGACCGACCTGCGCGTCGCCGTCGATCTCCGCGTCAAGTGCCGCCAGCTCCCCGTTCGAGAGGGGGAGCAGGGTGAGCGGCCGGTCGTGCAACCGTGCGAACGCCGAGAGCGCAGCCTCCACCGCGGACGCTACGCGCTCGCGCAGGTTCACCTCGGCGACGGACGACACGGCAACCGCCTACCGGGATCCGCCGGCGGTCAGGGGCACGAAGAGGAGTTCCTCGCCCTCGTCGACTGCCTCGCACACAGCGCAGCCGCCCTCGGCGACTCCCCTGCCGGGGACCACGGCCACGTACTCGACGGGCACACCTAAGAGATGGCGCACGTCGTTCACGGTCTCGGAGCCGGAGAGGCTCACGTTACGGGGCTTGTGGAAGAGCCCTACGCCAACGCGCAGGGTGACGCCGCCATCCGTCGCCGTCGGCGTGGGAGCGGTGGGCGCGTCTTCCATCTTCTGCTCGGTGACCGGTTTCTTCACGGTCTTTTCGTCGTTCTGTACCATAGTGTTCACCAGAGTCACTTTATCTGGGGCGACGGGGTCTCCCTCGTCGCTCAATGAGGAGTTGGCCTCGGCCGCAATAAAAGCATTATCAGCACGTGAAACACGGTTCGTTTCACGTGCCGGGACGTGAACATCGGGGGCCTCGGGCCGGGGGGCGGTGGCGTCCCCACGGCCGTCATCGGCCCCCGGGTTTCCTTCCCCCCAGGGGAGCATCACGTGTGCGACAGGGACCAAGAATCGCTTGGGACAGAGTCCTCGATGCAGACGGGGACGTCTCCGCCGTCGACCTCTATGCTGACCGTGACGTCGACAGGGCCGCTGCTGCAGAGGCGTTTGAGCTGGTCCTCGACCTCGCAGAGCACGGGGGCCATGTCCGCGACCCTGTCCGGGCTGAAGTCGTTGACGTGGACAGTGGCCTTCTTTCCGAGGGAGAATGTCTCGGTCGTATCCGCGGTCCCGGGGAGGAGGCCGGTCACGTTCGCAAAGACCACGACGAACGCGTAAGCCAGCTCGAGGGACGCCCAGACTATCCCTAAGGAGGCATCGACCAGGTCACCGAGCAACTCTAGCATCCCCTTCTCGTCAACATCTTTGCTCATTACGGATCGTCCCCCTTCGTCGCTAGTCGCAGTCGGGGCCGCAGCAACCGTCCCGCACTTCAGGTTGGGTGAGGATCTCTACGGTGCCCTCGATCATCCCGAGGGTCAGGTCCTTGACCATCTCCGCCGACTCGCGGTACGTCCAGCCGTTCTCCTTTGCGACCTTGCGGGCCGCCTCCTTGATCGCTCCCTTGATATCGTTCATGCTCGTCATGGTCACATCACTCCGTTCCGTCGTCGTCCTCTTCCTCCCAGCGCTCGGGCAGCTCGTCCGGCTCACGGGGTCCACTCGGTACCGGTGGCGGTGGGACGGACCGAGGCCACCACGCCGCCTTCGTAGATGTTACTACTAACATGTCGATCACCTACACGTCCACGCTCTCGCCCTGTGATCCCACGCCGATGAAGCCCTCCGCCTTCAGGAACGGAAGGGTCACCATCATGATGAGGGAGTACGCAGCCAGGGACGTCACCGCCATCTCGCTGCCGCTGGGCGAGCGGCCCACGACAACGTCGAAGAGGAGGGCGATGTTGATCCCAGCCCAAGCCGAGAGCCCGTAGAAGATGTACAGGTCCCGCCCTCTGAAGGGGAACCCGAGCTCATGCAAGTACGCATTGTAGCGCGCGAAGGCCCTCCGGGGATCGGTCCAGTGCAGTTCGTTCACCACGGGGCCTATCTTCTCGCGGCGCTATAAAGCCTTTTTTCGAACGCGTACGAAAAATAGTTACACGTTCTAGCACGTTGTTCACGTCAGGTTTTTATTATCGGACTGCATGCATCGCATCGGGGAAGTACCAATGCCTACCGCTATCGTCCCGACAAAGCGATGTCTCATCGTCATCTGCGGCTACTACACCGAGTACATCGAACGTCAGATTAAGTCGCTTTTACCCAACGAGATTCACATGCTCGTCTCGCACGAGCACGACGAGAAGGAGCAGGCCTGCGCCGCCCACGTCAAGGAGTTCATCGGCGGAACCCACACATACCACGAGGTCACCATCGACAAGTGGTCGTTCGAGCACGTGTTCGGCGCGGTAGGGCGAATCGTGCGCGAGAAGAAGGATGAGGACTGCGACGTGTTCGTGAACATCTCCAACGGGCCGCGGGAGGCCATCATCCCCGCCGTGTTCGCCGCCAGCATGGTGGGTAACGAGCGGACACGGGTCATCCACACAGCAAAGGACAAGACCATGAAGACGCCCGACGGTTTCTTCAAGAAGATCGGTGGCGACGATTTCGGCTCGGTCCCTGTCATGCCCCTGCGTCGACTGGTGAAGCGCGAGCTCGAGGTCGTCAACGCCGTCTACAAGAGCGGCGGCACAGTCCCCTCCATCAGGGAACTCGTTGAGATCGTCGAGAACAAGCACTTCCCGCCCAACGACAACAAGTACAAGGCCGCCCGTACGGAGATGCAGCGGACCCTCGAAGGGCTGGGCGAGTGGGGCGCGATCACGAAGGAGAAGAAGGGAAAAGAGGCCAGCGTCTCCTTGACGCCTGCAGGAAGAGGTGTGGCGAGGGTGTACACAGGATAGGGGCCATGTCTGGTTCAAACCTCCTGTTCGTCTGCAACGCCGCCGAGAACCGGAGCAGAACGGCAGCGGAGATGTACGGTGGGATGTATGCCGGTATCCGTTCTGACGAGCGTCCTGTCACCAAGGAATTGTTGCGGTGGGCGGACCGTATCTGCGTGTTCGAGAAAGAACAAGCTAGCTGGATACGCGAAAGATTCCCGGCCTTCTATTCCAAGGTCGTGAACCTGGAGCTTCCTGACATCTATGACTACGACGTACCGATCCTTCGAAGGGACATCAAGGAGAAGATGAAGGCGTGCGGCGTGTCCGTGCCCAAGGTAGAGCCCTCGGTGTGACCAACGTCCCCTTGAATACGAACGCCCGTGTCATGTTCTTGAAGAACTGTATGGAATCAGTTAAATATCGTCCGGCGCA
>JASMDC010000054.1 GCA_030753015.1 Candidatus Undinarchaeales archaeon | reverse complement strand
TGGCTGATCGGTTGAAGTAGGGATTTTTCAGGGGCAGGGTGATGGATGCTTATAAGAACGCTACGATCAACATTCAGAATCGCTCAGGGTGGGGACCACCCGATGCGCCCGTGGAGCTGGAAACAGCGTCGAAGCGGGAAGCTCCTCTACTTGGAGAGGGGTAGTTCACAAGCGTCTGCGACTATCGCGCGGTCCCGCCGAGCAACCGTTGTAGCACTGCCTTGCACCGGTCCAGATCGGCGAGCACACAGGGCTCGTTGGGCTCATGGCACGCCCGGAGGATGCCCGGCCCCAGTGAGACCGCGGGGATGCCGGCCGCCGTGAACTCCGCTGCATCGCCCCACCCACGGGCGCAGTACGGTTGGGCGTACCCCAGCGTCCTCCGGCAGACGTCGAGCATCTCTTCGAGGAAGGCATCGCCCTCGGGCAGGATGTAGCCAGGGCACACCATTGGGAACTCGGCCGGTCCCAGTGCCGCCAGATCCTCCATCACCGCATCCATGTTCTCGACGGGGGCGACGCGTCGGTTAACGGTCACCGTGGCGCGGTCGGGGATTATGTTGGACCGGATGCCGGCGTCGACGATGGTCACCGCGAGCGAGGGATCCACGGTCATCCCGGAGTGCAGGGGAATGGGCCGCAGCCCGTTAGCGCGGTGTTCCACATCGGCCATGAGCCGGGCGGCCTTGGTGATGGCGTTGTCGCCAAGCTCGGGCCGGGACGAATGAGCAGCACGTCCCTCGAACACGTACCGTGCCACCAGGTCGCCCTGGCACCCCGCCTCGACAAGGAGACGACCATCCACGACGGTGGGCTCCAGCACAACGGCGGCCCGCGGCCGGTACCGCGCCAGGAACGGTGTGACGCCGTCGCTTCCCTCGTGGGTCCCCTCCTCCTCGTTGGTGATGAAGGCCAGCACAACGGGCACCTCCAGGTCCCAAGTGACGGCATCGAGCATCAGTGCCAGCCCGCTCTTCATGTCCGAGACACCCAGTCCGGTCATCACGCCGTCGGCCAAACGCGGTTCGAGAGGGTCGTGGTCCCAGCCCTTCCCTGCGGGCACCGTGTCCAAGTGGCCGCACAGGCAGAGCGGGTCGTCCCCATCGGGACCCAGGAAGGCGATGACGTTGTTGTCAGCGTCGCGCTCGAAGACTGCTCCTGCGTCCTTGAGCCGGACACAGACATAATCGGCGATCGCCCCCTCATCGCCCGACACGCTGGGGATGCGCACCAGCTCTGCCAGGGCCCGGTAGAGCGGCGAGAGGGCCATGGTGCACAGGGACCGATGGTAATATTATAAAGGGTTTGAGTTAGAAAATCCACCTCCTTCAGGCGTGGTATGAAGACCTTGTTTCCCGGAGGGAAACCAGATCCGATAGGTAAGAGGCAAACTCGGATACTGGCAAGCCACCCCCCTTTGGTATATATCGTTGAACGACGGGGTCAGGTAGTAGGCCCGGTCAGGACAGGGCGTAGGCGTCCGTTCCACCGGCGTCGTACCCGGTCCGCCCGCCGATGTCGTCGATGACCGCAGATAACCGCTCGCCGTACCCGCTCGGATCGTCGTGCGTGGTATCGATGACGTAGAGCGGGACGTGGGTCTTCGCAGCGACCTCGTGCGCCTTCTCGCTCTCGTTGTACAGGTCCCGTTCGATCTCGTCGAGGGGGTCCATGTCCCGCTGGCGGGAGGGATCGCTCACCCGCCGCTCGGAGATCACTTGGGGGTCCGCGCACAGGAGCACGTAGGCGTCCACGCCGATACGTTCCAGGTCCTCGTCAGGCAGTCCCGACAGGTACCCGTCGGGCGTCGGGATGACATAGTGCGAGTCGAGCACGATGTTCTCGCCCTCCGCCGACCGTTCGATGAGCTGGTCCACGGCGTAGTCCTTCAACTGGTCCTGGACGCCCTCGTCCAGAAAGCGCATCTGGTCCCGGTCCTCCACCAGTCCCCTTCGCTCCGCCTCCTCGAACATGAAAGAGCCCACGCTGTAGACGTTGTACCCGTCGGCCTCGAGCCGGTCCCGTGCCTCGTCGATGATCGTGCTCTTGCCAACGCCGGCGACTCCACCGACACATATAACGGGCATTGGAGAGGTCGAGCGGGCGAGGGGGTATATTAAGGTTGCGGTGGGCCGAAACGTTCGACAAGGGGCAATCTATTTCAAATGCAGTGTACAGATAGTATATGAAAGGCCCGGACGTGGATCTGACATGGTAGAACGTAAGATGCTGCTCGTGCTCCTGGGGCTCGCCACCATCCTTTTGGCAGGCTGCCTCCACAACGTGGAGAACGAGGTCTGCAAGGGTGTGAAGAGCATGGGCCTCGACGTATCGACCTCGTGCGACAAGTGCTACCAGATCCTCGAACGCTCCGGACAGCAGGAATGGTGCCTCGAGAAGAAGGACCTGAACGTCCTGGGCAATCCCAAGACCCTGTACGTGCACCTCGACAACGGGTACAGCAAGTGGGGTGACTGCTACAAGCTCTCCGAGGACGAGGGCCTGAAGTGCGCCTGCTGTGTCATGCGTGGGTGGGGCTGGGACGATGGCAAGTGTTTCAGCAACGACGCCATCGCGGCTCTCCAGAAGACACGTAACCTCTACGACCTGGCCACGAAGAAGGAGCTTACGGAGCAGAGCGAGCACATGTACTTCTCCAGCGGCCGGTGCCGACGGTAGAACGACGCCGTGCTAGGCGCCGGGAACGGTGATGGTCGGTTCTTCCTCCGGCTTCTCGTCCGTCCCATCCTCGTCCTCAGCGGCCTCGTCCTGTTCCTTCCCGCCCACACCGGTGCCCACGGCTGCGCGGTAGTCGGCGGAGAGGTCCATGAGGCGCTTGGCCCAGGGCGAGAGCTTGGCGTCCTCTTCCTTCTCGGACAGCAACCCCAGCCTGAAGAGCTTGTCCAGCGTCCCCAGAGTGAGTGACTTGGTGGCGGCTATGTCGCGCAGGATCTCGCCCGTGTGGAGCGTGCCCCCCGCAGCATGGATCTTGGAGAGGATGATGCGGTCCACCTCGTTGAGGTCGGATGAGCGCCAGACGTAGACTGCGACGCCGTTCATCTCCATCGTGAGCGTCGCGACCTGTCCCTCCAGGTCCGCCACGCGCTCGGAGAGACGTCCGCCCTCCTCTTTCGCGGCGGCAAGCTCTGTCTCCAGCTCCTCAGCCTTTGAACTGGACTGCTCCAATGCCTTGAACACGTCAGGGTGTAACCGCCGGGCCAGGGACTCGCTCAACGCCATGGTACCGTCTTTTAAGCACGGGATAAAGATAAAAAGCAACGTACTCCCCTCACAGACATGGCCATTAAGCTCATCATCGAGGCGTACATCGAAAACGCACGCGAGGACCTCGATACTGCGGCCCTGTGGATCGATGATGACGTGAAGTGTGCCATCCAGGAGCGGTTCTTGGCAGAGAAGGTCCAGATATGCGACCTGTCGCTCGAGAACGTCTAGGATATCATCAACAAGAGGCGGATCGATTTGAACGTAGGAATCGAAGGTTATGGCATCTATATCCCGCGCTCCCGCATCACGGTAGATTCGATCGCCGCGGTGTGGGGCCAGGATTCCAATGTGCTCTCAAAGGGCCTCCTCGTGAAGGAGAAGGCGGTCGCCGACTCCGACGAGGACACTGTCACCATCTCCGTGGAGGCGTCAAGGAACGCGATGGCGCGGGCGGGTATCGACCCGACGCTCATCGGTGCCGTGTTCGTGGGAAGCGAGTCCCATCCGTACGCGGTGAAACCCAGCGGGACGATCGTGGCCGAGGCCGTGGGGGCCACCCCGGACCTCACCTCCGCGGACTACCAGTTCGCGTGCAAGGCCGGTACGGCCGCGATCCAGACATGCATCGGCCTGGTGGGCTCGGGTATGATCGAGTACGGTCTGGGCGGCGGTGCCGATACGGCACAGGGCGCGCCCGGCGACCCCCTTGAGTACACAGCCGCCTCCGGTGGCGCAATGTTCATCATCGGCAAGGTCAACAAGAACACCATCGCCAAGTTCCATGGCGTCCACTCGTACACCACCGACACTCCCGACTTCTGGCGCCGGGAGAACGTGCCATACCCGCGGCACGGGTTCCGGTTCACGGGAAAACCCGCGTACTTCAACCACATAGTATCCGCCACCCAGGGCCTGTTCGAGGACCTCGACGTGGGACCCAAGGACTTCGACTATGCGGTGTTCCACCAGCCCAACGGCAAGTTCCCCCGGAACGTGGCCAAGATGCTCGGATTCACCAAGGAGCAGATCGCGCCCGGTATCCTCGTGGGCGAGATCGGCAACACCTACTCAGGCGCCTCGATCCTGGGGCTTGCCGCGGTGCTCGACGTCGCCAAGCCCGGCGACCGCATCCTTGTCACCAGCTTCGGCTCGGGTGCCGGAAGCGACGCCTTCTCCATTGAAGTGCTCGACGGCATCGAAGCGAAGCGCGATCTCGCACCGACGGTGCGCAGCTACATAGACAACAAGGAGTATGTCTCCTATGGTATGTACACCAAGAACCGTGGGAAGCTCCTGATGATGGAGGACTGAAGATGGAACGAGTCGCAGTCGTGGACGGTGCCATGACCAGCTTCGGCGAGCACTGGAACCTCTCTTTGAGGGAGCTTGCCGTGGAGGCCGGACGCAAGGCCATGAAGAATGCCGGCATCGGCCCCAAGGACGTGGACGCCCTGTTCATCGGCAACATGGCGGGAGGGTACTTCAACGGTCAGGAGCACCTGGCCTCCCTGATCTCCCGCGAACTGCACCTGGCCCCCAAGCCCTCGACGAGGGTCGAGGCCGCGTGCGCCTCCGGCGGCCTGGCCGCGCGCATGGGCCACCTCTCGATCCTCGCTGGCGCGTACGACACCGTGCTGTGCGTGGGCGTGGAGAAGATGACCGACCTGCCCCCAGAGAACGTCACCAGCGGCCTTGCCATGGCCGCCGACGGTGATTGGGAGGCGTACTTCGGCGTGACGTTCCCCGCCCTCTACGCCATGCTGGCGCGACGGCACATGCACGAGTTCGGCACTACCGAGGAGCAGATGGCCGCGGTCGCGGTGAAGAACCACGACAATGGGGTGCTCAACCCTAATGCGCAGTTCCGGTTCCCCCTCTCCATCGAGAAGGTGCTGAAGTCAGCGCTGGTGTCCGACCCGATCAGGCTCCTTAACTGCTCGCCCATCTCCGATGGTGCAGCGGCCGTGGTTATCTCCAAGGAGTCCATCGCCAAGAAGCTCACCGACACGCCCGTCTACTTCCAGGGCTCCGGGCAGGGCTCGGACTCGATCGCCCTCCACAACAGGGTCACTCTCACCACGCTCGAGGCCACGGTGGCCGCGGGGAAGATGGCCTTCAAGAACGCCAAGCTCACCCCCAAGGACATCGATCTGGTCGAGGTGCACGACTGTTTCACCATCGCCGAGCTGCTCGCTATCGAGGACCTCGGGTTCATCGAGAAGGGCAAGGCAGGACCCGCCACCGAGGAGGGCGTCACGGCCCGGGACGGCAGGATCCCGGTCAACGCCTCCGGCGGCCTCAAGTCCAAGGGCCACCCGGTGGGCGCCACGGGCATCGCCCAGATCTACGAGGTCATGCTACAGCTCCGTGGCGAGGCCGGCGGCCGTCAGGTCGACGGCGCCACCCGCGCCATGATCCACAACGTCGGTGGGTCGGGCGGAACAGCGATCGTGAACATCATGGGGAGGGACTAAGATGCGCGTTGCAAGCCTCTGGAGAGAGAAGTTCGGCAAGTACAACCTGACCGGTTCCAAGTGCGAGAAGTGCAAGAAGCTCCACTTCCCGCGGACCACCTTCTGCGACTGCGGTTCCACCAACATCGAGGACTTCACGTTCTCGGGTAAGGGCGAGGTGTACACCAACACAGTGGTCCGTGTGGCCCCGGCGGGCTTCGGGAAGGACGCACCGTACGCCGTGGCCGTGGTGAAACTGGACGAGGGTCCCATGATCACCGCACAGGTCGTCGGTACCGATCCCGAGACCATCAAGATCGGCGACAGGGTCGCAATGACCTTCCGCAAGATCTGTGAGGACGGGAAGACCGGCATCATACATTACGGCTACAAGTTCCGCGTTGATAATGGCTGATCTAGCCGTCAGGCTCATGGGCGCCCCGGGCGGGGGCGAGGAGCTGCGCGTGTCGTTCTTCGACCCGTACCTCACCCCTGTTTGCCGGGTGCTGGCCCGTCTGGGCGTCACGCCCAATACCGTCACGCTGCTCTCGCTGCTGGTCACGGCGGCGGCGGTCCACGTCCTCGTGTCACGTGGCGAGCTCGACCTGGCCATGGCGTTGGTGGTGCTCTCGTGGGTGCTCGACGGGTTCGACGGCTCGCTCGCCCGGCTCACCGGCACCACATCGAAGAGCGGCGCGCTGCTCGACCGGCTCGTGGACCGGGTTACTGTGTTCGCCCTGTTCGCAGCATTGGCCGCCACAAACCGCGTGGAGCCCATCCTGGCGCTTACAGCGCTCTTCCTGTTCATGCTCATCGACTACGTGCGCCTGAGGCTCAAGCTCGACTGGGACATCGACACCGTGGAGGCCACCGGCGGCCGCGCCGTGGTCTTGCTCGGGTGGGTCCTGGGCAGGTTCGACCTGGCATTCTACGCTATCATCATCATCTACGTGGCACTGCTGGTCCTCCAGGCCAACACCCTGCGCAAGGAGCTGGCCGCGTGACCCTCCCCACCATATGCGTCCGCAAGGGCGGTCTTGTGCCCATCATGGTGCGAGAGGTCATGGAGGCCGCGGGCGTGCGCGAGGTGGTGGCGGAAGGCGATGTCGTGCTCGTGAAGCCCAACTTCGTGCGACCGGCGGTGAGCGCTACCGGCGTCACAACCAATCTCGAGGTCGTCGAGGGGATCGTCGATGTGGTGCGCTCCCTGGGAGCTACCCCGGTGATCGGCGAGTCCTGCGGCGTGCCGTTCAGGACGGCCGACGTGTTCTCCGCCCTGGGCGTCGACGCGCTGGCCAAGAAGCTGGACGTCCGGCTGGTGGACCTGGACACCTATCCTGCCAAGGATTACGAGGTACCCCGGCCCCAGACACTGGACACCGTACACCTGACGTCCCTGCTGGACGAGGTGGACTCGGTCATCTCCGTCCCGGTGGCAAAGACCCACAACGTCACCACCATCACGGGCGCCGTGAAGAACATGCACGGTACCGTGCCCGACACCGAGAAGTGGCGCACCCACCTCTCCGGTGTGAACGAGGCCATCGTCGACATCGCACAGGCGGCCCGGCCCGACCTGTCGGTGCTGGACATGACCACGTGCCTGGAGGGCCACGGGCCCATGACGGGCGACCCGGTACCGCTGGACGCGGTGGCGGCGTGCCTGGATCCGGTGGCCATCGACGCCTTCATCGCCCATCTCACCGGGTACGAGCCGGAGGACGTGCGGCACCTGGTGCTCGCCCACGACGCGGGCCTGGGCCAGCTCGAGTACGCGGTGGAGGGTGACGCCCCCGAGCCGCGGCGGTTCGCACGTGCGCGGTTCATCACGCCCTCGCTCCTCATCCAGCAGTACTGGACCCGGGTGCAGTACTTCCTGGTCCGCCGGTTCGGCATCGACCTGCGCAGTATCAACAAGAACGCGGGCGGGCTGATCCTCCAGTACCCGCGGTTCACCGCCAAGTGCACCGGGTGCGGCGACTGCGTGGATGCGTGTCCCGTCGACGCGCTGACGAAGGGAGAGCCGCCCCGGACCGACTCCTCGACGTGCCTGTGCTGCGGCATCTGCTGGAACGTCTGCCCCGTGGAGGGCGCTGCGGGGTACACCCGCTCGCTGAGGTGGCTTCTGGATGGGTGACGAGTTCACCGTCCCGTTCGACCTGCACGTCCACTCGTGCTACTCGGGCATCCGGATGTGGAAGTACGACGGTTTCCCCACCGTCCCCGAGATCGTGGCCGAGTCGTCGCGGCTTGGGCTCCGGGGCATCGCCATCGCCGACCACAACAGCGCTGCGGGCAGCCAGCAGGCGGCCAGGGTCGTTGCGGAGAAGGGAATCGACATGCTCGCGCTCCCCGCACAGGAGGCCCGGTGCTCGCGGGGCGACGTGGTGGTGCTGGGGATCGCCGAGACCATCGAGCACACCGACCGGCTGTCGCCCGCCGAGCTGGTGGACAGGGTCCACGACGAGGGCGGTATCGCCATTGCAGCACACCCGTACGCGGGCTTCTGGGGCGCCAGCGTGCTCTGGGCACCGCTGTCCGTGCCGTTCGACGCCGTGGAGGTCTACAACTCGCACTGCGCCCTGATCCCGCCGATCAACTCGGCCGCGGCACGCCTGGCACGCAAGGCCGGACTGCCGGGGGTCGCGGGCAGCGACGCACACCTGCTCGACCAGCTGGCCCTCGGGGTCACGCTGTTCAGCGAGGACGATGCCGGCTCGACCGACGACGTGCTGGATGCGGTGCACAAGGGCAGGTTCGCCCTGCGGACCCGGCGCATCGGAGTGCTCAGCTATATGAACGAGTGGGTCACAAAGCTGCGGGTGAACACGCGCTACTGGTTGATGGGTGAGACCATTGGATGATCTCGTTCTGGGCCTGTTCTGCACGACTGGACTGTTCTGGGTGCCCCTGTACCTCCTGCGCGGCGGCAGCAGGGCCACGCTCGGCGCCATCAAGCAGGACACCCTGATCCGGTTCGGCGGCCTGGTGGAGCGCATCCCGCTCTCTCCCAACGGCGCTACGCTCATCGACCTGTGGGCGTCGGTGATGGGCGCGTACTTCATCTGGAACCAGCGTCCTGAGCTGGGAGCGGTCTTTTTCGTACTGGCCGCCGGGTTCGACGCGCTCGACGGCCTGCTGGCCCGGGCCAAGCACATGGAGACCGAGCGCGGTGCGGTGCTGGACTTCGCCGTGGACCGGATGAGCGAGTTCCTCATCCTGGGCGCTGTGGCGGTGGCGAAATTGGCACCGCCGGAGATGTGCATCACGGCGCTGTTCGCGGGCACGCTCATCGTGTTCAACCGGGTGCACGGCAAGGCGCTGGGCATCGAGGGCTTCGATGTGACGCGGACGCCCCGGCGCGAGCTTGTGGTGGTGGGTCTGCTCTCCGGCTATACGCCCGAGGCGGTGGGGGCCGTGGCCCTGTGCGCGCTGCTGAACATGAGCGTGGAGCTGTCCATGCTGCTCTCGCGGGCCAAGGGCGCCAAGAAGCGGCTGTAAGGCTACACGAGTTCCTTGAGGAAGGCGTCCATCCCTGCGATGACGACATGGTCGCGCAGTATCGTCTGGAGAAAAGGCGTCCCTCTCTTCTCCCGGAACTCCTCCGGCGACATGGTCCGCAGCGAGTGCTCGGCCTCCAGCGTCACGAACACGTCGGCAAGCCCGCGCGTCCGCGCGATACCGGGACCTCCAACGACGAGCAGGTCGAGGTCGCTCTCCGGCGTGGCGGCGAGTCGGGCATGGCTGCCGTACACAAGGACGAACATCGCCCTCTCACCGAGCACATCGACCAGGTGTTCCATGATCGAGCGAAGATATCGATAGGTCTCGAAGAGCGCGAGCCGTCGGTCGAGCTCGACAAGTGCGATGATCGAACGTGCGAACTCACTGTCCGTGCGCACGTAGAGCTGGCGGATATGCGTTTTCCGCACCCCACCTATCCGATCCTCGCGCAGTACTCTGGCAGCGACGAGACGGTCGACATAGGCGATGACGGTGTTGGGCGATACGCCTGTCCTCTGTATGAGTCCCGTGATGGTGGTCCCCTCGTTCTCGAGCACTGCACGCAGCACCGCCAGCCGGGCCCTCGTCCCGGGCACGATACCCTCGATCATGTCCCCCGCTCCACGAAGCGCACGAGCCTGGCGGCGACCTCGAGGATGGCCCCGGCGTCCTCACGGGTGATATCCTCCCACTCGTCCACGCTGTACTGGCTTATCTTCCTCAACTGGAACGTGAGGTCCAGATCGACCGCATCGGCGAACCGCTGATGGACCTGTGCCATCTCTCCCATGAAGTCCGCGGTGATGAGGTCCCACCGCTGCAGGGCGATGATGAGACATGAGTGGTCCTTGGAGAACAGACCTTTTTCCCGTGACAGGAGCGCGTTGCCTGCATGATGGATGGCATAGTAGGCCATGACCACCGTCCAATCCCAGCACTCGTCATCGAACTCCGCCCTGGCCCTTGCTAGGTCGTGCTTAGCTTTCAGCAGATGCTTTCTGTGATGGTCGGGCACGTCATCGAGGAGCCGTTTGCGCTTCATGCAGTTGTCGAAGAACCTGTTGATGGGACCTTCCTCCCGGGGGAGCATTGCCCTGACGGAGCTCATCTTCATTATTATCATCAACCGTAATAACTATTATTGTTTTCAATAATATAAAAGCGTTTGCCCCTACCCGCAGTAGTACTATCCCGTGTCAGGATAGTTATGGTCGTGTAGTACGTAGGCCAAGTACTTCTCCATGGAGTATGATAACTCGGGATATCGGTTGATAGCAGAAGTTATCATATTCAGCAGCTTTAGGCCGGGCGCGCTCCCGGCGACCGCTTGCGCTCGAGGATCCTCTCCTCGGCCATCCCGTAGAAGACCTCGTACCCGACGTTCCACAGCTCCAGGAGGTCACAGAAGTCGCCGGCTGCGTTGATCGGCACGAGGACCACACCGCGGCCCAGGTGGACGCCTCCGAGCTCATCGAGCACACCGGGTTCACCGGAGCGCCCCTTCATGGCATAGTGGAACCTGGTCTTCTCGGAGCGCGTCAGGCCCTTCAGGTCGAAGGTGAAGAGCGCATGAGGAGCGAGCCCGAACCGCTTGCAGAGGAAGTCGTCGTGCAGGAGCGAGTACGCCTCGATGAGGACCCTGGTCCGCGCCAGGTAGTTCGGGTCGAGGAACTCCTCGGTCTTCACGCCCTTTACGTCGAGCTGCCCTTCCCCCCGCTCCTTCTCCAGTACCTTTCTGAGACGGTAGGGGATATCGACGTACTCCTGTGAGGTCACGTCCCGGAGGACGACGAGGACGTCCAGGTCGCCAGGGGCCCTCCTCCCGCGCACCGTGGAACCATAGACGAGGATGTCTAGGATCCTGTCCGAGTGCTCCCGGGCGAAGGCCCTGATCCGCTCGAGCTCAGCTGATGTGAACGATACCAACGAACCTTTCCACATCCTTTCTCACCACCTCGACCACCTCGCGTCGTATCTCGAGATGGTAGCTGTCCCGATAGTGCGCGAAGTCCCGGTCGAGGACCTCGTAGAGCTAGGGGTACTCCCTGCGCATGAGCCTGAACCGCTCGGAATGGTTGGAGGGGACGAGCCCCGTCTTGCGATAGATAATGATGTCCGAGATCGCGACCAGTGCCTTGTAGTAGAGGGTGACGCGGTATTGAGGTCGTTCGCGTCGTACGCCTTGTCGCCCCATCGCCGGTACTGGGCGAGGTTGCGGACCAGCACCTCCTCGACGGACATGTTGTATAGTATAACGTTCTAGGGTAATAAAGATTTCGTTGTTGTATTATTCAACAATTACCTGAAATATTACATTAACTGTTGTCTTGACAACAAGTCCTTCGGTACCACGGCGCGCTGTTCAACATGAGCGTGGAGCCATCCATGCTGCTCTCGCGGGCGAAGGGCGTGAAGAGGAAGCTGTAGGTACTCCTCCGCGGGGTAATGATAACTATAAATATCAGTTGATAACATAAGTTATCATATGCGGCAGCGGAACGTCAAGCATCGCCTTCTCGAGCACTTCTTCCAGAATCCCACCGGAAGGTACCGCGTCCGTCAGTTGGAGCGGGAGCTTGGGCTCGCGCTTCCGTCCGTCATCCGCTACACGGGCGAGCTGGTGGATGAGGGGTTCCTCGGAAAGGAGATCATCGGCGACACCACCTTCTTCATCGCCGGTAGGACGTCCACGAGCTATCTGCTGGAGAAGTTGTTGTACAACCTGCGCTCACTTCATGGATCGGGACTGATCGAGCACCTCCGTCGCATGTACGACAATCCGACGTTAGTGGTGTTCGGCTCCTATGCACGCGGGGAGGACATCGAGACGAGCGACATCGACATCTATGTGGAGACAGCTCACAAGAAGGTCGGTGACCTGGCGCCCTTCGAGGAGCGGCTGGGACGGAGGATCCAATCCTTCGTGCACACGAGCATTCGATCGGTGGAGAACGAGCGCCTAGCGAACAACATCGTCAACGGCATCACCCTCAACGGATTCGTAGAGGTGCTCTGATTCGGCCTTCGTCATGGGATGATTGTATCCATCAGGCAACATCCCGGCACATAACCCCCGATTCACAGAAGGCACGCTCACTCCTCGAGACGGCCCGGGCTCACCCCTTCCTCGCGCTGACGAGCGGCACGGTCGCCCCCGTGGCCAGCTTCCCGTACACGTCGCCCACCTGCCTGAGCGAGGGCGCATCAAGCTCCTCGGCGAGCTCGTGGGCGCGGTCCTTGAGCGCGGTGTAGGAGGCTGCCAGCTCCTGCTCGAGCCCCTCGATGCGCTCTGCCGTCCCCTTCCCGGGGAACAGCCGGCGGAAGAGGCCCAGCTCGCCCCGTACCCCGTCGAGCTCGGAGCGGGTCCGGTCCACTCCCCGCTCGTCGTAGAGCCCCCGCAGCTCGGTGAGAGCGTCGTCGGCCGACACCTCGCCATCGCGCAGACGTCCGGCGAACTCGCGCACCTCCGAGAGCGCGGTGTGGGTGTTGAGCGCGTAGATGCTCGAGAGGGCCGTGATGGGGATCCCCACGGGCGATGGGTTGGTGGCCATGAGATAGCAGCACCAGGCAGCAAGGCCGCCGGTGACCTTGAGCTCGTTGCCAAGGCCCCGCTCCAGGTCCTGCAGGTCGTCCACGAGGCCCGAGAACCCGGCCTCCCGGTCCGATGCGGTGTAGAGGGCGATGCCAGCGGTGCCCAGGTCGTCGTTAGCGTAATCAAGCTCATCGTTGAGCGAGGTGAACAGGTCGTAGTTCACGTCCCTGCCCGCGAAGCGCTCCACCCACGACGCGTCGGCCGCGTGGCTCGTGCAGACATAGTGCCCGGTCCCGGGTACCTCGTAGATCTCGATGTCCATGGTTCCTCTCCCGGACGCGTGGGCGGGAGGGGTGGTTATTATAGCGTTTGGCACCACGGCGGTGGTTCCCGTGGGCCGGGACGGGGCTACCGAGGGGAACCACGATGGTCGCCCTTCCGTGGCCCATGGACGCTGCAGGACGAGCCTTCTTCAGGACGTCGTCCGGTCCCTGCCGCACGAACGTCCGCCGGACACCGGCTATGCCCTCCGCCCTCCAGCGGGCTAGGTGATCCTCAGTGCCCTGTTCGTTCTGCGGATGGACGCCCGGTTGTCCGTCTCGAGCTCCATCATGGCCCTGATGCAATCGATGTTCTCGGGGATCACGTCCGACTCCTGGTGGATCGCCTGATAGTAGTACAGGGTGCTCCCCACCACGTGGACGCCCTCCCGCCACACGGCGATCTCGTTCAGGTCCGCCCTCTTCCTCCCCAGGTCACGGGCGAGCTCCATCACCTGCGCCGTCGAGGTGATGCCCTTGGCGTGGTCCACGATCTTGATCCTCGGCATGTCCTCCCAGGCCGCAAGCACCTCTTTGGGGCCCACCTCTACTGCCAGCTCCACGATGTTGGAATGAAGGTGCATCAATGTGGTGGGAACGGCCACGGCCATGGTCTGGATGTCCAGCCCCGGCATGCACGTCCGGACATCGGGTCCGTGATGGGAGGGGACCTTGAGCACGGGTATGATCGCGTTAACAGGACCCTTCTCGGAGTCGTGCGGGTCCACGCCCCGTCGCACGATGACGGACTTGACGTTCCCTATCCCGAACTTCTCCGAGAGCGGGTGCAACGTCCGGCACAGGCCGGTGGTGTTGCACGAGACGACCCGGACGAACTGCTGTCCCAGGGCTTGGGCGTAGTTGGCAAAGGAGTTGAACGATACACCGGTCCTCTCGTGCTTCTCCCCGCCCTGGAAGATCGCTTTGACACCGGCCTTCTCGTACATCCTCTTGTTCGCCGCGCCAAAGCGCTCGGGGGCGCAGTCCACGACTATGTCCGCTGCCGGAAGAAGGTCGTTGATGGTCCCATCCACGCTGATGCCGGCGGCATCGAACGCGGCCTTCTTCTCCGGGGCGCCCGCGTAGAGCGGGTAGCCTGCCTCGATGGCGATCTCCGCCTCGATGGTGGGCCTGAACTTCGTGACGCCGATGACCTCCATGTCGTCCTGGGCCGACACGGCGTCCGCCACCCTCTTTCCGATCGTCCCGTAACCGTTGATCGCGACCTGTACGCTCATGTGATGTTCCCTCCGGACAGGGCGGGCCGACAGTCGACCGCCCACAAGTCCTCCCGCACGAAGGGCGAACGCTTTTATCCCTTTCATTTATCGGGTCGCTGCCTGTCACACCGGTGTCATCCGACCGTTTGTGGTACGACCATACGGGCGGAGGTGTTCCAGAGAAAGGGCCGGGCCAACCGGGTGTCGGGACGCGTGGGGACGGCCGTCGGAGGATTCATATAACTAATAAGATACAGGACCATATCAAAACGATGACATCATCTTGACATTCAGATATTACCTGATACGGATGATCGTCCAGCATTGGTCCGGCTGTCGTAGCGGCCCCTCCGTGGTCCATGGACGTTGTAAGGGAAGCCATCACAGCAGGTCGTCCCATTCCTACGGTACAATTGTTCAGTAGATCCAGATGTACCCCGCGCAAGGGTATACAGTATTATTCATACTATCAGCGCATCATGATACCGTGGAGATGAGCGCAGGGACGGGGACACGGACGCCATCGGACGGCCCTTTCCCGCGTCAGGGGGAGATATCCTATAGACTAATAGAAAGTTATTAGTATTTGTTAATGTTAATAATTAATAGTGAATGTTCATGGTGACCATAACGATACCAAAGAAGATGAGCGAGGATATCCAGGCCTTTATCGATGAAGGCTACTATGATAATCGCTCCGAGCTGTTCCGTGATGCCATTCGTTCCTTCCTCTCCCAGAAGTCCAAGGAACGGCTCGTCATCGCTCTGAAGAGATATCGGACCGTAGATATCACGATATCCCGTGCTGCCGAGATCGCGGGGATCCCCTTCGAACAGATGAAGAACATCCTCATCGACGAAGGTATCATTCGAAGGGGGAAGGCCGGTATCGGGAAGAAGAAGGATATGAACGAGCGGAACATCGAGGAATTGAAAGGGCAGATCGTCTGATCATAGTCGATACCTGATCCACGGACATTTGCGCCCCTCGGTGGTCCGGGATCGTTGTAAGGAAAGCCATAGCAGCAGGTCATCCCGATATTACTGAATTAAAGTACAGTACTTTTCTGTGTCCCGGATCCGTTGGGGATTACTGAATTAAAGTACAGTAAATCTCTGTGTCCCCGTCCCGCTTATACGTATCCAGTACTTCTCAAGAGGGTATACAGAGCTTTTCATACTATCGCCGCACCATGGAACGGTAGAGATGAGCGCAAGGTGACGGGCGAAAACCCATGTGACGGACCGGAGGATATAATAGATATAACGACCATAACAACTATAATGTCGACGACGATCGCCGTCTCCGAGGCTGTACGTGACCGACTCAAGAGCCTGGGCTCGAAGGGTGATACCTACGACGAGATCCTTGCACGCATCCTCGACATCGTGGACCGGGAGACGTATATCGAGGAGGTCCGACGTCGCCTTGATGCCAAGAAGGAGTTCGTGGACCTCGATGAGGCGATATGAGCCTGCGCGTCCGTATCCATCCCAAGGCCCTCAAGGAGCTCGACCGGGTCCGGGGGTCGATCCGGGACAAGATCATCGAGGATATCCGCGAGCTCGCCCGCACCTTCCTATCCCCATCATGCCGGCTCGATATCAAGAAACTTCAAGGCACGGCAAAGAAAGAACGCATCTTCAGACTACGTTCCGGTGACCATCGCGTCATCTTCCAGGCTGAAAAGGACACGCTCTGGATCGCCCGCATCTCGCACCGGGACGATGCATATGAGGGGATGGACCGTTGACGTTGTCGCCCCCCCCGCGTCCATGGGGGCTTACGGGAGCGTCAACATGTTACTGAACTAAGAACCCGTGATCTGCTGTGTCCGACTTATACGTTCATGTTACCCCGCCGGGGAGTGTACAGAGCAATTCATACTATCGCTGCACCAGGGTATGATTGGAGATGCGCGCAAGGACGGGGGCACGGACGTCATCGGACGGTGGCCGACAGGTTAATATAGTACCACAACAATACTGTAGTATTGGTGATCTGATGGCAAGCATGACCGTGAGCTTCACGCTCCCCCCGCTGATGAAGAAGGAACTGGACGTTGTCGCGAGCACAGGCTACTACGACAACAAGAGCGAGTTCATCCGCGATGCGATCCGCACCCTTCTCGCGGCGAGGCGCGACGTCCGGTCCGCCCTGGCCTGCGCGCTCTACGACAGGGAGGAGATATCCCTCGGTAAGGCCTCGGAGATCGCCGACGTGAACATCGAGGAGATGAAGAGGATGCTCCACGAGAGGGGGATCGCGAGAAAGGTGGGCGGATCGGCCGAGGAGATGGAGAGAACGGCCAAGGAGGTCATGGAGCAGATCGGACGGAAACCAATATGATCATCGTTGATACCGACTTCCTGAGCTCGTTTTCCAAGATCGGTAGACTTGACCTGGTCTTTAGACTGTTCGAATGCAGGTCCCTTGTCGTCCCGCGAGCGGTACTGGAGGAGATAAGGGGAACGGACTTCTTCAGATCCTATCTCGGGCGGGTCGTCTTCTCTGATGGGGACGTGACAAGGAAGAAGGACCTGCTTATCGTACCATTGTTACTGAACTAAAGTACAGTAGACCTCCGTGTCCCCATCAGGCCGACACGTATCAGTACCCCGCACGGGGGTATAGTAAATTATTTGCACAAGTGTAGAATAGATTATACAGTTGTATAACATATCAGACAGCAGATCGCGGGTGCCCCTTTCGCGTCCATGGGGGCTGTTGGGACACCAGGATCAGCTGATCTTCCCCATTGTTACTGATTTATCGTTCGTGATCACAGAAGTACCCCGCCCGGGGGTGTACAGAACTGTTCATACTATCACCGCACCATGATGCTGTAGAGATGCGCGCGAGGACGGGGAACAGGATGCTCTCGGACGGCTGTCGGAGGATATATATAACTAAAAAGGTATAGAGGTATATCTAAAAGGTGATATCATGTTGACAAAGACCCAGCTGAAGATATTGAAGCTCTTTGCATCCCAGATCGGCGAGCGCTTGAGCATCAAGCAGGTCTCTGAAGAACTGGAGAAACCGTATCCTCTGATCCACCGTTCGATACAAGGGCTCCTTGACCAGGGATTTCTGGTCAAGGACAAGCAGAACTATCTCTCGCTCGATCACAGGATGAACCATTTTGCGCTCTGCTATGCAGAAGGTCTCCGGAAGAGGGATTTCCTTGAGAGCAACAGGACGGTCGGTCTGTTCGTCAATGACATCCTTGAGAGGCTGTCAACGGATTTCTTCATTCTCCTCTTCTTCGGATCGGTCGTTGGGAACGCGAAGAGACCGCGGGACGTCGACGTCCTGGTCATCATCGAGGACGAGGGCTCCGTCGGACCTCTCGAGAAGACGATGTACAACATCGCCGATGCCTTCAGTGTTCCTTTCGATATCACCGTTCTCCCCGTCACGAGCATGATCGAGATGCTGAAGAACAGGGATGAGCTCAACGTCATGAACGAAAGCCTCACCAATCACGTAATCGTGTTCGGAGCAGAGAACTATTATCGGGTGTTGTCACATGCTCGATGAAAAGCGGATCAAGGAGATCCAGAAAAGGGTGCCGAGGCTCCTGAAGGAAGGGATCATCGTCAAAGGGGAAGCGGCACGATACGTGCCGTTCTTTATGAAGAACGCACGGGATTCCCTTGACTCAGCAGGATTATTGTATGACGTGTCAACGAGCGAGGAGCTGAGGGAACGGACCGGTCGTCCGGGCTTCAACGGTTTCCTGTGGGTGATCAATTCAAGCTACTATTCCATGTTCTACATGGCCAGGGCCTTGCTTGAAAGTGATGGTATCAGGGTAAGGACGCAGATGTCGGTCCATGCGGTCGTGTTCGACACCCTTGTCCAGTATTTCTACTGTACGGGCAGACTGGAGAGGACGCTCGTTCAGGATCTCGAGGACGCGAAGGACGATTCGGCGGACCTGCTCGGAAGGGAGAAGGCCAAAGAGCTCATCGATGATTATTATCATGAGAAACGGAAACGGGGCAGGTTCACATATGAGCTGGGGATAACGGCGATGCGGAACAAGGCCCGGACCTCTCTTGAGCGGGCGAAGCGGTTCAATGAAGAGGCCCGAAAGATGTTATCATGATCACGACATCACGGGAAAAGGGACGGTCGTGGGTGCCCCTTTCGCGTCCATGGAGGCTGTTGGGACACCAGAATCTGCTGATCGTACCATTGTTACTGAACTAAAATTCAGTGATCCCCGTCAGTCCTCTGCCCACTCCTGCGCCTTCTTCAGCGCTCGTGCGAACCCCCGCTCGCGGCCGGTGACCTTCCCGGTGTCCAGGTCGAGCTTATCGGATAAGACCTCGTCCACGCAGGTGAAGCCTTCGGTGTCGTCGTAGGAGAGGGCCATGGACCTCAGGGGATCCTCGTCGTTGTGCAGATGCTCGTAGGAGAGGAGCGCGTCGGTGACGGCGTACCTGCGGTCAGTGCCGTCGGGGGGCACGGTGTCGAGCGACGCTTGGGCGCAGTATTCCCCGTAAGCGCCGGCCACCAGGTAGGCGTCGTATCCGGAGACAACACGCTCTACCTCGTCTTTTAGCAGCGAGCCCTCGGAGTAGTGTGTGAACACCACGTCGTCCACCAGATGCTCGTCGACCAGCTGGCGGGAGCGCGAGCCCGGGTACGCGAAGTGCTCGGGTACCTCCAGCAGCACCACGTCGAACCGGTCCCGGTCTATTTCTGAAAGGAGCTTTTGGAGGTTATCCTCGTAGGCCGCAAGGCGTTCTTGGTAGGTGCCCTCGGCCTCGTCACGCTCGCCCGCCTCGCGCATGGCGTCCTCGTAGAAGGGGTGGGTGACCATCAGAAGGGCCTTTCCGGACCCGTCGCCGTTCGTGCCGCCGAGGCGTTGGGCGACGTACTCGTGGCATTTTTCCACGAGCTGCTTCTGGGCCTTGGTATGATACTCGTACCTCTGCGGGCTGAGGAGGTCGGTGTACTCCAGCTTGCAGCTGAAGGCCATCTCGTCGTGGGCCTGCTCGATGTACGGGGGCACGATGCCTGCCGAGTACCCTTCGAGCTCTTCTCCGTCGATCATGTGGGCCGTCCTGTGGACCGGCGGCGCAGAAGGCGGTATTTATGGTTTGCTGTTGGGGGGCGGGGTGCGGGCGGGCGTTCTGTTGTACGTACGATCAACTGACGTTGGTGCCCCTGAGTGGTCCATGGGGGCTGGCAGGGGCGTCATGCTCTGGCGGACCGTCCCATTATTACTGAAATAAATTTCAGTAATCCTCGATGTCCCTTTCCGACTTATATGTTACTGGTACCCCGCCGGGGGGTATACAGAGCTTCTCATACTATCACCGCACTATACTACTGTAGAGATGCTTGCAACGATCATCTGCTACGATCTGGCGTCCGCCGGTCTCTCCGACAGGGCCAGGACCAGGCTCGACCGCGAGCTCTACGGCTGGACGGACAGGTCCAACAACGGCCGATACACCTACGAGCGTGACGGCCTCCTCCACAGGGTGTCGCACCTGCGGCCCGTACGGTCGGTGCTGGTGGTCGCGAGCGATCGAGCCGGTACGGTCATCGGTCTTTTGGAGCGCTACGGGGCGCAAGTGTTCGCACGGGAGGTCGTGCTGGCGTCGGAGGACGAAGGAAAGCTCGGGGGCGGGTGAGGGCCCTGCGGTGGTACCGGTGGACGGTCATCTGACGTGGGTGCCCCTCCGTGGTCCATGGGGGTCGAAGAGAAAGGGTGGGGTGGCAGGTCGTACCACTGTTACTGAAATAAATTTCAGTAACCTCCCGGTCCCCGGCGGCGTTAGGTTTAAAAGACCTTCAGCACAAACGTGGGCTGCCCCTGTGGTGTAGTCCGGTCAATCATGTTGGCCTTTCGAGCCAATTACCCGGGTTCAAATCCCGGCAGGGGCACCCGACTTATTTAATAGAAGCCACAATGTTTATTTACCCGGAATGACTAGGTTATTCCATGACGGTGCGAGGGGAGCAGCTCTATGGGTATGCAGGGAGGCTCGAGGACGGTTTGAAGGGCCTGGAGAAGGCCGAGGATGTCACCGAGCGCAACAAGAAGGCCATCCGGAGCTTCGCCGACCATTGCACTGCCGAGGGCCTGAGCCTGGCGCGAACGGTCAAGTACGTGTACACCCTTAAGACCTTGGCCCAGATCCTGGCGATGGACTTCGACGCGGCGAACAAGGCCGACATCGAAGCACTCATGGGGAGGATCGAACGCCACCCTAAGGGCTACAGCGAGTGGACAAAGAA
>JASMDC010000053.1:17394-20767 GCA_030753015.1 Candidatus Undinarchaeales archaeon | reverse complement strand
TGGCTTTCGCCACCAGACGCTTCGAGATGATATGATTAGTATTGCGACGGAAACGATTCTCCCTGCCGGAGAGCTTCCTGAGATGCCGCTTGGCACTCTTGGTCCCTTTCCGCTGGAGGGATGCTTTGAACCTGTCCGTCTTGACGCGGACGGTATCGACATCCCTCCCGCTGTACGAGTCACCGTCGCTGTCGACGGCGAGGTTGTTGAGCCCGAGGTCCACGCCGAGCGCACCGACGGCATCGAACTCGTCGGCCTCGGGCGCGTCCACCACAACAGCGAGATAGAACTTGCCCTTACGATAGATGAGGTCCACCTGACCACGGATGTGGTTCTTCAGCCTCCCCTCCTGGTACTCACCGATGCGGATGGGGATTATCTCCCGCCCTCCGAGCGTCAGGAGGGACACCTTGTCAAGCCCCTTCCACGACATGATGCGTTGGTCGTAGACCATCGCCCCCATCATTTTGAAGTGGGATCTCTTGCTCTTGTCCCGCTTGTAGACCTCACAGACCTTCGAGATGGCGCGGACGGCCATCTGAGAGGACAGGCTGAACCTTTCTCTGACCTCATGATAGATCTCATGTTGGAGCCGGATCTTGTTGGCTGTGTGGAGTTTGAACGCGACACCTGCGATGAAGTTGCACGCTTCGTTGAACCGCTCCATCGTGCCGAGGAGCTTGTCGTGCTGCTCGATCGTGGTGTCGAGCTTGACGACGAGCGTTTGCTCCATGATCTTATGTTATGCTTTTCTGGTCGTTTATCGCTTTGGGGGGCAGCGTGCCGGTACTCATTACAGGGATGCTTCCCAGCGAAGTCATTGAACCTTTTTGATCTCCAATTCATCCCCCCAATAAATTGGGGAGCCTCCTTGGAGAGAGGATTGTGAACCACCCTCTCCAAGGAGAGGACTTCCCGCTTCGACGCCGTTCCCGGCTCCACGGGCGCTGCGGACAGTCCCTGCCCTGATCGACCGCGGAGGCCCGTCAGGCCCACGGTCATTGATACTAATAGGTCCCGCTCCTTTATCAAGTTCTGTGACTACTGAGAGTAGTCCTTGTTGTTTATAACCTGTATGAGGTATGATCGTCGCTCCAAAGCTCTTCGCCGGTTAGCTTCATAAATAATCAGCGAACGAGGATACTCCGTGGACATCTGTGCCTCCACGGTGAGCGCTCCACTCGAGCGTCCCCGGATCCAGCTCCGCTACGGCCGGGATACCGACATCGAGTTCATTAGCTGGCTGTGGAAACGCATCGCCGAGCTGCCCGTCCACGCCGAGACCACGCGCACCGACCTGGACGCGCTCGCCACCTTCAAGCGCCACCTCCGCGGCCACATGAACGTTGACTGCCGCAACGTCATCGTGGCCGACTACGACGGAAAGCATGTCGGGTACGTCTTCGGGTACCTCATCGCCAACGATCCCGTGCGGCGCGGGACGGTGGCGCACGTGGACTCGCTCTACGTCGAGCCCACCCTCCGCGGGAGGGGCATCGGGTCGGCCCTGGTGCGCGCGTTCATCGGCGATGCCCAGGCCCGGGGCGCCACCGAGGTCACTATCAACGTGATCAAGGACAACCCCGCCGTCCAGTTCTACCGCAAGCTCGGCCTCCTGCCCTGGCAATACACCCTGCGGGCACAGCTGTAAGCGCGGTCTCCGCGGCGTCATGTATTAATCATTTCACGGTCATGTGCGGACCATCGAGGTGGACACCAATGGTCGGTCACAAGTACGATAAGAGAACGCTCGCAGGCCCGCTTTCCGCGCTCTTGCTCTGCGCGTTGCTTGCTCTCTGCACGGACCCGTCCGTGAAGACCGTACCCGAGGAGGGACGACCGACAGTGTATGCCGAGCCCGCCATGCCATCGGAAGAGGCGCCAGCGGCCGACCTCGAGCTGACGAGCACGGCGTTCGCCCAGGGTGACGGGGTTCCGGCCAAGTACTCGTGCGACGGCGAGGACATCTCCCCGCCGCTATCGTGGTCCGATCCGCCCGACGGGACGAAGGGCTTCGCGCTCATCTGCGACGATCCCGACGCGCCGGTGGGCATCTGGGTCCACTGGGTGCTCTCCGACATCCCGGTGGAGGCGCGCTCGCTCCCCGAGGCGGTGGCGGCCGACGCGCAGCTACCTGACGGCAGCAGGAACGGGAAGAACGGCTGGGACAAGCTCGGTTACGGCGGCCCGTGCCCGCCCAGCGGCACCCACCGGTACTTCTTCAAGCTGTACGCCCTGGACACCACCCTCGGCCTCCCCGCAAGCGCCGGCAGGGCGGAGGTGGAGGCGGCCATGGAGGGCCACGTGCTCGCCCAGGCGGAGCTGATGGGGACGTACACGCGATGAGAGAGACCGGAGTGACTCTTGTGGACGCGAAGCGGCTCTGTTTCATCGTAGCCATCATCATCACCATCCTCATCCTTCCCG
The DNA here is from genome assembly GCA_030753015.1 of Candidatus Undinarchaeales archaeon. Taxonomy (GTDB): domain Archaea; phylum SpSt-1190; class SpSt-1190; order JASMDC01; family JASMDC01; genus JASMDC01. Next base: position 18,340 of record JASMDC010000053.1, on the reverse strand, counting down.
GCTGCCTCGGGCCCGACAAGACCGTGGAGGCGGCCCGCGGGACGCCCACCACGGACGATATCGCGACATCACCGAGAGTGATGACGTCTCTTCCGGCGACGCCGACCGGAGTGCCGACACCCAGCGCACCGCCGACGGTCGCTACGTCGACCCCCTCGCCCGCCCCGAGACCTGATGATGAGGGGCCCACCACGGCGGACATCACCACCTTCCACTACCAGCTTCAGGGCGCGACCCTCACGAGCCTGAAGGCGCTCGACGTCGATGTCCTCGTCATCGATGTGGACGATGCGAACCTCTCAGATACCGAGGTCTCCGAGCTGAAGGAGGACGGCACGGTCGTCCTCTCCTATCTCAGTATCGGCGAGGCCGAGGAGTATCGAGGATACTGGAAGGAGGGGTGGCGTGTGGGCGATCCGTCCTTCATCGATGCGGAGAACCCGGAGTGGAAGGGGAACTTCAAGGTGCGGTACTGGGACGAGGGATGGCAGGCCATCATACTCGAGCGTATCCGTAAGATCTCCGGGAAGGGGTACGATGGCGTCTATCTCGACATCATCGATGCCTACTGGTACTACGAGAGCAGGGGCAGGGAGACCGCTGCCGGTGAGATGGTCGAGCTCGTGCAAAGGATCAAGTCGGAGGGGACAGCGCTCGACCTGGGCTTTGTGGTCGTCGCCCAGAACGCCCCGGAGCTCTACGAGCACGCGGAGTACCGGGAGGCCATCGACGGGTTCGGGAAGGAGGACACGTGGTACAACGACGACGATGTGCAGGACGCGGAGGAAACTACATTCGTCCTCCCACACCTGGAGCGCGCCATTGTTGATGGGAAGTTCGTGCTCAGTATCGACTACCCGACGGAACCACAGAAGGTCTGTGATTTCTACACGAGATGTCGGGAGCACCGGTTCGCGTGCACGGTGTCAGGAAGGGGGCTGGACCA
>JASMDC010000053.1:0-17384 GCA_030753015.1 Candidatus Undinarchaeales archaeon | reverse complement strand
ACGCCCGGTACCCTGTGAGGGATGATGTATGGGCGATACTACATCCAAGTGTGCCTGTGCGAGATACGATTCAACCCTCGGATATCGTCTTTACCAAATCTGACATGGATATTATCCCGACGATCCTGAGCTGCCCCTTGAGATGGCTAGGGTGGGCAACGATCAACCTCTGCACTCTTTCTTCCATCATTTTCTTGGCCGCTCTAAGCAAGGTCGATGCGGGTTTTATCGTAACGAGATTGCGTGTCATTACATCCTCTGCGGTCAGGTCGTTGAAATTGGGCTTTGTCATGGAGCCCACAATGTCCCTCGTGGTGATCACGCCCCACGGATTGCCGCTCTCATCCCGGATTAGGACTGCACTTATCTTGTGTTTGATCAATATCGCCGATATCTCTTTGAGAGTTGATTTGAGTCTCGCTGATAGAATCTCCTTGGACATTACATCCTTTACCTGTTTGTCGAACATTTGAATCCCCAGGACCCTACTTGAAGTCTGATTTTTTTAAGTATAAGCCTGGAAGCCCGACCTGAAATACGGTTGGAGGACTGAAAAAGAATAAAGGATACTGAGAGGAATCCGAAGAAGACGTATGAAAATCAAGCATATTCGCATAACTTGTAAACGGATCCCTGAATTTTCCATAAAAGAATGAAGCTCGCCCTTCTTTCGATCATCGTGAAGATCGGAATGAGAACACACTGATGACCTGTGGATCGATTTGACTTCATTGCTCCTCGACAATTCCATGAACGCAATTGCCCGCCCGTACCGGGACCTGACAAAGGCCTGACACCATTATACAGATGATGACATCCATTATGGATGCATGGGTCGTTATCGGACATCGGCGACAGTTCAACAGGACCGCAGATCATCCGAACGTGATCTCTTGAGTAGTAGCTAGTAAGAATGAAGGGTAGATCCTCGACCGTTGCCGATGGTCCTTGGATGTGCGGGGCACTTACCTTCTATACCGGAATGGAGCAGAATAGACAGGAGCTATGCTCCTTTACTCTGTTCGCCTGCACATTTCGGGCACATACCATTGATCAAATCCGGTGTGGAAACGACCTTGCCGCATTTCCTGCAACGGGCGCGTTTTGGCATCTTGATCGGCATCGTGAATCCTGATAGAATTAATCCTGAGAACAATTGATCACCTACTCTGATAGTTGGTATATCCTCTTGAAGTGATAAAATGAGCCCCAGAATCGAGCGTAATGACCGCACACATCTGTCATTGAAAAAACACTCTGGATTTGGAGAAATGAGTGTTCTATCAGGTCTGCGGCCTTACTTGACCGGCCTGCCCAAAGACGATCCTCGACTATTTCCCGTCGGTGGATTGGGCTTCATTCATTGCCACCCCTCTTGCTCTTCTGAGCCTTCTCCAAAATGACTTATAGAGAAAGCTGTCCTCATCTAGTTCGCAGAGCTGTCCATACATAGGCTTGTTCACTGTTAGGGCAAGAATGTCAGGCGGTAGATGCACTCTCATAGCTATATCGGTCGCGCCGATGATCGCCTTCGGGATATCGGGATCGTGATTCTCGAACAATGCCGCCAGCTGTCCGCAACCAGACCCAAAAGCGGTAAATGCTGGATGGATGTCAACGGATGCATTGTGATATTCTGTTCCCAGCAGCAAGAGGCTTAACTGATCGGGATTGACAAAAAAGGTAACGGTCTTCAGGAAGTCGTATTGTTCATCTCTCAAAGGCCCTATCACAACGTATCCATGCTCTATCCGGTAAGGTTTCTGATTATCGAGCCATTGTTCCATCAGTTCCTGTGAGGACTTGAAACCTTCTCTTTCGTTGAGATCCTTTGCGAAATTGTCACGGTTTTTGAATTCAACGCCGCCAATCCAGTACCCGCCCCCCCTGCAACTCGATCCATTCTCAGATATGCAGATACTTTCGCCCTTTTGCCAATTCTCGTAGTAGGAAAAGAAACATCGTTCAGGTCTGACAAAGGGCTCGAAAGGCTTGGGATCCGGCACATCATAGAACCCGACAAGTGGATTTTCTATAGCTGCTATTTCCAATAGTCTTGTTGGATCTGGTCTCATAGTAGCACCTTGAACGTCAATTCGTTTTCAATTCTCATAGGGTCGTTTCGGCCAAAGGACACATTACGATATGTACATCCATACAATACAAACAGACCAGTCCGCGTAGCGGAACTCGCGCACGGATCCCTACAGGTCCTTGGGTGTGGCGATGGTCTTGATAGCGTTGAGCCGGTCGAACAGCTTCTGCTGGTCATTGGTGCCCCGGTCGACCTGGTCCCGCAGCTCGAGCATGAGCTGCTTCATCTCCTCGTACTTGACCTCTAGCACCTTGTTATGCTTGCGAAGGCCGTTGTAGGCCTCGACGAGCTTGCAGTACTCCTCGAAGCGTCGCTTGGGGTTCCACTCGAACTCCCAGGTCTCCTTGTCGGCCTCCAGGGGCGGATGCATGCGGTCTCCCCCTGTTACTTGACGTTCTCGCCGTGTCCGCCGAACACCTTGAGGAACCATTCGGTGAAGGCATTGCCCATGTGAAGGAAGTCGCCATCGTTGTCCACCTTGTAGCACTCCTTGCACTTGGGACAGATGTAGAGGCGCTCGTAAACACCATCGAGGGAGCGGGTGTGGCCTATGCGGGTGAGCGGACCCTTGCAGAAGGGGCACTCCTCGCCCTTGACGTCCCTGAACTCCACGTGAACCTGGTCGTTCTCCAGGCAGGACACGCAGATGTGCAGTTCGATATCGATCTCCTTGAACTGATGCTCCTTGGCCACGGTGTTCAGCACATGACCTAAACATTATAAATTGAGCGCTTCGGCCGGCCTCAGAACAGGCCGCCCCATGTGTGCTCGGCGTTCCCCGCACCCGGGCCGGTGTCCGCCAGGGTCACCTCGCGCCCGCCGCAGGTGAAGGACAGATTGGTCACCCTGACCGGGTACTCGTTGTAGTAGAGGTCATTGATGGGGACGAGAGGATGCTTCCCCCGAAAGCGCCAGTGGGTGTGGGCGTAGCTGTCGATGGTGACGGTCAGATCCTTGGTGGGCGACCTGAACGTGATGTCGAAGACCGGCATCCCGTTCTCGCGGTCGTGCCGCTCCACGGTCCCCCGCTTGAAGTTGTGGAGGGTTGATGTTGGCGCGTGATAGAACTCCATCTCGCGCTTTGCCGGGAACCACAGCCGTTCGTGGCCCGGCATCCGCTGGACGGGATCGCTACGGAAGATGGCCGTCGAGACGTGGGGGAAGAAGTACTTGAGGATCGAGCCGTCGGCGAAGTGCAGAACACCCCAGAACCACGGGAGGCAGGGATTGTTCATCCCGATGCGCTGGAGGTAGGCCGTGCCCGTCACCTTCTCGCCGTCCACCGTCCCCTCCATTGTGCAGCGGTTGAGCTTGACCACGCTGTACATGAACAGTCCCCGGAGGAAGTGCTTGGTGCGGTAGATGGGGCTGGTGAACACGTTGGGCTTCTCCAGCCGGATGGTATAGTCCATGTCATGCTTCTCGTTCCTGATGCGTAGGCGCCAGTCGCGGGGCGCGCCCTCGAACACGTAGTCGTTGCCCTTGGGCGTATCGATGGAGAGGCGACCGGTCCCCGGATTGTCGAGCTCACGTACCACCGTGACGGGGCCTTGCTCCAGAGCGAGGTCGTGGTCCATCTCCTCCCCGTCGAAATACCAGGCGGCGACGACGCCGGGGAAGGTGTCCTTCTCGGGGGTACGGTCCACTCCCTCACCAGGGTGGTAGTGGGTATCGTGGATGATGGTGGGCGAGTCCTTGAAGCTCCATAGGATCATGACCTGGCGAGGTCGGTCGGGATCGGCCGGATTGTCGATGAAAACCAGCCAGAACCACCAGCACCAGCGGAAGCCCTTCTTCGGCTCGATGTCCGGAAGCTCCCAGATGCGACCGTACTCCTCCATGGGCGGGTCACAGGAGCGGGGCCACCTTTTTAAGGTTATTAGCCATCGTAGGTCCCGATGGGGACCTTGCCTGAGCTCGCCTTCACCCCGCGCCGCTACGAGTGCATCCGCTGCGGGAAGTGCTGTGCCGAGCTCACGGGGCTCCACCTCACCCAGCGTGACGCGCAGCGTGTGCCCTTCCGCCGGCTGTCGAGTCCGCATCCGCTCTTCCGCTCTTACGTCCCGCTCGCTTCGCTCCGGTGCCCCCATCTCGACGGGCCGCTGTGCGCGGTGCACGACGAGAGGCCGCTCCTCTGCAGGCTCTTCCCCTTCAGGCTCTGGGCCACGCCCGACGGGCGGCCGCGGGTGTCCATGTTCAGGTGCCCGGGGGCCGGTGCGGGCCCCGTGGTCGGTGCGGACGAGGTGCGCTCCGCCCTCGACGGCGTGGCATCGCTCGAGGGAGACCAGTTCCTCCACCGTTGGCTCGACCGGTGCTCTGCCCGGGAGCGGGAACAGCTGCCCTTCGTCGGTAATACCGTGGCCGCCCCGCCGCTCAGGGAGCGGTTCCTCCGCCGGGTGGTCGAGGGAGCGAGGTCCGCCGACGGGCCCGCCCACGTCGCCGTGCTCCGGTCCGGGCTCGGGCTCATCGCTGCCCTCGAGGGCGAGCTCGCCAGGGACTACCGGGAGCCGGACGCGGGCATGGTGGACGCGCTAGAGCCGCGCGAGGTTAAGGCGGAGCCGTCCCTGGTCCGGGTCGACTGGGAGCGAGGGACGTTCGTCCGCGTCCCGGTCCTGCCGCCGTGGAGCGGGCGGGACCGCACTAGGCTCCTGGACCATGCCGACGAGGTAGTCCGCCGACGCGGGCGTGAGGGTCTCGTGGACGACACACCCCGGAACGCCGTCCGGCTGCTCTCGCTCCTGCTCGGTGAGCTTGCGGTGCAGGGCGGGACCACTGAGGTCATCAACGAGAGGGACCGCGAGTCGGGCTCAATCCTCGAAGCGCTCAGGGAGCAGCTCTGAACCCGGGTCCACGTTAGGTTCAGAGTGGTCGTTGCCGAACCGGTGGCCGATGATCCCGCCCGTGAGCACGAGAAGGTCGCCGTACACCCGCTGGCAGTCGCCCAGGATGCCGTGGCTCACCATGCCGGTAGAGATGAGAGCACGTGCTACTCCGTGAGCAATCCCCCTAAAAGAACGCATCGCAAAGAAATTCGTTTCATGCTTTATAATACTGCACCTCCACCAGCAGAGCGCGTTCAGCACCGCTTTCGAAAAAACGTTGTAAGAGAGTACTATTTCAGGCGCTTCCGGGAACTAGTTTCGTAACCCTAAGTAACATCTAATAACTATTAATAAAATAGTAGTTTTTTAAACCATGAAACGACCCCTTCTCCATACAATGGCACGACAAGCCGTACCCCCAGGACAGGAGTTCGTGTTCCGCACAGATCCCGATACGGATGTGGGCCGGGCGCGGACCATCAACGAGTTCGCCGAGCTCGTGGAGGGGGTGGACGATGACGCTATCGAGTACCACCTCCGCCAAGACCTCAACGATTTTGCCGTATGGGCCGCCTACAGCCTCGACAACAAGGCCCTTTCCAAGCGCATGGGGAACGCCAAGCGGGCGCGGACGCCCACAACCAAGCGGAAGCGTATCCTCACGGCCCTCAAGGGGCCGGCCAAGCGAAGGTAGTGGTCCCGAGAGGGTGGGTCCCGGCCCCACCGGGGCCCTCCCTACTCCTCAGGAATACCTTTCACTGAGCGGATCTCGACCTCGAGCTCGAGCCCCACCCTGCCCAGGAGCTCGAGGCACCTGTGCGGGCCGGGGCCCAGACGATACTTACGCCGCCGTCCCCGGCGCTTCCCGGGCACCTCTGGCGGCCTGGACTTCTCCTCGCGGTAGCGAGCCAGGTCCAGCTCCGCGGTGATGATACCCTCCTTCGCAAGGCCCTTCGCTAGCAGGTTGTCGCCTACGTACGGTGTGGCTATGGTGCTCTGTCCCCGGGCGCTCTTGGTCGTGCGGACCTCACCGGGGATGCCGTTGGCGTTCACCACGAACATCCTGTTCTCGAACGCACGGACGCAGCAGGCCGTCCGCAGGCTCCGGACGAGTTCGCCGGCGACGAGGGAGGGGCAGAACACGACCTCGGCCCCGGAGAGCCCGACGATGCGGGAGAAATCTGGGAAGAGCATGTCCTCACCGACGACCACTCCGAAGCGTGCGGCGTCGGTGTCGAACACCCGCACCGAGGGGGCCGGTCTTAGTGACGGCACCTCGGCCGGGGAGAGCATGAACTTGCGCTGGACGCCCATGGTCCGTCCATCGCTTCCGATGATGAAAGCGGTGTTATACGCGCACTCCTCGGTCCGCTCCGGGATGGCGCCGACGATGGCGGTGAGGTTGTCCCGCGCGATGTCGGCTAGCTCGCCGGTCAGCTCGCAGGGGAGGGAGACCGGGCCCGAGCGTGTGAGGTGGTTGGGGAGCACGACGACTTCGGTACGCCCTGTGGCGGTGGCCTTCTTCACAAGAGAAATAATGTGGGAGAGGTTCTGGTCACCGCCTCTCTCAAGGACGGCCTGGACCACGGACACCACGAGCCTCTCATCGACCATGGCCCACTGTGAAGGCCAAGTAATAAAAGTGCTCCGGGGCCGGTCACGCAGCATCCTTCCCGCTGATGACATCTGCAATGGCCCGGGCGGAATACCCGTGCGCCCTGGCGTTCGGATGCGGGTCCGTGGGATGGACCCAGAGATCCCGGTCATTGTACTTCTCGAGAACCGGGAGCAGGTCGATCACATCGATCCCCAGCTCCTGGCAGGTCCTTACGATCATGTCATGGACATCGCGATAGGGGTACGTGTCGAACTCGTGGAGGAATGGATAGACCGCAACGACCAGATGGATGTTGCGCTCCTTGCAGTGCTCGGCCATCCCTGCGAACGCCCTAGCTGTCCGCTCCCATTCTTCTCGGCGGTCACCCGTGTAGTAGGAGCGATACATGTCGTTCATCCTTCCTCCCTGGAGCCGGTTGCTAAGCCGGTCGCTGATGAGGTTCACCAGTGCGCTCGGCGTCCCCTCACCCGGCATGCTCATCCGGTCGAAGAACAGGTCCTCCAGCTCCGCCTGCGCCTCCTCTTCGGACATGACGTCGTTGAGCATGTAGGTCACGACCACCACATGCGGTCGCACGACGGGCGAGAAGTGTTCGAGCTGTGCGAGCTCTTGCAGGGTGGTATAGCTGGGGACGCCGGCATTGAACACCTGGTAACGGATACCCGGGGGCGCGCGCTCCTGGAGGGCCGACCCAATCTGCGCGGGTAGCGTCCCCTCGTGGACCACGCCTGTGCCGAACGCAAACGAGTCGCCGAGGACCAGGATCCGGCGCGCGTCCGCACCTTCAAGGACCGGTTGCTCGGGACCGCGCAGGCCCAGTGAGTTGATCCGGTACTCGACCCGGCCGCCCGGAGGGAGGATGCCGTCCGGATCGCCGTCGTACACGGTAGCGAAGGTGCTGTTCGGGACGAACTCGACACCGAGGCGCGGATTGCTGCTCGAACGCAGGGCGAACGAGCTCATGGGATCGCGCATCTGCGGTGATGGTATCATTCGGACTACGATCTCGAGCGTGAGCAGGGTGGCGATGATGCTGACCAGAACAATAAGGCGCCGGCGGCGGAGGCCGCCAGAGGGTCCGTCATCCGTGCTCCCGGCTTCCGCCATAACGCTCCTCCGATACCGCAGCTCAACATGCAAGCATAAATAGTTACCAGGGGCGAGTGCGTGATGTGGTGCGTGCGTCCGGGCCGGGTGGCTTCCCCATCCTCCTGGTGGTACTGCTCACAACCGTCGCCGTGACCCTCGCCACCGCGGCCGACTGGCCCGTGCCCAGGGGTGACGTGAGGAACACAGGAGCGACCACCGGCGGACCCGGTGCCGACCTTGAGCGCGCTTGGACGTTCAGGACGGGTGCCCCGGTCACCACCACTCCCGTCGTCGCCGGGAACCTCGTCTATGTGGGCGCTGCGGACGAGCATCTCTACGCCCTCGACAAGTTCACCGGCACGCCGGTCTGGACCTTCCGTACCGAGGGGTTCCTGCGCCACTCCGCACCAGTGGTCGTCGGCGGGCTCGTGGTCGTCGGCTCGGAGGACATGCACGTGAACGCGCTGGACGCGAGCACGGGAGAGCGTCGGTGGAGGTTCTTCACTGACGAGCCGGCGGAACTGCCCGCGCTCCAGGCGACCGGCGATGCGGTGTACGTGAGCACGAGCTCCGGTCGGCTCCTCGCCCTCGATCAGGGGAACGGGACACAGCGGTGGGCCTCCGCGATGGGAGGGCCCGTCCGCGCCCCCGTCGCCGTGGCCGGCGGGACCGTCGTGGCCGGGTCCAGCGATGCGTACGTCTACGCCTCTGACGCACGGACAGGTCGTGAGCTCTGGAGGACCATGACCTCGGGATCCAACTGGTTCTCGCCCACGGTGGTGGACGGGACCGTCTACATGGGTTCGCTCGACGGGCGGGTCTACGCCCTTGACGCGGGCACCGGTGCGCTCCGTTGGAAGCACGAACTAGCGGGCGCCGCGGGGGCCACGACCGTGGCGGACGGGGCCGTGTACTCCTGCTCGAGCGGCGGCCTCCTTTACGCCCTACACGCGTCGACGGGGGACGAGCTGTGGCGGCACGATATGGATTGCGCTGTGGACGCGCCCCCTGCTATCGCCGACGGGATCGTCTACGCGAGCTCGAAGCTGGGCGAGCTCCATGTGATCGATGCCCGGGCAGGAACCCTCCTGGGCCGGACCGGCTCCGTCGGCCCCGTGAGCGTCACTCCCGCCCTGTCCGACGGGCTCGTGATCGTGGCATCCCTGGACGGTACCGTGTACGCGTTCCGAGCACGGCGGTGGTACTCTCCCCGGCCAGCCGCCCTCGCCGTCGTCCTCATCGTGTTCGCTGCCCTTGCATATCTCAGGGGGACGAGGCCCTGGATGGTCGAGGAGCTTCGCGACGAGCCGGCATAGGCATTTAAAGCTCAATCGCCCCCCTCATCTCCATGAAGGCCATCGTGCTCGCCGGCGGCGAAGGCACCCGGCTCCGGCCCCTCTCGTTCTACTTTCAGAAGTGCATGATGCCCCTGGGACGACAGGGCAAACCGCTGATGGAGTACATCGTCAGGCTCCTGTGCCACCACGGCATCTGCGATGTGAACGTGCTCGTGGGAGCGCACGCAGAGCAGATCACGAACTACTTCGAGGACGGCTCGCGGTTCGGGGCCCGCATGACCTACCACCTCGACCAACCGGACCTCAAGGGCACGGGTAACGCCATCCTCCCCGCACTGACGGCCGCTGGGGACGAGGACGTGGTGATATTCTACGGTGACATACTCTCGAACATAGACATGGGCCGGATGTTGGCGCTCCACCGAGAGGCGGAGGCCGACGTGACCCTCGCCCTGGCAAGGGATTTCCCCGTCCCCGTGGGCGTGGCGGACGTCACCGACGCGGACGGACCGCTGGCCACCGTCCACGGATTCCGAGAGAAGCCCCGGATCGACATGCCCGTGAACATAGGCATCTACATCGTGCGTGCGGCGGCGTTCGCCGGTATGCGGACGGACCCGAACGGTGTGCTGGACCTCAACGCACACCTCATCCCCCGGCTCATCGACGAGGGCGGGAAGATCCGCGGGTACCTCACCGACGAGTTCTGGTACGACGTGGGTTCCATCGAGCGGCTGGAGAAGCTCTCCGACGACATGGTCACTTCGGAGATGTCGTTCCTGCTGAAGTCCTGACGCCTACGCAGGGCGGTTCTGCATCCGTGCGAACGATTCAGCCCGGCATAGCTGCGAATCTCGCTCAGAAGCACATGCATCCCGAACCTTGGCTACGTCCGCACAGAACCGCATGCAATCAAGGACGTCGCTGTCCGACATCCCGAGCATGAGTCGACCTTCTCCCTTCGCGGCGAGAATCTTCGCGGGAATCTTTTCACATCCCTTGACATTGGATCCCTCAAAGAGCGTGGGGAACTTGTACAAGATCTCCAGCGCTTCCACGTCGACCGGATACTCGTCGTCATGCCAGTCCGCGCACTTGAGCATCGTTATCGGATCGAGCTCCTGAAAACGACTTATTCCAGTAATCCTGGTATGCTTCACACCGGGCTTCGCACGCTCGATGGCGTATATGCCGAAAGACAGGGCGGCCACCGCGAGAACGATGGCGACGAGGGCCTCGGCAGACAGGTTTATCGTTCCTTTCTGGTTCATAGTAGGCACCCCATGGCGGCGGGGGGCCCACCCCTCAACTCCTCGTCGCGGTTTTTCTTCTATTTATTATTAGTCACTGCGCAGTAATAAATGTTTCGAAAAGAGGATCAGGGCCCACACATACAGCGCGGTTTCACCCGCACGAGATGGGGCAGCAGCTCAGCTTGTACCCCGCGAGGGTGTAGGAGTAGCAGTCGCCCATGAGCCACATCGCGATGTACACGACCCCCGCGACTCCCGCCACCTCGATGAGGATGACGATGAGGTCGAGGAGGCTCATCCCCCCGCCCTTCGTTTCGGGAAGGGGCTGGGTGGTCTGGTCGGTCATGGGCGCTCGTCAATCTCTGTGAGGTGATGATTGAAAAGCCTTTCGCAGCGAACCCTACGAGCGCATGATGGGTGCGACGATGCGGCCGACGAACTGGTTGAGGTCCATGGTCTGTAGGGCCACCTTCCCGGGACCGGTAAGCGTGACGAGGAACAGGCCCGCACCGGAGAATATGATGCGCCCCAGTCCCTTTACGCGCTCGAGCTCGTACCCCACCTCCACGTCCTTGTACACCAGAGCGCCCTGCTCCACCTGGACGGTCTGGCCCGCGGCGAGCTCGGTCTCCACGATGTCGCCGCACACGTAGAGGTAGGCGCGGCCCGGCCCGGTGAGCTTCTGGAAGAAGAACCCTTCGCCGCCCAGTAGGCCCATCTTGGCGCGCTGCCACCACCCGCGGCTCACCCAGTCGACGTCGTACCGCACCGAGCGCTCGGCGAAGAGGAACGCGCCCCGGTTGACGTGGATTGACTCGCCCTCACTGAGCACGACCTCCTTGATCTCGCCGGGGAAGAAGGGGGACAGCCCCACGGTCCCCGGACCCTTGAACTCGAGGAAGAGCACGGTCTCTGAGGTGATCAGGCGCTTGAAGATACCGCTGGCACCCTCGCCCCGGCCCGTGGGCTCCATATCGACGGACCCGGTCTTGAACATCAGGCTGCCGGCCTGGGCGTAGATGCGCTCGCCGGTATCGAGGTCGATCTGGGCCATGGGCGCCAGCTTCCCCTCGATATGTACCTTCATCGATTTGGGCGTGCCCACAAGGACATAAAAAGGTTTGGCGGACCCGCCGGTCCGTGACGGTCCGTCAGGTGCTGCAGGGAAAGGGGCATCCCAACATCCTCTCCACCCATTACAACACCCTCGCGTTCACCACGGAGGAGGCCGTGACCTCCCGTGGCGACTGCTTCGTGGCCGTGGCGATGGACCGCTCGCTCCCCGGACTGGACGACGACCTGAAGGACGCGCTGCGGGCAGGCAGGCGACTGCGCATCACCATCGAGGCGGACGGCGTCTTTGATGTCGTCGAGGCCACGGGCGCCCCCGGCCTCACATTCGAGGACCCGTCCGACATGGTCGTGCGCCGCAGCGGGTACGTCTGCGGAAGGACGCTGGCAATCGATGCGGACAAGGCGGCAAAGGACCTCTCCCGCGAACTGGTGGACCGGCTCCGCGCGGGCGGTCCCGTCCGCATCGTGCTCGAGTGCGCCCCGACAGGCCACCCGTAGCTTTATATTGGTTCATCCCCCCTTCTCCCCCATGGACGAGAACGTCATCCTCCTCGTGTTCGGTCAGAAGCTCCTCTCCCGAGTGTCCGAGGTGATGGAGGACTTCGATAGCAAGCGCAGGTTCCCCTTCCTACGGCTCGCCTCGAACTCCTACATCCTGCCCGTGGCTGCCCAGAAGGAGATCCTGGACATCTTCACACCCCTCGGTGAGCGCAACAAGGACTTCTTCATCATCCAGGTAATGATGCAGGAGGAGGCCCTTGAGCGGGTCACCAAGGTGTGGATCGCCGACCGTGGTATCTTGGTGGGCGATGAGCACCTGACCATCACCGAGGCGCTCGAACTCCTGGGCGTGTGGGCCCGGAGCAAGACCCCTGGTGAGGACTTCAAGGGTTTTTCCAAGAGCGTTGGCGAGGAGCTTGACATAATCTCCCGGTACGATCTCACGCCCGAGCGACAGGTTTCCCGCAACCTCATCTCCAGATGTATGAAGAAAATGCGCGTGGAGGACCTTGTCGGGCCGTTCCTCGAGCGGGAGAGCTTCCTGGCGGACGTGTACAGCAGGTTCAAGGAACCCTGATCTCACGGGTTCCCCATGTCATTTACAGTCGTGCTCGTCCAGCCCCAGACCGCGGGCAACGTCGGCGCCGTCTGCCGCCTTATGAAGAACTTCGGGGTATCGGACCTCGTGCTCCTCGATCCTCAGTGCGAGCTCGATGACGAGGCACGGCGGCGGGCCAAGCACGCGGTCGACGTCCTGGACGCGTCCCGTAGGGTGGCGACGTGGGACGAGGCTATATCGGGGTGCGAACTGGTCGTGGGCTCCACGGCAATCCGTGCGTCGGAGCGGAAAGTCCTGCGCTCACACATAGGTCCGCGTCAGCTCGGCGAGCGGCTCGCGGGCGCCAAGGGGAGGGCGGCCCTCGTGCTCGGTCGGGAGGGGGAGGGGCTCCACACCGATGAGCTGGAGCGGTGCGAGCTGGTGGTCACCATCCCGGCAAGCCCCGAGTACGGCACTCTCAACATCTCCCAGGCCGCGGCGGTCATCCTCTACGAGGTCTGGGTCGGACGTCAGCTCGATGCCGAATCCTTTGAGCTCGCCGGTGCCGTCGAGAAAGAGGTCATCCTCCGGAGCGCGGACACGCTCATGGACGAGCTGGCGTTCTCGGAGCAGCGCGCCCACAAGATTGGGCTCGTGCTCCGCAGGGTGCTGGCAAAATCGTTCCTCACGCGTCAGGAGGCGTTCGGGCTCGCCGGATTCTTCCGGGTGCTCGTTGACCGGACAGGGGGCCGGGACACTGACGGTGATCGATAGCCCCCCCATCGACCGGCGGTTCGTCACCGCCTCGGTGGCCTATGTGCTGGCCTGCACCTACATCACGACCTTCCTGTGGCAGGCCCGGACGTTCCTCCCGCCCCTGTTCACACCCCTCATATTTCTCCTGTGGGTCCCCATCATCGTCCTCTTCCTCTCAACCATCTTCGTCCGCTATGTCATCGACGAAGCGGGGGACCTGGTGGTGTGGTACGGCCCCCTGCGTCTGCGAGTGCCCGCCGACGACATAGATTCGGTGGAGAAGGGCCTCGGCGACCTGCCCTCCTACGTGCGCGCCTATCGCCACGGCACGCTCTACCTGTCCACACGCCTCGCAGGCCGCATCGTGGTCCGTCGGCGAGAGGGATGGCCACGGACGCTGGTGATCAGCCCTGGTGACCCCGGTCCGTTCCTTGCCCTCGGAAAACATGACGGGGGCCCGGAGACCAAGAGAGGACGTCCCGAAAGTCCTTAATGCGGGCACATGAATTGGATGTCACTGCTCGGGTCCAGTACACGGACAGAACCGTTCCATGTAAGGTTGGCCCGGGCGTGGTTTGGGATTAGGTCCACCTCTGCTTCGAACCCCTCGGCCCTCAGGAGGGATACGAGGAGGATCGCCCTGTCGTCACAATCGCCATACCCCCGCTCAAGGGTCTCCTCGGGTGGTTGGAAGTAGTCGTAGTACACTATGAACGGATCGCTCCGATAGGTGATGTTGTCGCGTACGAAACAGAAGGTGGCGTTGATGCGCCCCTCATCGGGAAGGGAAGGGTCGCCGAGCCGACGGGCGAGCGCGACCACATCGGGATGGTCAGGACGTATGTACTCGGTGAAGTCATCGGTGTCCAGCCCGAGGTCCGGCTCGAAGGGGACGAGGCCTACCAGGACCGCCGCGAGCACCAGAAGAACCAATCGCAACCGGCCCGGAGGCTCACCGCGGACGAGGTAACGTGTGAGAGGCATCACAGCGAGGGCATACACGCTGAAGGACACCATAGTCATTACAGGCCATAGCCACAGGTAGATGAAGCGGGTGCGGCCCACGGCCCAGCTCAATGCTATGGGGGCTACGTCGGCGAACCCCACCGCCACCGCGCAGGCGAGCAGAGCAACGAACAGGCGGCGCCGCTCGAGCCCGGGGGCAAAGCTCGAAGGGAGCGCTCCCAGCATCGCCCCGGTGACAAGTGTAACGGCGAGGATCGGGATTACGTTGGGGATCGCCAGCTGGAACCAGACAGGTTCATGGAACATGGCCCACCAGGTGGTGAAGGAGCCCATGATCCCCACCAATGCACCGCTCGCGGGGGAGAATCTGTATCCTGCCACCACGGGCACGACGTCCCAGACGTAGACCAGGAGCGATGCGATTGACGAACTCCAGGTGAGGGTGAGGAAGGATGTGTAGCCGTACACCACACCCAGCAAGCTGAGGAACAGTATGCGTGTAGGTGGGTGGTCCAGCATCTTTCCGATGGAGAGAGCGCCAGAGGACGTGCGCCGTTCCTCCGACGCACCAGCAGTTTCACGCGCTCCGTCCTCCACGGGACGTGAGGGTTTCCCATTGGCTAAATAGCTTTTGACGGATGGGTTCTGACCACGTACAAATCCTACATTTGGTCCGGAGCCCCTCTCTTGGCTCGGCAGGTGAGCCTGGCCCTAGCCGCCGACCTGGAACTCATCGATGCTCGTCGCATCGAGCAGGTGGATGGAGCCGTTCCACGCCAACTCCACACGGGCGTGGCCAGGGATGACGTCCACCGAGGCATTGAAGCCTTGGTTCCGAAGGAGGGAGACCAAGAGGATGGACACGTCCTCGCAGTCGCCGTAACCGCGCTCTATCGTCTCCTCGGGCGGCTGGAGGTAATCCCCTATAATGGGCGGATCGTCTATGTAGGTAATGTTGTCGCGTACGAACCGGTAGGTGGTGTTGATGCGCTCCTGATCGGTCAGTGACGGTCGTGCGATCTCGCTGGATAGCCGGATCACCGCGGAATGGTCGGATTTGATGTAGGGCTCGAACCGTTCAGGCATCACCGTCGAGGGCGTATCATATGGGATGAGACCAACGAGAATAATGGCGATGATCGAGACCAGTGCCAGTCTCAATCCGTTCCTTTCGCCACGAACAAACACTCTGACAAGGGGCACCACGACGAGAACGTATATTGTGAAGCACATTATCGTCATCACGGGCCAGATCCAGAGGTTGACTATATGGGCGCGGCCCATTATCCAGGCCGCGATCACGGGAGTGACGTCGGTGAAGCCGACAACGCCGGCGCATCCAAGGAGCACGAGGAGCAGGCGGCGGCGGTCCATCTCCGGTGCAAGACGTGCGGGAAGGGCTCCCAGAAAAGCGCCGGCCATCATGGCCACCAGGATCACGGGGATGAGATAGTATTGGAAACCTCGGAATCCCCAAAGGTTCAGGAGCAGAATGATGCCCGTAGCGAGCGAACCAATTACTCCGACCCAGGCGCCAGCGGCGGGCGAGACCCTGTAGCCGACGACGATGGGCACTACGTCCAGGGCGTACACGAGGAAGGTGGACACGTTGAAGTCGCCCATGATAAGGAGATAACCGACGATTCCGTAGACGAGCCCAAGGCTCGTTAGCAACAGCCACCGGTCCCGTGGATTCTCCCAGGAAGCGAGGAGCCAGTCCCCGACACGCGTTCCCTCCAAGCGCTCAAGGATCGCGGGCGCCGTGTCCGTTCGGGAGTCCTCCTCGGAGAGGTCCTCGCCGTTGTTGTCCTCGGCCACGCCCCGGTGCTCCCGCCGAAGGTCTATAAAGGTTTTGACGGGCATTGACGCGGACCTACATGACGTTATACCGGGGCAGGGACGCCTCCATCATCAGGTCGCGTGCCACCGCCGGATATGCCCAGACGACGTAGAGGACGATAAGCTGTGAGAGGGCGAGCGCACTCAGGATCACTGAACGGGGATCAATCCCGTAAATTATACGCATTAACAGGGTGCTTATGGGCCTCTCCAGGTGATCATTATCGGACCATAGGAGCTCTTCATGGGACGGATCGAGGATCCGGTCGCCGTCCTCGCGAAAGAGCATCACGCGGACGTGATCGGGTTGTTCATCGAGCTCGGCGACGAAACCCTCGTGCCGGAGGAGGGTGACGAGCAGGACCGCCTTGTCCACACAGTCCCCACGGCCTCTTTCGAGGGTCTGGAGAGCGCTCTGTTGATGGAGCACCAGCTTGTTCGGCGGACGGATGTACGGGCCGATGTCGTCACGCACGTACGCCAGCGTGGCACTGATGCGGTCCTCGTCAGGAAGGTCGGACGATGCCAGGCGGTCCGCGAGCGCCATGATCCGTGGGTGAGATATGCGAGGGTCCACGGGATCGCTCTGAACCGAGCGTTCGAGCCGGGGGCCCGCCACGACGAGCAGGACCACGAACACGGCGACCGCAGGGCCAATCGCACGTCCGTCACCAAGGACGACGAGGCGTAAGATCGGTGCCGCTACAAGGGTGTACGCCCCGAAGCAAAAAAGGATGATGAGGGGGAGCGAGGCGAGCCCGCTCGCATCGGGTGAACGGAGATCTATCTCGACCAGCGCGGGCGCTACACCGGCGAACTGGACCGACAGGGTGCACACGAACAGCGTGGCGAGCAGGCGGGAGGATTCGACCCGCGGAGCGAGCATTGCCGGCAGGGCGCCCACTAGAGCACCGGTCGCCATGGGGACCGCGATAACGGATAGTATGTACGGAACGATCCCGGGAACGGCGAAGAACCAGCCGAATGCGACAATCCCGGCGGCGAGAGCGCTTGCGGCGCCGACACAGGCTCCCGCGAACGGGGATACTAGGTAGCCCACTGTCATGGGGACCACGCCCCATGTGTTCTCGAGGATGTAGGCCACGGGGCCGCCCAGTGCAAAGGTGAGGTGGGCGGCCACACCGGTAAGGGCGCCGAGCAGCGTAAGGAGGGAGAACCGGACCAGCGAGTTACACCATGCCCTGCTGAAGGTACGCTTGGCCCGGGACGCGGTAGCATAAAAGGACAGCCAGAGCTCTCGCTCATAGCCACCAGTACAAATCTCTCGGTGTTTTGCACGTCTTGTGCTCATTCTCGCATCCTTGGCCCCGACGACGCTCTCGTGCCAAGCTCGCCTCGCTAGTTCTCACAGCCACCGATCGAATCACATAGTCTCGCAGTGGACCCCCCACCCGGGGCCCGTAACTAATCATTGATGGGTTTTTCTCTCTCTACAATTGCTTTGTTGCATAACCTCGACGTTTGCCCCCTCTCCCTACCCCATCACTACGCTCCCGCCCCTGCCCGGGCATAGT
>JASMDC010000052.1 GCA_030753015.1 Candidatus Undinarchaeales archaeon | reverse complement strand
AACACCTCCTGCACAACCTCTTTCCGCTTATTCTTTTCGGATTCATTCTCGAGCGTATTGCGGGGACCCGCCGTTTCATAACGATCTTGCTTATCGCAGAACTGGCATCTAGCATAGCCGTCATGCAGGCCTACCCACATGTCAGGGTGTTGGGTGCATCCGGGGCAGCCAGAGGAGTTGTGGGAGCGATAGCGGCCATGAGGCCGACGCTCATCGTTTACTGGGGAGCACCGCTCCCGGTCATCGTTCTGGGTGGCATATGGCTGGCCCTGGACACCGCCGGTGTGTACGGACATGCAGAGAACATAGCGTACGAAGGGCATCTTGGGGGGCTTCTCGCTGGCTTCTTCCTAGGGCTTGCCTGGAGAAAGCATGTCAGACCGTTCGGACGTGAGGAGGATGGGCCTATCCCAGAAGTGGACGAAAAGACAGCGGAGAAATGGGAAGACAAATACATCCTCAGTGAACACGACAGAGAGAGATGAGGAAGCTCATCGTACGAGAGATGACAGCTTATCCCTGACATAGGCCTCGAAGCCCTCAGTGTCGTCCTCATCGATACCGGGATTCTTGAGGGACGCGAAGAAGGCGAATCGCTTGTCAGCATTGTTCTCAGGGTGGGTGAGTTGTGAGGAAAGCTCATCACTGGGTGCCTCGAGGTCCATGTCTACATCAAGGGCGACACGGTAGGCCACAGCGACGTTCTTCTCACCGAACTCCTTCTCTATCTTCCGGCATTGCTTAGAACCGCGCCAATACTCCCTGTTCTCGCCAAAAAGAGCACCAAGCCATTCCTCGTACCGCTCAAAGAGCTCGCCTACCTTGCCGAGGAATCCGCGGCTGGCTACGTACTTGTGATCGATCCATGTGGCGAAACCCTCGCCGGAGACATTGCACGAGTGGAATATGGCGTTGTAGCGGTCGTCATCGTCCCACGCCTCCTTCATGGCATGCCCCACACTCGTATTCTGGAACATGTAGCCGTGCCCCTGGACCTCGTGGACCGCCCACCGGACGGAGGCGGAGCGCCCCCTCCCGCACAGGAGAGCCTCGTCTCTGTAGGCATTACCCACATGATTGCCGCGGTCGATGAAGTATCCCATGCGACGGAGCTCGCCATCACTGATGCCGTGATCCTCTTTCTGTGCCTGGAGGAACTCCTCCTTGGGTAGCACCCGGAGGTTGTACTCGCCCTCAAGTCCGCCAGTGAGAGTGGAACAGAAGTCGTACGCCTCACAGATGCGCTCTCTCAGAGCGGGATCGTCACACTCCAACTGATGCTCGACGTCGTACATACCAGTGCCTCGTTGAGAAGGTCCGGCACGGTCTTCAGATTATATAGTTACCTGAGGGGAACGAGGACGGATTCTGGAACTGGCTACTCTTCGGACGCCTCTTCATCATCCACGACGTTTCCATCATATTCGATGTCCATGGCGGCGACGCCTTCCTCGACCATCCTGTAGAATCTTTGGCTCATCATATAGCACGAAAGGATCATGATCAGGAGACCGGCTATGACAAGGACTGCGAGCATGTTCGTCTCGCCTATGGGAGCCGTCAGGGTGGCGTTGAGGGTGCCTACCGCGTTCGCCAAGGCAGGTAACTCCTTGACCTTTGGCGGGACGTTGCCAGCGGCCACCATCCCGAAAAAGGAGATTAGGGCGATGACGAGCGCGATGATGGCCAGCGGGGTCAATATCCTCTGCGCATGGTCCTCCAACGTCATCGTCATCGCCCTCAGGTGTGTTCTTTACTTCTTCGCGGACTTTTCGGCCTCAGCGAGTATCTGGTCGGCCGCCTGCTTGCCCAGCGCAGTGAACTGCCTGTTGAGCGCGTTCACGGACTGGAACAGCAGCAGGATGACCATGATGACGATAAGCACCATGGCTAAGCCGGCGAGCATACCGTGCACCCCGTTGAGCACGTCCATGAAGAAGTAGGACAGCGCCGTCAGGGCGATAGCGTACAGGATCCCGCGCATCGCGGACGAGTAATCCTTGACCTCGCTCTCGTCCATCACGCCTCCGCCGATGTTCACGGCGATTAGCTTACCGAAGGACTCGGCGATGTCGCGGATCTCTCCGAAGCACTTGTACACGAAGTATATCATGGACAGGAGAACCACCGCGTTGATGAGGGGAACCACTTGGATCCCTGCGATGGTCAGTCCGAGCCTGGCTGAGATCGTGGTGAAGACCTTGTTCCCGAAGATGTAGATCAGAAAGGCGGTCAGTAGATTGACCACCAATTTCGGGACGCTGTCAAAGATCTCCCGCATGGCCTCAGCATATGTCTTAGCTGTCAGGTCTGCCATTTCTCAAAGCACCTCCACATCAGTATCAGATGTGATCATGATTCTGTTTACTTGCTATCAAGGCGACGGGCCTTCTCCTCGGCCCACGCGCCAATCTCGCGCTCCAGAGCAGAACCTGTCCGCAGGAGCAGCATGATGCAGTAGAGGACGGCGATGATGTAGACTACGCCGGCAACGACCACGTTGATCCCCCTGAGCATCCCCAGGAAGAAGTACAGGGCGATAACGATAGCGCCCACAGTAATGAGGCCGCGGATGGCTGTCCGGTAGTCCTCGACCTCCTCGTCAGTGACATCCTCGCCCACCTGGACCGCAAGGAACTTCGCCAGCGCCTCGGCGATGTCGCGAAGCTCGCTCAAGGACCTGTATACCAGAAGGGCCATGGCGCACAGCACCACGACACTGGTGACCTGTGAGACGGCAAGGCCGCCGATGGTCAGTCCGAGGGAATCGGCCAGCGGGATGAACGCGTTCATCCCGAACAGGTAGATCAGGTAAGCGGTCCCGAGGTTGACCACTAGCTTGGGAATCGAGTCCCAGAACTCACGCATGGCCTCGCGGAACATAGTGGCCTTCTTGGACGGCATTGAATAACCCCCTTGCGGCCTACTCTGGGCTCAGCTTTTTATCCCTATGGTTGGGCGGGGAGCGCGTCGTCCCCCGCCTCAGTAGCGTCCCTAGATCTCCCGGTTCAGCCACTTGTGCACTGCGTCCAGGAGCTTAAGGTCCTGCTCCGAGCCCCGCTCGAACATGATGCCATCCCCGATGAACACGACCCGGCAGTTCGCTGCATCGTATCGGGCCATGACCGAGCAGGAACCGACGTACTCGCCCTGCTCCCAGCTGCCGTCCCAGTCCGCGTCGGAGAAGCTCTCCTTGGCCGAGAAGAGCAGCACCTGCTTGTGCCAGTCGCCGAGCTTGAGAGAGCAGCTCTTGTCCACTTGGAAGTACTGTATCTGGCTCGTGATTGGGTGCGGCATGGCGTACATGTACGGTGTGTAGCTGGTCGATCCTGTCTGGTCGACCGTCGATATGATGTCGTTGTTGAACTCGACGCTGAACTTCTTGGCCAGCGGATTGAGATGGGTGTTGTCGAAGCCGCCGTCACCGACGACGAGCAGTCCCATCCCCCCCTGGACCTTGCTGACAATGGCCTCGACCTCCTCGGGAGTGAGAGGCGTGGTCGGCTTGACGAGCATGAGCGTCTTCCCAGCGAACGACGCGAGGTCGGTCACGACAGGAAAGTCCAGACCTTCGATCTTCATGCTCTTGCCGTGGAACGCGACCGGGTCCGAGATGACTGCCGGCTTAGCGGGCGCCATCGGGGCAGGAACCGCTACTGGCGGTGCGATCGGGGGCGAGGGTGCCGGTGCAGCCGCTGGCTTCGGGGCAGTTGGCGTCGCAGAGGGTGCGAACGCGGGAGGTGGTGCCGATGCTGTGAACGGAGCGGCCGGCTTCGTGAAGTCCACCATCGGCTCGGGCGGCTTCGGCGCAGGGGCCGAGACGGGCGGTGGTGGCGGGAACACGGTTGGCTTCAGCGGTTCCTCCTTCTTGATGCTTGGTGGTGGCGGAGGGAAACCTGACGGCTTTGCCTCGTCCTTCTTCTCTTCTCCCTTCTTGATGGCGAACGGTGGTATGGGTGCACCGGTGAGGCCCGTGCCTGGTGTCGGTGGTGGGAAGGCCGAAGGCATCGTGGGTTTCAGCACATCCTTCTCAGGTGCACCGGTCTCCTTCAGACCCGCGCGGGGCGGGGGTGGTGGTGCGGGAGGTAACGCTCCTGGAGTTGATGGGATCGATTCCTTGTCCTCATCCTTCTTCTCCTCGGCAGGCCCTTCCTCGATCTTCTCTTCCTCCACAGGGCCTTCCTCATCCTTCTTCTTATCGAGACCGAGCGCGCCCTTGATCTTTGCGAAGAATCCACCCTTCGGTGCTTCCTCCTCCTCGATTACTACAGTGGGCGCGTCTGTCGGCTCATTATCTGACGGTGCGTCCGAGGGTTCCTTTTCAGGAACGACCTCGCCCTTCACGGGCGTAGGGGTCCCGCTGAGGGGGGGGGTGATGTCCTTCTTCTCCGCATAAGCCGGTACCTTCTCTGGCGCCGGGATGCCGTCCTTCGTGACCTCGGGTTCAACCATGATCGTTCCACCTATATCCGATAATAGAGGCAAGATGATAAAAATGCATGCGCTCCGACGACCCTTCAGATGAGGAGGGGCACCTGCTCACGGTACTCCGGATACCCTTCGATCTCCATCAGCTCCTCTTCCTCCGTCCGGCATACCCGGATGTACCGGTAGATGAGGATGGGGGCCAGAGTGACGGTGAGGGTCGTGGGCCACCCGAGGATCCATCCGAACAGCACGAGGATGAAGCCGAGGTACTGGGGATTGCGGGAGTAGCGATAGATGCCGCCGGTGACGAGCCGTCCGTCGCGTCCGTTAGTGTAGAGTGTGACCCATCCGACGATGATGAGGATGGCGCCGACGACCATGAGGAACGCGCCGTGCGCCATGGCATGTGACATGCCGATATTGACGCCCACCGGTGTCATTTCGACCACCATGGTGGCATGCTCGAGCTGGTTCGCCTGGAAGAGCTGGACGGCGAGAAGGAGAGTGAGGGGGATGCCGTACATCTCGATGAAGAGGGACACGAAGAATGCGGTGACCAGGCCGTACTCGCCCCAGTCGGCCTTCCGGCGGTAAGAGAGAGGGATGAGGAACGCAACGAAGAGGATGATGTTGAGCAACACGAAGTGCCATTCCCCTGTCACCGCGACCTTGTACACGTTTCCGGTGAAGTGGTCATGGATATGACGAACAAGCTCGTCCGGGCGCGTGAGAGGCCAGAGCAGCAGGATCGCGAAGACGAGGCGAGCGGGGAGGTTACGGCGTAGACCGGTGACCTTGGGATCGTCCACCCTAGTAGCCATCGACAGCGGTTTTATAACTTTTCCCGATGATCGGTCTGTGCAGGAAAAGAAAGTTTTATATATTGCTTCGTCAATATAATATTATAATACGACAACAAAGATTGTTTACAATGGATGTTCACAGACTACGAGTTCAGGAGGCTATGGGCGTGGGCGATAAACTGGATTGCACTCTTGGTGGTGCGTTATGGCCCTCATGCATCGGCTCCTGCACCGGAGCGACGGTCGCTACTGACATTTGCTGGTGTGAGCGTCCCTTATCGAGCATGAGTGACGGGGGTATCGAGTGATGGTCGCGTACAAGGACTACTACACGATCCTGGGTGTGGACCGGAAAGCATCACGCAAGGACATCCACAAAGCCTTCCGGAAGCTCGCAAGGAAGTATCATCCCGATGCAAACAAGTCGCCGGACGCCGAGGGGCGCTTCAAGGAGATCAACGAAGCGCACGAGGTCCTCCATAATCCGGAGAAACGGAAGAGGTATGATGCGCTCGGTGCGAACTGGAAGAACGGGCAGAACTTCACGCCCCCGCCTGGCTGGGAGAACATCCGTATGCACTTCGGTGGTGGGCCGAGCGGGATGGGTGGTATGGAGTTCGACCTCGGTGGTTCGGATACCAGTGATTTCTTCGACATGCTCTTCGGTGGCAGTGGATTCAGAGGATTCAACAGTATGGGTTTCGAACCTCGCGGTGGCATGGGCGGCGCTCGACCTCGTCCACGTGAGACGGACATCACAATTACGCTCGAAGAGGCATTCCTGGGAACGAAGAAGCGCGTCGCTCTCGAGTCGATCGAGTACGGACCTGATGGTCGTCCCCAGCGCAGGGTCAACACACTGGACGTCTCAATCCCTCAGGGTGTAAAGAAGGGCACGCGCATCCGATTGTGCGAGAAGAACGGATCGTCCTGCCCTACCGAAGGCGATATCTATCTTCGCGTGCACATCTCGAAACACCCCGTGTTCGAAGTGGATGGCCACGACCTCTCGATGGAGCTCCCTGTAGCGCCTTGGGAAGCCGTCCTGGGTGGGAAGGTCCGCATCGGAACACTTGATGGGCACGCGACAGTGACCGTACCGAAAGGTTCGAGGAACGGCCAGCGGTTGCGCCTGCGTGGACAGGGGCTCCATGATAGAAAAGGTGGCCGTGGTGACCTCTACGCACGTATCCGTATCGAGGTGCCTCGGACGGTCACGGACCGGGAGCGCGAACTATTCGAGGAGCTCGCAGAGACATCTTCCTTCGATCCACGGAACGGAGTGGGATCAAGTACATCATGATAGCTTACAGGGTGATGGGACAATGGACCTTAACCGAATGACCCAACGATCACAGGAGGCGCTACAGGCCGCCAACACTATCGCAGTTCGCCTTGGTCACGTGGAGGTGGACGGGGAGCACCTGCTCCTAGCACTGCTCTCCCAGGATGATGGGCTCATCCCACGTCTGTTCGAACGGATGCAGGTGGACGTGCCTGCCTTCCGTAACGAGCTCGAGGGTGAGCTTGACCATCGTCCGAAGGTGACGGGGACCGGGGGCGAGGCCGGTAAGGTATACATCACTACTCGCTTGAGCCAGGTCCTTGTGAAGGCCCAGGACAGGGCCAAGAGCATGAACGACGAGTACGTCTCCGTGGAGCACCTCGTACTGGCTCTCCTTGATGAGGATACCAGCACACCGGTCGGCAAGCTCTTCGACCGGTTCGGCATCACTCGGGAACGGTTCCTCGACACCCTTACTGCTGTACGAGGGTGCCAGCGGGTGACATCGGCGGACCCGGAGGGGACCTATGAGGCCCTGGTGCGGTATGGGCATGACCTGGTGGCCGAAGCAAGGCTCAACCGACTGGATCCCGTTATCGGTCGCGACGCCGAGATCCGTCGGGTGATCCTCATTCTCTCACGCCGTACCAAGAACAATCCGGTCCTCATCGGTGAGCCCGGGACGGGCAAGACCGCCATCGTGGAGGGTTTGGCGCAGCGCATCGTGCGCGGCGACGTGCCAGAGGGGCTCAAGGACAAGAGCGTATTCGCGCTCGACATGGGCGCACTCATCGCCGGCGCCAAGTATCGGGGCGAGTTCGAGGAACGGCTGAAGGCCGTGCTCAACGAGGTCAAGGAGAGCAAGGGTCAGATCCTACTCTTCATCGACGAACTCCATACCATCGTAGGCACCGGGAAGGCCGAAGGTGCCATCGATGCCGGGAACATGCTCAAGCCCATGCTGGCCCGAGGCGAGCTCCACTGCATCGGCGCCACGACCCTCGACGAGTATCGCAAGTACGTCGAGAAGGACAAGGCCCTCGAGCGGCGTTTCCAGACGGTCTTGGTGGACCAGCCCTCAGTTGAGGACTCTGTATCCATCCTCCGGGGACTTAAAGGGCGGTTCGAGGAGCATCATGGTGTCAAGATACTGGACAACTCCCTGGTTGCGGCGGCAGTGCTATCCAACCGGTACATATCTGATCGGTTCCTGCCTGACAAGGCCATCGACCTCGTGGACGAGGCCTGTGCCATGATTCGCACGGAGATCGATAGCGATCCTGCCGAGCTGGACGAGGTGGCGCGTCGCAGGACCCAACTGGAGATCGAGGAGACGGCTCTGGCCAAAGAGAAGGACGCGGCGAGCAAAGAGCGTCTGGAGACGCTCAGGAAGGAGCTTGCCGATCTTAAGGACCGCGAGGCGACGATGCGCACTCAGCTGGAGTCCGAGAAGGATGCCATCCATGTCAGCCAGTCGCTACGCTCCGAGATCGAGCGAACGAAGCGTGGGATCGAACAAGCAGAGCGCGATTACGACCTCCAGAAGGCCGCGGAGCTCAAGTATGGGAGCCTTCCCAAGCTCCAAGAACAGCTGATCGAGGAGGAAGAACGACTTGCTCAAGGAAATGGTGGCAAGCTCCTGCGTGAGGTCGTCACCGAGGAGGAGATCGCTCAGATCGTCTCGAAGTGGACGGGGGTTCCCGTGACGCGGCTCATGGAAGGGGAGCGGGAGAAGCTGCTGAAGCTCGACGAGGTGCTCCACCAGCGCGTCATCGGCCAGGACGAGGCCGTCCAGCGCGTGGCGGACGCCGTCATCCGTGCCCGGTCGGGTATCAAGGATCCGCGTCGACCCATCGGCTCCTTCATCTTCCTGGGGCCGACGGGGGTGGGTAAGACCGAACTGAGCCGACGCTTGGCCGAATCACTGTTCGACTCGGAAGACAACATGGTCCGTATCGACATGAGCGAATACATGGAGCGTCATGCGGTCTCCCGCCTCATCGGTGCACCTCCGGGCTACATCGGATATGATGAGGGTGGCCAGCTCACAGAAGCAGTACGACGCAAGCCGTACGCAGTCATTCTATTCGACGAGGTCGAAAAGGCCCATCGTGACGTCTTCAACGTTCTCCTCCAGATCCTTGACGATGGCAGGCTCACAGACTCGCATGGGCGAACGGTGGACTTCAAGAACACAATAATCATCATGACCTCCAACATCGGCTCCCAGTATCTCCTAGAGGGCATTACTGCGGAGGGTGTGATCCCTGATGAGGTCCGTACGAACGTGATGGGCATGCTCAGAAGTCACTTCCCCCCCGAGTTCCTGAACCGCGTGGATGAGACGGTGCTCTTCAAATCACTGACACGGGACGAGATCCGGCGCATCGTGGACCTTCAGGTCGAGGATCTCTCGGACCGATTGGCCGAGAGGCGACTGGTCCTTGAGGTGACCGACGCTGCCCGCGACTTTGTCGCAGATGCTGGCTATGATGCCGTATTCGGAGCACGCCCGCTCAAGCGGTATCTCCAGCGGGAGGTCGAGACGCTCATCGCGCGGGTCATCCTCGCAGAAGCTGTCCCTGACGGCTCGCGTGTGGTCGTGGATGTGGACGGGGGGGCGCTCACTGTCCGTCATATATCCTCCGACGTAGAACCGAACGTTTCGTAGCGTTTGACTGCGCGGTCTACGAATCGCGGAAAGGGACGCTCCACTTCCGAGGGGTTACACAAAATTAATAACATTTATTAAGTTCGGAATCTACACAAGTCACTGGGGTACGGAACACCTCTTTCGAGTGGGTGTTCAGAACGGTCGGTCCCGGAACGCCGGCCAAGCGAGAAGAGGGTACGAGAGAATGTTCAGTAAATTGCGAGAACTATTGTTCTTCACGGCCGAAGGGCCTGTGGAGGAATGGGGGGAATCCCTCAACGAGGAACTGGGGGACGAGATATACGAGGGTACTGGAACCGCTCGTCCGGACTCGAACCTATGCGAGATCGAGGCAAAAGTGGCGGCCATCGTCCTTCAGAGCAAGAGACCGATGACCTATGTGGAGCTGTCACGCAAAGTCGGGATGAAGGTCAGTCGTGTACGTAAGGTGTGCCGTGGCCTTGAAACCCGGGGGCTCGTCACCAAGAACGGCTGGAAGGAGGCCCCCTTCGATCAGCGCCGCCGCACTGTGTCGTCCACTACGCTCCTAAGGGATGATTAGGTCGCGATCGGGTCCAAGGATGAGTGTGCCTTGCGCCTCCTTCCAAGAGACAGGGGTATGTCTGGGGGTTTGATTCGAGAACTTAGACAGTCGTTGGGGGGGATTATCGGGAGGGGAATACCCCCTCCCGCAGTGGGGCCGACGAGATTTGAACTCATGTCGCCGGATCCCGAACCCGGAAGGATGGACCAAGCTACCCTACGGCCCCTCAATTTCCAATGGAACGTTCACGTGGAGTTTCTGCAAGTTTTAAAAAGGAAGCGATATCGACCAATGACGAATTCATCGGCAATCGACGATGTTTATCGATACGAATAATTTTCGGCAATTGACGTACTCCCCGTGAATACGGATCGACAGGATTTAACGTTTAGCTTCACTTACAGCGTTTCTTCCGTTATTGGCTTCAATTCTCTATAAGTGCTCCTGTCGGGCGGATCCTTAGTGCTTGGTGGTGTAATGTTCTCATGTATTATAATTGTGCGTCTTTCACGGGGTGTAATTATGGTCTATAGAGGGTGTAATGGCGTATAAATTCTAAATGGAGGCCTAATACTCTATTAAGTCAACCCCGGGGTGATAAATTTAGGTGATGTAAAGAATTAGCTAATAATAATCGATATTATGTAATATGGCGTGGCCTTATCGTGTATATCTGGAAAATATCAGTAATAATACCTACAATAAATATTTTAGTGAATAATATTTGTGGGGGTGATGTATCAGCGTCAAAAAACTAATAAAACATGAAATAACATGAAGAATCATCATAATAATACATATGAAAAAATATTACAGGTTTATACTTAGAGACGCCAGAAAATATAGAATATAGAGCTATTATGGAGAATAATTAAAGAGTAGTAAACAATACTTAATTTTAATGGCGTACCAATAGTATTACTGGTAAATCGCCTACAATAAGTAATATAACTAGGGATAAATCAATAATACAAAGAATAAAAGGCATATAATAAGTAATGGAATAAATATATAGTAAAAATTGCTAATAAAGACGTATAAACGGATAATAGCCAATACTAACATATATTAGTGGAATAATGACGCTTGTTGGTGTTGTTTCTGACCGCACATGGACTAAATAACATAGTTTTCTCAGGTACAATCCTGATAATATCGGTAAGAAATCTTGATAATTACGACATCCAACGAAATCTTTTTAAGTGATTAGTCGACATAGAAAAAATCACCCGTTGCAAGGGTTGTGTACCCCACTTCCTTGCTACGCCCAAAGGATCAAAGTCCACTCCCTGGGCAGCGCACGACGGTGGCCGTGCGGGTCGTGAGTCCAAACTAGATCGACCCATACGGCGAAAGCGGACATAATTGAACAAGTAATGAACAAGAAGGGGTTGGGATAAATGGAGTCGATCATACAAAACGCCTTACAGAACATCAGAGAAGAGGACGAACAGGTTCAGGCCGGACAGCCCAGGATATTTATCGTGGGTTGCGGTGGGGCCGGGAACAACACTGCTGACCGCCTATATTCTATGGGCATCAGTGGGGCCGAGATCATTTCGATCAACACCGACAAGCAGCATCTTGACTGTCGTGAGGCCGACAAGAAGCTCCTCATCGGTGCAGAGCTCACAAAGGGCCTGGGTGCTGGCGGCTACCCGCAGGTAGGCAAAGCAGCCGCAGAAGAATCAAAGCAGGAGATAAAGGAGTGGCTCCGCGAAGCGGACCTCGTGTTCATCACTGCTGGTATGGGTGGCGGGACCGGGACAGGCTCCGCATCCGTTGTTGCCGAGATTGCCCGCAACGCCGGCGCGATCGTCATCGGTGTCGTCACGATGCCGTTCAAGCTGGAGAAGGCACGCATATTCAAGGCTGAGACGGGCCTCATGGAGCTGCGGAAGAACTCCGATACGGTCATTGTCATTGACAACAACCGACTCGTAGAGATCGCCGGTAACCTACCCATTGGTGCCGCTTTCTCAGTTGCCGATGAGCTCATCGCCACAATGATCAAGGGTATCGTGGAGACCATCGCGGTCAACTCCCTTGTCAACCTCGACTACGCCGACGTCAAGGCCATCATGAAGGATGGCGGCGTTGCCATGATCGGTGTCGGCGAGTCAACCTCCGAGCACAAGGCCGAAGAGGCCGTCAAGAAAGCACTCAACACGCCCCTCCTGGACGTGGACTACGCTGGTGCCACTGGAGCCCTCATCCACATCGTGGGCGGGCCCGACATGACCCTTGACGAGGCCAACAAGATCGGCGACCTCGTCACCGCCAAGCTCGATGACAACGCGAATGTCATCTGGGGCGCTCGAGTCGACGGCCACATGGAGGGACGGGTCCGCGTGATGACCATCATCACCGGTGTCAACTCACCCTTCATCCTGGGTCGCATCGATGAGCAGCAGGCGAAGGCGAACGAAGCCGAGAAGGTCAGGGCCGAGCTCGGTATCGAGATCATCCGATAGGTAGCAGGAGGGATGGGATCGGGGATTCCCCCCACCCATGGTCGAGTCACCCCCCCCGACTCTCCAGATCCCCTCCCTCTTGCAGCCTTAAAACACAGGGCCCCCGTTCCCCCTTGGGGGCCCTCCCTTTCTTCATATTCTATCGCATGATGCATAGCTATCGGTATCGTTCGCGGCCAGCCCGGCAATAGCCATTTAAACCTGACATAGTCATCCCAACTCGTAATGGGGAGGGTGACACGCGCCCTGGGCGAGGAGCACGAGGATCAGAAGCTCCTCTGTCTTGAGGGCCTCATCGGTGCTGGAAAGACAACGCTCATCAATGAGCTCAGACGTACCCTGGACTTCTACTTCGTCACAGAACCCGTGCTCCAATGGCAGCGTCAGATCGATTCGAGGTCCCTGCTGGGTAACCTCTACACGGATTTCCACCGATGGAGCTATACGTTCCAGGTGAACTCGGTGCTCACCCGCGCCCAGGCCATAGAGGAGGAGAGCAGGCTCTCCCGCGGCCGTCATCTTGTGATGGAGCGGTCCCTCCTCTCGGACCGGGAATGTTTCGCACGCCTCTACTTCGACTCGGGGAAGATGTCGGCCCTGGAGTGGTACTGGTACACTCGTTGGTACGACCATATCAACACGAAGATCAAGCCTGTAGGTGCATTCGTGTATCTGGCTGTCGATGCCGAGATCGCACTTGAGCGCATCAAGAAGCGGGCGCGCAGCGAGGAGGTGGACATCGAGCTCGAGTACCTCCAAGCCCTCAACCGCAGGTACGAAGTCCTGTTCGCCGGGGGCGAGGCGTCCACCGCCCAAGGGCGTATCCCCGTCCTCGTGGTAGATGGCAACCCCGATGTAGTGGCGGACCCGGGGGCCAAGGACCGGATGATCGAACAGGTGTTCGACTTCCTTAGAGAACAGGAATTCTCAGGGGAAAAGGACGACTAGTCCACAACATCCGGGAGTCGTTCTGAAGCGGAGTGCGAAATAAAAGGGAATGTTTATTAACAGCAGGTGGTGGCCGTCACCACTGTTAGGTGATAACGATATGGTCATTGAAGGAGGATTATACGAGCAGATCGGCGGGGCTGCTGCCTATTTGGAGAGCACCTTGCCCGCAGAGAAGCTCGGTCATCATACGGTCAGTTTCGAGCAGAGCGGGTATTCATTGAGCGGAGGGATCTCTGCATGGGCGAACCTGTCGTACCTCGATGGTGCTACAGCGGACCCTTCGATGCACAGGCTAGGAATCAATGGTCGTGTAGGGGAGGCCAAGGACACCGATCAGCTTATGGAGTTGTACGGGTCCGATGGGAACTTCTCGCTCAAGATGGAGGTGCACGGCGACGACTACGCGAGCAGCCTCTATAAGATCGAGCGGAAGGGCGACTCGCTCACCCTGCGTGTGTTCGGAGAGAAGACCGGTACCATGTCACGGGTGAAGGACTGGTTCTATTCAAATGCACCAAAGGTCGGTATCAAGGCAGAGGACCAGCGCGCTTTCAGTATAATGAAGGACGTGATGGCCAAGTCATTCGAGGAAGCAGGGATCGACTTCGATATGGCGGACATCTCCGACGGTACGTACACTCTTGATTCGAACGTCACGGCAGACCAGATAGGGATCCTCTATGAGGCGACGGTCCGGGAGCTCAAGGGACGGAGGACGGAGATGGACTCGGTCCTGATGTCTAGCGTTGACAATGAAAATGCTCCACAGACGTCCGTCCTGCTCTCGTACTTCGATCAGCCCGGTCAGTTCTCCAAGGAAGAGCTCCACCTGACCAGACAGAACGAGGATGGCTCATCGCTTTCCAGGCAGGAGGTCAACGACATGGTTGCAGAGTTCACCGAACGCAAAGCGCTCATCGGGGACAAGTGGTCCATGAAGGTGCATTAAGACATCTTTCGACTGTAGAAAGAGCGATCCCTGGCGGACCTCGAGAGCCAGAGAAAAGGTTTTAAAGAGCGAGAGGGATTGGCGGTCAGTCCCTCTTATGCCGGGATAGCCAAGTCTGGTATGGCGCAAGCCTGCTAAGCTTGTGGGGGAGACCCCACACGGGTTCAAATCCCGTTCCCGGCGCTCATTATTATCAAGACAGGGAGGGGTCGTGCGACACAGCACCTCTTGGTGGAATCGTCAAGCGCTAGGTTGACGATTCCATAGGTATGCCTGCACAGATTATGAAGAAACGGCTTACTGGGGGGATGTCGACCGTATTATTGCCGGTGGATCCTGACCACCGATCCCGTAGCTCTTTACTTGACGAAAAAGGGGTCGTGTCATTCCTCGGATGCACTTTGCTTTGTCGAGAGCAACCACTTCCACAGCGGGACGTATCTGATCTTCCTGCCATCAATGGCCTCTTCACCCTCGTACTTCTGTGTGATCACGACACCTTCCTTGAGGTCGAACGTCTCCAGGCCCAAGGACAGCGCTTCTGTCTCCCGGACTCTAGTCGAAGGTTCGGAGGGATCCCAGCAGACCTGGATGAGCTCTGCTGGTCTAAGGCCCTGCTGAACGAGGAAGTCGATCTCATGCTGTCGCTTCGGATCCTGCCAATAGAAGACCTTCTCGAGGCTCGACAGACGCCTCATCAACTCGATGAAGACGATGTTCTCAGCGACCTTCCCCTTGTTCTCGCTGAAGCGGAATCCTGAAACGTTGGCGAGACCGTGATCGATCGCATACACCTTCTTCTGGCTGAGCTGCTGTGATCTAAGGGAGTAGTCGAACCGTGGAACGGGAAAGAACAGGAACACTTCTTCGAACAGGGCGAGGTATTTCTCTACCGACTGCAGGGACAGTCCGTGTTCGCGCGAGTACCGCCTCACGCTGAAGGGGTTTGTATTATTCGACATCAGGAACAATGCAAAATCCCGAGCCTTGTTAAGGTCGATCCCAAATCGATCTATGATGTCCTTGTAGAGGATGTCATCGAAGTACTCCTTGAGTATGATCTTCTTCCAGCTCGGTTCCTTGAAGAAGACCTCGGGAAAACCCCCGTATTCCATATAGTCCTTGAGGAGGCCTTGTAGTCTGTTCTCCTCGAAGCTCGACATAATATCGGGATTCTTGGGCGCACCGTTCCATTCCACATAGGCCCGGAAGCTGAGGGGGTGGTGTACGTACTTCACGTTCCTTCCCGTGAACACTTGAGCATATTCCTTCGGGATGAACGATGATGAGGAATCAGTTATGAATACCTGTTTCACCTGCTTGGTCTCATACAGCTTTCGAACGAAGAGAGCCCATTCGCGACAACGGTGGGCTTCATCTATGAAGAAATAGGTACCTTTTCCGCAGAAGATATTCGCTTGATAGGTATCGAAGAGCTCCCGGAGCGTGGCCTTACTTAGAACATCATCGTCGAAGTTGATGAGTAGAATATTCTCTGGGGGAACGCCTGTCTTGATGAGGTGATCTATAAGTTGATAGAAAAGGGTCGACTTGCCGCTTCTTCTCACCCCTGTAAGAACCTTGATCTCCCGGACCTCGAGGAATCGGACAAGCTCGTGAAGCACCTCAGCTTCCTTGCCCATCAGAACCCGTATGGCATCCCTATCACTCCACCAAGGATTCCAATCATTGAGTGAAGCTAACATACTAACTATAATAGAACAAATACTATAAATATGTTCTCTTCAGGTTTATACAATTTGGTTTTTACCGTTTCATCTAGCGTTTTTTCGTTTTTTATTGGTAAATCCCGATCCCAAATCCCGTTCCCGGCGCTTTTTATTTACGCGTACAATTTGTATAGCTGGGACGATACAGGCGCCCGCCTTGAACGGGCGCCCCCTAGTCTCTCCGTCACGGAGGCCATAGTACCGGTCCATATCGGTAGAATTATCGTGACAGAATGAAAACGTATATAAGGCCGGGAGATCGTCCAAGACCCTGAATGGATTTTATCACTGACTGTCCTGAATGCGGATCGAACGATTTGCAGAACGATTCAATCCGTGCCGAGCTCGTCTGCTCCACGTGCGGCCTCGTCATCAGCGAGTCCATGGTGGACACAGGCAGGGAATGGCGCTCGTTCGGTGACGACTCCAGCAACGACAAGGAGCGTGTCGGCGCTCCATTGTCCTTGACGAAGCATGATGGAGGGCTGTCAACGAAGATCGGGACCTCGGCTGATCTCAATAAACTCCCCCGCGGCCAGATGAGGCATCAGTACAAGCGCCTCAGCAAGTGGCAAAGCCGTTTCGCCACTCCCTCCAAGGACATCGCCCTCAGGGACGGTCTCACCGAGCTCACCCGCGCGGTCTCTTTCCTCAACCTCCCCCGTATCGTGGAGGAACAGACAGCCTACCTCTACCGCCAGTTCCTCAGGAAGTCCCGCATCCGCGGACGCTCGTCTGAGTGCGTTCTCGCAGGGGTACTCTATGCCGTGTGTAAGCAGAACGGGTGCCCTGTGACCCTCAAGGACCTCTCCCTGGTGTTCCGTAGACCCAAAAGGGACATCGGCAAGGCCCACCGCCTCGTATCCCGCGCGCTCGGCATCAGGATCGCGCCGGCGAGCCCCGAGGACTTCATACCCAAGTTCGCATCGGACCTGGAGCTCCCCCGAGAGGTGGAGATGGAGTCCTTGCGCATCGTTCGTGCGGTCGAGAATACCGACATCACGAATGGTAAGGATCCGAAGGGCATCGCTCTGGCGTCGCTCTACCTCGCAGCGAGAAATAACGGGAGGGGATTCACCCAGAAGTATGCGGCCTTCGTGGCCGGTATCACGGAGATCACCCTGCGTGTCCGCTACCACGAGCTCAGGGAGTTCCTCGGAGTGGAACCGGCCGGTGAACGGTGCACCCGTAAGGGTAGAATCCTGGCACGGGCCAAGAGGACATCGGTTCCCCCCCGAACGCTCCCGAACGGTGACGGGATGGAATCGGGCTTCATCGTGGAGTCGCTCGAGAAACCCGTCAGGAACAGGTAAGCTTTTGAAGTTTGCATCTGCCTCTCATCTCAAATCCTGATACAACGGCGAAGAAAATGACAAAGATCGAGATGACCGTGCAGAACATCGTCGCGTCCGTCGACCTCCACTGTAAGATCCCCCTTGAGAGGGTGGCAGCAGGGCTCGACAACGCGGAGTTCAATCCCGAGAGCTTCCCTGGTCTTGTTTTGCGCCTGATAAAACCGAAGTCGGTGAACCTGCTTTTCGGCACGGGAAAGATGGTGTGTACGGGAGGGAACAGCATCGATGTCGTTGAAGCGTCGGTAAAGAAGGTGAAGGAGACGCTTGCGGATTTCGGCGTGGAGTTCCAGGGTGAGCCCGACGTAAAGGTGGTGAACCTGGTGACGTCCGTGAAGACCGACCTTGAGCTCAACCTGGATAGGCTCGCCTACCGATTGGAAGGTATGGAGTACGAGCCAGAGCAGTTCCCGGGGATGGTCTACCGGACGGTGAGGCCCAAGGCGGCGGTCCTGATCTTCAGCACGGGCAACTTCGTGGTGGCGGGCGTAAGGGCCCTGGAAGAGGCGCGTGAGGTGTTCGGGCAGGTGCTCGAGAAGCTGAAGGAAGTAGGGGAGATATAGCTCAACTCTCCTCCAAATCCCCTGTCTAACATCGCCGACCTATCCTGAAGAGTGCGATCTTTCTCTGGAATCAAGGGAATGAAAGGTAGGAGCTTGAGAAGCTGAAAGAAATGGGGGAGATATAGCTTATCTCTCCCCCAAATCCCCTGTCTAACGCCGCCGACCTATCGTGAAGGGTGGGATATTTCTCTGGGATCAAGGGAATGAAAGGTAGGAGTACTAGAAGCCTCCCATGCCCCCCATACCCGGAGGCATACCGCCCATACCTGGAGGCATACCGCCGGGCATGCCGCCGCCCCCTCCTTTGGAGAGCTCCTTGGCGTTCACAATGTCGTCGATGCGCAGGATCATTTCGGCGACCTCCGAGGCGCACTTGATGGCCTGGGACTTGAGAAGCGTGGGCTCGATGACGCCAGCCTCGTACATGTCCATGACCTTGCCCTGGAGGATCTCGAGGCCATACCACTTGCCGCCCTTTTCGTGGGCCGCACGTAGTGCCACAAGATTGTCGATGGAGTCGATTCCCGCGTTCTCGGCAAGCGCCCTGGGGCACACCTCTATGGCGTCAGCGAAGGCGTTGATGGCCAGCTGCTCCTTCCCGCCGATGGTATCGGCGAAGTTGCGCAGGGCCCTGGCGATCTCCACCTCGACGGCACCGCCGCCACCCACGACCTTGCCGTCCTTGATGGTGGCGATGACGTCGTCGAGGGCGTCCTCGACAGCGCGTTTGAGCTCGTTGACCACGTGCTCGGTGCCGCCCCGCACGAGGAGGGTGACTGCCTTGGCGCCCTTGCACCCACGGACGAAGGTCATGTCGTCCCCGGCGATCTTCTGCTGCTCGACGAGGTCGGAGTGACCCAGGTCCTTCTTATCGAGATCGTCGAGGTTGGTCACCAAGCGAGCGCCGGTGGCCTTGGCCAGCTTGTCCATGTCGGACTTCTTGACCCGGCGGACGGCGAAGATGCCCTCCTTGGCAAGGTAGTGCTGGGCGAGGTCGTCGATGCCCTTCTGGCACATGAGGACGTTTGCTCCGACCTTCTTGATCTTGCCGACCATTCCCTTGAGGATCTTCTCCTCCTGGAGGAGGAAGGCGTCCAGCTGGTTGGGATCGTTGATGTTGATCTTGGCATCGGTCTCGGTCTTCTTGATCTCGATGGCCGAGTTGATGAGGGCGATCTTGGACTTCTTAATGCTCCGGGGCATGCCGGAGTGCACGCGCTCCTTGTCTATGATAATGCCCTCGATGAGCTCGGTGTCATCAAGGGACCCGCCCTGCTTCTTATCGATCTTGACGTTGTCCTTGTCGACGGTGACGTTCTTGCCGTCCTTCTCCACGACCTGGAGCACGGATTTTACGACGAGCTCGGCAAGGAATTCCTTACCGCCCTCGGCGTTCTTGCCGGTCATAGCGGTCTTGGCCACATTGAGCAGGACTGTCCTGTCCTTGGTGGTGACCTTCTTGGAGATCTTTTCGAGGATCTCTTGCGACTTGGACGCGGCAAGGCGGTACCCCTTGACGATGATGGTGGGGTGGATGTGCTGGTCGAGGAGCCCCTCGGCGTTCTTGAGGAGCTCGCCGGCCACCATAACAGCGGTGGTGGTACCGTCGCCGATCTCCTCGCCCTGCACCTTGGCGACCTCGATCATCATCTTGGCGGTGGGGTGCTCGATCTCCATCTCGCCCAGGATGGTCACACCGTCGTTGGTGACGATCACATCGCCGAGGGTGTCCACGAGCATCTTGTCCATGCCCTTGGGGCCGAGCGTGGTGCGCACGACCTCCGCCACGGTGCGCGCGGCGAGGATGTTCATCCGCTGAGCGTCGCGTCCCTTGGTCCTCAGTGCTCCCTCGGGGAGGAGCATGACCTGCATAGGTTGTTGAGTCATGGTGTATCACCTTGTATACTTGTTGCTCGTGTGAACTTATGGTGTCTGGCGTGCAGCTCCGGGTCCGGCCGATCCCCGGCCGTCCTCACGAACCTACCGTCGCTATGCGAGCGATTCATGCAACAGAGATATAATCCTATTGCTTTGGGACGGGGTCCTTGGCAGCCCTCAGCAGCACGTTATCGACGCTCACGTGCCCGGGCACTGATCCTCTGGTGTACCCACACAGTAAACGAGCCGTTGCCTTCCAGTCTAGCGTTTCCATTCTTTTCTAACAGTAAGACCAGGAACAAGATTCCGTTCCTGGAGCTATCTCAACTCAAAGAGGATTAGGAGCGATGATCCGGGGTACGTATCAGCCCCTACGCTTGTCCAAAAGGCGCTCTAGATGGTTCTTCGGTGCAGAGCTATCATCATCCTTTACAGGGCTCTTCTTGAGCACCTTGGCCTCACGGTCGAGGACCTCGTTAAGGCGCTCGTCGACCGTCGTGTATCGTGAGATGCGAGATCCCTTGCTAGGACTGACCTTTTCAAGGATGCTGCGTTTAAGCAGCGCTTTGATGGCCTTCTTCGCGTCGGCCTTCTCCAGACGGACGTCACGACAGATGGCGTCCAGCTCTTTCGGTCCTTCATCTAGAGCGGTGATGACACGCTGCTGTTCTGGTGTGAGGAGCGTCATCCCTTGTTTCTCCTCGATGAGGCCCGCTGCGAACTGGGCGTTCTGCCATGTACCGAAGCGTTCGATGTAGTCCTCGTACCTTGGAATACCCTTCGCTCCACGTACGTCCTCTACACCAGGTGTCCTTCCAAGGTCCTTGGCGAGACGGACCAGTCCTTTGATGAACTCATCGTCGGAAGGCAGATCTTTACGCGATCGCTGGAGCCCGGCCTTTTTCAGTGCGTTGCGCCATGAACCGAACCGCAATCGGTAGGTCGCTGGATGGGGGAAGTCCTTCATCCCGACCATGTCCTCGATCCGGGGAGTGCGGCCGAGCTGTTCTGCAGCCCGATGGAGCGCTTCGAGCAGCTCCTTATCGGAATAGCGAGCCCTCCGGGTCGACGTGAGGCCGGCCTTGCGTAGCGAATCTTTCCATGAGCCGAACCGCTTCTGGTAGGTGAGGGGTGAGGGAAGTCCCTTGATCCCTGCGGCCTCGCTGGACTTCGGGGCCCTGCCCAGGCGTTCCGCCGCTTCTTTGAGCAGCTTGAGAAGA
Organism: Candidatus Undinarchaeales archaeon; assembly: GCA_030753015.1. Lineage (GTDB taxonomy): Archaea > SpSt-1190 > SpSt-1190 > JASMDC01 > JASMDC01 > JASMDC01. The sequence goes on along the minus strand of JASMDC010000052.1, from coordinate 700 downwards.
TCGTCGTCGGTGTACCGTCTTCTACCACGCTTACCGGGTTGGAGCGCTGCTCGTCCGAGCGCCTCCTTCCATGAACCAAAACGATTGATGAACGTGGCGGGTGAGGGGCTGTCATCCCTTTCCCCGAGCTCGGTGGTGGTCGGGGCGCGACCCAGCTCTTTACCCACCCGTCGGAGGATGTCGAGAAGCCCATCATCGGTGTACTTTGGCTTCCGCCCACGTCTACCGAGACCGGCCTGCCCGAGCGCTTTGTTCCAGGAGCCGAACCGATTCTGATATGTCAGTGCGTTCGGGAAGCCCTCGACGGTCAGCAGCTCGTCCGACTTCGGTGCCCTGCCGAGGATCGTGGCGGCACGCTTGAGATGAGTGAGGAGCTCGTCGTCGTTATACTCCTGACTCTTCTTTCCTTCCCCAAGAAGTCCGGCCCTCGATAGCGCCTTTTTCCACGAGCCGAAGCGCAACCGATAGGTCGCTGAGTGGGGGAGACCTTTCTTACTCTGCAGGTCCTCCACCTTAGGCGCCCTACCGAGCAGCTCAGCGACGCGACGAAGCGCATCAAGCAGTTCATTCTCAGTATATCGGGGCATTTGCTGGGACATTCGGTGAAACAACTAGTGTTTATAACTGCTTTGTTGCATAACCTCGACGTTTGCCCCCTCTCCCTACCCCATCACTACGCTCCCGCCCCTGCCCGGGCATA
>JASMDC010000051.1 GCA_030753015.1 Candidatus Undinarchaeales archaeon | reverse complement strand
TATTCAATTTATTTCTTCCAATGTGGGATATAGGCTCACGATTGATGGACTCATTCAGACGGGCGCCCTTCCACCACCCTAGTCCGTTTCCAATACGCTCACTCAGCACCCTTGCCGTTGCCCATGGTCTTCGCCAGGATGTGCAGGATCTTCTCCTTGTCCTTCGCCCCGTTCACGATGCTCCCCCCAGACTCGATTCAAATCCAACAGCACCATTTTAGTACCCATCTCCGGGTTCAATTCCCGGCTTGAGTGCCGAATGATCAGTTACTTCCCCGTTCACGCCCTCGCAAAATGCATAGTAGCCGTGCTTTTTCGCGTGGCAAGTGCGCACCTAGCGATTTCCCGGCAGGGATGTCCCGAATATCGTGGCATTTCTACAAAAGTCACGGTTAGGATGGGGCATTTATGCACCCCCGGCCTTCCCGGCAGGGAAGTCCCGCATATCGTGGCATTTCGCGAAAACGCTCGTTTTGGGTGTGGCTTTTATGCACCCCCGGCCTTCCCGGCAGGGGAAAGACCACTCAGGATGGCCATTCTACGTCCCACCCATTCCCAGCAAGAGTTCACGGTTCTGTCATGAACCCTTTCCCATTACTGTGTTGTATCTCACACTGTTAACCTATCCCCTGTCGCGATCTCACAGCATCTTCAGTACGGCGGTGAGAACGCTCACGGCCCGCTCGTACTCGTCCAGGTCCAGATGCTCGTCCGGTGTATGGTCAAGGGTCGCATCGCCCGGGCCGTACGTCACCATGGGAACATTGTACGCCTGTAGTACGTTCATGTCAGAGGTACCGGACTTCAGCTTGAACGTCACCTTCCCGTCGTTCGAGCGGATGGCACGCATGAAGCTCGTAACGAGCCTGTTGCCCTTGCCGACGCGCACCGGGGCCTCCATGCGCGAGTACGTCACCCGTGCATCACCCTGGATGTCGTGGACGAACGCCTGCAACGTTGTCGCGTCAAGGTCCACGGGGAGCCGGAGATCGATCACCATGTCGGTGTGCTCGCAAAACCCGTCATCTTGGGTATTGACGGCCACAAGCTTCATCCCCAGCTGACCGAACAGGCTCTTACCGCGGTTGATACCGTCCGTGTACGACCGCAGCTCGTTGTAGAAGTCGATGGCCTCTTCATGACCGTTCGCAGCAGAATTCGAGCTGTGCACCTTGGCCTGCTCCCTGTGGTAGGATAGGGTGACCCGTCCCTTGTACCCGAGCGTCACGTTGCTCCAGCCGCTGGGCTCGCCAACGATGATGAACGCCGGATCGAACCGGTCGAGGACGTGCCGAGCGCCGCGCGAACCGCCCTCCTCGTCCACTGCCCCGATGACGCGGACCTTGCCCACGTCGACGGCCGCGGCAGCCTCCAGAAAGCAGGCCAGCGGCCCCTTGGCGTCAACGGCACCTCGACCGTACAGTCGTCGCCCCACCTGTCGGACCCCGATCTCGCCAGGCACGGTGTCCACGTGCCCGACGAGCAGGACCTCTGTGCCCGAGCCCTTCTCGGCAACGAAGTTGCCGACCTCGTCCCGGTACGCCCTGAACCCGTGCGCAGAGGCCCACTCGATCAGAAAGCTCACCAGCTCGCCTTCCGAGCCCGTGGGGCTGTAGATGGAGACCATATCTTCGATCAGCATGCAAAGACCTCTTGCAGGCACGCCAGCACTCGGTCGATCTCGTCTCTTGTGATGATTAGAGGTGGCAGCAGTCGGATCACGCACTTGCCCGCCAGGAGGGCGATGATGCCGCGGTCCATCAGGGCGCGGACGTAGGGTGCCGCCTTCCCCTTCAGCTCGATACCGATCATCAGGCCCAGACCGCGGACCTCCCTGATCCGGTCGCTCTCGATGGTCCGCAACCGGTCCAGGAAGTACGCACCCTGGTCGGCTGCTTGTGCGACCAGCCCTTCCTGTTCGATGACCTCCAGCGATGCAAGGGCCGCGGCACAGGCCAGCGGACTGCCGCCAAAGGTCGTCGTATGGCTCTTTCTGGGCACGCGCACCCTCTCGTTGCACACCACGGCGCCCATGGGGACGCCGCCGGCGATGGCCTTGGCAAGGCACAGGATGTCGGGGACCACGTAATGCTCGTGCGCGAACATCTTCCCGGTCCTGCCAAAGCCCGTCTGCACCTCGTCGATTAGGAGGAGGATGCCCCGGTCGTCACAGCATCGTCGGACCTTTGCAAAGAAGTCCGGATCGCCGACACGAACACCGCCCTCGCCCTGGACGACCTCGAGCAGGATGGCGGCCGTGTCGTCGCTGATGGCGGCCTCCAGTCTCTCGAACTTGTTGAAGGGTGCGTGGTGAAAGCCTGCCAGCATGGGCAAGAACGGTTCCTGGTAGTGTTTGCCCCAGGTCGCCCCAAGTGAGCCCATGGTCTTGCCGTGGAACCCGCGCATGGCACAGACGATCTCGTGCCTGTTCGTTGTCGCGCGCGCGAACTTGATGGCCGCCTCCACGGCCTCTGTGCCCGAGTTGCAGAAGAACACCCTGTCCAGACCGGGTGGTGTGATGGTCACGAGCTTTTGTGCCAGGCGTGCGCGTACATCGTTGTAGAACATGCCGTAGCAGTTGCCCAGCGTCAGGTACTGCTCGGCAATAGCGCGGGCCACGCGTTCATTCCCGTGGCCGATGTTCGAGACGCCCACGTTGGCGGCGCAGTCGATGTACGCCCTGCCCCGGTGGTCGTAGAGCGTGCTCCCCTGCCCTCTGACGAGGACCACGTCACGTCGCGGGTACACGTCCACCTCGCACGCGTCCTCGACGGCTATTACGTTCATTGGATCACGGTCCCCCGGCCTTGCAGGGCACGGGTCACGGGCTCATCCACCCGGGCGTCCCCGAAGATCACCGTGCCCACTCCCTGGTCCAGGGCCTCGATGGCCCCGAGCAGCTTCTTTTTCATCCTGCCCTGTGCGAACGGCATGTATTCCTCGGCCCTGTCCGCATCGATGTGTTCGATCAGGCTGGCCTCGTCATCGACGTCGCGCAGGAGTCCGGGGATGTTAGAGAGGATCACAAGGGCCTCAGCATCCAGGGCGCTGGCGATACTGGCTGCGGCCCGGTCGCCGTCGACATTGATGGCCTCGTTGTCATAGCTCAGGGCCGGTGGTGTGATCACCGGCAGGAAGCCGTTATCGAGGAGCAGGGTGATCAGATCGACGTTGACGCGGTCCACGCGCCCGGTATAATCGTCGCGGAGGACCTTCTTCTTGCCGTTCTCCACGACCCGTGGATGCTTTCGCTTGCCCACGAGAAGCCGACCGTCGATCCCGCTGAGCCCTACTGCGTTCACGCCCAGCTGCTGCAGTTTCTCCACGATCATCTTGTTCATCTTGCCGCAGTAGACCATGTTGAAGATCGCAAGTGTCTCTGGGTCGGTCCGTCGGGACACGTGACCCGAGGCCGATGTCAGCATCCGGGGCGGCTTGCCCAGCAGCGTTGAGATGTTGTTGAGCTCCGCGGACCCGCCGTGGACCATGACGACGTCCTGGTACCGCGCCACATCCTGCAGGACGCGGTCGTAATCGATACCAACGGCACCGCCGACCTTGACAAGGATCATATCGGATGCAACCCCGTAAAGGAGAGACCTGCGGTCTCGGAAAAATCGCACATCACGTTCATGGCGTGCACGGCCTGGCCCGCAGCACCTTTCATCAGGTTGTCGATGGCGCCCATGACGACGAGCCGGTCACCGTCCATGGCAAAGCCGATGTCGCAGTAGTTCGTGCCTGCAAGGATCTTGGGCTCGGGATAGCGGTAGAGGCCCGTGCGCTCCTTCACGATCCTGACGAAGGGCTCGGTGCCGTACTCGGAGCGGTACGTCCTCCAGATGTCGCGCTCGGTGACCCCGTCGCGGACGAACACGTGGGCCGTCATCAGGATGCCCCGCACCATCTCGATGGACGTGGCCGAGAAGTTGACATGGCCGCCCAGCTCCTGGGCCATCTCTGCCGTGTGCCGGTGCCGGATCGGCTTGTACGAACGGACGCAGCCGCTCCGCTCGGGATGATGGGATGCTTCCGAGGACTTGTTCCCGGCCTCGGAGGACCCGCACTTCGCTTCCGCGACCACGGGTCTCTCCCGGTCCACCACACCGTTCGCAAAGAGCGGGTGTAGCGACAGTATCGCGGCCGTTGCGTTGCACCCGGCGCTGCTGATGTAATGCGCGCTCCGCATCTGGTCGCGGTGCAGTTCGACTATGCCGTACACGAACTCTTCCAAAAGCTCCGGTCGCGGGTGGTCGAGGTCGTACCATTCGCGGTACGCCTCCAGGTCCTTGAGTCTAAAGTCCGCGGAAAGATCGATGATGCGCCCGGCACGGGCGTCGAACTCGTCGAAACGTTGCATGAGGTTCGTGTGCGGCAGGGCCGTGAACAGCAGGTCCACGTCCTCCAGGTCCTTTGCGCTGACGAACTTCAGGTCGCTCGATCCTCGCAGGTTCGGGTGGACCTGCTTGACGGGCTTTCCGGCAAAGCGTTCCGACGTGACCTGGTGTACCTCGACGTGAGGGTGCTGGAGGAGCAGACGCAAAAGCTCTCCGCCGACGTATCCGCTGCACCCGACGATACTGGCCCTCATCGTTCCCCCACCTCGAGCGCGTACTCCACGACCTTTGCCGGGATGTTCACACCGGTGACATCGATGCTGTTCTTGAACTCCATGGTGTAGTTCACCTCGTTCACAGTGAGCCCGTCGTCCGTCTCGAACAGGTCGACGGCGACCACGCCCCCTCCCACGGCCTGGGCCGCGGCGAGCGAGATATCACCAAGCTCGGGCGTTACAGGACAGTTGCTCGCCACCCCGCCCCGTGCCGTGTTGGTGATCCAGTGGCCGGAATTCCGGTAGATGGCGGCGATGCACTCGTCCCCCACCACGAAGCTGCGGATGTCACGACCCTGTTTCTCGATGTACTCCTGGATGTAGAAGATGGAGTGATGATAACTGCCCAGGACCTGCTTGTGCTCGAGGACCGCCTCGGCGGCCTCGCGATCGTTGACCTTCGCTAAAAGCCGTCCCCATGAACCCGTGGCCGGCTTCACCACGCAGGGATAGCCCAGTCGCTCCATGGCCTCGAGCGCCGATTCGGACGAGAAGGCGGTAAAGCACCGTGGTGTCGGGACACCTGCCTTGATCAGGGCCGCTGTGGTCAGTAGTTTGCTGCCGCACACGTTGGCCACCTCGTAGGTGTTCACGGTCCGGACCCCACTGTCGTTCAGGAGCTTCAGGGCATAAAGGGCCCGTGAGTGGTTGATGCAGCGTTCGATGACCACATCGTAGTCATCCTCGACATCGTGCAGATCAAAGACCTGTCGCCGGTCATCGATCCGGACCGGCTCGACGCCCCGTTGTTTCAGTTCTTTCAGAAGATGTTTTTCATCCTTACGTATCAGTGAGTGCAGGAAACCTACGCGCATGTGCGCTCCCTCCTTTGTCGGTGGACACGGTCCGTTATGTCGTGGTGCTCCTCACACCATCGGACGATGTGCTCGATCTCGTCGCTTTCGGCTGGATGACCTGCTTCGACAAGGTCTGCGCCGATGCGGTCAGGAAGGCCGACGATGGCCAGCTTGATGTGGGGTGCGAAGTACACGCCCGGGGTCTGTTCGCCCGCTTCTAACGTTGGATCCAGTATCAAGACCATCGTAGATCCCCTCGGTACGGAGTCGGCAGGGCCAGGCAAAGACCTACTCGCCCCAGTCCTCCTCCTCTTCCGGCGCCAGGTGCAGGGTCAAGGGTTCCATGCTCACGACCTCGAGCTCGGAGCCGCAGTCGTCGCAGGTGATTATCTCGTTGATCTCGGTCCCTGTGGGAACGCTCAGTTCTCCTCCACACGTTACACATTCATCCATTCGTATTCGCCTCTTGGTGATGTTGACCAGGTGTGCCTGAAAGAAAGCCTTATTAATAAACGTGATGTTATAATACTAACAAAAAAGTAGGCGGATGTGTTATGGTAACGATCAGCCACGTCGTCAAGAGCATCATCAATGCGCGACCCCGGTTGCAGGAAGCGATAATGGAGGGGATCGTCAACTACTCGAGCCTTGCCCAGAAGCTGAGGCCACGGATCGAGGCAGAGCTCGGCACCGAGGTCAAGAACACGGCCATCATAATGGCCTTGCGGCGGCATGGAGAACGGCTGAAGAAGGAGACCATTATCCAAAAGCCGATAACATGGAGTAACGAGATCATCATGAAGACCAACCTGTGCGATGTCTGCATCGTCAAGGCCCCGTCGGCCCTTGCCAGGATCGAGCAGATACACCGAGTGGTCGACTATGAGAAGGGTGAGACCCTCAACATAATCCAGGGGAACTACGAGATCACCATTGTGATCTCCCAAAAGCACCTCGATGAACTGAGAACGATCCTGAAGGATGAGACGGTCCTGAACATCGAAAAGGACCTGGTCGCCATCACCCTCAGTCTGGGCGAGGAATTCCTGCACACGCCAGGCATACTCTCACTGGTCACACGAAGGCTCGCCTGGGAGAACGTGAACATCTTCGAGAACATCTCCACCATGACCGAGCTGACGTACATCATCGGCGAGAAGGACGCAGTGAAGGCGTACAGTGCCTTCCAGGAGATGATCCGTGAACACTTTTCCGAGGAACGGGAGAAGTATCGGATCTCGTACCGGACCTAGGAACGACAGCGGGAACATCGAGGGGTTCGTGTTCGCCGACGTGGACGGGGACAGCGGGTACGAGGTACTGGGGACGGGCGAGGGCGTCGTCGACGTGACGCGGCCGGGCGGGTCCCCGGGACCGTGAGGGCGCACAGGTCATGCCATGGTGTGATTGATCATAACCTTCCCTGGGCACTCTAGGGGCGACCGTTACATGGTCGTGCGTCCCCACAGCCCCCGACGACGTATGTGTCACGTCATACTGCGACAAATCCGCTCCCTATGATGACCGGACCTTACGGACATGCTTCTGGCGGACGGGTAGGTCCCAGAGGCCGACAGTGACGCCCTAGGGACTACTCCGGGTAGTAACGAGAACGATTAAGGGATGGACGTCATCGTACACGTGTGAGGCCATGGCCCCGAAGAGAACGGAGGCGAGGGGCAGGGCGTTCAGTACAGCATTGAGCTTTGACGGCCTTGTCGGCACGATCGCCGAGGTCCATCAGCGACTGGCCGTTCATGCCACGAGGGCGGTGAACATCAGCCTGACCATCAGGAACTGGCTGATCGGCTACTATATCGAGGAGTACGAACGCGATGGCGTGGACCGGGCCACCTATGGCGAGCGCTTGATGGACGAACTCGCAAAGGCTTTGAACGAAAAAGGGATGAGACGCTGTGACCGGGGCGCATTGTATCGTTACCGTCGGTTCTACCTGTGCTATCCTCAGATTGTGGAGACACTGTCTCCACAATTCCATTCTCTTCTACCTAGAGGATATCGGTCATCAGTAAAAGTGGGGACATCGTCCCCACAATCACATCCTTTACCGGCTCCGATATGCCCTGCACCAGAGATTGTGGCAACACTGTTGCCACAATTGGGAACGTCTCCCGAAATGCTCCTATCATCGCTATCGTACTGCCATCTGGAACGGCTCACCGCTATCGAGGACCCGCTGAAGCGCTCCTTCTACGAGATAGAATGCGTCCGGGGCAACTGGTCCGTGCGGGAGCTCAAGCGCCAGATCGCCAGTCTCTATTTCGAGCGTTCGGGGCTGTCGAGGGACAAGAAGAAGCTGGCCGAGCTCGTACGATCGGGCGCGGAAGTGGATTCGCCTCGCCTGACGGTACGTGACCCCTATGTGTTCGAGTTCCTCGGGATACGGGCCAAAGAGGTGATGGGCGAGTCGGAACTGGAGGACCTGCTGCTGGACAGGCTCCAGGAGTTCCTGCTGGAGCTCGGGCACGGCTTCTGCTTCGAGGCCAGACAGAAGCGGATGCTCATAGGCGACGGACATTACTTCGTCGATCTGGTCCTCTACCACCGCATCCTAAAGTGCCACGTGCTGATCGAGCTGAAGGTCGATGGCTTCAGCCACGAACACCTCGGCCAGCTCAACACCTATCTCAACTGGTACCGCGACAATGAGATGACCAGTGGTGACAATCCTCCAGTGGGCCTCCTTCTCTGCACGCAGAAGGACCGTGCTCTGGTGGAATACGCCCTTGCCGGGATGGACAACCAGCTCTTCGTCTCCCGCTATCGACTGCAACTGCCGGAAAAGGAGGAGATCCAGAGGTTCCTGGAAGAGCAGATGAGAAGGGAACGGACGCAGGTGCCACCGACGTGACACGACCAGGCGGGTTCCCAAGACCGTAACGACACCCGATACGACAGGTTGATAAACTCTGGACACCTAATAATGCACAGGGCATGGTGTGGCACCTGGAATTAATACTTCCTTCCCCCCGCTACATCATGCCCATTCTTCCTTCTTGAGCCTGTTACTGTCCCCTGAAGAAGTGCACGGTCCCCGTCACGAGGTCATCGAGGGCGACGGACCCGTGCCTTCACGTCCCCGTCCCGGGAGTGTCTTCTCCAGGTCCTTCAGGTCGTAGCATAGACAGTCATCGGAGCGCCGGGAGAACGACTTCGCGAAGATGGCGAAGTGCTCCTTCCGGGAGCCTTTTCGCCAGTCGACGTGCCCCGCCTTCTCCCTGAGCTCCGCCAGCACGCGTCGTGCGCTGACCCCCTCCTTCCACTTGCACTCGACGAACAAGATGTCCACGGTCGCCTCGTTCACGGCCACGAGGTCGATCTCGTAGGTGTTCTTCCCCCTCTTTGCCCCGGGGACCTTTCCCCACTGCCGACCGATCCTCGTGAACGGGAAGGGTCCCCGGACGGTCCCTGTCAGGAGCAGGTGCTTCACCAGGGACTCGAAGGCCCTGCCCGCATAGGTAGGGAAATCGTTCTTCACCAGACCAAGGACCTCCCCGTACCGCATGGCCTCCAGCTCGATCCTGTTCAGGTACACGTACCTGAACCAGAAGGAGAAGTACTGGTCCGAGAGGAGATGGCGCTTCCTCCTGAACTTCGCGGGGGCAAGGACGGGCTTCTCTTCCACGATCAGGTGGAGCCTGTCGAGCACGTCCAGGTACTTGGAGACCATGCTCTTGTCGAGCCCGGTCTGGTCGCATATCTCGGCCAGACGGTGGTACCCTAGCGAGATCGCCTTGAAGATGAGCCTGTAGTTCCTCGGCTCACGGAACTCGTCCCGGAGCAGGATGTCCATCTCCCTGTGGAGGTATGAGCCCTTCTTCAGGACCTTCTGCTCGACGTTCTCGAAGAACGAGAGGTGCGGATCGAACCTAAGCAGGTAGGCCGGTATCCCGCCGACGACGAACCACACGTTCGCAAGGTCCTCTATCGTATAGTCCGGGAAGAACTCCCCCAGGAAACGGAACTCGAGCGGCGCTATCTGCCACTGCCCCGTCCTCCGCCCGTACAGGGGGCTTTTGTAGCCCAGCACCTCTGATTCCATGGCGCTCACCGAGGAGCCGAGGAGGACGAGCATGACGTTCCGTCGTTCCAGGACCTGCTCCCAGATCTTCTGGAAGATCGAGGGGACCGCCCTGTTGCCGCGGATCAGGAACGGGAACTCGTCGATAACTATGATGGTCTTTTCATCCCGCTCCTTCGTGAAGGCCGCGTGGTTGCAGAGGGAATCGAAAAGGGAGGACCAGTCGGGATAGGTCGCCTTCGAAAAACCGTCGTCACCCAGTAACTTCCCGAACTCCGTAGCGAAAGCGCGTATGTTCTCGCGGTCGCCTTCCTCCGTGGCCAGGAGATAGATACCTCGTTCCTCTCTCAGGAACTCCAGCACGAGCTTGGTCTTCCCGACCCTCCTGCGGCCGTAGATCACCACGAACTCCGGTTCGTTCGAGCCGAGCCGTTCCTTCAGGAAACCGAGTTCAGGGCCCCTGTCGACAAAGAGTTGAGACACAAGTAGTATACTTTAGTCTCAACTATATATACATTCTGCTCCCCGCGGGAACGATCGCCCCCGTACCCCACCCCAAATCAAACCTTTGTCTACCGCCTCGCCCCGGCGGCCCGCTTCAGCGCGTCGATCAGCTCCCGGTCGGAGTACTGCACCATCTTCCCAGCCAGTGGTCAGGAGGGGGAGACATAAGGGGTTTCCCATCTTCCGTCCCTGTGGAGCATATCCTTTTATCACATCACGTCCGCTCGCACGGTGACGCATGTGAGAAAGCACAAGAAGGGCTCAAAGCGGAAGAGGCGTGGCGACCCGCCGCCGAACCCCGTCTTCATGCGCCGTGCGATGGAGAAGCACTTCACCGACATCGAGCGGCTCGTGGAGGACAAGCGGTTCGGCTCGATCGAGGATATGAACGCCTACGTCCAGCAGTTCATGGGCCCTGGCAGGTCCATCCCGCCGCCGGAACGGGAGCTGACACCGGTGGAAAGGGCCCAGGACGTGATGTTCACGGCGTGGGAGGAACCTTACCGTCGGAAGCGCATCGCCCTCGCCAGGCGCGCGCTCAAGATCTCCAAGGACTGCGCCGACGCCCACGTTCTGCTCGCCGAGGAGTCTGCAAGGGACCTGGAGGAGGCGAAAGAGATCTACGCGAAGGGCGTGGTCGCCGGCAAGCGGGTGCTCGGCGAGGAGCTGTTCGCCGAGGTGGAGGCCGAGGGCCGCTTCTGGAGCAAGTCGGGGACCCGGCCGTACATGCGCGCGCGGCTCGGGCTCGCGGTGACCCTCTGGGAGCTCGGGGAGCGGGAGGCGGCGCTCGATCACTACCGGGCGCTCCTTGAGCTCAATCCCGACGACAACCAGGGTGTGCGCCACCTCCTCCTCGGCGCGCTGCTGGAGGCGGGTTCGGACGACGAGGCGGGTGAGCTCCTGGACCGGCACGACGAGGGCTCCGCCTTCTGGCTCTACGGCCGCGCGCTGTGGACTTTCAGGCGCGAGGGCGCGGGCCGCAGGGCGAACGCCCGCCTGAAGGAGGCACTGCGGGCGAACCCGTTCGTCCCCCTCTACCTCCTGGGGCTCAGGCCGATCCCCGGAACCCTGCCGGACTCCATAGGGATCGGGGACGAGTCCGAGGCCGTGTCGTACGTCGCGGACGCGCACGGGGGCTGGGTGGAGACCGAGGGCTCGCTCGAGTGGTTCGCGAAGAGGCTGTCGGGGTCGCTCGACACGTGGAAGCGGGACGTGATGCGGACGCTCCGGCCCGGGGACATGCTGCCAAGAGACGGGTAGGGGGCGTTCCCGGAACCGTGACGGCACCCGAAACGACAGATTAATTAACTCCGGACGCATTACACGGGAACAAGGGCATTGTGTGGCACCTGGAATTTACTTCCTTCCCCCCGCTGCACTATGCCCGATTTTCTTTCCCTGGTCTGATACCGTCCCCGTCACCCGGGTGATGATGCACGTCATGGTGCCTCTTGGACGCCCAAAGGACGACCCCGGGTAGTAACGAGACGGAATAAGGGATAGTACCCATGGTGTACATGTGATGCCATGGCCACAAAGAGAACGGTGGCGAGGGGTAAGGGGACCGGCGGGTCATTGAGCTTTGGGGCCCTTGTCGGCACGATCGCCGAGGTCCACGAGCGATTGGCCGTTCATGCTACGAAGGCCGTGAACATCAGCCTGACCATCAGGAACTGGCTGATCGGGTTCCATATCGAGGAGTACGAACGCAAGGGCGTGGACCGGGCAACCTACGGCGACCGCCTGATGGACGATCTGGCAAAGGCCTTGCATGAAAAAGGGATGAGACGCTGCGACAGGATCGCATTGTATCGTTATCGGCGGTTCTACCTGTGCTATCCAAAGATTGTGGAGACACTGTCTCCACAATTGCTCGGTGGTCTGCGATTCCCCAGAACAATGCTACCTGGAAAAGTTGCGACAGTGTCGCAACAATCACATCCATTACCATCCCCGGATTGTCCTCCATCAGAGATTGTTGCGTCACTGACGCAACAATTTGTCACTACTTCCGGAAGACTACTGTCATCGCTATCGTACACCCATCTGGAACAGCTCACCGCTATCGACTGCAGCTGCCGGAAAAGGAGGAGATCCAGCGGTTCCTGGAAGAGCAGATGAGACGGGAGGACATGCTGCCAGCTGACGGGTAGGGGGCGTATCATCAGGGAACGCCGCCAGGATAGCGGTAATCACCCCAGTTCCTTCCCACGATAATAACAATCCCAATAAGAACGTTCATTATCCGGGATATATGAAGGAGCTAAGCGGCGTGAAAAAAGCGTGATCTTAATGCCTAAACTCAAGAAAACTACTAATTGTAAAGAAAATAGTAGTTCATACTACGTCGCATTGTCGTGTTTATTGTATTATATGCAGGGTAGAACAAATTAACTACTAATTTGACAGATATTAGTAGTTTTTAGTAAGACATAAATATCCATGAGCACACAATACTATCCAATGAAGATGCCAAGCGATCCTCCGGATGTATCGAAGATATTCGGGGATAAGGACAAGATGCAGGAAGTGATCAAGAACCTCGAACGAGCGGATGTACATAAGTTCGTTGATAAGGTCAATGATAATTACTATTATTGGGACGAGATCCGCTACCGCTCTCCGCCAAAGGACATCAAGAACGACTCCTTATGGGCACTGATCAAATTATTGCGAACATTGAAAGCCACACAGATCAACATCGGTAAAACAAAGTTATTGGATATCAAGTTCAATCTTTCGAACCCGATCCTCGAGAAGCTGCACGAGTTCGACATGAATCTGGGAGGATCGATATCGACGACAAGCATCATCCCTGAAGAGGACCGGGATAGGTACCTGATCAGCTCGCTCATGGAGGAGGCCATCGCTTCCAGCCAGCTGGAGGGTGCTGTAACGACGCGGAAGGTGGCGAAGGAGATGTTGAGGACGTCACGGAAGCCCAGGGACCGGTCCGAACAGATGATCCTGAACAACTACCTTACGATCAAGAGGATCATCGAGCTGAAGAACGATCCGCTCACGACCGAACGACTTCTGGAGATCCACGCACTCATCACACGCAACACGCTCGATGATAAGAAATACGAGGGTCGGTTCCGCGACACGAACGATGTCCACGTCATCGATCGGATGACGGGCGAATCCGTTCACGTACCGCCAGATCACAAGCTGGTCCCGCAACTGGTCCGGGACGTGTGCGATTTCGCGAACAAGATGCAGAAGCAGAAGTTCATCCATCCGATAATCAAAGCGAGCATCCTCCACTTCCTCATCGGCTTCGTCCATCCATTCGAGGACGGGAACGGACGGGCCGCGAGGGCCATATTCTACTGGTACCTCATATCCAACGAGTACTGGTTGATCGAGTACATGCCCATCTCCAAGACGATCATCCGAGCGCCTTCACAGTACGCTCGAGCATATCTTCACTCGGAAAAGGACGAGAACGATGTCACCTATTTCATCAAGTACAAGATCAGGACGATCCATATCGCCCTCAAGGACCTCAAGGAGTACATATCCAAGAAGATCAAGGAAAAGGACAAGTTGTTCAAGTTCCTGCAGATCGATGGTCTTAACGATCGTCAACGGTACATCCTGAACAAATTGTCAGAGGACTCGAAACGGACACTCACGATAAACGAGGCCAAGAACACCTTCGACGTCGTGTACCAGACCGCACGGTCGGATCTGCTCCACTTGGAGAATCTGGGCTTCATAGAAAGGCGGATGATCGGTAACAAGTACATCTTCATCAGGGCCAAAGACTTCGATCAGGTCATTAAGAAAAAGATGAAGGAAAGCAAGAAGAAACGCAGTGACTTCCAGATGAGATTGATGCCCTGAGCTTATGAGCTGCTGCCTTCAAGATGTCAGACACCAAGAAAAGTGGCAACACGGTTGCCACAATTACATCCTCTACGGCCTTCGATATGACCTGCGTATCCCCGAACCCGGCAGACCCTTATCTCCGATTACACCTCGCGATCACCGGAACAAGAGATCTGGCAGACACTGTCTGCCAAATGTGATCCCGATGGAGCGGGCGTTCCCAATACCGTAACGACAACCAATACGACAGGTTCATTAACTATGGACGCCTTAGTATGTACAGGGCATGGTGTGGCACCTGGATTAATTTCCTTCCCCCCGCTGCATCATGTCCGACCTTCCTTCTTGGGCACTGATGTCGTCAGAAGTCGTCGATATCGTAGACCAGGGCACCCTCTTCCCGCAGCGTCCGCTTTCCCCTGATCCTGCGCGCAACGATACCGAGCCGCGTGTCCGGGGTAAGGGTGCGGACGAGGGACGTCTTCCTTTCCAATCCGGCCAGGATGGTGTGACAATCACGGACATCGAGCGACTGCCATTTGAACTCGAACGCACAGGTACCCGTCCCTGAGCGTCCGATGAGGTCGATCTCGTAGGTGTTCTCCCCCTTGGGGGCGCCCGGTACCCTCCCCCATTGCCCTCTGGCCTCAGTGAGACCGAGCTTGCCGACAACGAACTCCCGGGCGATGGGCTCGAACGCCCTCCCGAGGTAGGCGGGCAGGCCCCTCCTGATGCCTTCGATGAACGAGGGGTCCCGGGCGACGTAGCGGGTGAGGTCCTTGTGGACGTTCGCGAACCAGAACCTGAGGAGGGGATGGCTGATCAGGTAGATGCCCCGCTTGCCCTCGAACGGCAGCTCGTGCCCGATGAGCTCGAAGTAGTCCCGGAGCTCCTTGAGGTGCCGTGTGATGGACGTCGGTGGCACCCTCATGTACGCGGCGATGGAGGAGAGGGTGGTGCTCCCGTTGGCGATGGCCTCCAGGACCGAGTAGTACCTGCCCCCCCGTCGGCCGAACTCCTGGGAGAGCACCATGTTCACCTCGTCCTCGAGCGGCGCGTTCCCCGACAGGACGAGCGCGTCGATGATCTCCTCCGCGGTCCGCCCCTGAAGGGCGAAGTCCTCGATGGTGACGTAGTACTTCGGGTACCCGCCGAAGATGCACGCGCACTTCACCGCGTCCTCCCGCGAGAGCCCGAGCTCATGTCCGGCCTCCAGGGTGGCCGCGAGGGACAGCGGTCGCAGCCGGATGGCCCGTTTCACCCTGCCGTACAGCGGTTCCCTACTGTCCTCGAACGTCCTCCTCACGAGCCCCATGACCGAGCCGAGCAGTACGATGCAGCCGGGCGTGTCCTCGTGGGTGTCAAGAGCTTGCTGCAGCGTCCCGAACAAGGACGGCTCCACGTGGTGGAAGTTCTGGAACTCGTCGATGACGACAGGTCCTTGTGACCTCGCTATGATGACGTCGACGAACCGCTCCCAGGAGTCGAGCCGTTCGAGCTCACCGAGAAGACCCCCGCTCCGCAGAACCCCCTCGAACTCCTTCAGGAGGTCCGAGGACCTCTTGTTGCGGTTGACGAAGAGGTAGGTCCCGCCGTCCTTTAGGAACTCCAGCGCGAGCCGTGTCTTGCCCACCCTCCGTATGCCGTAGACCGCGATGGCAAAGAGCTTCCGCTCGGAAAGGGACCGTATCCGTCCCAGCTCCTCCAGTTCTGGCTCCCTATCGATGAACCGCATTTAATACACTAACTGTATTATTCACTTGGTGAATATAAATGTTCCTTACTACCGCCGGTCGTACCCGTACCGTCCGGGAAAATGGCGCCTCTACGCCGTGCCCGGTCCTGCTTCTCGGCCCTGTTACCGTCCCCTCCCATCGCTCTTGTAGGATCATGGCAAAAGAGGGATAAAGCTTGGTCCTCCCCCCATCACTATGAAGGGGACGGCCAAGGACAGAACTGATCACGGACGCCTCGTGCTGGCATTGGTGCTCTGCATCCTGCTGGGCGCCATCGTCGTCCAGGCAGTGACGGTGGCAAGCCCGTCCAACTTCCATGGACAGGAGATACAGAAGATCATCGACTACCTTCGCTCCATCGGGCAGAACGCCACTGCCGACAACATCGCACTGTACCTGGGCAACGGCAAGATCATCGTGAAGCCGCTGGACGGAGGCGCGCTGGGCAAGAACGACGAGTACGGCGGACCGGTCTTCGTCGATCCCCGGGCGTTCAATCCTCCCAGCCTCCCCTTTGACCCGTCGAACCCCGTGCACGTCAGCTGGATGATGTCGCTCGCAAAGACGCTGGTCCACGAGAAGTACCATTCCGAGCACCACACGGCCTGGGACAGGATCTCGGGCAATGGGAAGGAGGGGCTGGGCCTGGGCAATCCAATGGAGGCGGAGGCCTGGGGCGAAGCGTTGGGATTTTTGGACAAGGTGATCAATATTACCCTCGAACGTGCGGCCGACCCGACGATCACCGACGAGGAACGTGCGAGGCTGCTGAAGCTGGCCTGGCTCATGCTCAACGACAAACTGACCCTGGTGAGCGATTACGACGATAACGGGTACGGCCCGCCGCTCTGGAACGAGACAGAGCTCGAGAGGATACGCGACGATGTGAACGGGGCGCGCGAGGAGCTCGAGACAGGATCATTGAAGACGTCGCTCGGGGGCATCCGGGAGGCGCACGCGACCTTCGATGCGGAAGTCGAGGAAAGGCTCGCTGCGTTCAAGCTGGAGGTCGACGCGATACGTACGAAAGACCCCCAGGAGTACGCCAGGGGCATGGTGGGTATCGTCGCGGCCGTAGAAGAGCTCACTCTCGACGAGCCCATGGACCTGCACCTCGTGCTGGACCTCGACATCCCCGGTGACCTGAGCCCGGGACCCACTGCGTTCCTGCTCAAGTACTCCGGGTCCGGGGGTGAGGTGATCGTGCACCGGCTCGCTGCGGGGGACGAGTTCAAAGCGGAGTACTCTCTGTCCATCGCACAGTCGGTCGTGGGCGAGATCATCTCCAGCTACGATCCCGATGACAGGGCCAGGGAGCTGTACGGCCAGGGGCTGTTCACCGTGTCCGGGGCCATCGGCGGGTCAGGACGCGAGACCGTGCTCGTCGTCGTCGGCGAGGGATCGAAGGCGGACGACAGCATCGCTGCCGCCGAGATCGGCCAGTACCTCGGCTCGCAGGAGTTCCTGGTCAGGGCGATGCTGGACAGCGAGGTGAGCGCCAGCGACCTTGCAGCGCACCGGGTCATCGTTGTCGGCGGACCGTCGGTCAACTCGCTGGCAAGAGAGCTCGGGGTGACCAAGTGGGACCTCTGCGAGGGTTCGTCGTTACCGTGCGAGCGCCCTTATTCTGTGATACGCGGCTTCAGCGACGGATTCGCGCCGGGGCAGGAGGCGATGCTCGTGGCGGGCTGGGAGGCCGAGCACACAAGGATGGCAGGACGTGTCTTCCGCGACGCCGAGAAGTACAGCGACGAGCTCTCGGACGGATATGCAATGATCGTCGGCTCGATCCATGACCCGGCCGGGGTTGCGGTCAGGTCGGCAGGCGCTGCTATCGAAGTGTGAGCCCCCTACGGGTCCTTTGCAGGACGGACCGCCCTTCTCAGGTGGTCGGGCCAGTCGCCCACATCTCCGTTCGCAATCTCGAGAAGGAGCGGCGTGATCTGCTTGCTGTACCTCTCCACGCAGGAGAGGGGGGCCAGCCCCGGATACCCGTAGATACAGATGTGCTTGATCCGCCTTTCCGTGCCATGCTCGTCGCGAACGCTCACAAAGTAGAAGGGATCGTCCAGGCTGGTGGGCCGACAGGTCTCTATCGGACCCGGGAAGTCCACAGAAAGGTCCAGGACGATCGCTCCCCTGTTCATGTGATGGAGCATGTCCTTGGTGATCACGTACTCCTTGTTCCTCCGCTTCTCCTCCGGCCACGACATGGCATTGACGACTATGTCCGTCCCCCGCAGGAAGTAGGCGAGGTTCGGGCAATCGGCCTTTCTCAGGATCTTGACGCTCGCCCCCAGCTGGCTGGCGATCCGTATGGCCGCCGTCCCCACGCGTCCGTAGCCCAGGAACATGACGTTGCACTCGGACGGGGATCGGCCGTGCTCGCTGAACGCGTACAGCATCCCCTGCTCGCCGGTCATGTCCGTGGCATCCACGAACCTGCCCCCGGCGTCGTCTTTAACCTCCTCCATGGCGATCCCCAGGATGCCGTTCTCCCTCATGAGCTCTACTGCGTGCGGGTTCTGGGCGGTGTGCAGCATGCAGAAGAGCCTGTTGCCCTTCATCATGCCGAACTCCTTCTCCGTCGGGGCCTTGAGCTTCACCACCAGCTCCTTGTCGAATATCCGGGCAGGACCGGGAACGATAGTTGCACCCGCGCGCTCGTAGTCCTCGACCGCGATACCGATCTCCCTTCCCGCATCCTTTTCAACGAAGAGCTCGTGCCCTGCCGCGATGATGCGTTCCACGTCCTCGGGAAGGATGGCCACCCGAGGATCGTTGGCTATCGTCTCCTTCGGTATGCCGATCTTCATTCCCGGTTCAACCCCGCCCGGTAAGGATTGAGCGGAATGTATAAATACAACCTCGCGGGCCGCGGTAATCCGTGTACGATCTGGGGGATCCGGAAGAGCTCGATCGCGGGCCTGAGCAGGACGCCGTGCGCATCGCCGTGCTCCTGAACCATCCCGACGCCTACACGGGGAGCATGGTCGCCTCCTACCTTGAAAGTACGGGGGCCGAGGTGCACACGTTCCTTGCGTACGACGGTGAGCTTCCCGACCCGGACGAGTTCGACGGCATCGTGGGCTCGGGCGCGCCCTACAGCGTGCACGGCAACGATCCCTGGAAGGAGGCAGAGGCACAGCTGTACCTCACGACCGACCGGCCGGTCCTGGGGATCTGCTTCTCACACCAGCTCATGGCAGAGGCCTACGGCGGCGTCAGCGGCAAGGCACCCGGCTACGATCTTGAACGGGGCCCCACCACCATCCATCTGAACGGACACGATCCCCTGTTCAAGGGGCTTGCAGAGGATATCACCATGGCCGAGCACCACGTCGACGAGGTGCTTGCCGTCCCGGAGGACTTCGAGGTCATGGCCTATTCCGACAACTGCGGTGTCGAGGCCATGCGCCACCGGACCCGGCCCGTGTACTCCGTCCAGTTCCACCCCGAGTGGGCCGCGCAGCTGGAGAAGGAGGGGATGGAGAACCAGGACGGTAACATGCTTTTGGACAACTTCATGGACATGGCGCGCGAGGCAAGAGTTCGGCGCGAGGCGAGCGGGCTTGCCAAGGTGGGCTTTGCCATCGGCGACTACTTCAGGCACCTGTTCGGCGACAGATAGTCCGGCCCCTGTCCGCCGCCAAGCGGTCCTTCCACATCAGTTCAAGGACCCTGTGACATGTACCGCGTCCCTGCAGACATTGTCGGAATCATCAACTACCTTGAGCGTGATCGCCTTGAACGAATTGAACACAGGTGCCAGGTTCCCCGTAGCAGAACCGCTGAACGAGGTCCCGGGCATGATATCGCTGACGAGGACCACGGGTATGTTCCCGGACCCGTCGTCGCCTATCACTTTGATGACATAGTTGGATAATCCACCGTCGTCATGTGCCTTGAACGTCACCGTCAGGCCATATGTAGCACCGCTTACAACGTCCCCTGCGACAGGATCGGTGATCGCACAATCAGGAGGCGTCTCGTCGGCGGTGGCGGCAGGGCACACGCCCCCGCACCGCTGGTCGAGGCAGTCGTCGTACCCAACGCCGATCTGGACCTTGCAGTCCCACTCGCACGTGCCGCACTCGTCGTTGTGAGGTGGCTTGGGCGGGAGGCACCGGCCGTCGCTGTGGCACTGGTCGTCACCGTGGCAGAAGCAGTCAGTGCAGCAGTTGGTCTGGTCCTCGTCGGCATCGCACGTACCGTCACCGCAGACAGATGGCACGTAGCAAACGCTGTCGCACCGCTGGTGGATACAGTCCTCGTGATCTCCGCCGATCTGGATATCGCACTCCCACTCGCACACGGCGCACTCGTCGCTTGCTGGCGGTTTGGGCGGGAGGCACCGGCCGTCGTGGCACACGTAGAACCCGGAGCAGCCGCAGTCAGCGCAGCAGAGGGCCTGGTCCTCGTCACCGTTGCACGTGCCGTCACCGCAGTACGTCTTTGGAGCGGGGGCGCAGTCGCCGGTGGTGATCGCCTGGTGATGGCACAGGGCCGAGGAGCACAGGTCCTGGGTGCAGGCGAAGCCGTCGTCGCAGTCGGCGTTGCTCGTGCAGCATTCGGGGATGGCGGGGTTGTGACACACGTTCGACGAGGAGCAGAGGTCTCCGGTGCAGGGATTGCCGTCGTCGCACTCGGTGTCGCTCGTGCAACAGCCGGGGATGATGTTTGGTGAGTGGCGGCACAGGGAACCTATGCACCGGTCGAGGGTGCAGGGATTGTAGTCGTCGCACTCGTTGTGGTCGTTGCAGCAGTCGGAATTGATTTCGTAGTGGCACACGTTCGACGACGAGCACAGGTTGATGGTGCAGGCGTCGTTGTCATCGCAGTCCTCGTCGCTCGTGCATCCGGCAGGCTCCAGGCTTGGCCCGCAGCTCTTGTCCTTGAAGTCCTGAGCGTCGCACTCGCTCCTGTCCGCGAACACGCACACGCCGACCTTCTTCCCGTCATCGTCGATGCGGACCGTGTAGTCGTTGCCCTTGTCCTTGCAGTGGATTGCCGCCGGGCTGTCCGGGTCGACGAGTTGGTCCCCGTCCTCGACGGGCCTATTGACGCACCGGCCGTCCTCGCACACGCAGTTCCTTATAGCGCAATTGAACCAAGTAGATGACATGACCGAGCCCGGCTCCAGGAGCTCGTCGAGCGTTGTACCCAGGATGCAGCCAGTGTTCTTGTGGCACACGCAGTCGTCGTCCGACAGGCACATAGGAGCCACCCCTGGGTGGCCCCTCCCGCAGTCGCCGGTGGTGATGTCATTGTACTGGCACACGTTCTCATTCGAGCACAGGTCAGTGGTGCAGGGATCACCGTCGTCGCACTCGGTGTCGCTCGTGCAACAGCCGGCGATGATGTTTGGTGAGTACCGGCACTTGTTCGCGATGCACCGGTCCAAGTTGCAGGGGTTGCCGTCGTCGCACTCGTCTTGGCTGTTGCAACATTCAGGATTGACCGGGTTGTGGCACACGTTCGACGACGAGCACAGGTCAGTAGTGCAGGCGTCGTTGTCATCGCAGTCGTCGTTGCTCGTGCATCCGGTAGGTTCCAGGCCGGGCCCGGGGTTCGTGCAATCATCGATGCACCCGGCGTCCCCGGCGCACGCGATGTCGCACACCTCGCCGGCGAACCTCGGGTCCTTGGAGAGGCGCTCGCCGACACACCCGGGCACGCAATCTTTAAGCTCAAGGCGGCACTTGTCCTCGCTGAGGACGTCGCATCCCTCGTAACAGTCCTCTGCTTCGGCCTCGCACGAGAAGGTGTAGTCCTTCACCTCGGAAAGACAGCCCTCGCGGGCGGACGTGTCCTTGCCGGCGCCCTGGTCATCTGGGCAGTGTCGGTCGACGCAGTAGTTGAACAGATCAGGATCGTTCGCGGCGGCGCTCATCGACCTGCACCAGGCGATGCACTCCTGGTGGTCCTCGGGGATATTGACCTGATCATCCTGTCCGGCGATGGCCTCGCACTGGGCTTCCATCTTTCGGGTGCCCTCGACGCACTTCTCGACGATCGAGCCGCACGTGTCGGCACAGCTGTCGATCAGGTCCATGCACCGGTCCACGCGGCCCGTGCACTTGTCGCGACAGGCCGTGATGCGGTCCGCGAACGCGACCTTGTTACGGTGATCAGCGAGCTCCTGCTTGAAGCTGACGAGCTGCCCCTTGTCATCCCTGCCCTTCTGCATGGTAAGGGTCACGCACTTCTGGAGGTTCTTCTTGATCCGGGACGCCAGCTCCTTTACCTTGTGGTAGTCATTGGCGTGGTAGGCACCGTCCGCTTCCTCGTAGAGCTGCTCGGCTTCGTCCACCAGGTTCGAGCACTCATCGGCGAGCAGTCCTGCCTCCTCGGCCCCCTCGTAGAACTCCTTGAACTTGTCCAGCTCGCCCTGGAACCTGTCGACGAACCTGTCCATGTTCTGGCTCTCGCGGTCCAGGAACTCCTCCACGACCTCGCGTCTCCGGCCCGCGTCCGCACCGTAGAAGTCGTTGGCGCCCTCGTAGCTGGCCGACTTGGCAAGGCTGAAGACCTTCTTGATGAGGCGTAGTGCCCGAACATAGTCATCCACGCTGCCGGAACTCTCGGCGGAGTCGAGGGCGCTATGCGCCCCTTCTAACACTTCTCTTGCTTTCTCCAGCACCTTCGTGGCCTCGTTGAGGGACGCGACCTGGTCATCGGTCTCGGCCTCCGACTCGAGCGATTGCAGGTAGGACTCGGTCTCGTCGAGCAGGGCCGCAGCCTTCTCGAGCTCGCCGGTCACTCTCCCGGCCACCTCGGCACGCTTCTCCTCAAGCCTCTCATGGATCTTCTTGAGCTCGGCCGTGCGCTTCTCCTTCCACTTGTCCCGGTCCCGCTCGACGAGGTCGACGAGCTTCTTCTCGACGTCGGTCGTGGAGAGGGCCGTCACCTGGATGCCCTCGATGAGCAGGAGCTGGGCGGCCACCTTGCTCACGAGAACAGGGATACCGACCACCTTGACTTCCGTGATCCCGTTGGCCTTGACGAACTCGATGACGTCCACGATCCCGGACTCGTCGGAGATCACCTTGCGCGCTGACGCCTCGACGGTGTTCGGCATGGAGATGGTGGACAAAAAGTCGTTGGCAGCGGTGGCGATGACCACGAGCGTATCCACCACGACCTCTTCTCTAAGCTCCTTGATGGCCCGGTCCTCGAGCTTCTTTATGACCTCGTTCTCGTCCTTGCCCGTGATGACCTCGATCCCGATGCCCAGGGACGTTAGCTCGGCGGTCACGTTATCGGCGAATCTGGTGCCTACAAGGAGGACCTTTGCCACACCGAGCTCCTTGAGGGCGTTGCTGGTCTCGGCCGAGAGGGCGTCACCCGCAGTAAGGAGCACGGGGACCTTCCTTGCGGCCGCCAGGCCCTTGGCCATGGCCAGCTGGATATGCTCGAAGCCCTCGGCGTTGCCCATGACGTCGTACACCAGCACGGCCTCCTCGGCACCCTCCTGCCACATGTAGGTGGCGAACTCGGCCGCCGTCCCGTACCGGCTGACGCCCCACGTGCGGACCACCTCGAAGCCGTCGGCCGTCAGCGCGTCCTCGATGTTCGAAGAGATCACCGCGCTCCCGCCAACGAGGATGATCCTCTCCGGTCGTGTCTCGTTCAGGAAATCGGCCACCTTCCCGGGCAGCACGTCGGGCGGGGTCAGGAGGACGGGGATGCCGCTCTTGTCCGAGCCCGCGCCCGCGATGATGGCGTCCGGATAGTTCCCCGAGGTCGCCAGGATGACGGCGTCCAGCCTATCTCCCGACAGCGACGTGGACAGCACGACGATCGAGACCATCATAGTGAACAGTATTACGAGAGCCTTCGGCTTCCTCATAACAATTGTTATAGTCCGGGACTGCTTTGTTGCATAACTAACCTTTTCTCGGCTCCAATCCCTTGTCCTCTTCGACAGTCAGGTCGACCACCCAGTT
>JASMDC010000050.1:20667-23617 GCA_030753015.1 Candidatus Undinarchaeales archaeon | reverse complement strand
GAGAACAGCGTGTCCTCATCGACACTATCGGACAAGGTGAAGTCGATGCTCGACGCGAACAAGGCGTATCCATCAGGGAGCGCTGTGGAGTTCGGCGAGTCGCCGACGCCCGTGGAAATGCCCTCGCCGTTGCGGCCCTCGACCGGATGCAATCCACTTGACATGTCCTCGGCGCTGGTCTTGCACGAGGACAATCCCGGTTCCATATGCACCTCGTGGAGCGGTTCTGCCACCACTTCAAAGACCTGAATAGCGTGAATGTGCCACCCACACGCTGAGTAAATCTGACATTCTTATTTGCAGATAATCTGGACTAAACACTATACTTGAGTTTCATCAGATTATTGTGCTAAACATTAACATAGTAAATGTAAAAGTTTAAATAGTTGTGGGTGTTATCACACCCACATTGGCCATCAAAAGGCACAAGCGGGGCGACAGGGTCTATCTTGCGGAGTACAAGCAGGTTCGCGAGGGCAAGAAGGTCAGGAGCGTATTCGTACGATACCTAGGTCCGGAGGACGAGGTAAAAGCAGGACGGAAGCCGAAGGGACGCGTGCTCGACCGG
Organism: Candidatus Undinarchaeales archaeon; assembly: GCA_030753015.1. Classification (GTDB taxonomy): domain Archaea; phylum SpSt-1190; class SpSt-1190; order JASMDC01; family JASMDC01; genus JASMDC01. The sequence continues at coordinate 23,049 of JASMDC010000050.1, read as the reverse complement.
CTCGACATGAAGCGCTCGCATCGCGCTGGCGACGTTCGCCTGCTGTGGGCACTTGCGCAAGATCTTGGTCTCGTGGAGGAGATGGACGGGATCTGCTGCGGGATATCTCGCATTGATGGGCCGTCGCCCGGGAAGTACCTCACGATGTGGGCCATCAACCGGGCCCTGGACCCGGAGAGCTGCACCCAGCTTGAGCGGTGGGTGGCCACCACCGACCTGCCGCTCCTCGCCGGCGTCGATCCGGAGGTGTTCGACAAGGACAGCTTCCTCGGTTCGCTCGACTTCGTCTGCAGGGAGGACGCCTCGACCGGCGGCTACGTGGACCACTCCGCATCCATCGACGAGGCGCTCTACCGGCGCTGGCGGCAGTCCCATCCCCTTGCAGGCGGGGAGACGGTTGCGTACGATCTCACCTCGGTGCTGTTCTTCGGCGTTACGTGCCCGCTGGGCGAGCGCGGCTACAACACGAATGGCTCCCGGCGCCAGCAGGTGAACCTCGCCGTCCTTGTTTCGAAGGTGGACCGGGCGCCGATCACACACTTCGTTTACAACGGGAGCCGGAACACATCGTCCACCGTCAAGAACCTGCTGGCCCGGTTGAAGAGCACGCACCTCACGCCCGGGACGCTGATCTGGGACCGGGCGAACGTGTCCAAGGCTCACGTTGGAAATGTCGAGCAGGCGGGCTGGAAGCTCATCTGTGGCGTCCCGAAGACGTCGAAGGACGCGCGGGCGCTGGTCGACGGCACGGACGTGCCATTGAGGCCGGACACGTACATCCGCAGGACAGGGGCCGGTCACCTCTACGCCGTGCGGGCCAAGGGACCGCTGTTCGGGCGCAAGCGGTCAGTTGTTGTGTATGTCAACCAGGAGCGACGCGCCCGCGACCTCAACGAGCGGAACAATGCACTGGCAGAGATCGGAAAGGAGCTGGACGACCTCGCCGAACGGGGAAAGGACTGGGGCGAGGCAAGGCTCCACACGGAGATCGGCAAGATCGCCGGGAAGTGGGACGGCTACGTGTCCACACGGGTGAAGAGGAAAGGCGACGGCGCCCGGGTGGAATGGCGGTATCGGTCCCGGCAGATGGCGCAGGCGGAGCGCTCGTACGGGACCTATCTCCTGCTCACCACCGACGAGTCCCTCACCACAGAAGAAGCGGTGAAGGCATACTTGGAGAAGGACTTCGTGGAGAAGGTGTTCCGCATGCTCAAGACGACCGAGGAGCTGGAGCCCGTCAGACACCGACTCGAGAACCGGGTCCGAGCCTACATGTTCGTGTGCATGCTCGCGTACAGGCTCCTGGCTGCGCTACGGTTCAGGATCGCCGAAGCGACGGGCGAAGACGGGTCGTGCGAACGGACCTCAGAGCTCTTGCGAGATCTTCGAAGGGTGGAACGAGTGGAGGTCGGCTTCGGCAAGGAAGTGAAGACGTGGTACCTCAACACGACCAAGGCCATCGAGAAGATGCTGAAGAAGATCGGGATGAAGAATCTGCTCAAAGAAGAGGTCAGGTTGAAAGTGTAGGTGGCACATTCACGCTATTCAGGTCAAAGATCACCCTCAAGTGCGACGGTCCGGCCACATCTGTGCAGAGCAACGACGCGTTCATCGTGTTCGACACCAGCGACATCGATAGCTTCCAGCTTAAGGGCACCCTCGCTACGGACCGTATCATGGACCGCGATTACTACGATTTCATCGCGCTGTATTCCAAGAACGTCGAGTACTACCAGGGCACCTACCCCGACCATTTTCGCCTTGATGATACGGTCATAAACAGCGCAGAGGATTACTGGTCCGGTTCGGAAGCGTACTGCAACCTCAACAACAATGAAGTGTCCAAGCTCTGCGAGCTCGACGTGGACACATCAGCCATTGATAAGCTCACCCTCTTCTTCCACTACGGCGACGCCTGGCCCGACGTGCGGGGCGGTAGCCTCTCCAACGTGGAGGTGTGCGCGGACGCGGACGCAGATCCTCCCGCGGAACCGCTGGCATCGCCGTTCCAGGTAGGGACCAGCTGCTTGTCACCGGATCTCATTGATTTCTCGATCTACTATGGTGAGGATCCCAATGATCCCTGCTCGACGTGGAGCAATTCCAAGTCCGCGTCCCAGATCCTCTTAAAGTGCGACCCGGAGTCAGCGTTATGGTCGGGAGTGGCCGCGAGGAAGTTCGATGTCAGCGGTATCGATACGTTCACGTTCAAGGGGCGCATCAGCAACAATCCCGCTCCCTTCGACAGGAAGCCCACTAGTATCGCGGTGTTCGACGGGACTATCGCTTGCGACAACGGTGACCGTGATATGTGCTCACGAAACGGGGCGTCCGTGGCCGGTAAGTGGTCCACTGACTCGCTCGCTTATTGCGAGCTCGCGG
>JASMDC010000050.1:0-20657 GCA_030753015.1 Candidatus Undinarchaeales archaeon | reverse complement strand
CAGGCTTCCAAGGACTGCGAGCTCGAGGTGGACGTGTCCGGCTTGAACGATGTCACTGTCCTCTATGGTTATTCCGATGGATGGCCTGTGTTCGGAGTTATTTACGGCACTTTGACCAATGTCCAGATATGTGGAGAGGTGGCGCAGACTGCCACCGCGGCACCCACGCAAGCGCCCACTCAGGCACCTACTCAAGGTCCTACCCAAACGCCCACTCAAGCACCGACCCAAACGCCCACTCAAGGTCCTACCCAAGCGCCCACGCAAGCCCCTACTCAGGCACCCACCGAACGCCCCAAGCGTGCCAATGGTGGCCCCTGCACCGATGACGAGGACTGCCTTGGCGGAAACTGCGGCAGCGGTGTTTGCTGTGTCGCCGGTCAGACCTGTTGTATCTCCGACACTGACTGCCCGCCTGAAAAGGAGTGCAGCGATCGCTTCTACTGCGCAGCACCTGATGCCACGCCGGTCCCGGAGCCTTCCCCGACCGAGACTCCCACGGCAACACCGGTACCGTCCCAAGCACCGACGGAGCCACCCTCACCTTCTGCCACGCCCGTGCAGACGATCGTCCCGACCTCGGCACCATCGGCAACGCCCGTCGTTCTACTCGAGAACGGCAAGGTCTGCAACAGGAACTCCGATTGCCACTCCGCCAACTGCTGGCAGGTGTGCTGCCTCAAGGGTAGGACCTGCTGTGTCTCCAACGCGGACTGCCTTGAGACCGAACAGTGCGACAAGGAGCGTTTTTTCTGTGTCGAGATCGGTGCGTCGCCGGAACCCACTGAGAAACCAACGGAGCAGATCACGGAGTCTGATGTATCTATTGAGCTCGAGAAGGCACGTACACTCATCGCGAGCGCAAAGGAGAAAGGACTGGACACGCTCTCCATCGATACCGTCCTGACGGAGGCCGCCCGTGCCGTGGAAGCAGGCGACGTGGCCAAGGCTTACAAGCTTGTGCTCGAGGCCCAGTCCGAGGCCCAGAATGCACTAGCGACGGTCAAGAAGGACGTTGGGATCGCTTGTACAGCGAACGCCGAGTGCGATTCGGCAAACTGCAACCAGGTATGTTGCCTCCAGGGATTCGTCTGCTGTACATCGGACGCGCATTGCATGGTGGACGAATACTGCGACACCGATCGCTTCTACTGCACCGAAGAGGAAGAGGAGGTGCCTGTGGAGAAACCGGCCCTCCAGCTCCTGCAGGAGAACCCGGTCGGTTTCCTCCTCGCGTACTGGGAATTCCTATTCGCCATCATCGGCGGTATCAGTGCGCTTGGTTACTACCTCAACGTTCTCAAGAGGAAGACCATCGGAGAAGAGAAGGTCAGCGTCAAGCGCGGGGTCACGCGTGAGGGCAACATCATCAAGATCGGTGTGAAGGTAGTGAACAATTCCACGTTCCCACTGGTGGACGTCTCCGTGCACCTCGACATACCCAAGGCGTTCCGCATCGAAGGTGGCGGGAGCAACAGCGTCGATCTCGGTGCCCTCAAGCGTGGTGAGTTCCAGAGCGCCATCTTCAAGCTCGTGCCCACCCGGTGCGTCTCCGGCAACATCACCGGCACGGTCATCTACCACGACATCAAGAACAACCGTAAGATGGTCGAGGTGCAGCCCGTTACTGTGGGCTCGGTCTGTCCCTTCCTTGAGAAGGTCCCGATGGACCTCGATGGGTTCAAGACTAAGGTCAAGGCCCTGCCGAGCAATAAGACGCGGATGCAGCTCACCGTCGATCCCCAGGAGGTGTTCGACAAGCTCCAGGGCAAGTGCTCTGCGATGCACAAGGTGGGCGAGACCTACTCGCCCGACGGGAACACCTATCTGGTCGCCTTCTCGGCACGCGGCGCATACTCCAAGAACTTCATCGGCACGAAGTTCTCCTATGATGTCAATACCTACGAGCTCGCGATCACGGTCTATGGCGAGCAGGAGGAGATGATCACGGGGTTGTCATCCGAGATCGTGGACATCGTGATCGAGACCGGCGGCTCCAAGCTCTAGTCGTCCAAGAAAAAAGGAGCGGGACTGGACCTCCTGGGCCACGCCCACGTCCATACTTACGTCGTTCCGTCCCCCTTACTCCCGTTTGCCGTTCAGGTAGGCCTCGTACCAGCCCCGGTCCAGCAGTCCGTGACCCGAGAGATTGAACACGATGATCCGTTCCTCGTTCGCTTCCTTGGCCTCGCGGATGGCAGCGGCCACCGCGTGAGCGTTCTCCGGGGCGATGATGATACCCTCGCTCTTGGCGAAGATGTCCCCTGCGAAGAAGACTCTTATTACTCGCTGTAAAATGTACATATGTGAACAAATATAAACTTTTTCGCACATTTTCATTCTATGTGGTCGGCAGTAAGTGACCGGTTCGGCGGACGACGAGCGCAGCTCAGAGTGGCGCGTGCTCTCTACGCCCGAGGACTGGCCGTGAACGATGAGGGCCGGGTCCACACGAGCGGCGTCCCGGTATCCCATGCCGGACTGGCCCGTACCATCGGTGTCGATCGAAGAGTGGTGGACCAGACCTGCCGCACCATCCTCGACGATACCATCCTCAGCGCTGTCTTCACGAACCTGCGCCCCCAGCCGGCGCTGCGGGACGTTGCTTCACACCTTGGGCTGGTGGCCCTTCGCATCGCCCCGGACGACGCAGCGAAGCGGGGTCTGCTCTCACGCATCTCGACAGCGATCGCCGAGTTCGACGTGGGCATCCATCAGGCCATCGCCGAGGATCCTTCATTTAACGAGGAGCCCTCCCTCCTCCTCGTGCTCGACAAGGAGCTCCCGGACGGGCTGGTCAAGCGGCTGCGCCGGATCGAGGGCGTGAGGAGCATCACGATCGTTTGAGCGCGCCCGGCCACCATCACCCTTTTAAGGATGCCCGTACCAGCGGCAGCCCATGGACGCAGTCATGCTATCGCTCCTCGCATCGTTCTTTTGGGGGACGACCGTCGTGGCAGAGAAGGTCATCGTCGACCTCGACGTCGACATCCGGACGCTCGCCTGCCTCAAGCACCTCATCGGGAGCGTTTGCTTCATGGTGTGGCTGATGGCGTCCTCGGGAGAACGGCAGTTAATCGTGCCCCGTGCAGCCTGGACCCCGCTAATGTACACCGCCATCGTCGGCTCGTTCCTGGGCTTCTGGTTCTACTTCAGCGCTCTGGAGATCGAGGACTCCTCCAAGGTCGCCTTCATCTCATCGACGTACCCGCTCTTCGCCGTGCTCACAGCGCTGGTCGTACTCAACGAGGAAGTGAACTACGCTTTCCTGGCTGGTGGTGGCGGGCTAATCCTGACCGGGGTCTATATAATATCGCAGGCATGAGCCTACTTGAGGAACTCTTCGAACAGGACCATAGTTAACATGAACATTTTTCCACCATACCGCGCTGTCCGGTTGAAGGCATCATCCTCGCTCTCGCCGGTGAAGAACCAGTGCACGATGCGCCACTGTCCAAGGGCGAGACCGTTGAACACGGCGGCAAAGCAGCAGAGCAGCTCGAGCACGCCCACGAGCTCGGCCCTTGTCAGAAGCCTCCCCAACCCAGGACCCTCACCCAGGTTCCAGAGCGTCTGTAGTGCCGGGAGATCATCGAGATAGGCGATGAGCAGGAGCGAGAAGACGATCAATAGAAGGTGGGCGAACCACATCCGTCCTGCACCGCTCATATCGCCCGGTCGGACGCCCAGTGACCTCATGGTAACCTTGACATATGCGTACGGTATTCCAGGGATCGCGGTCAGGCCAACGAGCCATTTGATGGGATTAGCGCTGTTCATACCGAAGACGACGATGGAGAGGATGACGGCAGCCGCTGCGGCCATGATGGTGAGAGCGAGCGCCTGGGGTTTGGGGAGCTCATCGGCCACGTGTCATCCCACCTGGAGCTTGTGCAGCTTCTGGTCCCGTTCCCGGAGCTCCATGACGGTTCCCACGCCGCACCTACGTCTGCTATCAATAAAAAACCATCGCACCCGGAAGGGTGTCTAACCGACGGTGAAGTCCGAGGACTCGGTGATACGTGTCTTGGTGACCTTGTCGTCGACGACGACCACCTTTATCTGGTAATCGCCGGCCTCGACAGGTGACTTGAGCGACAGCTTGTACACGCCCCAGTTGTCGGTACGCACGCACTTGCACATACCGCACCTGGAATCCACCTCGCACACGATATCACCTTTACGACACCCGCTCTCCCCCATCTCGGACGTGATGCACAGGAGGACCGCGCCAACGGATGCGTGTTTCACCGGCGAGCCGTCGGGCTTGGACACCGAGCCCTCCATCACGATGGGCTCGTCGGGGTAGAAGTACGACGAGACGACCAGTGGTGTCATGGACATGGGCTGAGGCTTGATGACCACGGCGAACATCAGGATCGACATCGTGAGCATGATCATCGAGTGCTTGAACCCGGCGATCACCGAGCCGTCACCGATCTCACCGGCGATGAGGCCATTGTAGATCCCCTCGATGTAGCACATGTTCATGAACAGGGTGCGGTAGCTGCCGGTGGTGAGCGACTTACCGCCCGATGAACCGAACATGGACGACAGACCCGAGGACTTCTGCATCACGAGCAGGGGCTTGAGGATGGTGGTTAGAGCGTAGATGATGACGAGGAAGATGATATGGATGACGTACATGATCATGACCTGTGCCGACATCTTGGCCTTCTGCTCGGCCTCCAGGTCCTTGACGAGTCGTGCGTCCTGCGCCACCGATTCCATGGTCTCGGCCACATCTCCTCCCGAGCGGTATGCCTCGATGATGATACCCATCGACTGCTGGATGAACGACGACTTGTCGTTCCGGTCGATGAACATCTCGATGACATGGGGGAACGGGATACCCCAGGAGAGCTGGGACGCCATCATCCGGATCTCGGGCGAGAGCGGTCCGTAATCGGTCTTGGCGGCGTTGGACAGACCATGCGGGATGGTCATACCGGACCGACGCGCTTCTGCGATGTATCGCAGGAAGTTGGGGAGGGCCTCCTCCATCTTCTGGATACGGGAGAACTCCTGGTACTGGACGAAGGCATAGGGACCGCCCATGGAGATCACCCCTACGATGATGATCGATGCGAACGACTCGGACCCCATGTCGGGGTCCGTGAACTTCATGAACACGCCGTACATGATGATGCTGAGTCCGATGAAGGCGCCGAAGATGACAGTCAGCATCTTCTTGTCCTCGCGCAGCTCAAGAAGCTTCTGGCGTAGGCTCACAGGCAATCCTCCTGACGTGGTCGCATAAAAGTGTCCCTATGTAGATTATACGCGTCGCGAGAATAAAAAACCATCGTTCCGGCAGTAGTCATGTGGACACCACCACGTAGATGATGACGACGAAGGTGAGCGCACCCAGAATGAGTATCTCGTATGTGCTGTCTGCCTTTGCCACGGGCGACATGGTCATGACCATGACGATGAATCCGTCAGCCGCCAGCGGCAGCATTATCAACATGCCCTTCTGTAGTAGCGGCATGATGTCCCCCCCGCCCATGACCGTCATGACCGCCGACATGACCACGAAGAACACAGATCCTACGATGACGACAGTGATGTACATCTCCACCAACATCGACAGCTGCTCCACGTAGGAGTCCAGTGATCGCCGGTATACGTTCATGTACTCTCGTGACTTCTCGTGGAGGAGGATCTTGAGGTCACCGCCCGTGGTGATGGTGTCCTTGATGTCCCACAGCAGGTCCTTGAACTGTTCGGATGCCTGGCGTCCCGAGGCCCGCTCGAGGGCGGTGGGCACGTCCATACCGAAGATCTCGATGTCACGGGTGATGAGCTTTGCCTCCTGGCTCACGTCCCCGTACTGGTCGAACTTCGACATGATCTTGAAGATGTTCTGCGGCGGCATCCCCGATCCGGCCATGGTGGCCAGGTACGTCGTTGCGAACGGCAGGATGTTGTCGATGGACTTCTTCTTCCCCGAGACGATGATCGCAGGGTAGATATAGAACATCGTCAGCACCGCCACGAACATGAACGTCCAGCCGAACACCGCGCCGAACGCGACGATGATAATGGTGTTGGGTGCGAAGGGATCAAGGAGGATCATCAGCACGCCAGTGGGTACCAGAAGGAGGATGGGCAGGATCAGAGAGCTCATGATGGCAGCGGACACGTACTCCTCGGCCGTCAGGCGGATGCTCGCCTTACGCAGGTCGTTGCGGATGTCGGCAAGCGACGAACCGTACGACTCGACGAGGCTGCCGAACAACGAGTAAGAGAAGCGAAGGTATTCTTCTGCAAAGCTCATTAGACCTCACCGCGAGTCCACTGCCTGATCCTCTCGGGGTCCACGTAGTAGGTCTCGATGAACTTCGATACTCGCTCGAAGTCCACGATGTTGTTGTCGTTGAGCCATTCCAGGAGCTTCGCACGCCTGTAGAGCTCGGCGAGGATCTCCTCTTTGGAGATACCCCGGTTGACCCTGACCTTCTCCATGACCACGCTCTCCTCGAGCGCAGCGATGGTGTCTTCGGTGGGATCCCACTCGAACACGAACCGGGTCTGGACCTCCTTGGTGTCCCCGTCCACTCCCGCGATCTCCACGAGCTGGTTGACGCGGCGCACGTAATGCTTGCCCAGCCGTGCACGGATGAGGAACAAGACGATGTCAAGGCTCTCGAGGAGCACCGCAGGAAGGCTGATCGGCTTTGTGGTGAGACGATTGATGAGCTTCTCCATGTTCTCTGCGTGGATGGTGCTCATCCCCGCGTGGCCTGTTGACATGGCCTGGAACATGATGGCTGCCTCGTCGCCACGCACCTCCCCCACTAGGAGGTAATCAGGGCGCTGGCGCAGTGCGGCCTTGAGCAGGTCGAACATCGATACGCCACCCACACCATGCGAGCCAGCAGCGGCCCGTGCCACCTGGGGCAGCCAGTTGGGGTGGGGCAGACGCAGCTCCGCCGTGTCCTCGATAGAGACGATCTTCTGCTCTGGCTTGATGAAGAGGGAGATGGCGTTGAGCATGGTCGTCTTCCCTGTGGCGGTCGCTCCGGACACGAGGACCGACTTGCCAGCCTCGACCGCGAGCCATAGATAGGCAAGCACCTCGGGAGTGACAGTGCCGGACCGCACCATCTTGATAGGCGTGACCGGCTCCTTGGAGAACTTACGGATGGTGAAGTTGGAACCGCGCTTGGATATGTCGGTACCGAAGGTCGCCTGGACACGGCTCCCGTCAGGCAGTGCTCCGTCGAGGAGGGGGTCGGCCACTGAGATGGCCCTACCACACCGCTGAGAGAGCTTCATGACGAAGTTGTCCAGTAGTTCCTTGTCCTCGAACACCACTGTCGTGGCGATCTCTCCGAAGAGGGGATTGTTGTGAGCAATGAAGACCGGGATGCTGAAGCCGTCGCACGAGATGTCCTCAATAGCGGGATCATGGAGCAGCGGCTCGAGGTTGTTGAGCCCGATGAAGTCGCGGACCACGAAATAGATGACCTTCTCCAGCTGGTCTGGGGAGAGGACGTAGCCGAAGTAGTTTAGGAACTCGTACACCTTGTTGACGAGGAACTCCTGCTGGAACGCGCCCCCGCCCTCGAAGTTGACGTCCATGCGCTCCTGGAGCTTCACTTGAATCTCCTTGAAGACCTGTTCCTCCTCTTCGGACATCTGCGGTTCGATGACCGTATAGACCAGTGACTTGGTCTGCTGGTTGTAGCGGATGTTGGCCCACGTCAGGGTGCGCTCCGTGTTCAGCGGGCTCTGCATGAGCGGGTACGTCTGGTTGACGTTCCTGAGCTCCTGGGACTCCTCGATTTTCGCCCGCTGGATCTCTTCGAATCGGTCCTCCAGCCCGAGCTCGGCCATCTCTTCCAGGGTGAGGAGCTTGATGCCCTCCTGATTCTTGCCATGGGTTCCTGATCTCTTCTTGGACGCGATCTTCACCTCGCTCCCGCCACCTCCACCACCCGATTGCTGGCGCATGGCGCGCATCTCTTCGAGTAGCGCTTCCTGCTGGAAGCCGAACTCCTCGATGAGCCCGTCATCGCTTGCGCTGCTCCTCGGTGCGGGTGCGGGCATGGAGTCCATGCGCTGGAGGATCTTGAGGATGGCTGCCTCGACAGCGGGGCTCGATACCCCGCCACCTCCGCCGCCGGTCACGATGACCGGTGCCGGTGCGACATCGACGTTCACGGGATTGATCGATGCACGGATGATGCGCTTCCTGTCGCGGTGGGTCTTCCGTCTAATGAGAGAGAGCTTACCCTTGACGATGCCATCAACGATGCGCTTCTTCTTTTTCACGGCCGCATCAGCCCTCGTAGCCAGCGAGAACCGCGTGGCTACTGTAACTCTTCAATACATAATGCGTTATATACTTTATCGGACCCGATCATGCGATACGGCTTGAAGAGACGCACTACCATCTGTCTTCCGCTGGGGAAAGCAATGGGGAATATCTCACCATAGAACTCGCTCGTCGAAGATTCCTCCTTCCAGCTCTTACAATTGCAGCAGGAGACGTTAACGTCCTCAAGACCGGTGACGAGCACGTCCTTGCGCGCCTTACCCGGGATCTTGACGGACACCACGATTGCCTTCTTTCGCCGGTCGTGGGACACGTGCATGAGGTAGGGCTCGTTCGCCAGCATCTCGGGGATGTCGAGACGGAGCTCCGAGACAGCGATGGGATCCGGTGTCGGCGATTTCAAGTGTTTGCCCGATTCGTACACGATGAGGATCGCCGAGGCCGTGTAGTCCGCGATCTCTTCGATGTACCGCTCGATAAGGATCGTGACGACCTTCTCGTTCGTGAATGAGAACACAGTCGCCACCATCCCAAGCACCATGACGCCGGCGCCGAAGGTCAGGACTGCCTCGATGATCAGCTGCTGTCCACGCTCGTGCGTGAGTATTCGGGAGCGCGGCCCTTGTGGTCGGCAAGTGGAGCGTCGGCGGTTCGCCATCGCTGGGACCTAGTCCAGGGACACCTCGACAGTAATCTCCTTGGTCGTCCATTGCTCCCCTGGCTTTGGTGGCAGGGTTTTGTCGAACCGGTAACGGATCGTGATCGTATGCGATCCCGCCGGTGCGAGCGTGATCTGTCCGGGCTTGAGCTTGATGTCGTAGGCGATGTTGTCCTGTGAGTCGTAGATTGGCCGGCACTTGATACGGATGATCGCGCGCCGGTTCTGCGAGGGGCTCAGCGAGCGGGCGATGATGACACAGGGCGAGCTCTTGCCCTTCATACCCATCTTGTCCACGTACCCTGAGAGGAGACGCAGGCCGATGGCGACCATGTCGCCGGTATTCAGTTCGGCCACCTGCCACTTGCTGTCCCCGATCGTGACGCGGTCGTTCTTGGTCTTCCAAGCGCCCTGGCAGCCGTTCTCGTTCACTTCGAGTTCGCCGTTCTTCCACGGCACCAAGCAGGAATAGGACTGTCGGCCCGTGTCGCACACGAGCGCGCGGTACTCGTTCGACTCGATGGTGATGATGTTGTCCGAGACACCGAAGTAGCTGGGGCCTCCAAGCTCCTTGCAGCTAGTGAAGTAGGGGACGTAATCGCCGTTCCCGGTAAGGTCGAAGGCCTTCCAGAACTCCCAGGAGTCCATGTTCTTGCACTGTGCGTCACGCGAGGACTTCTTCTGATCATCGCCCTGATGCCCCATGTTGTAGCACCAGGCGGTCACGAACTTCGCGTTCTCCTGCAACGGCAGTTCGGTCCCCGTAAGTGGGACCCATGCAGTTGACGCGAGCATGGGGATGTTGGTCTCGATCTCGTACTGGAGCACGTACTCGCCGGTACCCGCCTCGGTTATGAGCTTTAGGACGCCGCGGTCGTACTCGACCGGTACGACCTTCTGCTGCTTCTGCATGGCGGCGTTCTCCACGCCGTCATTGATCGACGAGAGCATCTCCTTGGCGTACTCGATGCGACGCTGGTCTGTCGCTTTCTGCATGATGGGCTGTGCCCAAATATAGGTACCTGCCACGGCGGCCAGCAGGATGCCCGTGATGAGCACTGCCGACATGATGTTGACTTGACCCCGCGTCCACCGTGTCATGGAACCTACCTCCCTCGTCGACCGGCCCTTTGTGATTCCTTCTCCAGGTTCTCTAGCTTCTGGAGTCCCTTCTCGACCTCACCGAGCTTGCCCAGTTCACCCGAGATGACCTTGAGGCTGTTGATGAGGGCCGCGTTCTGCTCGATGACCTTGTCCATCTTCTCATCGGCTACGCCGCCGCCACCACCGCCGCCGCCACCGCCACGGTAGCCGCCGCTCTCACCGGCCAGTTCGGCCTCGGTGGCTTCGCCCAGGATCTCGACGAGCTTGTCCATGGAGGTCACTAGCCGGTCGATGCGGTCGGTGGTGCGTGAGAGCTTGCTCACAAGATCACCGTGGAGGCGGACCATGTCATCGACGATCTTCTGGTTCATCTTGAGGATGTCCACGATCTCGTTGACGAGGAACGCTGTGGAGCCGCCTTCCTTGTTCTTCTTAAGGTCCGCGATCTCCTTTTCCATCCTGCGGATGGGAGTTAATGGGATGAGCTCGTATTCAGCTTGATCGGCCATGACAATCACGTTTCCGGTCTACCCTCTTAGTTGAAGACTAGGGGTTCGTAGTATTTATAATTTTGTTGACGCAAAAACATTTAATATACGCCCCGGTGGGCGTGACAGTCATGCTCACAGGCGCCGCTCCGAGCGGTGCTCCATCGCATCAAACCACACCGTATCTCTACGGCATCATCCATCACATCCTGTATGCTCCTGAGGTGAACCCAAGATGAGTCTAATAGATGTTCTGAGCTCGATACATCCGGCAGACCGCGTGCTCGTCGTGTTCCACGGCGATGCCGACGGCTGTTCTTCTGCCTCGCTCTTCAGCTTGTTCCTCGAGAGCGTCGGCACGGCCTATACGCTCTACACACCGGAGAACGGCGATCCCCGCATTCTGCCATCACTTGTGGAGATGGCCCGCGACTACGACTACACCGTGGTACTCGATATCGCCCACCGTCCACGTGACGTCTATGAGGATCTGGCGAAGGTGACCAAGGTGGTCGTCATCGACCATCATCTGGACAACGAACCGTTCGACGTCCCTGACATCGTGTACTACAATCCCACCATCACCGAGGGACGGAAGGCCCCGGTGGCCTATCTGGTCTACGAGATGATCAACGAGCTGGGCGAGTACGAGCGCTTCTGCTGGATCTGCCTGCTGGGCGTCGCTGGCGACAAGGAACAGGACCGGTTCCCCGAGCTCGTGGAAGAGACCTTCAATCGGTTCCCGAACCTCAAGGGAGGTCCCTCGTACGGCGACTTCGCCATGGTGCGCTTCCTCATCGGGATCATCGCATGCGGGCGTGCCTATGCCGGTGGCAAGGGCGCGACGCTGGCAGTGGAGGTGCTCAACGATGCCGGAAAGAACGAGTCGCCAGAGATGGTCGTCTCGGGCCCCCCGGGCGCCGCCGATCTATTCCACTACCGGCTGAGCACGAACCGGGTGGTCCGCAACCTCGTGGACATCCACGACGAGAAGGCCACCTTCGTCCCTGACAAGGCCCTCATCTACTATCCCATCGAGTCCACGCTCTACATCCAGAACTACCTGGCCGGCATCATCAGGGCCAGGCGCCCAGAGTGGGTGTGCACGGTCGTGAACACCGAGCTCGAGGATGACGCTGCTCTTATAGAGCTGCGCACGGGCAGGGAGGGGATGAACCTTCGTGATCTGGCCACTGCCGCCATCAAGGGCATCGAGGGAGCCGACGCATCGGGACACCCCGAGGCTGCCCATGCCCGGATACCTGCAAGTGCGATGGACGTGTTCCGTGAGAACCTCACAGGAGCACTCCCCGCGGTCGAGCCCCCGTCGGACCTGGGATCGGACAGCTGGCGGCGAAGGCCACGATGGCCAGGACGTCCCAAGGAGGCCGAGAAGGCCGATACTCCCGAAAAGGATGGATCGACCGATAAAGCAGGGCCCCCTGAAGAGGAGAAGACCGAACCCTCTGAAGCCGGTGAGGACGTGACACCGCCCCCTGCCGGTGAAGAGGTCGCTGCCGAGTCCCCTGTCGCGGGGCCCGATGCACCGGGACCGGAGTAAGGATATATCGGAGGTCGGCATCCCTGGACACGGACGACCGTGAGACGACTGTGACCCCGCCCGCCGCGGACGACGTCCCGGATGTGGATGATGAGGTCTGGGACTCCTATCCTCTCGGGAACGTCCTTATCACGAACCTCCTCACGTTCATCGTCGTGGGTGTCGCCTACGTCGGGATGCAACCAATGGCCGATGGCCTGGTGGCCGATGTCTATCTGGCCGTGTTCATCTTCGACTATCTTGTCCTCGCCCCAATACTACGCTGCCGTCGCTGCTCCTACTTCGGCTCGCGCTGTAGCAGCGGGCGTGGATGGCTCGCGTCGAAGTTCTTCTCTCCCAAAACAGGTGATCATGGTTCGGGCGACATGCTCGCAGCCCTCCATTGGACGGTTTGGTTCCAGGTGTTCCCGGCCTTCGCCCTTCTCTACCTTGTGGTGGACGAGTTCTCCGATCGGCGGGCCGCGTTCATGGCCACGTTCCTGCTCCTTCAGTTCGCGTGGTCACGGGCACGGCTCCAGCTCAGCTGCCTGCATTGTCGCGAAAGGGAGAGTTGCCCTATCTCGCCATATACCGAGCTGTGATGCGGCGGATCACTCGCTGTCCGCGAGCTCGGTCCGTATCCCTTCGAAGTTCTCGAGCGTCTTATGGAGGACACAGCTCTCGGCGGTCCGTAGCACGGCACGCTCACGCTTACCCAGCTCCACACCGGGGGGCATGGCGATGGTTGCCTTGATGTCCGTGAGCATGTACCCCCCCTTGTTGGGCGACTCCTTCTTGCCGTAGCTCACGGTGACCTTCATACCAGTGGTATCGATCCCTGCGTTGGTACAGTAGTTCTTGACGAAAGCAGCGACACAGCCACCGAGCGACGCAACGAACAAGGTGGGGGGTCGCATGGCTCGTTCATCTCCACCCCAGGCCCGCGGCAGGTCCATGAGCACGACATGCTCTCCGGCCCGAGCCTCCATCAGCCCGTCCTCCTTTTGTTCTACAATGACCTCGGACATCTCGATCAATCCTGTTTTTCGCGCCGGTCCTTTTCTACCTTGCCTTGTGCTGCAGACGTGTCCGGATCCCGCCCGATGGTCCCCTGTTCGTCGGCGATCCGGTACATCCGGTGGAGCACGCCCTCAAGCGTCTGGAACTCGCGCCGGGTGAGCCCGGTCCTCCCCGAGAGGTTCATCAGCGTGCGAAGGATGCGGGGCTCGTTCTCCGGGCGGAGGAATCCGATGCGGTAGAGGGTGCGCCGGCCCAGGTCCATCAACCGATTCTGGTCGGCGGCTGGAACATATTTCGGGACCTTGTCACGGTCCGTCGTGACCGATCCGCACCAGAGCTCGTAGAGCATCACGACGACGGCATGGGAGAGATTAAGGGAATGGAAGGCAGGGTCCGTCGGGATGGCGACCACGGCATGGCATGCGTCGGTCTCCGTCTCGGTGAGGCCCGTCCGCTCGCATCCGAACAGCAGGGCGACGCGATTGGAGACCAACTGCCCCGTCGCATCATCGGTGAAGCTGCGGGCGGTGATGGTCCGTCGGTGGCGGTGTGCGCGTCCTGCCGTTCCGTACACGAAGGTACAGTCAGCGATCGCCTCATCCAGCGTGTCGACGAACCTCACCCGGTCCAGGAGCCAGGAGGCACCCACCGCGCGCTTCTCGGCCTTGCTCCGGTCGAACCAGTCCATGCCAACGACAGTGAGGTGGCGTGCCCCGAAGTTCCCCAGGGCGCGAGCGCAGGAACCCACATTGCCGCTCTCCCGGGGCCGAACGAGCACGACCTCGAGATTATCGATGTACGCCGGAGCGGCGCTGGAGCTCTCGGGCAGGATGTCCTCGCGTACCTTGGGCGGTCGCTGGTGTGTCATGGTGGCGCTAGGCGCACCCGTGGGCAGCCTTGCACTCGTCCTCGCCGTCACCGTAGCAGAGCAGCTCGCACCCTCGCGCGTGGCCCCATGCGGAGCAGTCGGTCTCGGCAGCGAAGGGCGCGCGGACCTCGGAATCGGAGATACCGCCCCTGTTCTTGAGGAACACCATGCAGTCGCACTTGGTGAGGTCCTTCTCGGCGAGGTACTCGTCCTCGGTGAGCACGCGAGTGTCACCAGGCATGACGATGCGCGTGGCGAGCACGCCCAGGGGGTGCTCTGTCTCGGGCAGCGTCTCCCAGTCGCTGTACATCCAGCTCTTGCACGCTTCAGCAAGCGCGCTGTCGGCCGCGGTGTTACCGACGTAGGCCGCTGCTGCCAGGTCCGCCGCCCGGCCTGTTGGCACCGGGGTGGGCTCGGGCGTCGCCTCGGGAGCGGGAGTGGCCTCTCCCTCTGACGGCTCGGCTGGAGCGGGTGTCGCAGTGGGCTCCGCGGGCGCTGCCGGGGCCGCACCGGCCTTCTCTAGCTGGGCGTCAATGATCGAGGCGAAGTTCTCGAACGGTTGCGCGCCGGCCAGCATCAGGCCGTTGATGAAGAACGCGGGCGTCCCGGACACGCCGTACTCCCTCCCGGCGGCCATGTCAGCGTCGATCTCGGCCTTCATGGCGCCGCCGTCGAGGCAGGCGTTGAACCGGTCCATGTCGAGGCCCAGGTCATTGGCATAGCCCTTCAACGTGGCGATGGAGACGTCGGCCTGGTTGGCGAATATCTTGTCATGGATCTCCCAGAACTTGCCCTGCTCGTCGGCGCACTCGGCCGCCTCGTGGGCCAGGGGCGCATCGGGATGGAGAGCAGCGAGCGGGAAGTCGCGAATCACTACCCGTACCTGGTCACCGTACGTGTCGATGATCTGATAGACGATGTCGGTACCACGCTTGCAGAACGGGCACTGGAAGTCCGTGAACTCGATGATGGTGACGGGCGCGTCCGCAGGACCCTTGCTCGGATCATCGTCCACCGACGGCGGTTCGAGGTACCGGCCGGCACCGGTGGCACCGGGCACGATGGTGAGCCACTCGCCCTTGTCCTCGAGCATGTCCTGGAGCTTGATGTAGTTATGGCTGGCAGTGAGCACGTCCTTGGGGAAGAGGTAGGACGGGACCACCTTGAGCTTGAGGTCTTTCACCAAGGCGGCGCCCTCGTCGGACGAGATGTCGATGATCCGGCTGGTCGCCTTGGGGAAGAGCTGCGTCTTGAGGATGGTCAGGATCTGGGTCGGGTCGCACGAGTCGCATTCCTTGTCGTTCACGACCACGATCTCCATGGCAGGGTCCTCGTCCGTGGGCCGTTGACCTCCGATCATCATGTCGATGGTGTCCCTGAAGACCTCGATGGGCTGCGCGCCCTGGATGGACTCCTCTATGATGCTGCCGTCCTCGGTCGTGCCCTGGATGAAGAAGGCGGGGGTGCCGGAGACGCCGCGGGACTGGCCCTCCGTGAAGTCCTCCAACACGATCTTATCCTTGATACCGCTGTCGTAGCACTCGTTGAACTCGTCCATGTCGAATCCCAGCTCGGCGGCGTACCCCTTGATATCGCTCTCCCCGAGCGCCTTGGAATTGTCGAAGAGGGTGTTGTACATCTCCCAGAACTTGCCCTGGTCACGGGCGCACTCGGCCGCTTCGGCGGCCTTCTGTGCGAATGGATGGAAGCTGAGCGGGAAGTGCTTGAAGATATGCTTGAGCTTGCTCCCGTACTCCTTCTTGATCTGCTCGATCGTGGGATGGGCCCTTCCGCAGAAGGGGCACTCGAAATCGGAGAACTCGATGATGGTCACCACGGCCGTCCCTTCATCCACCTCGGGGGCGGGCGTGGGGGCGACCTTCGTAGGTTCCGGTCTAGCGGTCGGAGTGACGGTAGCGGTCGGAGGTGTCGCCTTTGGTGCCTCCACGATGGAAGCGATGGTCGAGACGTCGATGCCGAGGATGCCCAGTCCCTCGGCCACCTCGGTCTCGGAGAGACCACGAGCTCGCATGTCGATGGCGAGGTTCTGCACCTGCTGGAGGGTGATGCCTCCACCGCTGGTGCCGGGCTGGAAGGCGAATCCTTCGCCCCTGAATCCCATTACACCGATGACAAGGATGAAAGCGAGCAATAGGGATGTGATCATCCACGGATCGGTGGCCGACTCCCGTTGAGTGATCACCTCGTTCATGTCGTCGAGCCTCTCCTCGACGGCGACGAGCTCCTCCTCGATCTCAGCGATCTCTTTCTTGGTGAGCTTCTTTGTAGGCATGAGCGTTCCCGTGGCCGGGTCGATGACGAAGGTTTAAAGGTGTTTCGACCTGGCGCGAGCGTGGGTCGCTGTTGACCTCAAGGGGGGATCGGGGACGTTCGACGGGACCTTTAGATTAGACTTCAGGATCCCGTCCACATGAGCAGGGATATGTAGATAAGACCTCCACGTCATCGTACGGCTCCAGCTACTCGTTGATAAGACGTCGTGTGGACGACCCCCCTGCCCCCGGACCATCACCTGTCGGTCCAGTGGATGTAAGGGTCCAGATAGTCCCGGGGCGCACTTCCGGAGAGGTTGAACCGCTCGACCTTTCCGAACCCGTCGCCACGCACGGTCACCAGCCCGTAGTCGCCCGCTGACACCGGTCCGGGATTGAAGTGGAACTCGCGGAGCCATCGGCCCGTGGAGAGGTCAGAGCCCGACCAGTCGACGCACCCGGCCGCCTCGTGGATATCTCCGGCCACGACCTGCTTGATACCGAGGTCGAACAGCACGTGGGCGAGCTCGGGGTTCCCCGTGTGCTCAAGGAGCGGTTTTGCGAGCCACCGGCGGACAAGGGTCTCTGCCAGCGGGCCCACCACCTTGGTGCCTGCGTGGAAGATGTGGCCCTCCACCTCGACGTCCTCGGTGCACACAGCCCGCAGCGCCACGTCGATGGCATGGACCCCGGGGAGCTGCGGCGGGTTGTGGACCATGACGACGGC
The DNA here is from genome assembly GCA_030753015.1 of Candidatus Undinarchaeales archaeon. Lineage (GTDB taxonomy): Archaea > SpSt-1190 > SpSt-1190 > JASMDC01 > JASMDC01 > JASMDC01. Next base: position 3,695 of record JASMDC010000050.1, on the reverse strand, counting down.
ACGCCGTGGGTTCTTGACCAGGTTCTTGAGATCGGCGGGATCGGAGACCCAGAAGCGTCGGTCGCCGCCCTGATAGAGCCCCGTCCCGGTCCCCGCACGCACCCTGAATCCGCTCGCGTAGTACTTCGAGCCTGGAAGGAACGCCAGTTCGATGCCCTTCGCTGTGAACGTCCGGTCGAAGGTGCTGGCATCGCAGAGGTTCGAATGCTCTCTCAGGGCCTCGGCGAACGCGGCCTTGTAGGGCGCGTACTCCTCGTAGTTGCCGGGGATGACGAACACCGTACCCGGGAACGCGCTGAGGTTCTCCAGACCATCCAGGATCTGCCGGTGCTGGACAGCCTCGGACCCGCCCATGTGCCCCGGGAGGTCGCCCAGGTACGCGAGGACGTCGCAGTCGCGGTCGTCCAGGGCTAAAGCTGCCTCTCGCTCGTGGCCGGTCGCATGTGAGTCCGTGATGACACCGATCCGTAGCGACACCATAACAGTTCCTCAAGGGGAGGATTTAGACTATAATAATTTATTACCAACTCTCTGATGGGCGAGGAAGAACGGATTGGACTTGACAACGGCCTATCGACTGTTCAATGGCGGGATGCACCTCCCCGCCTAACAGAGCAGCGCTCTACAGGAACGCTCTCTGTGCATGAGTTTCCCTCTTCATATTACCGGCATCGCCCTCCCCATAATCCTATACTGGATGGATGCCAAAATAGTATTACGAGGCGTGACGTGAATCGGCCGAGCCTTGCTTGCACGGGACCGAACAGGAAAGGCCGTGAGGCGGAACAGGAATGATCGTCCATCGTGGCTACAAGACCGAGCTGAAGCTCAATAACACGCAGCGCACCACCTGCCTGAAGCATGCTGGTACGGCGAGGTTCACCTACAACTGGGGTCTTGCACGGAGGATCGAGCTGTATGAGAAAGAAAAGCGGTCGACCAACAGCATCGAGCTTCACCGCGAGCTCAACCGGCTCAAGGTGAAGGTCTATCCGTGGATGTACGAGGTGTCCAAGTGCGCAGCGCAGGAGGCCTTGCGTGACCTCGACACCGCGTTCAAGAACTTCTTCACCGGCAGGGCAAGGTACCCGAGGTCCAGGTCGAGGAAGCGAGGTGCTAGCTCGTTCAGGCTGACGGGAACCATCAAGGTCTTCGAGAACGCCATCCAGCTGCCTAGGCTCGGGAGGCTTAGGCTCAAGGAGCGCGGGTACCTCCCGACCGACGTCCATATACTCTCGGCCACCGTGTCGGAGCGTGCCGGGCGGTGGTACGTGTCCGTCTTGGTCGAGGAGGAGATCGATGTCCCCATAAATGGCGGACCGTCTGCGGGAGTCGACCTCGGCATCGAACGGTTGGCCACCGTGTCCGACGGGACGGTGTTCAAGAATCCCAGGTCATTCTCACGCTACGAGCGGAAGCTCAGGAGGATGCAAAGATCGCTCGCTCGGAAGAGGAAAGGGAGCAAGAACCGTAAGAAGACCGTGCATCGAATACAGCGGGTCCACGCCCGAATCGGCAACATTCGCAGGGATGCAATCCACAAGGCCACCTCATGGCTGGCGAGAACCAAGTCGGTCGTGGTGGTCGAGGACCTGAACGTTTCCGGGATGATGAATAACAAGCATCTTAGCAAAGCCGTGTCAGATGTCGGGTTCAATGAGTTCCGACAGCAACTCGATTACAAGACCGAGTGGTGCGGGTCGCGGCTCGTGGTCGCCGACAGGTTCTTCCCGTCAAGCAAGAGGTGTTCAAGGTGCGGTCATGTGAAGAGGAGGCTGAGGCTCTCTGAACGTACGTTCATGTGCGGGAAGTGTGGCCTTCGCATCGACCGCGACCTGAACGCGAGTCACAATCTCGAAAAGCTCGCCGTGAGTTGCACGGAGAGCTTAAACGCCCGTGAGAAGGGAAAGCGCTGGCCGTCGCGTTACTGCGGCGGTGAAACTACCCCTGATGAAGCGGGAATCGAACACCGTCTCGAATTGTTCTAGATGGGTAAGGTTCGTACAACGGGATGGTACATTGATAAAAGCTTGGCGTTCTGACGGGCCATGGCAGTCCCGCTGGTGTACTCCTCCAAGTATGGGGACTACGACCTGGGGGAGGGGCATCCCTTCAACGGCGCGCGGTTCCGTGCGTTCATCGAGCTACTGGAGGCCAGCGATGCTGCATCCTCTTTCGAGCTGGTGGAACCCGAACCGGCCTCCCGGGAGGTCTTGGAGCGGGTCCATGCTCCTTCCTATTTGGATCGGATCGCGGCCCTGGAGCGGGTTGGCGGGATGCTCACCCTCGACACCCCTGTGCTCCCCGGGATGGTGGACGCGGCCCGGCTCATTGTGGGCGGAGCCCTGACAGCGACCCGGAGCGTCATGGACGGGGCGCCGGTGGCATGCGCGTTCGGTGGATTCCACCATGCCGCCCGCGACGATGGCGGTGGGTTCTGCCTCTTCAACGACGTTGCAGTGGCCGCCCGGACACTACTGGACGGGCCCGATGTAGAACGGGTGATGATCATCGACACCGACGCCCACCACGGCAATGGTACCCAGGACATATTCTACGATGACCGCAAGGTATTGTTCGTCTCTCTCCACCAGGATCCACGCACCCTCTACCCAGGCCGCGGATTCCTCTCCGAGCTGGGTGCGGGCACCGGTCTCGGCTATACGGTGAACATCCCACTCCCTCCGTATTCCGGCCTGCCCCGGTTCCGTCGTGCCTTCGACGAGGTCGTCACCCCGCTCACCCGCTCGTTCAGTCCCGACGTCATCATCCGCAACGGCGGCAGTGATCCCTACGTGGGCGACGAGCTCACCGAGCTGGCGCTGGACATGGCCGGGCTCGAGGCGGTTGGGGCGATGGTGCGCGAGCTGTCCGATACGAGCTGCGGCCGGCTGGTGGACCTCACGATCAGCGGGTACGGCGACCATGTCCCCCAGAGCTGGGCCGCCCTCATCCGCGGCGTCACCGGTGTGGACATCCCCGTAGACTACCCGGAGGAGCGCGTTGAGCTGCCCGGGGACCAAGAGGGCGAGGACCCGATGTTCGCACGCGTGCTTGACCGGCTTCGTGGCCATCTGGCCGAGCACTGGGACTGTTTCTAGGTGTTCGCCCCTATAGCGTCGAGCGAAGGATCGACGTGTCATCGTAAGCGATGAGTCATGAGGAGGAACAGGAAGGTATCGTTTACCTTGACATACAGAGCATGGTCGCCCCGGCGTGCTCAGCGCTCCTCGAGCCACAGGTCAACGGCAACGCTGACGAGAGCGCTCTGGCGGTAGAGCCTTGCCATTTCCACTATCGGATCGCCCTCCTTGAGGTACGATGCGAGACGGTGTCGGTCGGTGAAGCCGGAATAGACACGGGACGAGTCGGCATCCTGGGATCCGTCGGGATTCAGCCGAGCCCCTGACACGATGAACACGCCACGAAGCTCGTTGTAGAGGCGCATGACGCGCTCGAAGCTCTCGGCCGCATCACCCGTGCGTATCACGCGCTCCAGGCACGCCCTGAGGTCCTCGCCTTTCGCGGGCTCGGACAGACCGAGCACGTCACCCACATGTTCCCCGGAGGCGCCCCGATCCCGCCACACTACTCCCGCCGGGGGGTCACATCCTGATATAACTTTTTTTACTTCGGCGGGAAGTCCCCTTCCGAAAGGGAGGTGATGGAGCCGAAAGGTAGAAGGAGCACAGGAA
>JASMDC010000004.1 GCA_030753015.1 Candidatus Undinarchaeales archaeon | reverse complement strand
AAGGGAGGACTGAACTACATGGTTATTTGCGACAAGAGTCCAGGAAAGCTCGAGCGAAAAAATATCCGGACTCTACACCCCGTATCCGTAAGAGAAAACCTTATATACGGCCTGTCCTGCTCGAATCCGCCAAGGGGATTTAGTCATGGATATCGAAGGTAATATTGTTGGTTACTGTTTGCCGACTATCGAGGGACCTGAGATGTACGTCCCGCTAAATGCGGACAACGTCATCCGAGAGGTCCAGGGGTACTCTGATGGCGGCTCAATCGACCTGGATCTTGAGGTGTACTCCTACAAGGACCTGAGCGATGGCGAGCTGGCGGATTGTAAGGAGTACGCAGCTAAGGGTTTCGGGAACGAGGCGCTCAAGGCCGATGTCGTGGGCCACATGGGTAAGCTCCCAGCGATCAAATCGTTCATTGGTGGCGCCCTTTTTGGTGGGCTTGCCATTCTGACGAAGTCACCGCTCATGGGCTACTGGGGCGCTCGCGACCTCTACGGGGGCTACAAGTATCTCACGAAGGACCTCAAGGGGTGTGACGAGCGCAAGCAGATCGCCGAGGACATCACACTGGGCCTTGAAGCGATTGACGGCGAGGACGCCGCGCTCAGGGAAAAGGTCGAGGGTCTAGGTGAGTACTTCGACGGCCTTCATGGCACCGAGAAGGAGATCTACCAGGCCATGGAAGAGGAGGCTGGACGACTCGAGTTCACCGAGGCCAAGGAGTTCTACCACGAGAAGTTCAAGACAGCCAACCGGGAGAAGAAGGGCTTCTTCGAGGCCATGAAGAACGCCGGCCAAGGCTTCATGAAGTTCGTGACCGGTAACTACGATCTGGGCGTCGAGAAGAAGACCTCTACCTTCGAAATCCATCAGGCACCAGACGATATATCAACCGAAAAGCGGGATGAGCTCGTACGTGAGGTCCCCATCTATCTCCTGCCCACGAAGGAGGGCTACTCGGTCTATGTGGACGAATCGCCCGACATGTACTTCCTCCTAAACGACCGCGATGATGCGAATGTCAAGCTCTCAGTGCGCAGCCCCGTCGAGCTGAGCGACGAGCAGATGTCCGCTATCACCACCCATTTCGTCGACTATGCCAAGGACACCATCCTGATGGGCAAGACGCTCCAGCACTACAGCGAGGAGGCCCAATACACCAAGGGGTGGAAAATCAGCAGGATCTTCTCGGACGGTCTTGGCGCCTTCTTCCTCTACCGAGGTATCAGCGGCGTGTTCAGCGGTGGGCTGGCGGCCCTGGAGCCCTTCCAGGCAGCCATTGGCGGTAACATGATCGCGTCAACCGAGCTCATCGAGAAGCAGAAGAACAAGCGCATGGCAGAGCACACCAAGGAGCTCATCGCCGGTGTCGACAAGCTTCACGAGCGCATCGTGGGCGCCGAGCAGGTGCACCACGCCGGGCTCGAGCACATGGAGGAGCTGATGCTGAAGTACGACACGAAGGAAGAGGCCTATATCAACGCGTTCAACGACGCTAGCGAGGTTGGCCTCGCTCCGTTCACCGCGCTGTACCATCGCATGGCGCTCGCCCAGCAATGGGAGGTCAGCGACCAGGACAGAGGCATAATGACCATCGAAAGGAGGGATGAAGAATGAGCGATCGCGACCTCTTCGCCATCCAGTCCGATGCCAAGGACCTCCACGACAACAAGACCTATGAGGATTACGAGCAGCGGCTCAACGAGGTCCTCGATTCCAACCCGGGGCTCAAGCACGAGATCATTGGCCAGTCGGACGAGCGGGACATGCACGTGGTCTACGCGGGCAATCCCGACTCCGACAAGCGCATCTTCATCACCGCAGGCCATCACGGTGGCGAGGTCGCGGGACCGCTAGCGACCCTGGAGATCCTCCGGGAGATCGCCGATCCACAGACACCCATGATGGAACGCCTGTTGGAGGACGCATACATCGCCGTGGTCCCGTGCATCGATGCTCAGGGTTATGACCACCAAGGCCGGAAGTTCGTTGACCTGAACGGCAACGGCGAGCTGTGGCCTCTGGACAAGGGCCGCTGGTGGAGCGACATCAACGGAACCCACGGACGCCGCAACGAGGAGTCCAAGTCCGAGGAGGTCAGGGCCACTCAGGGAGTGCTGGAGGACTTCAAGCCCACCATCGTGTTCGACCTCCACGAGACGGTCTCGAGCTTGGGCAGCGGGCCCACGTCTCCGCTCATGGCCACCCAGGGCGTCATGGTCATCCAGGATGTGCCCGAAGGTAAAGTGGGTGTTGGCAAGAACATCACCCGCAACTCGGTCGACCGCGGATTCGACATCTACCACGACGGGTTCATCGAGAAGGTCGTCCTGCCCCTCATCCCTCAGCCCGACCAGGTAGTGAAGAAGGAGGAGGCCATCTACGAGGTCGGCCCTCTCATCGACGGGCTCGGCATATCTGTGTTCACCATGTGGGCCAGGGAGCACGGGGCCGAGGGATACACCTTCGAGACCTTTGAGAACCCGCTCTCCTACCGCGTGGACGGACAGGTGGCCGGCGTCGAGGGCGGCATCATGGCCCACATGGGCTACAGTGCCACCGAGCGCCTGGGCTCCCTCAAGGGCAAGGTGGAGGATGTGGATGCACTGGCCGGCAAGTTCTTCGACCAGTACGAGGTCCGCACCCACCACGTGGGCAAGTACACCTACCAGACAATCCGTGGCGATGGTGGCGAGATCGATGTGTACGGCGCGTGGTTCGGCAAGTCCTACGTGGACGTGCGGTTAGCCCCCGCCTTCGAGGAGCAGCGTGACCGCATGGAGGCCGGCCTCAATGAGCTCCAGAGCGAGGGTTACAAGGACGTCGGCGGTGAGAAGATCGACAAGATCATCGATGGCAAGGTCCTTGGTAAGAAGGGTGCCTTCCTCGAGAGTGTAGAGAGCATAGCTGCTGCCCCGGTGCGAGCGGTCAGGAGCGGTATGCGGGCCGTTCACGAGTGGCTCACCGACAACAGCGGACTCTACGAGGACGTCGACGGGCCCTTCAGCGGCTACGGCGCCTGAACCGTTAGGATGAAGGGGTCCGGTAACGGGCCCCTTCCATTATCTTTTTCTACCTTGTCGTCCTAGATTTCCCCATGGACGGGGACAGGCTCATGGTTTTGGCCCTTTCCGTTACGCTCGTGCTTCTCTCGCTCCCCTATCTGCTGGAAGAGCCCTCGCGGATCGTGCTCATGCCGGGGGACACGCCCATGGTGCCGACCTCATCTCCACAGCCCGCGGCGAAGTCCACTTCACCGTCCTCGACGCTTGGTCAGCCTCCTGTCCCTTCGCCTACCGAGGACCCTCAGGAACAGGTCTATGCTCGGGAACGCGACTTGCTCGTGACCGAGACCGTTGAACGACGGGGTGTTAGCGATCCGGCGACATTGGCCGCCATGCGCTCGGTCCTCCGCCATCGCTTCATGCCCGGGGATGTCCGCGATTACGCATATGAGGACCGCCCTGTTCCTATCGGTCACGGTCAGACCATCTCCCAGCCCTATATCGTCGCCCTCATGACGGAGGAGATGCGGTTGAAGGGGGACGAGAAGGTACTTGAGATAGGTACGGGTTCGGGTTACCAGGCCGCAGTCCTCGCGACCATAGTGCCGGAGGTCTACTCGATCGAGATCATCGACGCGCTTGCAGAACGGGCCCAGGCCACGCTCGATGCCGTGGGGTACGACAACGTCCACGTGCTCAACGCGGACGGGTACGACGGCTGGGCCGAGCATGCTCCGTACGACGCGATCATCATCACCTGTGCAGTGGACCACGTACCGCCCTCCCTCGTGGCCCAGCTCGCTGAAGGGGGAATGATCGTTCTTCCTCTAGGGGATCCACGGCTCTATCAGAGCCTCACCGTTGTCGAGAAGAAGGACGGAAAGGTGACCAGTCGGCACGTGCTCGACGTCCGGTTCGTGCCAATGACGGGCAGAGCCCGGGATTAATCCACCCAAGACAATCTATATATACACTACCCCCTAGTGACAACTTTGTTCCGTACCCCCTTCCCATGCTTCCCCGCATGGGATATCCCCTTTCCCCGCCTTCCCGGGCGGGGCTGTTTTTTATGCTCTTAGAAAGGAGAGTGTCGATGTGGTCCTTGTTCCAGTACGAACGTCGACGCCGAAAGGCAAGGCTTAAGTATGGGATTTCTTGGCATGATTGACCGGATGGAACGGTACGTCGTCGTGAACTGCACGGAACGAGAGGAGCTTATGGACATCCTCTACGATGAGCGGTTCCCGACCGATGCGGTTGTGCTCACACCTGAGCTCGTGATGCAGTACGAGGACGGTGTGTTCGAGCGCTCGCCCGAAGTAGCACGACCCTATTTCGAGAAGAACGCTCCGGTCCCGAAAGAGGTCTATGACATCTCACGAGAGAAGAACCTCACGCTCTTCCTTGGGACAGCGCGTCAGGATGACGAGGGGCTCTATAACTCGCTGGTCTGCATCAAGGATGGCGAAGAGGTCTGGCACCACGACAAGTTCAAGCTCTACACCGGCTCCAACGAGACCAAGGTGTTCAAAGCCCCTGAAGAATGGGACGGGGGGATGGAGCTCGACGGCGTGCGCTATTCGACACCGATTTGCATCGAGACCAACCACATCATGCGCAAAGGGCGTGAGAAGTCGCTCTACAGCGAGGTGGCGGACTTCAATCCCGATGTCATGCTCGTACCGGCCTACTGGCCCAACTCACCGGACCTCTTCGAGGGGAACCTCCGCACAATCATGCGCAGGACAGGTACCAAGATGGTGCTCTTCGCCAACGGGGGTAACAGATCTGGTGGAATGTATCTCACCGAGAACGGTGGGTCCTCAGTTGTGATGGAGAACGGCACCTGCCGGCTGGACGAGACGGGCTGGATCGAGATCGAGGCGGACCTGGAAAAGGGCACCTACGTCAACACGAACCACGTGCTTGAGGATGAGTAGACCATCTACTGAGCTTACTTTATAGGGATTCGATCCCCTAGTACGCCGTGGTCTCCGTGAGGTGGTGGTACTGGTCCTCTGGGGCGTCCCGGCCAGCAAGCCACAGACAGTAATCGATGTTTAGCACGCTCACCGCCTCATTGCCCTCTTTAGCCCTGGCGGCGTTGACCTCCGTCAGGAGCAGGTCGGCAGCATACACCGTGGCTGCCCGCAGCTCCACCTCCTCGGGAGAGTCCTGGGGTATGAGCTCCCGCCCGTCCACCTTCTGGGCCAGCTCGTCCGAGTACTTCAGAATGCCCAGGGAGCGCAGTGCGCGGGGGAGCTGGTAGTCGGCGAATACCGTGAGCTCGTCCACGTCCTCTACCTTGAACAAGTCACCGTCCCTCAGACGATTGTACAGCATGCCCACAGCTAGCTGCGCTCGCTTGTGGAATACAACTTCGCGGTCCACGTACAGGCTCGTGTCGCTGTAGGAGGGAAAGTCGCGTGCAAGGCGGTCCACGATGCCGTTCCCTTGATCGAAGGCACGGTGGCCGGATCGTTCGATAAGGTTGGTGAAGCTGCCGTGGTACTTGTCCCGCAGCACTTGGCCGGTCTCCCGGAGGATGGCGGCGCGCTCCTTTACCATGGGCATGGGGACGGTGCCGCGGAAGATGTCCTCGGCCTCCTCGTCGGTGAGCCCGGCGAGGTATTCGGCGTCGAGGATGTCCCGTCCTTCATCTAGGGCTCGGACCAGGGCGGCGAACATGCCGTAGGCCCCGTCCCAGGTCGTGCCCTTGTACTCCGTGGCGTACACCTTGTTCGGGTCCTCCGAGTCCCAGTACTTGAAGTTGAGCGTGTTGGCGACCATGAAGAACTGGATAGTGCGCTCCGAGTCCTCCTCGAGGAACACCGGGCCCCGCCACCAGTCATCCTTCTGGGTGCCGAGCTGTTCATCGTCGAGCCCACGGGCCACCTCGCGGATGCGATCCGTGTCGATAGAGAGGTGCAGGAGATCCCGGACGACGGGCTCAAGGCTCGGGAGCACGGGATTGGCGGAGGGGCGATCTTGCTCTCCGTCGGTAGTTGTGAGCACAGCGATCCCCTGCCAGAATCCCGCCTTAAGTACGTTTGCTTTCGTCGCGGGGAATCGAATGAACCGGGTCCCGGCGAGACCTTCCTACATCATGAAGTAGCCGACGGGCAGCGACTGTGGGGGCTCAGCGGTCTTCCTTGAGCTCGCATCGCTCTCGATGATCTCCTTGACGAGACCTGTGAGCTTCGTGTAATCGGGCTTTTCCCAGTAGGTGGCCTGGCGTCCGTACTCCTCCTTCTCACCAACGCATACAGATGCGCCCCCGTGCTCGTTCACGAGGTGGAACGCGGGGAGGTCGGAGAAACCGTCACCGAAGTAGATGAAGTTGTCGAGAGGGATGCCTTCCTTGACGCTGATGTCCTTGAGCGCGTCGGGCTTGTCCTCGGGAGGGAGGACGGAGGCTACGTCAACGGGTTTGTCACCCTTGTAGGTGAACTCGGCTCCATAGACGCCATCGAAGTACTTGCCGAGCTCGGACGCCTCCACCATCTCTTTATGGCCGGTGGAAGCGATATAGATCTTGAGGTCGATGTCCTTCTCCTTGGCATAGGCCTTGAGGTCGCGGAAGAAGTCGTTGACACCGTCGAAGTAAGGCACTTTCTGGGCGGCCTCTTCGAGGTCATTGCGGGTCATTCCCTGGTACTCGGGCTCCTCCAGGAACACGCGAAGGAACGACTCCCCGTGAGCGTACTTCTTATCGTACTCCTTGACCTGCTTCCAGTACTGGGCGGGCTCTTTTCCCATATGCTTGAGGAGCGGCACCTGCATGTAGTCTGGAGAAAGCGTCTGGTCCCAGTCCAACACCAAGGCGTACGATTCCATCGGTATGTCCTTTACTACTATATAGTAGTAACTTGTATATAAATGTTTCCTTGAAAAACACGTCCACTTTATAAATAGGCCTTTGGGGCCTGTGCCTCCGGAGCCGTTGCCGGGGGTTTGGTCCTCTGTCTATCTGTTATGATGGATGAGCGTGCTTACATCCAGTCGAACATGAGCTCCATGGTGCTAGGGGTGATCTCCTCTATCTGGTTGATGTATCCCTGCATCTGCGCTTTGTTCTTGAGGATGCCCTGGTAGTAGACGTCTCGGGCCTCGCCGAGTGTCTTGGATGTCTGGTAGAGATCTTGAGCGCGTGATGCGGAATCCGTCTTGTAGGAACCGCCGATGCGACCTATACCAGTCTCTATGGCGTTGCCGACGCCCTTGACGGCGCGACCACCGAGGTCGAGGGCACCCTTTCCGAACTCCTTGGCACCTTCCCAGTACTTACCGAGCTTCGCATTCCGCTCAGCGGTCTCCTGGGGGTTATCCTCGTGGGGGTTCTCGCCAGCCAAGAGGTAGCTGAGCTCGGCCCCGTTATCGCTGTAAGAACCGGAGGGAACGGAGTAGGAGCCCTGTGCGCTCTTCCCGTCCTCGGCCAGGACCAGCTCGCCGCCCTTGGCGTAGGGGGAGAGCTCCTTGCCGTTGAGTGAATATGAAACAGGAAGACCGGCCTCGGCGTAAGGTGCTATGTCCTTGCCGCCGGTGTAGAGCTCCATTGCCCTGCACTCGCCGCCATCCTTGTCAATACCTTCGATCATCATTCATCACCAGTTTACTACTATATAGTGGTGAAGCTATATAAATATTTCCTTTTTTCGTGCGCTATGGCTCGTTCTGGTGATGCATTTCCCGGCCGATGGGGGCGATTGGAGGTCCTAGGCCCAGGCGAATAGGTTATCGATGGCTCCTCCGGTCTCTTTCTCTATGCGGTTCACTTCGGACTGCATCTTCGCCTTGTTCTGGAGTATACCGATGAAGAGTGAGTCACGGGCCTCGCCCATGGTCTTGTTGTACTCGAGAAGGTCACGGGCGCGTGCGGCTGAGTCCGTTTTGTAGGAGGCACCTATACGAGCTATAGTGGACTCGACACCTTCACCGAAGGCCTTGGCACTCCGCTTCGTAGCCTCCCAGCCTTTGGAGAGGCCTTCGCCCGCGAGATGGTAGCCCTTGATGGCAGCGTCCTTGGCGATCGCGTAGCCCTTCTCTAGGCCGTCGGCAGCGACGTGGTAGCCTTTGACGGCAATGTCCTTACCGGTCTCGTATGCGGCCTTGCCCCAATCGAGGAACTTCTCCCCGTACTCGCCAAGGCGCTCCCAGTAGGAAGGCCCCTGAGCGGGGATCTCGAACCGGTCAAGCTCGTCAAGGTATCCGTCGATGCGTGTGAGAGTGTCGTCGCGATGTGAGGATTCACCGAATTTCTTCTGGAATGTATCGAAGCCCAGTGAGCGGAGCATGGCGTTCTCGGTGTACCCTCGACGGGACCCCTTGGAACCGTCCTTTCGCTCCCACTCATGGAGCTTGAGAGTGCGGTTACCACCGTCGATATCACACATGAGCTCGTAGGCCTCGTTGATCTCGTCTTTGCTCATCTGGCTACCGTACTGCTTGTCACGGGCGGCCTTCTTATCTGCCATGAGGCCGGTGATATCGCCCTCGATATCGTCCTTGAGGTATGAGGAGAAAGTGCGGTAACCGTCGGCCCTGCCCTTGAGCTCCGTGAGGTCCTCGGGCTTCAGGCCGTCCTTGTGGAGGTAGGCCAGGTCGTCCGCTAGCTCCTTATCCTTGACCCCGAGGTCGCGCACCAGACCGTACACACGCTCGGTGTAGGCATCGCCAGCGTCCGGTGCAGGAGCAGCATCGTACATGGGGGGAACCTTCACTACTATAAAGTAGTAACAAGTATATAAAGGTTTCGGACAATTGCGAGGCTCATTTATAAAAGGGCAAAAAGAGAGACAGATATGCGATGTCGAGAAGGAAGCTCCCAACGGAACCGGAGGGCGGGCTCGGCTTCATAGACGTCCACTGTCATCTTCCATGGCTGGGACGAAGGGATCCATCACTCCCACCATACTCGGAACAGATGGACAGGTTCTTCGCTGCGGGTGGCAAGTATCTCATCACGAGCAGCACGGACATCCCATCTCTCAATTCGGTCCGAGAGATAGTCAGCCAGCAAGAGCGGACGGGATTCACGTGCGGATGGGCACCGCAACATGTCACGTACACAGATGCCGCGGTCTACCGGGTGCAAAGGGAAGAATGGGAGAACTATGTGCTGGAGAATCCGGAGGAATTCTTGGCTATCGGGGAGGTGGGGCTCGACTTCCACCACGCGCGCACCCTAGCAGGGAGGGAACGTCAACTATCTGAACTGAAATGGGTGCTTAAGCTCACGAAGAACTTGAGGAAGCCCTACGTGCTCCATGTACGTAACGCATCAGAGCGAGATGTGGACAAGGAACGGTCAGACCACCGCTACAACGAGCGGGATGGTGCACTGAGTGCCATCCTTGACCTCCTTGATAAACAGGGGATTCTACCGGAACGGGTCATGTGGCACTGCTTCGCCGGTCCGAAGGAATATGGGCCGCGATTGGCAGAGGCGGGCTTCACCTTATCGGTTCCTAGTTCTGCTTACAAGTTCAAGCGTTGGAGGCGCATCACCGCAGAGGTACCGCTCGAAGCACTGGTCACGGAGACCGATGCTCCATACCAGCATCCGACGAGGCTTGAGCCCGTGAACGAGCCGGTGAACGTTTCGTACGCCATAGCTGCCATCGCCTCAACCCACGGAATATCTCAGCAGGAAGTGGCCGAGGTCACGGTCGCGAACGCATTACGGTTCTTCGGGATCTAGAACGTTGCTCCAGAAGTTAATATCGAGCTTGTACAGAGAGAAAGGTTTATATCGCGGTTGAAGAGCGCAGTATAGCTGCAGGGTGATAGTCATGGAGACCTACGAGCTCGAGGATGGTCGAGAGGTGAAGCTGGAGGCTACATACAAGCACGGCATCCTCGGACGACGGGAGGAGCGCCTGTTCCTTACAGTACAGAAGGACGGCGAGTCCCAGCACCGATACACGTTCGACGTGGACCGCGGGCTCATGGGTCTGTTCCCCTCCTACACCCTTGCCGAGGAACGCCATCGATGGGTGGTCCCCGAGGAAGAGGCCCGCGACTACGCCTCCAAGAACCTGTCGCGGTTCCAGGATGGGTTCTCGGACGGTCGAGGGATACTCTATGGCATTGACGCTAAGGGCACGGCCAACGACAAGCCCTACACCTTCAACATGGAGAGCGATCCGGAGCTCAGGATCACTGAATGGAATGTTCAAGTTAACTATAGTCCTTCGGCCTCCGAGACGAAGGGCAATTCTCTGTACACCGAGCACAAACGGTGGGGGGAGCTGGTGTCCGCCATGGACAGTACAGAAGAAATGTCCTATACCACGGGTGTGTGGGTTATCAACGAGAAGGCCTTCTCGACCGGTACGAAGATCCTCCCGTTCTCCTCAGTAGCATTTCAACGGAAGCGTGAGGATGGCAAGGGGGTACTACAGGTCAAGCTCGACCATGCCTACCTGGATGAGAAGGAATACCGGAAGACCGACAAGAAGAGCCTGAATGATATCATCGACAAACACGACCTGTTCTCCTTGGAGCTGGACAAGAAGGTCAAAGAGCTCTAGGCCTCGTCACTCCCCTCTGGTACAGCCCCTTCAAGGCAGATCCTTTCTGGATGAGTGTAAACGTTCATCCTGCGACCCCTCACGAATCCTATAAGGGTCATCCCCACCTGGTCGGCTACTTCAATGGCGAGCTTCGTGGTAGCGGAGCGTGAGGCCACGACACCTATTCCAGCGCGCATGCATTTGTAGACCATCTCTGAGGAGAGCCTGCCCGAGGACACAACGTAGCAGCCATCTGGCTCGATCGCGTTCTTGAGAAGGTAGCCCACGCACTTGTCCAGGGCGTTGTGCCTACCGATGTCGCTGGCGAAGAACAGTATCGCATCCTCCTTGCAGAGGGCACAGGAGTGGGTACCGCCCGTGGAGAAGTAGATCCCGGACGACTTGTCGAACGCCTTCATGATCTCTTGGATGACTTCGGGCGTAACCGTCACATCTGAGCGAATCGGTCTCTGGGTGACAAGGTCCTCGACGTTGTAGAACACTGTGCTCTTACCGCAGCCGGAGGTGATCACACGCCTTCCCCTGTGCTTTTTCCTGTCGTCGAGGTGGTCCCTCAGTTGGATTCGCGCCAATCCCTTGTCTTGTACCACCGAAAGGTCCTCCACGTCCTCCATACCGTGGATGATGTTGTCACTGAACAGCAGGCCGTAGACCATCTCTTCCAAATGCTGGGGACTGCACACCAGCGTGACGTACTGTTCGCCGTTGATGTGCAGTGTGAACGGATACTCCAGGACGACAGTGTCGCTGATGGGAGTGGATTTGCCCTCCTTGACCTTGATCGCACCGACCTCGGTGATTATGGACGGTTCCATCACTCTTCGCGCTCCTGGTTCGATTTGATAAATGTATCCACGTCGGCCTGGCGGTTGAGATTGAGGGAGAAACCCGCCTCCTCCATATCGACGAACAGCGTTTCCCTGTCATGCAGAAGAGACTGGAAGGAGCGTCTGCGCGGCTCGCCCCCTTCCCCCGCCTCCAGAAGGTGTTCGATCTCAGGTACAAGTCCGCACGAGTAGAATGCATGGAACGGCTCGATCATGCCCGTCCCTATATGCTTTCCCAGGATGGCGTCGCACATGTTACTCTCCCGGGAGCGGTACTCCTCCTTCATCCGGTCGATGAAGCCCACGTCCACTACGGGCATGTCACACGCCGTAAGGAACACGAATCCTTCCCTGAAATGTTTTAGCGCGGTGTAGAGCCCTGCGAGGGGTCCGATGCCAGGGACTAGGTCGTACATGACCTCCACGTCAGTGCGCTCGACCAGGTCCTTTTCCCGGTCCGCAACGATGACGATCCGATCGAACCTTGTCTCGAGCTGTTCGAGTATGCTGTCGAGGAGCGGTCTTCCCCCGATATGCAGCTGCGATTTGTCGAATCCCATTCGACGGGACTGCCCGCCGGCAAGGACCGCCGCAGAGGTGAACAAGCTCCTTTCCATTGATTGGTAGTTGGAATCGAAAGAAAGAAAAAGGGAGAGGCAGGGGTGACCCCCTGCCTTACTTCTTCTCCTTCTTCTCTTCCTTTTTCTCACAAGGGGGGCACAGGGCCTTAGTGTGCACGAAGTAGTACACAGAGGCCACTTAAGCACCTCAATTAAAGAAATCCTACCTATACTGAAACTCTGTAAGATCGTGTCAGTAACGCCCTGCCTCAGCAACCAATGATCGAATCTCACGATCGATTGAGTCGGGGCCGTTCGCGTAACCTTTTTACAGCTTCTTCATAGGGAACAGATGTCTTGCGGGCGATTCTATGCTGAGGGTCAGGGCTCTCTTTGTGTACGAAGGAAGGATTGTGCCTCCTGGGGAAAAGCACGAAAGCAGGAGGACAATTCCAGTGGATACACTAACACTCGAGGCAGGGGGTGATGTAAGGGATGCTCATTACGGTGTCGAGGAGAGGACTCTTTCGCTCCTGTACTATGACGGGATGCGGGTGTTCTTGGAAAGCCCCGGGGGAGAGGCATGCCTGAAGAGGGGCCGTTTCCGCGAGAACATCCTTGTGGAAGGGGAGGGATGGGAACGCTTGGAGCGTGGGGACCTGCTGAGAATCGGTACGGCCCAGCTGCGCATCACTTCAGCACGCAGGAAGTGTCCTCTCTCCTGTGGTCTGGACCGCCGTGAGAACGCCTGTGCTCTTGGAGAGAACAGTCACTTCGCCTCTGTTTCCTGTCCGGGTGAGATTAGGATGGGGGACGAGGTCCGCGTAGTGAAGAAAGGGGAAGAGGATCGATAATTAAAAGAAATAAGCAAAGGTACGGGTATGCTTGGCAGGGGAAAAAACAAAAGAGCGACCTAGAAACATCACAATTGTGATAACATTTTTAAAGATAGGACACCAAATATCTTTACAATGGAAGCGAGAAACAAGGCCCGACCGAGAATGGATTCCTCGGTCGGTATCGACTCGATCGATAAGAGGATTCTCACACATCTCAACAAAGATGCACGCAAGTCCTTCCGCAAGATCGGACGTGAGATCGGCGTCTCCTCCGTCACCGTGGGCAGCCGTGTTCGGAGGCTCATGGATGAGGGGTACATCACCGGATTCATCACGGCTATAGATCCGAAGAAGTTCGGAAAGGACATCTCCGTGATCTTCGGCCTCAACATCTCGCCCAACATGGTGGAGACGGTGACCAACCGACTGAAGGTGCTCCCCCAGGTGACGCTCATGTATTCCGTCTCGGGGAACTACAACCTCATGGTTCATGGCCTATTCAAAGGGCAAGAGGAGCTGAACACGTTCCTGAGGAAGGAGTTATTCACCATCGAGGGTATCAACAACGAGCACACCTTCATCATCCTAAAGGAGTACAAACGCTGCCTCGGATCCGAAGTAGTCTCTGATGGGGACCTCGACGAGGGGATGGTGCTGGCGGAAGGGACCTGAGGGCTTACTCACCATCGATGCTAGGGAGCTTCCCAGTTTTCTGCTCGTGTTCCAGCAGATGTCGCACCCTGATTATCGTTCGAGAGACGTACCCATGAGGGCGCGCGTGTCCGAGCTGGCGTAGCGGATAGGACATGCATATGCGGTCTGAACAACCGTGATGGCAATACAAGTGAACTCCCGTCCAGAGGATGTGATGGTTTGTTCCAAGGGCATCATCCGGAGGTCGAACGGGAAAGAGGGGTGCCGTGCCGAGATGAAAGCGCTGTCCGTGGAGCGGGTGCAAAGAAATATAACAATTGTTAAGATTCCATCGTCGGTTATCTCAGGTACTCGACCAAAATGGGATGACCGAGGTCGCGACAATGTATCCAACATTTACGTTCGACGTGGCGATTGAGCCCGGATGCTGTGGTTCTTCGGGGTTTTGAGGTGAGAGGATGAAAACGCAACACACGAAGGCCGAGATCCAGTCGGTCCTGGAGAGCATACCCGTGGCCGCGGTGGCAACATCGGCCGGTGGAGGGACGAGGAACCGCATGATGCACTTCGCCTCCGACGATGATCTCAATCTCTATCTGGCCACCATGAAGGGTGATCCCAAGACCGTGCAGATCACCCACCACCCCTCGGTATCGCTCCTCGTCTACAAGGGAGGGGACGATATCAACGATTCGCACGAGGTGGAGATCAGCGGCAAGGCCGTGATCGTGAAGGATCGGAAAGAGCGACAGAGGGCACTCGAGCTCACCGCAAAGAGATCGCCGGTGGTCAAGCACCTGGTGGGTGCGGGAAACGAGGGTATCCTGGACTGCATCAAGGTGGCGCCGGAGGTGGTCAAGCTCCGAATCTTCAAGGAGATCGTCCAGGGGCTGCCGCCCACTGTGCTCGAGTACCCGGAGAACCGGACGGTGGTCAGCGACGGGGAGCAGCTGAGGACCAAGGCCAGGAGCTGGCTGATGGAGATCAGGATGCCGTTCCTCACCGCTAGTATCGTTCCCGTCCTGCTCGGCTCGGCCGTGGCATGGGAAGGGACCGGGATGCTCCACTGGGGGTATTTCGCCCTGACCTTGATCGCTGCAGTGCTGCTGCACATCGGCGCCAACGTGGTCAACGACTACTTCGACCACGTGAGCGGCAACGACGAGGCGAACACGGAGTTCGTCAGGCCCTTCAGTGGTGGGAGCCGAGTGATCCAGTCGGGCCTGCTTTCCCCTCTCGAGGTGCTGACGGGCGGACTCCTCAGCTTCTTCCTCGCCAGCCTGATCGGCCTCTACCTGACGTGGGCGAGGGGTCCGGTCGTTCTCGCGCTGGGTGTGTTCGGGTTCGTCTCGGGGATGTTCTACACCGGGCGTCCGTTCAACTGGGCGGGCAGGGGTGTGGGGGAGCTTCTCATCGGGTTGAACTTCGGCGTCCTGATGACCCTGGGCGCCTACTTCGTGCAGACGCAGCAACTGAGCTGGGTCCCGGTACTGGCCAGCCTCCCCGTGGCGCTCCTCATAACGGCAGTGCTCTGGATAAACGAGTTCCCCGACTACGCGGCCGACAAGGCGGTGGGCAAGAAGACTCTGGTGGTCAGGCTTGGGCGGTCACGGGCGTCGGTGGTGTACGGAGCGCTCATGGTGTCGGCGCACCTCGTCATCTTGGCCGGTGTGATCGCCGAACGTCTGCCCCAGGCCACCCTACTGGCCTTCATCACGCTCCCGCTCTCGCTCAGGGCCATCGCCCACGCCAGGAGACACTACGATGAGTCGTTCGACCTAGTGCCGGCCAACGCCCTGACCGTCACCAGCCACCTTGCCACGGGGCTCCTCCTGACGCTGGCCTATGCCTGGGAGGGATTCGGACAGCAGGTCACGGCCTACGTGGTCATCCTAGGACTGGTGTTCGCCGCCTCTGTTGCGTACATGTACCTCTATATCGAGAGACAAAAGAACATCTTCCTCGGCCTCAAGCAGGCCATGGACTGATAATGGGGTTCTATCGTCAACGACGACAGGTCGCCTTGTAATTGTCACGAAGGTGGGCACGGGGCTGACCGATCCCAACGGCGCTCGAGGATGTATCCTTGTCCACGACCGATGAAAGATGGAAGGTCAAACCCCGGAAAAACCTTCGATAGTTAAGGGTGTCAACGCATCATTTTTAAAGCTTATTTCCTTTTTTTGTTCTTGCTTCTACTCGATATTGATAGCAGGGGATTGCAATGAAACAGATACCACGTAGGAAGTTCCTGACGCTTTCCTTGACCGGTCTTGCCGGGCTTGCGTTGAGCAAGCCGCTCCTCTCGAATCTCGTGTACTCTACAACGACCGACAATCCCCTGGACCACTATCCGGAGAGGGACTGGGAGAAGATCTACCGGGACCAGTTCAGGCATGACTCCACGTTCCACTTCATGTGCGCGCCCAATGACACCCACAACTGCCTCCTCAAGGCCTATGTCAAGAACGGCGTCATCACGAGGATCGGACCCAGCTACGGCTATAGTAAGGCGAAGGACCTGTACGGCAACACCGCATCCCCACGATGGGAGCCGCGACTGTGTCAGAAGGGCCTGACGCTGATCCGCAGGATCTACGGACCGAGGCGGGTCAAGTATCCCATGGTCAGGGAGGGCTTCAAGAGATGGATCGAGGCGGGCTTCCCCCGGGGCGAGGACGGTAGACCGCCGCTGGAGTATTTCAATCGGGGCAAGGAGAACTTCGTGAAGGTCTCCTGGGACGAGATCTTCGATATAGTCGCCAAGTCGATGATCAACATTGCCACCACTTACAGCGGAGATGCGGGTCAGAAGTTGCTCGGGATCCAGACGGACGAGAGGACGGGCGAGCTCCTCTACGACCCGGAGGTGATCGAGGCCACCAAGGGCGCAGGCACCCAGGTGCTCAAGTTCCGCGGTGGCATGCCGTTGTTGGGGATCACACGCGTGTTCGGGATGTATCGCTTCGCGAACTCCCTGGCCCTCCTTGACACCCATATCAGGGGGACGACCCCGGAGACCGCACTTGGGGCGAAGGGATGGGACAACTACACCTGGCACACGGATTTGCCTCCCGGCCACCCCATGGTGACGGGTCAGCAGACGGTTGATTTCGACCTCGTGGATGCAGAGAACGCAAAGCTGATCATACCCTGGGGAATGAACTGGATATCCACCAAGATGCCCGACGCCCACTGGCTCACCGAGGCCCGGGTGAAGGGCTCCAAGGTCGTTACCGTGACCGTGGAATACTCGTCGGTCGCCTCCAAGTCCGACGAGGTGATCATCATCAGGCCCGCCTCCGATCCCGTCTTCGCCCTGGGGCTGGCCTACGTGATCATCAAGGAAGGGCTGTACGACGAGGAGTACGTTAACAGCAGAACGGACCTCCCGCTCCTGGTGAGGATGGACACCCTCAAGCTGGTTCGTGCCGAGGACGTGCTCCCGGGCTTTGCCCCTCCCACCGAGAGAAGGGAGACCATCGTCCTCAAGAAGGGCGAGAGCGCTCCCGCCCCGATAAAGGCGGATGGGAAGCAGGTCATATCCGAGACGCTGCTCGATGAGTGGGGCAACTTCGTCGTGTGGGACGAGAGCAAGGATGGACTCGCGGCTGTGACCCGTGACGAGGTCGGCAAGTACTTCAAGGAGAAAGGGATCTCACCCGACCTGGATGCCGCGCGCGAGATCGACATCGGCGACACGAAGGTCGAGGTCAGGACCGTGTTCAGCCTCATATCGGAGTACCTCACGGAGAACTTCGATCCCGAAACTGTCTCAAGGCTCACGTGGGCGCCCAAGGAGGCGATCACGAGCCTTGCACGCGACATCGCTGCGAACAAGGGAAAGACCCTCATCGCCGTTGGGATGGGCCCCAACCAGTTCTTCAACGCAGACCTGAAGGATCGGGCAATCTTTCTGGTGTGCGCCCTCACCAAGAACGTGGGGACGCACGGCGGAAACGTCGGTAGCTTTGCGGGGAACTACCGAGCAGCGTACTTCGACGGCATGGGCAAGTACATCGCGGAGAACCCGTTCGACATCGAGCTCGATGAGGAGAAGAGCTCGAGGCTGAAACGGTACTTCAAGTTCGAATCGGCGCATTACTACAACCACGGGGACCATCCGCTGAAGGTGGGGAACAAGATGTTCACCGGCGCGTCCCACATCCCCACCCCCACCAAGTCGCTCATGTTCTGCAACGCCAACTCCATCTTCGGCAACCTGAAGGGGCATTACGACATGGTGGTGAATGTCCTTCCAAAGATCGAGATGATGGCCGTGAGCGAGTGGTGGTGGACGGCGTCCTGCGAGTATGCGGACGTGGTCTATCCCGTGGACTCCTGGGGCGAGTTCAAGCATCCGGACGCCACCGCCTCGGTGACCAATCCCTTCCTGCAGATCTTCACCCCGTCACCGCTCGAGCGGATACACGATACGAGGGGCGACATCGAGGTGTATTCCGGTGTATCGGCTGCCCTGGCAAGGATCCTGGGGGACGAACGGTTCAACGATTACTGGAAGTTCGTCAACGAGGGGAAGGTCGGCGTCTACATCCAGAGGATCATGGACGCAACCTCCATGACGAAGGGGTATGATTTCGCCGAACTGGCGAAGAATTCCGCTCAGGGGATACCCGCCCTCATGATGAGCCGCACCTACCCCAAGATAATCGGTTGGGAGCAGTCCAACGAGGACAAGCAGTGGTACTCCAAGACGGGAAGGCTCGAGTTCTACCGGGACGAGGACGAGTTCATCGAGTACGGGGAGAACCTGCCCGTTCACCGGGAGACAGTGGACGGGACAATGTACGAGCCGAACGTGATCGTTGCAAAACCACACCCTGCCCTCAGACCCACGGGACCGGAGGCGTACGGGATTGCGAAGGACGACCGCTCCGGCGAGGTACGTCAGGTGAGGAACGTCGTCATGACGCCGAACGAGCTTTTAGTGTCGTCCCATCCCCTGAAGAAGGAAGGCTTCTCACACGTCTACATCACCCCTAAATACCGGCATTCCTCACATACCATGCCCGTGGACATCGACGTCATCGCCATGTTTTTCGGTCCATTCGGTGATCCGTACCGAAGGGACAAGCGCATGCCCTGGGTGGGTGAAGGGTACGTCGATATCAACCCTCAGGATGCCAAGGCCCTGGGTATCGAGGACGGTGATTATATCTGGGTCGATGCCGATCCCGAGGACCGACCGTATCGTGGAGAGAAGAAGGAGGGAAGCGAGGAGTACAGGCTCTCGCGGCTGATGCTGCGCGCCAGATATTATCTTGGCATCCCCCCGACGATCTCTCGTTCGTGGTTTCACATGTACGGCGCAAGCTATGGCTCGGTCCAGGGACACCTGGAGAACGCCGATGGCCTCGCCAGGAATCCGAGGACCGGGTACCAGGCCATGTACCGGTTCGGCTCACACCAGAGCTGCACGAGGGGATGGCTGAGGCCCACGCTCATGACGGACAGCCTCGTTAGGAAGAACACCATCGGCCCCGTGATAGGAAAGGGATTCGCGGCGGACGTGAACTGTCCCAACGGGGCTCCCCGGGACAGCTTCGTGAAATTCACTAAAGCCGAGGACGGGGGTTACGAGGGGAACAAGTTGTGGAGACCCGCCCGCCTGGGCCTGAGGCCGATGTACGAGAGCGACGTGATGAAGAGGTTCATCAAGGGAGGGTTCGTCCAATGACGTACAAGGCCTATAACTGGCAGATCGGGAGGGAGATGGACTACAAGTATCCATCGAAGCGTCACGAGAAGCAAGTGGCCTGGATCTTCGACACGAACAAGTGCATCGCCTGCCAGACGTGCACCATTGCCTGCAAGAACGCATGGACCTCCGGAAAGGGCCAGGAGTTCATGTTCTGGAACAACGTGGAAACCAAGCCTTGGGGGTTCTATCCGCTTGGCTGGGATGTGAGGCTCCTGGAGAAGCTCGGGACACAGAAATGGAGGGGGGACAGGTACGTTGGCGACACGATCTTCGAGAGCCCGTCCTTCGGCGAGGAGATACTCGGCTTTATCCCCGACGAGGAGGACTACACCTATCCGAACATCGGCGAGGACGAGGTGAACGAGGCGGTCAAGCAGGGCGAGTTCATCAAGGTGCCCCACAATCGGTGGATGTTCTACCTGGCGCGGATATGCAACCATTGCACATATCCTGCATGTGTGGCCGCCTGCCCGCGAAAGGCCATCTACAAACGGGACGACGGCATTGTGCTCATCGACCAGAAGAGGTGTCGTGGCTACCAGGAATGCGTGCGTGCGTGTCCCTACAAGAAATCAATGTTCCGGTCCCACACGGGGAACTCGGAGAAATGTATCTCCTGCTACCCCGCTATCGAGAACGACAAACAGACCCAGTGCGTCCAGAACTGCATTGGCAAGATTCGTATGTTCGGTTTCATCAGCCCTCCCGACGCTCCGAGAGAGGACAACCCTATCGACTACCTCGTACACATCGCAAAGATCGCGCGTCCCCTCTATCCGCAGTTCGGCACCGAGCCTAACGTGTACTACATCCCCCCCATCCATGTACCGGAGGATTTCAACCGACAGCTCTTCGGTCCCGGTGCAAATGAGGCGGTCGAGCGCTACAAGAAGGCCACCGAGGACATGAACCTCATCGGTCTCCTGATGCTCTTCGGCGCCACCGACAATATCATCCACTCGTTCAAGGTCGAGGGGGACCTGGACAGCGGCTCCTGTTATGGGTATGACGCGGACGGGAAGGAGATCATCAAGGTGCCGTTGAAGGAGCCGATCGTCGTGAGGGACGTCTATGACGGACAACGGGATGTCCATAGGATCAGCATCAGCTGAGCCTGTGACGGAGGTGATGGACATGAGCAAGAAGGAAAGGGGCGAGAGGGACCGGATGCTCACCTACAAGAGCTTCGCCGTTGCGTTCTCGTACCCCGACGATCAATTCCTCTCATTCTTCAAGGGTTCGTTCTCGAACAAGGAACTGGACGAGCTGAAGCGGGCATATGACGGGCTCTTCAGGGCCAGCGAGGTCTGGCTCTACGGGACGGAGCACCTTGCGAAGAACGAGTTCCAGCGGTCGAACGAGTTGGCCGACATCATGGGGTTCTACCGGGCCTTCGGCGTTGAGCCGGACAGGGACCGACCGGATTCCCTGTCAGGCGAGCTCGAGTTCATGCACTATCTCATCTTCAAAAGGCTTCATGCCCTCAAGAACGGCGACACCGAGGACGCCCGCGAGAAGGCCCGGATATGCCAGGATGCGGAGAGGAAGTTCTTCCGCAGGCACGTACATCCCGCGGCAACGAAGATAGCGGAAGCGATCCTCGCCAAGTCCGAGAACGGTTTCTATCGGGAGACCGCACAGGAACTGCTCGAGTTCCTGGAATCCGATGAACGCTTCCTCGGGAGGGATGCATGATGAAGAAGAACACCGTCATAGTATTGTCTATCGTCTTGATTGCATTGTTCCTGGGCCTGGTCCGTTACGGCATGCAACATGCATGGGGCATCCCTGCCGACTACGAGTATGAACGGGTGGTCCTCAAGGCTCCCTTTATCGACAAGGACATCGATTTCAGGGGGGCGACGTCGTTGGACGAGTGGGAGGGCATCGATTCCAAGGAGATCAAGCTGTTCTACCAGTTGATGGTCCTCCCGTGGCCGAAGGATTCGGTGCCGTCCGTAACCGTGAAGGCCTTCCACAATAAGAAGGACATCTACTTCTATTTGAGCTATAAGGACGATACCTTGGACGAGATCCATGGGGGGAACACGTTCTCCGACGCTAACGCCATCATGTTCCCTCTGGGCGAGGACGTGCCCAACTCGACCCTCATGATGGGCTTCATGGGGAGCTCCAATATCTGGCAATGGAAGGCCAACCAGGACAGGGAGTTCTGGTCGGGAAAGGGGCCGGGGGCCAGGGTGTACGCGGATTACTACTATCCCTTCGAGGAGAATGAGACGCTCACGGTCATGGGCCTCGAACACGTATCTGCCGTAAATGACATAATCGCAACAGGGATCGCCACGCTAACCCGCAAGAACGTGAGCCTGGTGGAGGGCAGGGGCTTCTGGATCGACGGCACTTGGCACGTCATGTTCAGGCGCTCGCTCACCGCCTCCGATCCGGAGGTGGACGCCGCCTTCACTCCCGGGGAGACCTACTCCATCGCGTTCGCCGTATGGGACGGTGCGAGCGGCGACAGGGGCGGCAGGAAATCGATTTCCGACTTCGTCTCTTTGGAGGCGGGGACATGATGATCAGGGTACTGGCGCTGGCCCTCCTGGTAGGCCTTCTCATCGCGCCTTTTGTCGTTGCCGAGGAGAGATACATCGAGGTCAGCGGAAAGACGTTCTCCTATACGCCCGGCGTCATCAAGGTAAACGAGGGTGACGTGGTGACGATCCGCCTGACGAGCGAGGACGTGCACCACGGACTGTTCCTAGACGGATATGAGGTCCAGACCAAGGCCCATCCAGGACAGGACGGTGTTATCACGTTCGTCGCCGACAAACCGGGTCGGTTCACCTTCAGGTGTTCGGTGACCTGCGGGGAGTTCCATCCCTACATGGTCGGCCACCTCTACGTCGAGCCCAACTCGCCGTTCAACGGGTACGCGGCCCTGGCGGTGCTCGTGGCATTGGGAAGCCTGATTGTGATGGCTCGGGAAGGGAACGGTGACAAGCCTGCGAAGGACAAGCTGTTCGGGCTCATCGACCTGGACTGGCGGTTCGACCTCACGAGCTTCAAGCCCATAAGGACGCTCTTCAAGTCGAGGTGGTTCCCCCTCGGAGCCATCCTGGTCAACCTCCTCTTCTTCTTCGCCCTCCTCCTCTCCATGTTCGTGGGGGGGTACTCGGCCGGTAACTACAACGTGGGAGTGATGTTCGTATGGATCCTCTGGTGGGTCATGCTGATGTTCATCCTGGTACCCTTCTTCGCCCGGACGTGGTGCATGGTGTGCCCGTTCCCCCTCTTCTCCGACTGGTACCACCGGGGAGCGGTGATCGAGGTCAAGCCGGGGAAGCAATCGGGCCTGAACAAGCCGTGGCCCAAGAGCCTCAAGAACATGTGGGTCATGAACTTCCTGTTCCTGGGCACCACGTTCTTCTCCGGATTCATGACCGTGAAGCCGCTGGCAAGCTTCATCCTCCTGGGAGCCGTCATCCTGGCCTCGTTCATCGTAGGGCTGGTGTACAAGAAGCGGTCCTTCTGCCTGTACATGTGTCCCGTCTCCGGGTTCCAGGCGCTCTATTCCCAGTTCGCCATGAGCGAGATTCGGTGCAAGGACCCGGAAATCTGTAAGGGCCACACACCCAAGACATGCTTCGTGGGAAGTGAGGAGGGGCACGGATGCCCCTGGCTCCTGACCCCCTTCGACTTCAAGAAGAACACCTACTGCGGCATGTGCCTCGAGTGCTTCAAGACCTGCCCCCACGACAACATGGCGTTCAACCTGAGGCCTCCCGGTGTGGACCTGCTGGTGGAGACCAAGAGGGAGAAGAGGGGGCTTGACGAGGCGTGGAAGGGCTTCATCATGCTGGGTATCGCCGTGGTCTTCTTCATAATCTACCAGGGTCCCTACGGCGAGCTCAAGGACATGATGAGGGCAACGACCTACTCGGGATTCCTGACGTTCATCGCCATCCACTCGACGGTCAGCCTCATCGCCCTACCCGCCGTGTTCGGCGTGTTCGCCTATCTTTCGAAGCTTGCGAGCGGGAACAGGGAGGTGTCGCTGAAGAGGGTGTTCGTGAACTTCTCCTACACCCTCGTCCCCATGGGTCTTGGCGTGTGGATAGCGTTCAGCCTCGGCATACTTCTCCCGAACGGGAGCTATCTCCTGCACGTGATCTCCGATCCCTTCGCCTGGGGATGGAACCTGTTGGGCACGGCGAACTTCCCCTGGACACCTGTGTTCACGGATGTGATGGGGTACCTGCAGGGAGCCGTCCTGATCGTGTTCCAGCTGTTCTGTATCGCGTTCGGCTACCGGCTGTCCAAGCAGACCTATCCTGAACCCGGAGAGGCACAGCGTGGCTGGCTTCCCATGCTCTGCTTCCTGACGCTGGCGACGTTGGGGTTCCTGAAGCTGTTCCTGGGGTGAGGACATGGAAATACGAGAAATGATTGCAGTCATCATCGTGCTCATCTCCACGGTGGGCGTCGTCGCAGCTATACTCGGGGCCGAGAGCTACCGGAGCAGCGCATACACAGTGGACCTCATCGCCAGGGCACCCGAGAGGGGAAACTGGCAACCGAGGCACGTCACGGTCCCTGTGGGGGAGAAGGTCACCATGCGCATCAGGAACGTCGACACCGTGAGCCACGGGTTCGCCCTGCCGGCGTTCGATGTCGCGGCCCCCGAGATCAAGGCCGGGCACGTGAAGGTGATCGAGTTCACGCCCGACAGGAAGGGGACCTTCCCCTTCATGTGCACGGTGTGGTGCTCCAACCATCACATGGACATGACCGGAGAGCTGACGGTGGAGTAGGTCCTTGCATGCCCGAAAGAGATGTGGATGAAGGGCTTGATGGCCCGGACAGGCAGCTTCTGGATGCGGTACAGAGGGAGATACCCCTGACAGAGGAGCCGTGGGCGGAGATCGGCAGGGGGCTTGGCCTGAGCGGCGAGGAGGTGCTGGCGCGGCTGAGACGGCTGAGCGAGGAGGGGATTGTGAGAAAGCTGGGCCCCGTGATAAGCGCACGGAAGGTGGGGCTGAGGGCTGCGACCTTGGTGGCGATGAAGGTGCCCTCCAGGAAGCTCTCCGAGATCGTGGGGATCATCAACGGCTACGATGAGGTCTCACACAACTACGAGAGGGACCACATATACAACGTCTGGTTCACGCTCACCGCACCTGACCGAGAGAGCCTGACCCACCTCCTCTCCGAGATACACATGAGGACAGGGATCTCTGAAGGCGATGTCCTGAACCTCCCCACAGAACGCCTCTTCAAGGTAAGGGTGAACTTCAACATGGGCGGGCGGTAGTCATGGAGCCTCAGTTGGATGGGAGGGATGTCGCCCTACTGCGAGCCACCCAGGACGGGATACCGCTCGTGCCAGAGCCCTTCCGCGACATAGCCAGGGTCACAGGCCTGAGCGAGGACGAGGTCGTGACGAGGCTGAAGAGGCTGAAGGAGAATGGCGTGATACGCCGCTTCGGTGCATCGATAAACCACAGAAGGGTGGGGATCGTTGCCAACGCCCTGGTAGCCTGGGAGGTGCCGCAGAGCCGGATCGAGGACGTGGGGACGGCGTTCGCGGGAAACGAGCGGGTGACACACTGCATCCTCCGCGGGACGGTGCCCGGCCGATGGACGTACAACCTGTTCACCGTACTCCACGGCCGTGATCGTGCAACGGTCGAGGGGCTCGTGCAGGAGATGAGCGACTCCACCGGGATCGCGAACTACCTCATCCTCTTCAGCACGAGGCAGTTCAAGAAGACGAGCAACGGCCGCATCGTGGAACGGGCGATAGCAGCCGTCACAGGGGAAGTTGATCGGACATTATCAATATAACCAGGATATGGTGTGGAAGGGAGGGAGCGGGTGACCACCTCCGGTACCGGAGGGGTGTTCACCGCAGGCCCGTGGTGGTCTGGAACACCACGCAAAGATGCAACCTGAGCTGCGTGCACTGCTATGCCCGGGCCGAGGGCGGGATCCGCCCGGACGAGCTCACCACGGAGCAGGGGAAGGACCTCATCGACGATCTTGCTCAGTTCGGCGTGCCCGTCCTCATATTCTCGGGAGGTGAGCCCCTCATGAGGGAAGACCTGTTCGACCTGGCAGGCAGGGCGAAGGATCTCGGGATGAGGACTGTCCTGTCCACCAACGGGACGCTCATCACCAGGGAGAATGCCGGGAGACTGAAGAGAGCGGGATTCTCCTACATCGGGATAAGCCTGGACGGGATGGAGGGGACGAACGACCGCTTCAGGGGACTGAACGGCGCCTATGCTTCCGCTGTGCAGGGGATCCGGAACTGCATCTCGGCCGGGCTCAGGACCGGTCTGAGGTTCACACTCACGAGGCACAACCTTCCGGACGCCTACCGGATGTTCGACCTTGTTGAGGAGGAGGGGATACCGCGGGTGTGCTTCTACCACCTGGTCTACTCGGGGAGAGCGGCAGACCTGATCCACGACGACCTGTCGCACGCCGAGAGGCGCGGTTTCATCGACCACATGATAGAGAGGGTCGAGGCACTGGACAGGAGCGGGAGGGACGTGGAGGTCCTGACCGTGGACAACCACTGCGATGCCCCCTATGTCTATCGGAAGCTGCTCGAACAGGATCCCGAGAGGGCGCAGGAGGCCCGGGAGCTCTTCCGGATGAACGGCGGGAACAGCTCCGGCTCGGGCATAGGATGCGTCGACTTCAACGGATTCGTGCATGCCGACCAGTTCTGGCACCACCACTCGGTGGGGAGCATCCTGGAGCGCAGGTTCAGCGAGATCTGGTCGGATCCGGACCAACCGCTGCTGAAGGACCTCAGGAACCGTAAAACGCTCCTCACGGGGAGGTGTGCTGGATGCAGCTACCTCGACATGTGCAACGGGAACCTCAGGGTGCGGGCGGAGGCCGCCCACCAC
Source organism: Candidatus Undinarchaeales archaeon (assembly GCA_030753015.1). Taxonomy (GTDB): domain Archaea; phylum SpSt-1190; class SpSt-1190; order JASMDC01; family JASMDC01; genus JASMDC01. Next base: position 122,012 of record JASMDC010000004.1, on the reverse strand, counting down.
GACCTCTGGGCACCCGATCCGGCATGCTACCTCACCGACGAGGAGATCGGGATGGAGGTTGTATGAGGGTGTCGGACGATCACCCTTCGCCCCGGGTCATTGCTTGGGAGTCCACCAGGGCCTGCAGGTTCGCGTGCGTCCACTGCAGGGCCAATGCGCAGACCGAGCCCGATCCACACCAGCTCACCACCGAGGAGACCTTCAGGCTTATCGATGACATCGCCGGGTTCGCCAAACCCGTCTTCATCCTGTCGGGCGGTGATCCCCTTCTCAGGAAGGACATCTTCGACATAGCGGCACGCGCCGACGAGCGGGGTTTCAGGGTTGTCATGGCGCCGAGCGGGAGCAAAATAGTGCCCGGGACCGTTCGGAGGATGAAGGAGAGCGGGGTGAGGATGGTCTCCATAAGCATCGACGGTTCGAATCCCGAGGTGCATGACGGCTTCCGCAAGGTGGCGGGTTCGTTCGAGATGGCCGCATCGGCCCTCAAGGTGTTCAAGGACGGCGGGATGCCCTTCCAGATCAACACGACCGTCACCCAGCACAACCTGGGGGACCTTCCCAACATCCGGGACCTTGCCGAGAGGCTCGGTGCCAAGGCGTGGGACGTGTTCATGCTGGTGCCCACGGGAAGGGCCAAGGTGAGGATGGAGATATCTCCCGAGGAGTACGAGCGGACGCTGAGGAGAGTATATGGATGGAACCGTTCTCTGCCGCTCCCTATCAAGATGACCTGCGCCCCGCACTACACGAGGGTCATCGCCCAGATGGAGGGGGAGGACGACGGCAAGCCGCCGGATGGACCTGCGGGCCGGCCCCACGGCGGTGGACGGGGCTCACGCTCGGGTGGTAGGGGATGCATGGCCGGCAACGGCTTCTGCTTCATCTCCAGCACGGGCGAGGTGTACGGGTGCGGATTCCTGCCGGTGAAGGCGGGGGACGTCCGGCAGGAGTCCTTCCAGAGGATATACCAGGGCTCCCCCCTCTTCCGGTCGCTCAGGGACCACGACCTGCTAGAGGGCAGATGCGGCGTCTGCGAGTACCGGTCGGTCTGCGGGGGGTGCAGGGCCAGAGCGCTGGGCACCTCGGGGAACCTCCTGGGCGAGGAGCCGTACTGCGTGTACCATCCTTCGGGGGAGGGTCATCGATGATCCCTCGCGATCAATGGTCCCGTAGGCCTCTGAAGGGGTTCATGGATAGTGTGTCCGGACGGGCCGGGGAGGATCGCCGTGGAGGGACGCCTGCATGAGACCGAAGACCGTCGTGATCGTATCGATCACATTGGTGCTCTCCTTCCTGGTGCTCGTCACCTATGGCTTCATCCGGTCGGTGGAGGGCCCGGTGGGGGTGGGGGAACCGGAGGTTACAGAAGCGCCCTTCGTCGACAGGGACATAGATCTGTCCACGGGCATCTCCCTGGAGGTGTGGGACACGCAGCCACCAACGGAGGTCGAGCTCGTCTACCAGCTCACGGTGATCCCCTGGCCCGCAAAAGGTTCGCTCCCCCCCATCGCCGTGAAGGCCTTCCACAACGGGAAGGACATCTATCTCTATGTGAGCTGGGATGACGAAACCGAGGACATCCTGTCTGGCACGAACACGTTCTCTGACGCCTGCGCGATCATGTTCCCCCTGAAGAACAGGACAAAGCCCTCCTCGATCATAATGGGCTTCAAGGACATGGTCGGTATCTGGCACTGGAAGGCCGACCTGGATGGTCAGTTCTGGTCGAACGAGGTTCCAGAGGGGTCGACGCCCTATGCCGACTATCATTATCCGTTCGAGGAGGAGGAGGTGCTCGTCGTCACACGACCTGCGCTCAATTCGGCGGTGCGTGACCTCGTGGCGACGGGGATCGGCACCTCTGTGGTGAAGGAGAACCAGACGGTGCAGGGTCGGGGCCTGTACGACAACGGGAGGTGGCACGTGGTGTTCAAACGGAGGCTCGATTCCGCCCACAGTGAGCCCGATGCTACGTTCGTATCCGGTGAGATAAGCTATTTTGCGTTCGCCGTGTGGAACGGTGCAAAGGGCGACCGTGGAGGCAGGAAGTACATATCGGACTGGGTCAAGCTCGAGGTGAAATAATGGAATCGAAGATAATAGCCATAATAATAGGGATAATCGTATTAGGGAGTATATTTATAATCTCCTATAGAGCAGCACCTGAGAAGAAAGTTCTACACATCATCAAAAAGGCTCCCGATTTCGAGCTTCTGAACCAGGACAATGAGACGATATCCTCGGACCAGCTCCTTGGAAAGGTGAAGGTGATGAGCTTCATCTACACGAGCTGCGAGATGCCGAACATGTGTCCGAGGACCACCAAGAACTTCAGGAGGCTCCAGGAATCCCTGGGGGAGGAGCTCGGTGGAAGGACCGTGCTTATTCTCGTCTCGTTCGATCCCGAGCGCGACACCCTCGGTATGCTCAAGAAGTACGGGGAGCTGTACGGCGCGGACTTCAGTAACTGGCACTTCCTCGGTGGGGACGAAGAAGCCATAGAAAAGATCCTCGACGAGTACGAGATCATCGCGGAGAGGCAGGATGACGAGACCTTCCGCCATTCCATGATCGCCCTTCTCATTGACCGGGACAACAACGTGAGGAAGATGTACCTTATGAACAAGTGGGAGCCCGAGGGCATCAGGAAGGACATCGTCACGTTGCTGGGAGAAAGCGACGAAGCATAGGTGGGTCTCCTGAGGTGGCTAAAGAGATGACGGGGGGCCCGTCGTGTGATGACAACCGTCGCCGACGATGCAGGGGATCTTTGGATGCAGCTACGCCACCCAGCTCTCCTTAGTCTCGATGAGCTCCACGAGCTCGCTCAGGAGGCCCGTGACACTCGCCTCCTCCTCGCCGTACACGATGAGCTCGACCTGGCCTTCCGCAGCGCCCCCGACGACATTGATCCATGCGCCGATGAATGCCTTGCTGTAGGCGTTCTGGCCCGCATACTCGCCGAGGAACGTCGTCCGCTCGGGGTCCACCACCTCATACACGGTGTGGATGGCGGAGAACCGCTCCTTGATCCTGCCAAAGACCGTGGCGGGGTCGGTTCGGATGGTCACGGTCTTGCTGTCCTGTATGAGGGATTGGACCCTTTGAGCGAACTCCTCGTGGGAGAGCCGCACCTGCTCAAGGGCGGGGGACACCGAGCCCAGATCAATGGGCTCGATGGGAACGACCTTGGGCCTGCCCTTGTTGTTCTCGTAGGTGATGGAGCCGGTCACCGAACCCTTCACGCTCCTGGTGGGGACGAGGTGGAAGACGGAGCTCTGGAACTCGCCGGCCCTGATGTTACCCAGCTCCACGGTGGGGGAGCCGCCCTGGACCTTGAAGGCGGGGGGGTGGTCGATGGTGACCTTGATATCGGTGATCTTGAAGGTGGAGTTGTTCCTGACCGTGATAGCCACCTTGACAGCGTTCCCATCCAGCGTCTTCCCCCGCTCGACAACCACGTCCTCCTCGCCCAGAGTCTTGCGCTTGAGGACGTGGAGGTAGTAGGCGACGACACCCAGGGAGCCGATGGCGCCGGCCAAGATCTCCCAGTACTCCTTGGCGAAGGCGATCATCCCCTCCCTGGCCTTGGGGATGACTCCGAACAGGAGCTCGGGTGCGGGGCTTGGTGAGGGCGTGGGGGACGGCGGCGCCGGTGGAGCGGTGACCTCGGGGCCGGTGGTCGCTGCTCTGGACTCCTCTAGCTCGACGGCATCCACCGGCACGGGGGTGACCTCGCCCTCCACCTCATCCGGTTCGACGCACGGCGGCTCCCCACGGGCGTGACCGCAGTGCATGGCCCGCTCGTCGCTGCCCGGCTCCTCCACCTCTGCAAAGGTGAGGTGGGCGTTGTAGCAGACCTTCGTCGCTCCACTGGTGTCCCCTTCGCCGCCCGTCGGTGCTCCCTCCCAGAACGACCTGCACCCCTTCTCGGCGTCGGCTGGCCACGGCCCGCAGATGCGTGTGTAGCGTCCGCACCATTCCGGATCGACGCACGGCGGCTCCCCGCGGGCGTGACCGCAGTGCATGGTCCGCTCGTCGCTGCCCGGCCCCTCCACCTCTGCAAAGGTGAGGTGGGTGTTGTAGCAGACCTTCGTCGCTCCACGGGTGTCCCCTTCGCTGCCCGTCGGGGATTTCTCCCAGAACGACCCGCACCCCTTCTCGGCGTCGGCTGGCCACGGCCCGCAGATGCGGGTGTAGCGTCCGCACCATTCTACTTCAATGCCCGCCGAGGTCGGTACGGCAGTCATGGTAGGGACAGGTGTTGGCGACAGGCTCGCTGCTTGGACAAAACAGATGAGCAGGGTCAGGGCAACGGTACGCGATATGGTTTCCATGGTCCTTATCTCAGGGAAGGGCGGGGGGTGTGCCCCCTCTGCTCGTGACCGGTGTCGTTCCGGCCGGGACATGTTCGTGGTGTCCACACGTGTCCATGGCAAAGCGAACATAACAATTGTTATAAAAACTTCCTTCGGTTCCCGTCTGACTCGGCCTTTCTCCATTCCACTTCGCTGGTCTCCGGACTGCTGTTCCTCGTGCTGGGCGACCTCATCTTCTCTAGGGAGCTGATCATCTTGAACCGTTACGTGGGGACGACCTTCCTTCCAGGGATGGCTCTACGGCGCGGAGGAGCGGCTTCTGGCACTGTTGCGATAGCCGTCTAGCGTCCCGAACGCCCGGCCTACCGACCCCCGCGGGCCTGTTTGTTGCAGCCCTTGCCCATGCAATAGGTGTTCATGTGCCTCTCGACCAGGTCGAGCAGCGGCACGATCGTGTCCGTGTTCAGAGAGTAGATTCTCCTCCTCCCATCCTTACTGACCACGACGAAGCGGCAGTCATGAAGGGAGCGTAGTGCATGGGAGACTTTGCTCCTTTCATGATTGACGGCCCTTGAAAGCTCATTGACGCTCAACGGCCCTTCCCTCAGGGTGGTGAGGATGTTGAGCTTCACCTTTGTGCCCAGGGTCTCAAAGAAGAGATGACATTCACGCGTCATTTGAAATGGGACTCACATGTGCTGTGCATCCTCCACCTCCAGCGAAAGCTGTCAAATGAACACCATCTGGTGGTCCCCGGTCTCTAAGAGGAACATGGCTATCCCTATGCTATTGTCCACCTCGTCCATACATTATATGTGAATTTAAATTCACATATGTATAAATAATTATTGGCTTCATCAACCACTGACATGAACCCTGCCGAAAGACCAACAACGATCCTTTCAGAGGAACACCAGAACATACTGAGGCTGATAGGTGCACTGGTCAAGGAATGCGAGTCCCTTCGATCGGGCAAGGAGCTAGACAGGGAGTTCTTTGAGAAGGCCATCGACTTCATACGTAACTATGCCGACAGGTTCCACCATGCGAAGGAGGAGGACATCCTGTTCGTCGAGCTGTGCAAGGACGACGTGCAAATGCACTGCAATCCCATACCGCAAATGTTACACGAGCACGACATCGGGAGGGACTTCGTCAAGGGCATGGAGGCAGGGGTGGGTGAGAACGATCCGTCCAAGGTCATGGAGAACGCTCTGAACTACGCGCAGCTGCTCCAGGAGCACATCTACAAGGAGGACAACATCCTCTACGTCATGGCCGAGGAGGCGTTGGACGCAAAGGTGAAGCAATCGATCCTGAAGCGGTTTGACCAGGCCGAGCAAAAGAGGTTCGAGAAAGGGTCCAAGGAGCGGTTCCTGTCGATCGTGGAGGAGCTCGAGGGCAGGGCCAAGGGCTGAGCGGGACCCGACATCACGTCCCTCCGGATCATCAGACCTCCATATGGGCTGCCCGAGACGGTCGCTCTGCGCGATGATACGTCCATGATCATCGATGATGGTGTCGATCTCGGGGCATCAGGCACGCTCTATCTTCGGCTCAAACATCGCCCTCATCCCCTGCGACCTCCAGGACACCGATCTCCCGGTGCTTGCCGGCGATGGTGTCGGCGAGCCCGTCTAGGGCGACGAACTCATCCTTTCCAGGCGTGCCCTTGCACAGGACCGAGCCGACGACCTCGACCTTGAGGTTGGGGATCGATCCTACCACGGTCTCCACGGCCTTCCCACCCCAGCCGTAGGAGCCGATGACCGCCGCGAACCGCGTCTTGGGCCGGAGCGCGTTCGCCAGCGTTGCGGCGTACGTCACGGACGGGTGCGGCCCGCCAAGTACCGTCGGCGTACCTACCACAATGGTGGGGGCGTCCACCAGGGCGATCGCGAGCTTTCCTATGTCCGTGACGGCGAGGTCGAAGGGCTCCACCATCACGCCACGTTCCGCGAGCGCCCCGATGAGATGCGTCACCATCGTCCCGGTGCTGCCGTGCATGGAAATGTAGGGGAGCACCACGATATTCGTCAGATGGTCCGACGTCCAGGCCTTGTAGGCGTCCACAATGAACGATGGCTGGTCGTACAGGGGGCCGTGACTTGGAGCTATAGTCCTGATGTCGAATTGTTCGAGCTTCGCCAGGTTCTTGGCGATGATCGTCCTAAACGGCATCATGATCTCGGCGTAGTACCGCTTGGCCGCCTCGAGCACCCTCGCCCCGTCGGTCACGTAGAGGTCAGTGGTCGCCAAATGCGAACCGAAGAAATCGCCGCTGAAGAGGATGCGCTCCTCGGGCATATACGTGACCATCGTCTCAGGCCAATGCACCCAGGGCGTGTGGATGAAGGTGAGGGTCCTGTCCCCGAGCGATATGGTAGAACCATCCTCTACCGTTATGATTCGGTCCTCGTCGATACCCAGGAGGTCGATGAGCATCGGCTTAGCCTTGGGTGTCGTGATCACCCGTGCTTCGGGGTAGCGTTCGAGGACGTCCGGTATAGCGCCTGAATGGTCCTGCTCGGCGTGATGGGACACGATGTAGTCTATGGACCTGACGTCCTGTAACTGACGCAGGAGCACCTCAGCCTTTGTCGGATCGACCGTGTCCAACAGCACGGTCTTCTCGCTTCCTCTGATGAGGTACGCGTTGTAGCTCGTGCCATCAGGTAGCGGGATGAGCGCGTCGAACAGTCGGCGGTCCCAGTCGATCGCTCCCATCCAGGTCACTGAGTCGGTCATCTTCCTTGGTTCCATCATTATACGCCTTCCTTGTTTCTTACCCTTCCGACGTAACAGTTAATAATTGGTCGACCACTGCACTCACCGGTCCGGTTTGATGTTGACGACATGCCGGCACAGGCAGTCGCCCTTTATGACGCACAGGTCCTGTCTGATGTCAACGTTCCGCAGGGCACGCCGGACCACCCGGCGGTGCACCTTGCAGAGCAGCGTGGCGGTGTCCCGTGACACGTCCGAGAAAGCGCAGTTCCGGTATTCGATGTTGTAAGAGCCGTCCTCCCGCGAGAGGGTGGAGAAGAACCCGAACTCGTCGAAGGCTCTCACCAGTGCCTCCAGCCGAGTCTCAAGGTCGTCACCTACGTCCTCGGCGACGAAGTGGTCCACCAGCTCCTCGACCACCGCGTTCAGCAGGTCCTCCACCTCCCGGCTCCCGAACCTCTCCTCACATTTCCTCAGCATGATGGAAAGTAACAGTCCCGTCTGCCGCGGGAAGAGGTCGCGCCCGGCCTGGGTGAGCCGGTAGAGCTTCTTGGGCCGGCCACGGGCCGCCCGCTCGAAGTGGTGCTCCACCAATCCCTTGTTCTCGAGGATGTCCAGGTGTCGCCGTGCCGCGTTCTCGGCGATCCCCAGCAGAGCGCACAGCTCCACGGCGCCGAGGTCCTCGCCCAGAAGGTGCTTGAGGATGGTGATACGTGGCCCCTTCTCGGGCATCCGGACCTCTTGGGTGTCCTCCGCCATGCTGATAATATAAAGGAGGGGAATATTTATATATTTTACTAACAATATAGTGTGTATAATGAAGAAAAGGTCGATGCCCCATGGTTAAAGCGTTCAAGGAGGCCCTCACTCAGGTCGAGCCGATCCTCTTCAAGGAACCCCTTGCCGGAACCTTGGGGGCCCTCACTTCAGAGGACAACGTCATCGAGTACACCTTCATCGATACCGTGAAGATGGCCGGCCATGCCTGCCCCACGGTGGCGGCCGCCTACCTCTGTTGCCAGCTGGCACTCGAGCGGCTCTATCCCGATGCCGTACCCGTGAGGGGGGAGGTGGCGGTCACCGTCCACGGCGAGCCCGACGAGGGCGTCTTCGGTGTCATGGGACAGGTGTTCTCCTTTCTGACCGGCGCCGCCCCGCACTCGGGCTTCAGAGGACTAGGGCACAAGTTCAGGAGGAAGGACCTGCTCCGGTTCGAGCCCGGAGGGAGCGAGCCTGGGGCCATATGCTTCGAGTTCGAACGATCGGACACACATGAGGCCGTTCTGGTCACCTACCGACCAGGGCTGGTGCCCGTACCCGCGGGCGGGGAGCGGATGGCCCGCCTTCTTGAGAAGGTCGTATGGGACGCCGCCAGGGACGAGGAGCGGAAGGAGTTCCAGGACCTGTGGATGGAACGGGTGCAGCTCATGGTCGCGGAGCGACGGGATATCGACCAGTGGATTACTATCGAGACAAGGAGGATATGACATGGAAACTGCAAGAACGATCGATGTGAGAGGATTGGAACACAGCGAGCGGGAGGCGCTGATCTTCCCCGCGCTAGAGGCTCTCAGGGACGGGGATGCGCTCCGGCTCGTAATAGAGTTCAATCCCGTACCGCTCGTCCACATGCTCAAAGCCAGGGAAGAGTTCGAGGTCGCCCACGAGAAGGAGGGCCCCGAGGCATGGATCCTGGGCGTGAAGCGCATCACCAGCGGCGGGGACAAGAAAGACCGCCTGAGAGCGCTGCTGAGGGAACTGCAGAGTGGTGATGTGTCGGAGGAGATCAAGGAGCGCGTTCGGGAGCTTCTGAGTGAGGTGGACGCGAGCACCCTGGGAATTCTGGAACAAGAGCTGATCAGGGAGGGTGTGTCCCACGACGAGATCCGGGGGGGACTGTGCGACATCCACCTCGAGTTCATGCGGGACGCACTGGTGGAGAGCAGGAAGGAGGTGCAAGCGCCCCACCCGGTGAACACCCTCATGGAGGAGCACAAGGTCATCCTCGAGAGCCTGGGTGAGCTGGCCACCCTCGTGGGGCGGCTGGAGGACGTAAAGGACCTGAAGGCCATGGGTGACGACGTGGCGAGACTGCAGGACATCGCCCACCATTTGGTGGAGGCGGAGAGCCATCACGAGCGGGAGGAGGAGGCGCTGTTCCCTGCGCTGGAGAAGCACGACGTGGTCGAGCCCCCGAACATCATGCGGATGGACCACCTCGAGCTGCGGAAGCGGAAGCAAGAGCTGTACCGGCTCGCCCACAACCCCGAGGACCTCCCCTTCGACGAGTTCAAGGGAAGGATCATCGAGCTGGGCCGCTACCTGTCCCGGGAGCTGGAGGCCCACATATTCAAGGAGGACAACATTCTCTACCAGATCGCCCTCCAGCTGCTCACTCCGGAAGAGTGGGACACGGTCAAGAGGGACTGCGACAAGATCGGCTACTGCTGCTTCACACCGGAGGATCAGGGGCCCAAGGAGGTCACCGTGGAGCTGGATCTACGGCCCATGCCGCCGTTCCAGCGACACGAGAGGATCTTCGAGGAATGGGACCGGCTCGAGCCGGGCCAGACGCTGAGGATCATCAACGACCACGACCCCAGGCCGCTCCACTACCAGTTCGAGGCGGAGCAGAAAGGCAAGTACGCATGGGCCTACGACCAGGAAGGGCCCCGTGACTGGATCGTGAGGATCACGCGAACGAAGTGACGAGGTGAAACCACATGAAAGATGACATTGAAAAGGCATTGGACGATATCAGGCCCGCGCTCCAGGCCGACGGCGGCGACGTCGAGCTGTTGGACGTCAGCGACGATGGTGTGGTGACGGTACGGCTCATGGGCCACTGCGCTGGGTGCCCGATGAGCATGATGACGCTCAAGATGGGGATCGAGCGCCTGCTCAAGGAGCGGGTGCCGGGCGTCACGGAGGTCGTGAGCGCCTGACTGGGCTCTTTCCAAGACATACCTCTGGCGGTCCCCTCCAACTGTGTCGGCGTCCTGCTGCGGCAGACGCGGCGGTAGTTGATGGGCTCCCCGCCCCGACCACAACATGATGGCGCCGTATCCTGATCCCGGAGGGACCGCCTCCGAGGGGGAGGACCACGGCGAGAGGTTCGAGCGCATCAAGCATATGACCGAGCTCGGCCGGAGGACGTTCTTCCGGACAATGGCCCGGAAAACAAAACAGGATGTACGGATGGAGGCATGACCATGGGACACAAGGAAGAGATGGAGGAGCAGAACGAGAGGATCAGTCTTACGCTTGACCACATCAGGTATAAGGTCGCCGTCATGAGCGGCAAGGGCGGCGTGGGCAAGACCTCGGTCACCGTGAACCTGGCCGCGGCATTCGCCGCGAAAGGATTGCGCGTGGGTGTCCTGGACGCAGACATCCATGGCCCCAACGTCCCCAAGATGCTGGGCGTCCAGGGGCGGCGGGCGACGTCCGGTCCCCCCGGGATATTCCCGGTGGTAAGCAAGGGAGGGATACTCACCATGTCCATGTCCTTCCTCCTCGACGAGGACGACGCACCCGTCATCTGGCGGGGCCCCCTCAAAATGGGGGTGCTGCGGCAGTTCCTCTCGGATGTCGCGTGGGGGGAGCTGGACATCCTCCTAGTGGACCTCCCACCGGGCACCGGCGACGAGCCGCTGACCGTGATGCAGACAATCCCCCTCGACGGTGTCGTCATCGTCTCCACCCCCCAGGACGTGGCCCTCCTGGACTCGCGCAAGACCATCAATATGGCCAGACAGATCGACGTCCCCGTGCTGGGGCTCGTGGAGAACATGGCTGGGTTCGTGTGCCCCAACTGCCTGACCGAGAGCCACATCTTCGGCGAGGGGGGCGTGGCCAGGACCGCAGAGCGGTACGGGATCGACCATCTGGGCTCCATCCCCCTCTCGCTAGAGATGCGCACCTCGGGCGATGCGGGGAACCCCATCGTCGCCGAGGACCTGGACGCCCCCGCGTCCCGACACGTCATGAGGATCGCCGACGCCATCCGGAGGAAGCTGACGTAGATTGGCGTTCACTTGGTCATGTCGCTCTCTACCAGATCGCCCTCCAGGTGCTCACGCCCGAGGAGTGGGACACGATCAAGAGGGACTGCGACAAGATTGGCTACTGCTGCTTCACCTCGGAGGACCAAGGGCCCGGAGAGGTCGCCGTGGAGCTGCACATGCAGCCCATGCTGTCGTTCTAACGGCACGAGAGGATCTTCGAGGAATAGGGAGCGGCTCGAGCCGGGCCAGACGCTGAGGATCATCAACGACCACGACTCAATGCTGCTCCACTACCTGTTCGAGGCGGAGCAGAAAGGCATGTACGTATGGGCCTATGACTAGGGGGGTTCCCTCGGTCAAGGATGTCGTCAGCGTCTGACGGGACGACTAGGGCTCACCCTCGGGGGATCCTACTCGCTGCACCGGCGCACGCGTTCGGCAGGCGCGGCGGCAGCGGGGGGTGATCCGTTCCTCGCCGACGTGGTGTCGGGGAGGACCATACCGCTGGTGGTTGAGGTTCTTGGATCCTGACGAGCTGGAGAGACAAGGCTGTATGCGTGAGGTGCCGACGCGACGCCGCAGATATCCTGTCAGCACTCGGGCGGGCTTGAGGTTAATGAAGTTCGAAAAGTTTAAATATTATATGGGGGCCTAACAATGTTAGGTTTACAAAAAAAGTGATGACCATGTTCACCCCAACGCTCGACAATCCTGAACCCGGCTACACCGTGATGAATAGGCGGACACTCGTGAAATACCTGGGCGTGGCGGCACTGGGCGTCGCGACCGCAGGTTGTCTGAAACAGGGGCCGGCCGGCGGGAGCGTCTCGGCCGAACCGCCGACACTGACAATCTATTCCGGTCGCGGGGAGAGCCTTGTCGGCCCTATGATCGACAAGTTCAAGGAGGAGACAGGCATCAAGACCGAGGTTCGGTACGGCAAGACGGCCGAGCTGACCGCCACGATCCTGGAGGAGGGAAAGAACAGCCCTGCCGACCTCTTCTTCGCTCAGGACGCAGGGGCGCTCGGCGCACTCTCCAAGGAGGGACGCCTGTCCACACTCTCCGACGCGCTCTTGCAGCGTGTGGAGCCTCGATTTCGCTCCCGCTCGGGGAAATGGATCGGCATTTCCGGCAGGGCGAGGACGGTCGACTACAACATGAAGCTGGTGAGCAAGGAGGAGCTTCCCGACTCCATCTGGGGGTTCGTCGAGGAGAAATGGGGCGGTGGTAAGATCGGCTGGGCGCCGACAAACGGCTCTTTCCAGTCATTCATCACCGCCTTCAGGGTGCTCGAGGGCGAGGAGAAGGCGCGGGAGTGGTTGACAGGGATCATAGCCAACGAGCCCCAGGTCTACCCCAAGAACTCACCCATCGTCGCGGCCCTTGGCCGCGGAGAGATCCACGTAGGCTTCGTGAACAACTACTACCTCCACCGCTTCCAAGCGGAGGACCCCGGGTTCCCCGTAGCGCACCACTACACCACGGGCGACGCCGGCTCCATGATCAACGTGGCGGGGCTGGGGATCGTTGACACCTCAACTGATCAAGCGCTTGCAGAGAGGTTCATCGGGTTCATGCTCAACGAGGGAGCACAGACCTCCTACGCCACGCAGACCTACGAGTACCCGCTGGTCAATGGAACGAGCGTGCTCGGACCGCAGAAGCGCCTCTCGGACATCAATTCGCCGGACATCGACCTGAGCGACCTGGACGATCTGAGGGGGACGCTGAAGCTCCTTCAGGATGTTGGTGCCCTGTAGCGGGAGGACAGGGATCCGCAAGCGTGGGTGGGGGCCGCCACTCCCGCCCGCTGCCGGAACCGACCTCCCGAGGTGACCATGTGAGCGGCGGGTCGTGCCTGTGGAGGATGCACGCGGAGTCCGAGGCCGGCAACGCACGGACGAAAGGGGTGAAGCACGAGAGCCCCGACCCTCCGGCGGGGGGCACGTCCCGCGGGATGAGCGCCAGTCACGTCGAAGGAGGGGAAACGATAAAACATGCACTGTAACATCTGGAGACTGATCCGATGGTGACGTTGCTGACGCGCCTCATCCCCTCACCCAGGCCCCCCCTTCCCCTGGTCCTCGCCTCCATCCTCGTCGCCTCTGCCATGCTGTTCCCGCTCGCCTATCTGGTCATCCGCACGGCCGGTGTAGGGGATGGCGTCTGGGATCTCCTCCTCCATCCCCGCACGATCCGGGTCTTTGTCAACAGCGCACTCCTTGCCCTCGCCGTCACCGTTGCGTCCACCCTCATCGCCGTGCCCCTTGCCTTCCTCACGGTGCGGACGGACCTCCCGGGAAGACGGTTCTGGTCGGTGGCCACGGCACTCCCCCTGGTTATCCCCAGCTACGTGGGGAGCTTCGCCATCATCGCCGCCCTCGGCCCCAAGGGGAGCATCCTCCAGACATGGCTCGAGCTGCTCGGTGTACAGCGGCTGCCGTCCATCTACGGATGGCCCGGTGCGCTGCTGTCGCTCACCCTCTTCAGCTATCCCTACGTCCTCCTGACCGTGCGTGCCAGCCTGCTTTCCCTCGACCCGGCCCTCGAGGAGGCCTCGCGCAGCCTCGGGCACGGTCGCTGGCAGACTTTCATTCGGGTGACCCTCCCCCTCCTCAAGTCCTCCATCGCGGCGGGTGGGCTGTTGGTGGCCCTCTACACCCTGAGAGACTTCGGGACGCCCTCCCTGATGCGCTTCGACTCATTCACCAGGGTCATCTACATCCAGTACCAGTCCAGCTTCGATCGGAGCATGGCGGCCGTTCTTTCCATCTCCCTGGTCGGGCTAGCGGCAATTCTCCTCATCTTGGAATACCTGGCCCGCAGCGGGGGCAGGTACTACACCAGCGGCACAGGCTCCAGGAGATCCCCCGGTACTGTCGAGCTGGGCCGCTGGCGTTGGCCTGCCCTGCTCTTCTGCACAACAATCGTGGGATTGTCGCTGGTGATGCCCCTGAGCGTGATCACCTATTGGCTTGTGCGCGGGCTCTCCGCCGGGGAGCAGCTCACTCCCGTATGGCATCTCGCCGCGAACTCCATCTACGTCTCCGGACTGACGGCCCTCGTTGCCATGCTCGCAGCAATTCCCGTAGCCTCGCTCTCGGTGCGGTTCCCTGGACTGCTCAGCAACCTGCTGGAGCGGAGCACCTACATCGGATTCGCCCTACCGGGCATCGTGGTCGCCCTCTCCCTGGTGTTCTTCGGCGTAACGTACGCCATGCCCCTCTACCAGTCCACGGCCATGCTCATCTTCGCCTATGTGGTGCTGTTCATCCCCCAGGCTGTGGGCACGATCCGCGCATCCCTCCTGCAGTTGAGCCCCCAGCTGGAGGAGGCGGCCCGGAGCCTGGGTGCCACGCCCTGGCGTGCCATGCGTACGGTTACCCTGCCCCTTATCTCCCCAGGCCTGCTCACCGGCGCGTCCCTTGTGTTCCTCACTACCATGAAGGAGCTCCCGGCGACGCTCCTCCTGGCGCCCACGGGCTTCAGCACCCTGGCGACCCGCGTGTGGTCAGCCACGGACGATGTCTACTTTGCACGTGCCGCGATCCCGGCACTTCTATTGGTGGGCGTTTCGGCCCTCTCCATGATGATCATCCTCTCCCAGGAACCGGGCAGCGATGAGAACGGGTGAATCCGTGATGGAGATTATGATGACGACGTGGGCCTCCATACGGCCCTGCTGGACTCGCTCGATGCACGATCGGGTTACGGCAAGGACCTTTGCAGGAGGGCCCTGAAGTGACGTCCCGAGGACGAGGGGGATGGGATCTATGACGAGAATCGAATTGAGGAACGTGGCCAAGAGCTACGACGACGTGAAGGCAATCGATGACATGTCCTTTACGGTGGAGAAGGGGGAGATATTTGCCTTCCTCGGTCCCAGCGGATGCGGGAAGACCACGGCCCTCCGCCTGATCGCCGGAGTGGAGACACCGGACAGCGGTGAGATACTGATCGACGGTGAGCCCGTCGCCGGCGGCGGGGTGTTCATCCCCCCCAATAGGCGGAATGTCGGCATGGTGTTCCAGGGCTACGCCCTGTTCCCCCACCTGAGGGTGAAGGACAACATCGCCTATGGGCTGACCGGGTTCGACAGGGAGAAGAGTGAGAAGATCGTTGATAACATGCTGGAGTTCGTCGGGCTGGAGGGATTGGGGGATCGCTATCCGCACCAGCTCTCCGGCGGCCAGCAGCAACGCGTCGCCCTGGCCAGGGCGCTTGCCCCCTGTCCGGTGGTCATACTACTGGATGAACCTCTCAGCAACCTCGATGCCGACATGCGTGCCCAGATGCGGGACGAGGTGCTGAACATCCTGAAAAAGGCACACTCCACCGCGATCCTGGTGACGCACGACCAGGCGGAGGCCTTCTCCATGGCCGACTGCGTGGCCGTGCTGAACGCTGGGCGGACCGAGCAGGTCGGAACCCCGGAGGAGATCTATCATTTCCCATCCACCCGCTTTGTCGCAGACTTCGTGGGGCAGGCCGATTTCATCGACGGCCTCGTGGAAAAGGAGGGCATCGAGACCGAACTGGGTGTGTTCCCGAACAAAGCGGGATTGGCGGAGGGATCGGACGTTCAGCTCATGATCAGGCCCGATGACATCACGTTCACGGTGGATGACCAGGGTGGAGCGGTCGTGGAAGGACAGGAGTTCAGGGGCTCGGAGAACATCTACACCCTGAGCCTCGCCTCGGGGAAGCTGGTGCACAGCAGCCGTCCCTCCACCTTGTTGGTCGAGCGAGGAACGAGGGTCAGCGTGACGGCGGCCCCAGCGCACATCGTCGCCTTCAGTGGGGACCGCGTGGCCAGGCCCCCGTGAACGGCTCGCACAGGTCCTGGGGGGTCACGCAGACCGCTCAGGAGCACTGGCCCCCTGCTACGGCAGGCGCGGCGGCAGCGGGGGAGACCGGTCCTCCCCTACCCGCAGCGGCTCGTCCTTGATCGTGTTCAGCACCAGTATAGTCTCGGTCCGCTCCACGAAATCGTAGGTCTGGATGGTCTTAAGGAACCGGTCCATGTCTGGTGTCGTGCGGAACCGCGTCAGCAGCAGTGCATCGAAGGGGCCGATGATGTCGTACACGGCGAACACGGCGTTGTGGGTGGCGATGCGCTTCTCCACCTCCAGGAGCTTCCCCTTAGAGATCCGCAGCTGGATGATGGCCAGGATGTCGTATCCCAGTGCCTGGTAGTCCAGCCGCGCAGTATAGCCCTGGACGACGCCCGTGCGCTCCATGCTGTGGACGCGCTTCATCACCGTTACCGGTGACACACCGACCTCGTCGGCAAGTTGACGGTAGGTGCGTCGGGCATCGTCCATGAGGAGGTCCAGGATGCGCAGGTCCGTGGCATCGATGGAATGTTTCGTAATCTGTGGCACGGTATTTCCCTCGATTTTTCTACTTTGTTAATTATTTTCGTTAATTACTATAAATTTATTTCCAATTTTATTATTTTCTTTCAGTGTTATATATCTAGAGTCCAATATCAGTATATTAGATTGGCATAGTGCCAACCCCGGCAAGGCATCGAGATGGTCAACCCAGCAGGCTCGGGCAGGTATACCATAGCGGTCCGGCAAGTGGAGCCGACGGGGCTGCCCACCCGTTTCCACCTCCAGAAGGTCGATGATTACGTACGGTTCGGACGCCTTGCCTTCGACATCGGCAGGGGTGGTGATCCCCACTGGACATCCCAAGTGCTCAGCCGCACCCATTACCAGGCCGTCACCGGCCGCATCCCCATCTCCGGGGCTGGGTATGGGGGTCGGTTCGCGGGTGTTGGTTTCGACAGCATCTGGTTCGACATGTCCGAGATCGTGCGGCCCACCCGGGACGGCATCCACGGGCGCGAGTACATCTCGACGACCGTTCAGCTCGGACGGGCGCCGTCCTTCCTCCGGTTCCATCCCGACGGCAGGGTAGCCACCGAGATGCCGCCCCACATCGACCTTCCACTCCCCGTGCTCTTCGAGCTCCCCAACATCCCGACCTCGGGCCGGGGCGCCCACCTGTCCGTGCTGCGTGCAGCACAGGATGTCGGGACACTGGCGGTGGTGCCCGTGTCCCAGTGGGGGGAGGACCGTGAACCGTTCCGTCACTCGGTCGTGCTCCGGATCGAGGCGAGCCAGGTCGAGCGTGTGAACGAGCTCGCTTCCGCGGGCCTCCCTGCCATCGAACTCAGCCTGGACAATGACGAGCTGGACAGGGAGACGGTCGTCGATCTCCTTGGCGTGCTCAGGGACCTCGCTCCCGACGCCTTAGTGGGCGTGCGGGCACCGTGCACGCTCCGCGCTGCCGACGCCCTCGCCGCCCTGGTGGCTGGTGGCGTAGAGCTTGACTGGATCCACCTCAACGCCGACCACCATGCCCGGGACCGGGACGGATCGGGTCGCTTCGCCGGCCGCACTCTTCACCGGCTCCACAGGCTGCTGCTGGAGGCAGAGAGTCGAGACGCCGTGACGGTGCTTTTTAGCGGCGGGATCGCCGATGCCGAGCACGTGCCCAAGGCGCTGGCGTGCGGCGCTGACGCGGTCACCGTGGACCTCGCGCTCATGGTGGCGCTCGGGTGCATGCTCTGGGCCGACACCCGGTACCCCTGTCCCGTGGAGCACGGCGATGTCGAACCCACAGAGGGTGCCGCCCATATCTGCAACCTCATGGCCGCCTGGCGCAACCAGCTGCTGGAGGTGCTGGGCGCCATGGGGATGCGGGAGGTGCGACGGCTGCGCGGGGAGACGGGCCGCGTCATCTTCTACGCCCACGAGGAGGCCGCCTTCAGGGAACTGGTGACGGGGAGGCTCCCCGCCGGGTCTCCCCTGCGTGACCGGGCCGGCGGCTTCCGCGAGGGCCTGATCGGCGATATGCGCTGGACACCTGAGCTCCTGCGCGCCACCATCGAGCAGGCCCGGACCGGCCATCCCCCGGCAAGCTCCATTGACTACCGTGCCGGTCGCTCTGGCGGCGGGTTCGATGCCCTCTTCCTTCCCTTCGAGACCGATGGTACGGACCTTGATGCGCTCATGGAGCGCGGGACCGTCGACCGGTCGGTGGATCTCGCCCTCCCCCTCAACCGTCGGAGCAACGGTCCCCAGTACACCCTGCGCATGCCCCTGTACGGCGGCGGGATGTCTTTCGGCTCCATCTCCAGCAACGTCATGCTCGCCCGCGCCATGGCATCGGCGGACACCGGGAGCCTGGTGTCCACGGGCGAGGGCGGATTTCCCCGGGAGCTGGTCCCCTACCGCGATCACGTCATCACCCAGGTGGCGACCGGGCTGTTCGGGGTGAGCGAGGAGACCATCGCCAGCGTGCCCGTGGTGGAGTTCAAGTACGCCCAGGGTGCCAAGCCCGGGCTGGGCGGCCACCTCCTCGCCGAGAAGGTGTCCAAGGCCGTGGCCATCGCCCGGGGCTCGGTCCCCGGCATCTCCCTGTTCTCCCCCTTCCCCTTCCACTCGGTGTACTCGGTGGAGGACCACAAGAAGCACATCGACTGGATCAGGTCCATCAATCCCGACGCCCTGGTCATCACCAAGGTGTCCACCCCCACCGACGTCGACATGGTGGCGGTGGGCAGCTACCACGCCGGGAGCAACGTCATCAACCTCGACGGCTCCTACGGCGGCACCGGCGCCGCCCCTGAGGTGAGCAAGAAGAACATCGCCATGCCCGTGGAGTACGCCATCCCCAAGGTACACGACTTCCTGCAGTCGGAGGGCGTTCGCGACGAGGTGGTGCTCATCGCCTCGGGCGGGGTACGGACGGCGTTCGACATAGCCAAGGCTGTGGCACTGGGCGCCGACGGGGCCATGGTCGGGACAGCGGACCTCGTGGCGCTGGGCTGCGAGCGCTTGGGGAGCTGTGAGAAGGACTGGGGGTGCCCGCTGGGCATCACCACCACTGATCCCCGGCGCGCGGCGCTCATAGATCCGCAGTGGGGTCGCCAGCGCATCGTCAACCTCCGGCGCTCCTGGGAGGCACAGCTGCGGGCCATCTGCCTCGGTCTGGGTCTGGGCTCCATCGCCGACCTGCGGGGACATCCCGAGCTCCTCCTCATGGCCGAGGGCCGGGAACTGGGCGAGGAGGTGATGGGTTGAGACAGCCGGCCGAGGGCGGATGCGGGGTCGTGGGGTTCCTGGCCTCCGAGCCCGTGGCCGGACGGCACCTGGAGGCGGCCGCCCGACAGATGAACAACCGCGGTAACGGTAAGGGCGGTGGTATCGTGGCCGCCGGCCTCGATCCGGCACAGCTGGGAGTGTCGCCCGAGGTTCTGCGCTCCCACTACCTCGTCCAGGTGGCCTACCTGGATCCAGAGTGCCGGGAGGAGGTCGAGGACCGGCACGTCCTCGGGCCGTTTGCAGTGGCCCGGTCCGAACGGGTGCCTGCCATCGATGACTGGCATGACGTCCCGGGGCTGGAGGTGCCGCCTCCCGAGGTGTGGCGGTACTTCTGTCGACCACGGGAGGAGCAGCTGGCTGCGTTCGTCGCGGAGCGGGGGTTTGCGGACCTGGACCGCCGTTCGCAGGAGGACGCCTTCGTCCACGCCAACTCCTTCGCCCTCAACACCGCCTACTACACTGACCGCCCGGACCCGCAGGCCTTCGTGCTCTGTCACGGGCGGGACCTTCTGGTGTTCAAGATAGTCGGGTTCGCCGAGCAGGTAATCACCAACTACCGCCTGGGCGACCTTCACGCCCGACTCTGGATCGCCCACCAGCGCTACCCAACCAAGGGCAGGGTCTGGCACCCCGGTGGCGCCCACCCCTTCATTGGCCTCAACGAGGCGCTAGTGCACAACGGTGACTTCGCCAACTACCAGAGCGTGCGCGACTATCTGGGACAGCACGGGATGACGCCCCTGTTCCTCACGGACACCGAGGTGTCCGTCCAGCTCTTCGACCTGCTGGACAGAGTGTATGGCTACCCGCTAGAGTACATCATCGAGGCGCTCGCCCCCACCACCGAGCGTGACTTCCTCATGCTGCCCGAAGGGAAGCAGGAGGTGTACGCAGCCATCCAGCGCACCCACATCCATGGCTCGCCCGACGGCCCGTGGTTCTTCATCATCGGGCGCGCCAAGCCGGACCGGGGCCTGCTGCAGCTGGTGGGCATCACCGATACCTCCATGCTCCGCCCCCAGGTGTTCGCCCTCCAGCGGGGGGAGCTGGATATCGGGCTCGTCGCCAGCGAGAAGCAGGCCATCGACGCCGTGCTGGAGAACATCCACGGCGAGCGATCAGGTGTGCCGACGCGGGCGGACCTGTACTGGAACGCCCGGGGCGGGAGCCACACCGATGGTGGCGCCTTCGCGTTCTCCCTGGAGGACGGCCTGCTCGTATGCCGCGACAAGTACGGTGGTGAGGTGGACTGTCCGCGAGCAACGCCCTCCTCCCGTAACGGATCCATCCCGTCAGCGGACACGGTGATGGCCCACCTCGCACGCAACGGGGTCGAAAGCGCCTTCTTGTGGCTCCGCCCGCTGCTTGCAGGGGCGACCAGTGACGGACTGCGCGGCCTGCTGAGCGGGCTCGCCGCGAGTGCCCACGACACCGAAGGACCTGGACCCCGGACCGTGCTCGGGCTCCTCACCCTGCTCCTGGACCGCGGGGTAGACACGCCGCACGTCTCACCAGGATGGCGTCGGACGCTCATCGAGAGCGCGATCAACGACCTCCTCCTCCGCACCATGGTGCTCCCCGGACCTGACGTGGGCGGGCTTCACCGCCACGCGGGGACGGGCCCTGTTCCCTCGCCACCCGGCTCCGGAGCCACCCTCGTGGTGCGCGGCAGGGGATATCCCATGGAGGGCCCAGACTCCCTCTCCCGGTCCATCGTGGACGCCTATCGTGCCGGATGGCGGCACATCATCGCCTTCGACCTGTGCGGCCAGCGGTTCGTGGGGTGCGGGCTCTTGGGGCAGGAGGAGCCGGTGATCATCGACGTGTACGGCAGCCCCGGCGACTACCTGGGCTCAGGTCTCATGAACGGCGAGGTCCGCGTCCACGCCGATGGCCAGGACCAGTTGGGCCAGATCCTCGCCGCGGGACGCCTGGTGGTCCACGGGGACGTGGGACAGACCTTCCTCTACGGCGCCAAGGGCGGCGAGGTCTACGTGCGGGGCAACGCCGCGGGCCGTCCCCTTATCAACGCCGTGGGGGGTCCGCGGGTGGTCATCAACGGCACCTGCCTCGACTACCTGGCTGAGAGCTTCATGGCGGGCGATCCGCTTGCCGGTGGCGGCTTCGCCGTGCTCAACGGCGTTGCGGCCCTCCCAGACGGCACCCTGCACGAGCTTGACACCCCCTTCTCCGGCGGGAACCTGTTCTCGCTCGCGTCGGGTGGCGCGCTCTACATCCGCGATCCTCGTAGTCAGCTGGATGAGGGCCAGCTCAACGGAGGCGTCTTCACCGAGCTCTCCGCCGACGACTGGGAGCTCATCAGACCCTACCTCGAGGAGAACGAGCGGCTGTTCGGCATTGCGCTGCGCGAGCTCCTCACGGTGGACGGACGCCTTTGCCCGCCGCAGGCGGTGTACCGCAAGGTCGTCCCTCGGGTGGAGGTGCTCGCGTGACCGGCGATACGTTCTCCATCATTGTCTGTGTCAAGCAGGTGCCGGCCTCCGAGACGGTGGAGACCGACGAGGGGACGGGGACGCTGAAGCGCACCGGTGTCGCCTCGCAGCTCAACCCTTTCGACCTCTATGCACTCGAGGAAGCGGTGCGCATACGCGGGCGGTTGGCGGCCACGGGGTGCAGCGCTGAGGTGACCGCGCTGAGCATGGGCCCGCCCCAGGCAGAGCACGCTCTACGGTACGCGCTGGCCCTAGGCTGCGATCGCGCTGTGCTCCTCTCCGACCGGGCCTTCGCCGGCGCTGACACCCTCGCTACATCCTACACGCTCGCCCGAGGTGTGGCGGCGTGCGGCCGGTTCGACCTGATCCTCTGCGGTACCAAGACGACCGACGGGGACACTGGTCAGGTGGGGCCGGGACTGGCCGAGCTCCTGGCGATACCCCACGTGTGCTATGTCACGTCCGTCTCGGGGCCGGATGAAGGGGCGCTCACCGTGGAGCGGGAGCTGGACCTTCGGGTCGAGACGCTCGTGGTGGACCTCCCCTGCCTCGTCACCGTCGTCAAGGGGATCAATGAGCCGCGGATGCCCGACCTCGAACAATGGATGGCGGCCCGGGAGCGATCCTTCAAGGTACTGACGGCCAAGGACCTCGACGTGGACATCCGGCGCCTGGGCCTCGCGGGCTCACCGACCCGCGTAGTACGTGTGTTCCCGCCGCCGAAGCGGGCACGGGGCAGGGTGTTCGACGGGGATCCCGAGGACGCGGTCTCCGGGCTCGTCCAGGTGCTCCTCGAACAGCGCATCGTAGGGGATGGCGGCCTATGAGCGGCAAAAGGGATCAGGGCGCCATCGATCTGGACCGCGACCGGTGCTCGCGATGCGGCGTGTGTCGCGACGTCTGCCCCTTCGGCTCGGTCTTGCTGGATCCGTACCCCGTCATCGACGATAGCTGCCGCCTGTGCGGTGCGTGCATCAAAGCCTGTCCCGAGGTGGCGCTCATCCTTCGCGAGGCCGTCCCGCGCCGGGGACCTGACGAAGGATGTGGTGTCATGGTATTCGCCGAGCGCGATGGTGATGCCGTGCGGGACGTTGCCTTCGAGCTCCTGAGCAAGGGCCGGGAGCTGGCCGACG
The DNA here is from genome assembly GCA_030753015.1 of Candidatus Undinarchaeales archaeon. Lineage (GTDB taxonomy): Archaea > SpSt-1190 > SpSt-1190 > JASMDC01 > JASMDC01 > JASMDC01. The sequence goes on along the minus strand of JASMDC010000004.1, from coordinate 99,247 downwards.
AGCTGGCCGAGCCTCTGGTGTGCGCCCTGCCGGGACCAGTTGATGAAGGACTGGCCAGCTCCCTGGTGATGTCGGGGGCCGACCGCGTCCTTCTGCTCGACGACCCTTGCCTCACCAATCCCCGCGTGGAAGCCCTCACAGCGGCGATGGCCGGGCTCGTAGGCGAGGTGTGTCCGAGCATCCTGCTGATCGGCGCCACCTCCCTGGGTAGATCCCTGGGCCCGCGTCTGGCGGTGCGACTGCGAACGGGACTGACGGCCGACTGCACCGGTCTGGCAATTGGCGAGCACGAGGGACGACGGCTCCTTCTCCAGACGCGCCCCGCCTTCGGCGGCAACGTCATGGCCACCATCGTCTGCCCTGACAGCCGGCCGCAGATGGCCACCGTGCGCCCGCGCACCTTCCCCAGGCCGCTGTCGAACCCCCATCACGAGGGCGACATCGCGCGTCAGGTGTCCGACCTGTCCGGCCTCACCGAGCGCATCCGTGTCCTTGACATCGTCTGTGGTGTACGGGAGGAGAGCATCGTCGACGCCGATGTGGTCGTCGCCGGCGGGCGCGGTCTTGGTGACCGGAAGGGACTGTTGATGCTCCGGGAGCTTGCGGATCTCCTGGGGGGCGTGGTTGGCGTGAGCCGGCCGCTGGTGGACGAGGGTTGGACCGATCACGCACATCAGGTCGGACTGAGCGGCAGGACAGTCAGCCCACGGCTCTACATCGCCTGCGGCATCTCCGGTGCCGTCCAGCACATGGCGGGCATGCAGACATCGGAGGTCATCGTGGCCATCAACAACGATCCGGAGGCCCCCATCTTCGACCACACCGACTTCGGTATCGTGGGGGACGTGAACGAGGTGATACCCGTGCTCACGGCGCAGCTGCGGCGGGCGTTGTCCCAGGACGACGTCAGAGACGTGTGCGAACACGAGCAGGAATGATGGTAGGAGTCGCATGGGCGACCGGGCCTCCCGACATTGGCATCCCATGAGCGCCAGGATACGATGCAGGAATTCCGACGCAAAGGGCCGTTGAAGTCAAACTGTAGGTGACATCCTCCCGTGGATAAATCCACGGGCTTCCAGCGGTGACCACACGGGCGTGCGGACAACCGCGTATAGTTCCAGTTTCGTCGACTCCGCTAGCCCCCGCGTTCAGGGAGGGAGTAGAGGCAGGATCTCCACAGGCATGACTTCGGGCTCGTCCAGCCCTAGTTTCTGCGAGAATGTTCACTGCGACGTTCACGTCCTAATGCTCCTCAGACCCACAATGCGGGCACCGATGGGCGCTGATCCGCGCCCTGGGAACGATGTTCCCGCACAGGCTGCACATCCGTGACGTGTTCCTCGGTTCCACCTCGACCAGCTCCGCCCTGGCCGTTGCAGCCTAGTGGCGGAGCATCTAGAAAGCCCACAAATTCATGGGTAGGATGAATATCGTGTTTCCCGGGGGGGAACCAAATCCGAAAGGTACGAGATCCACCTGAGTACCGGCATGCCACCCTCCTTTTGTATATAACGTTGAACCGCCTACTATTGTCCGGAGGGATGCTCAAGGGCCTTCATCTGGTGGAATAAAGAGGCGACGCTCATTGAGAGTGATTCATGGGACGCCTTCATCTACCTCAAATCCAATGTAATGACTCTAAAGGCGCCGCTCTCGGAGATCACATTAACTGGGCCACTGCAAACCCAGTGGGAACGTGGGAGCGGTCCATTCCATCAAAATCTCCATGAATCAGCCGGCCTCGGCCGCAGGGAATGTAAAATCGACAGAATCCCGATAACTATTAAATAAATAGTATCAATAGGGATACCTTAACACGCGGCCGTGACGTTTATAAAGACTCTGAAAACCGATGACCCGCAGCCCAATCAAACACGATTTCCGCAGGTGAAGAATGGCAACTCAACAACCCCAAGCATGGAAATATAAAGAATCAATTATTGTATCTTTATCCCCTTCGAAGAAGGACATTTCCACCCACCCCCACCCCCGGGCGGAACTCATCCCCGATTCCTTGGGATTAGAGGAAGATTGTAATGGCCCCCCATGTATTCAAGAGAATTAGGAAGAGGGACGGGAAGATCCGGAAGTTCGATCCTGCAAAGATAACGGTCGCCATCCGGCGGGCCGGGGAGGCCACGGGCGAGTTCGACGAGGTGGTCGCCAAGCGGCTTACGCTGAAGGTCCTGAGCCTTGTCCAGCAGGTGATCACCCACAAGGTCCCGACGGTGGAAGAGGTGCAGGACGTCGTCGAGGAGGTGCTGCTGTCATCCCCCTACCGCATGACGGCCAAAGCGTACATCCTGTACCGAGAGCAACATGCACGGATGCGGGAGATCGCAGAGAAGGCAGGAGTTGACCTCGTGGACCAGTATCTCGAGCTGAACGATTGGAAGGTCAACGAGAACAGCAACATGGCCTTCTCATTGCAGGGATTGAACAATTACATATCCTCGGAGGTCAGCAAGGTCTACTGGTTGAACAGCATCTACCCGCCGGAGGTGAGAGCGGCCCATGTGAACGGCGACCTTCACATCCATGATCTCAATACCATCTCCGTCTACTGCGTCGGCTGGGACCTCCATCAACTGCTGATGGAAGGATTCAGGGGTGTTCCGGGGAAGGTGGAGAGCGATCCGGCTAGACATTTTCGCAGTGCTCTCGGACAGGTGGTCAACTTCTTCTACACGCTGCAAGGTGAGGCCGCTGGTGCACAGGCACTATCCAATTTCGACACCCTCCTGGCCCCCTTCATACGGTACGATGGGCTGAATTATAAAGAGGTCAAGCAGTGCCTCCAAGAGTTCGTCTTCAACGTGAACGTTCCCACGAGAGTGGGTTTCCAGACGCCTTTCACGAACCTTTCCCTGGACCTGACGGTGCCGAGCGCCTATTCCGATCAAGGCGTCATTATCGGCGGCGTCATGCAGAGTGAGCCCTATCGGGAGTTCCAAGAGGAGATGGACATCTTCAACAGAGCGCTCTTCGAAGTGATGATGGAAGGGGACGCCAAGGGGAGGGTGTTCACCTTCCCGATCCCGACCTACAACATCACCAAGGATTTCGACTGGGAAAATCCCCGGTTGGAGGGATTGTGGGAGATGACGGCAAAGTACGGGGTGCCCTACTTCTCCAACTTCATCAATTCCGATATGAGTCCCGAGGACGCCCGCTCGATGTGCTGCCGGCTACGACTGGACAACCGGGTCCTGGAGAAGAGGGGAGGCGCGCTCTTCGGCGCCAATCCACTGACAGGCTCCATCGGTGTGGTCACGTTGAACATGCCGAGGATCGGCTTTCTCGCCGATGACGAGAACGGGTTCATGGAGCGCCTTGACGCACTGATGGTCCTGGCCAGGGAGAGCCTTGAGATAAAGAGGAAGGCGCTGGAGAAGTTCACGGAGAACGACCTCTATCCATATACGAAGCATTACCTCGACCATATCAAAGAAAGGTTCGGTGAATACTGGAAGAACCACTTCTCGACGATCGGTCTCATTGGGATGAACGAGGCCTGCTTGAACCTGTTCGGAGAAAACATCGCAAGCGAGCGCGGGCATGCCTTCACGCTCAAGGTCCTTGACGCAATGAGGGAGAAGCTCGTGACGTTCCAGGAGGAGACGGGGAACAACTACAACCTCGAGGCCACCCCTGCGGAGGGAGCGTCCTACAGGCTTGCCAAGGCCGACAAGGAGAAGCATCCCGCCATCATATGCGCCAACGAGGAACACCACGGCCAAGGGGCCGAGCCGTTCTATACCAACTCCACACACCTGCCCGTGAACTTCACCGACGACGTGTTCGAGGCGTTCGATCTGCAGGACGAGTTCCAGACACGGTACACCGGGGGGACGGTCCTGCACGTCTTCGCAGGTGAAATGCCCCTGAGCCCCGACACGGTCAAGCTCCTGGTCCGACGGCTCTGCGAGAACTACCGCCTACCCTATATTACCTTCACCCCGACTTTCAGCGTCTGCCCCACTCATGGCTATCTTGCAGGCGAGCATGAGACTTGTCCCACCTGCGGGCGCAGAGCGGAGGTCTTCTCGAGGGTGGTGGGGTACCTGAGGCCCACGAGTCAGTGGAACAAGGGAAAGAAAGCCGAGTTCGGGACGAGGACCGTGTATGCCGTGGAGGGGTGACCATGAAGATCGCCGGCCTCCAGAGGTTCTCGCTGATAGAGTACCCTGGCAAGCTCTCGGCCGTCGTTTTCACCCAGGGGTGCAATCTGAGATGCGGTTATTGCCACAATCCCGAGCTCGTGGACCCGGAACGGTTCCACGCTCCCATCCCGGAAGCGGAAGTCCTGTCCTTCCTGGGAGAGCGAAGAGGGAAGCTCGACGCCGTCACCGTCACGGGCGGCGAGCCCCTCCTACACCGTGATCTCGACGACTTCCTCGACAAGGTCAAGAGGCTCGGCTATCTCGTTAAGCTGGACACCAACGGCAGCTTCCCGGACAGGCTCGCGAGGGTGATAAGCTCCGGGCTCGTCGACTATGTCGCCATGGACGTGAAAGGGCCCCTGGACAGGTACGGATCGATCGTCCGGAAAAGGATCGACAAGGACCGGGTCCTTCGAAGCATCGCCACGATCATCGATTCGGGGATCGACCACGAGTTCAGGACCACCGTCGTCGGGTCCCAGCTCAAGGAGGGGGACCTCATGGAAGTGGGGGCCATGGTCCGCGGGGCCCGACGATTCTTCCTCCAGGGATTCCGCCCTTCATCGAAGCTCCTCGATCCGGACCTCATGGACGCGAGGAGCCCCGGCGAGGATGAGCTGCGGGTCATGAAGGAGGTCGTGGGGGGATATGTGGCATCGTGCCAGATAAGGTAGGACGTGTGGTAGAAGTGGCCATGGCCCCGCCCAGATAATGGGGATGAAACCGTAAAACTCCTCACGGAGGGCGCCATGAGCACCCAGTTCATCTGGATCAATATCGTTCTGGGATCGATCATCCCGCTCGCCATCCTCGCGTTCCTTGGTGGAGAGAAGCCCGTTCCTGTATTCCAGCTCGCGTCATTTCTCGTCCTCGTCGAGGTCTTTACGATGAAGTACATGATCGTGATATGAGGGCAGATTATCCCCCTGTTATAATTATGGTCTGAAACCTATGAACTGAAGGATATAATGGGTATAGATAGGACAAAATAAACGTTCAATCGAAGAGAGAGTTTCTATTTTGAAACTTATATCGGAATAATCTTTAAAATGCAAAGTTTCGATGATAACTTTTAAAAAACCGGGGCACCTCCCCGGCGCTATCACCGTGTTATTGGAGGGATATGCTTGGACGAAAAGAGACGGAACGTAGTAAAGGCGGTCGCCGCAACCGCCGCCGCGGCAGCGATGGTGCCTATATCGTCGCTGGCGGGACATCCCACACACCCCGGACCGCGTTACGGCATGGTCATCGACCTGCGCAAATGCACCGGGTGCCACAGCTGCACAATAGCGTGCAAGAGCGAGTACGAGGTCCCCAAGGGTAAATGGCGCGCATGGGTGAAGGATGTGGAGCAAGGCAAGTACCCGAACGTCTCACGGCAGTTCCTTCCCCGCCTGTGCAACCACTGTGAGGACCCCCCATGCGTCTCCGTCTGCCCCACGAAGGCAGCCCACAAGAGGGACGACGGCATCGTGCTCATCGATTACGACATCTGTGTCGGGTGCGGCTACTGCATCGTCGCCTGCCCCTACGACGCCCGCTTCCGCAACCCGATCGATGGCGTGGCGAACAAGTGCACGTTCTGCTCCCACCGGGTTGATAAGGGCCTGAAGCCCGTCTGTGTAGACAACTGCACGGGAAGGGCACGCGTCTTCGGCGACCTAACCGATCCCGATAGCGAGGCCTTCAAGCTCATCAGCCAGAACCCGACCATCGTGCTGAAGCCCGAGCTCGGGACCGATCCCCACGTGTTCTACATCTATCCGGAGGGAACGATCATGGGCAGAATTGAGGAAGAGTCATACGAAGGGGGTTTCTAGCATGGCGATCTTCCACACGGTCGTCACTGAGCTCTTCTGGGGGAACCTCGTCGTGATCTACTCGACCCTTCTGGGGCTCGGGGCGGGTTCCTTCATGCTCGCCACCCTGGGTCCGGTGTTCGGTATACGCCGGCTCAAGCCCATTGCGAAGACGGCAGCCCTCCTGGCGCTGATCTTCGCCATGGTCGGTCCCCTCTTCATCATCGCAGAGATGGGGCGCCCTGAGCGCTTCATAACCCTGTTCTTCAGGGTGAACGTGACCTCTCCCATGACCTGGGACGTGTACATCGGATCTCTCTTCACACTGATGAGCGCGCTCTACTTCTATGCCCTCAATACCGGGAAGAACGATCTCGTCCAATTCGCCGGCAAGCTCGGCTTCCTCTCCGCCGTTGCCATCGAGATGTACAAGGGTGTTCTCTTCGGTGTGATCCGACAGCGTCCGCTCTGGCATAGCCCCACACTTCCCCTGGTGTTCCTGGTGTCGGCGATCACGTCATCGGCCGCCCTCATCATCCTCGTCCACGGGATAATTGGTCCCGCGCACAGCTGCCCGAAGAAGGCTGACGAAGAAGAGGATGACGAGGCCGAAGAGGAGGAGAAGGAAGAGAAGACAGTCAAGGAGTCCAAGGAGGAGGCCAAGCCGAAGCCCGCTGCGAAGGTGGTGAAGGCGGAGTCTGAGGACGACTACTGTCCCACGAAGGGCGAGGTCATCTCGCTCCTGGGAACGATTCTTGCGATCTTCCTTGCCTTCGAACTGATCCTGGTGTTCTCGGACATGATCGTCCTGAAGTACTCGGGCGCCGAGGGCCAGGCCACGGCCAAGCTCCTCACCGAGGGGAGCATGAGCACCCTGTACATCGGCGGACAGGTCGTAGTGGGTTTGCTCATCCCTCTGGCCATTCTGGTCTTCATCGGCGGAGAGTCCGTCGCCACCTACCAGCTGGTGTCGCTCCTCGTGCTCATCGGGGTGTTCGCTATGAAGTACGTTCTGATAATTGGGGGTCAGACGATTCCCCTGTCCTAGGAGGAAGGTGATTATCATGAATAGCAAGAAGATATCCCGGCGCAACATGTTCGGTATGATCAAGGTGGGGGCTGCGGCAGCGGCCGTGCTAGCCCTCGAGGGACGGGATAAGCTTTTCGTCCCCGCAACGGCCTACAAGGTAGGGCCGGAAGGGAACACTGAAATGGACGCCGGAGTGCAGGTCAAGTACAGCACCTGCCTCATGTGCCACAGCGGGTGCGCTATTCGTGCACGGATCAAGGACGGCCGGATCATCAAGATCGACGGCAACCCCTACGACCCGCGCACGAAGGAGCCCCATCTCCCCTACGCCACGGACCCGTCCGAAGCCATGAAGATCGCGGGGACCGCCTGCGTGAAGGGACAGGCAGGCTTCAAGGAGCTCTACGATCCCCTTCGGGTGAAGTACCCGCTGAAGCGCGCGGGCCCCCGGGGCTCGGGCAAGTGGAAGCGGATCTCCTGGGACCAGGCGATCGACGAGATCATAAACGGCGGGGACCTGTTCGGCGAGGGTCAAGTGGACGGGCTTGCGGCAATCCGCGACCTTGACACCCCCATCGACGCCAACGCCCCCGAGCTGGGTCCCAAGGCCAACCAGCTCGTCTACAGCGTGGGACGCTCCGAGCACGGGCGCAAGGAGTTCACGGACCGCTTCTTCGGAAGCTCCTTTGGGACGACCAACAAGCGGATCGACCACACGAGCATCTGCGAGACCAGTCACCACGTGGGCTACGAGCTCCTCCTCCACAAGGGAGGCCTCGGCGGCAAGCCCAAGAACCATCTCAAGCCCGATATCGAGAACTCCGAGTACATCATCTGGTTCGGCTCTTCCCCTATCGAGGCGAACTTCCCCATGCAGGCGCTGGCGCGCAAGCTCGTCCAGATGAGAGTGCGGGGCGGTAAGCTGGTCATCGTCGACCCGCGGTACTCCAAGTCCGCAGCGAAGGCGAACCAGTGGATTCCCATCAAGATGGGCACTGACGCCGCGTTCGCCCTGGGCATGATGCGCTGGATCTTCGAGAACTGGCGTTTCGACACGAAGTACCTCGAGAACCCGAGCAAGGACGCAGCCTCTGCCGACGGCATCCCCAACTGGTCGGACGCCACCTGGCTCGTGCGACTGGACACCATGAAGTACTTGCGTGCCGACGCCGCAGGCCTTCCCGAGGGCACGGACGAGCAACTGGTGGTTCTCTCAGGTGGGGCACCCGCCATCGCCGACAAGGCCGACGCGGGTGACCTCTTCACTCCCGACGGCAACGCAGTCGATGTCAACGGCATCCAGACAAAGACCGTGTTCCAGCTCCTGAAGGAGCGGGTGATGGAGAAATCGATCCAGGAGTACGCTGACATCTGCGGGCTGGACGCCAACATCATCACCACTGCCGCGGACGAGTTCACATCCCACGGGAGGAAGGCGTGCGCGGACTTCTACCGCGGCACGGTGCAGCACACAAACGGCACCTACAACGCCATGGCCATCGCCGAGCTCAACTGGCTCATCGGCAACGTGGGCTTCAAGGGCGGCATGGCCCAGGGCGGAGGCCACTGGCACGAGACCGGCGGGAAGAAGGGCAACGACTACAACCTCGCAAAGGAGCTCCATCCCGGGAAGGTCAAGGCCTCCGGCATCCCACTGACGCGGGTGAAGAAGAACTACGAGAGCTCCACGGAGTTCAAGACCAACGGTTACCCGGCAAAGCGGCCGTGGTTCCCCCTGGCCCTCCACGGGAACTGGCAGGAGATCGTACCGAGCATCAAGGACAACTACCCTTATCCCGTGAAGTGCCTCATCAACCACATGGGGAACACGGTCTACTCGACACCGGCGGGATCGGTCTACATCGAGATGCTGAAGGACTCCAAGAAGCTGCCGCTTCACATAGCCTTCACAACCATCATGGGGGAGACGGACGCGCTCTGTGACTACATACTTCCCGACCGCCACTACCTGGAGCGCTACTCAACGACGCACACGGCGCCTGCCATCCTCACCACGGTAAGCCAGGTCCGTACCCCGCTCGTCGATCCCGTGTACCCGGAGACGCGCCTGGAGGAGGACGTCATCATCGATATCGCCAAGAAGATGGGGCTTCCCGGCTACGGCGACGACGGATTCGGCCCCGGGATGCCGCTCAACTCGGCGGTGGACTGGTACATGAAGTGTATCGCCAACATCGCCGGCGAGGGTGACGGTGTCCCCGGCTCAACGGAGCAGGAGAAGGTCGACTACATCCTCGCCCGTGGCGGGCGGTTCGAGGACCACTCCAAGCGCTACAAGGACGACGTGCACGCGCATACCTGGAAGGGCGTCTGCCTCTTCTACTCGGAGAAGCTCGCGACAACCATCGACTCCATGACCGGCAAGACCTACGACGGTCTGCCTATGTATGAGGCCATCAAGGATTGCATGTGGAAACCCATCGACAACTCGGGCTTCCCCCTCGTCCTGAACACCTACAAGAAGTCGTACCACACCCAGTCGCGGACCGCCCAGAACGAGTGGCTCATGGAGCTCGAGCCCGAGAACTCCATTGAGATCAACTCGAAGGACGCCGCGGCAAGGAGTATCAAGACAGGCGACCGCATTCGTATAACGTCCGCAAGCTCCAGCAAGGGTGTCGAGGGCAAGGCACTAGTCATAGAGGGCGTCCGGCCCGGTGTGGTGAACATCTGCCACTCCTACGGCCACTGGGAGTACGGCGCCAAGGCGACCGATGTCGACGGGACGAAGACCGAGGCCCAGACATGGAGGGGCGCTGGTGTGTCGGGGAATCCGATCATGCGCCTTGATCCAGTGCTCAAGGACATCGGACTCCAGGATCCCATCGGCGGGAGTTCGTCCTTCTACGACACTGCAGTCGAGATCAAGCGCATCGGGTGAGACATTCGTGTCTCGCCCCAGGACCAAACAGGACGAGGCGAGTGCCCGGGAGAGCATCTACGCGTTGCTCTCCCGGTCGGTCCTCCTGGAACCGACGGACAACTTGCTGAGCGCCATCCTTGAGAAGAGAGTACTCCGCGAACTGGCCCCACGCGTAAAAGGCGAGAAAGACGTTCCTCGTCCCGTGTTGGAGGACACCGTAATCGAGTTCAACACCCTCTTCATAGTCCCGGGTACCCTGTACGTGAAACCATTCGAATCGGTCTATCTCGATACAGAGGGGGAGACCGGGGGCCAGGTCTTGGGGAAGTCCACACATGCTGTTGAGAGCATGTACATGGAAACAGGAGTGGCACTCCCCACCAGCTTTCCCGAGCCACACGATCACATAGGGGTGGAGCTGGGATTCATGGAACTGCTTTGCCGTAGAGAGGCTGAAGAGCTAGGGAAGAGGGATGACGACGCAGTCCGCCGAACGCGGGATATTCAAAGGAAGTTCATCGACAAGCATCTTGCCAAGTGGATCACACAGCTCTGCGACAAGATCCGCAGCTCCACTACCAATCCCCTCTACCTGGAGGTGGCGGGAGCCATGGAGAGCTTCATCCTTAGCGAACGGGACCGGCTCGGGACCGAAGATGTGTAAGTGATATGTTCCAGGAGTGATAGGGATGGAACGAGAACGTGCCAGGAAGAATGTCGTTGCCGTCCCATCACCTTGGGATGAGGGAATGCCTCTCCTATCGACAGCCCCTCCGAGCCTCATTCCCATAGATGAGGCGCTCTCCCACATATTCTCCTGTACCAACGTGGTAGAGGGAATCGAGAACGTCCCGATCCTCGATGCTCTCAGCAGGGTCCTTGCCGAGGACATAGTCTCCCCCATGAACGTACCCCCTTTCGACCGGGCAGCCATGGACGGCTACGCCGTGCGTGCGTCGGACACGCGAGGTGCGAGCGAGGATTCACCTGCCACCCTCAGAGTGGTGGGGGAGCTAGAGGCCGGCTCGGCGTCCACACTTAAAGTGGGGGCCGGGGACGCGATACGGATTATGACCGGAGCACTCCTCCCTGCTGGAGCCGATGCGGTTGTGATGGTGGAGAGGACTAGGCCCCGCGAGGACCAAGTTGAGATCCTCTATGAGTCCAAGGAGGGGAAGCACGTCGCCCTCTGCGGGGAGAACCTCCACGCGGGTGAGGTCGCCGTGACTAAAGGCTCGGTCGTCCGCCCACCGGAGGTGGGTATACTGGCATCAATCGGGATTGGCCGCATCCCGGTCCACCGGAGACCCCGGATCGCGATCATCTCAACTGGAGGGGAGATCGAGGACCTCGATGAGGGTCTCAGGCTCTCCCCAGGCAAGATATGGGATGCGAACCGGTACTTCATCGCGTCCCAGGTATCACGTGCGGGCGGGATTCCCATCCTCCTTCCTACGGCCCGAGATAACCAGGATGAGTTGACGTCCCGACTTGAGGAAGGGCTGAAGGCGGACGCGATCGTCACGTCCGGCGGCGTCTCCATGGGGAAGTTCGATCTGGTCACCCGCACTCTGGACGAGATAGGTGAGCTCATCTTCTGGAAGGTATCCATGAAGCCCGGGAAGCCTGTGGCATTCGGTAGGATCGGCGCGAGCCCCGTCCTGGGTCTCCCCGGCAATCCGCTCGCTGCCATGATCGCCTTCGAGCTGTTCGGCCGCCCCATGGTGCTACGCCTGAGTGGAAGGAAACAGTACCAGCGGCCAAGTGTAAAGGCGGTCCTTGAGACAGGCCTCAAGAGGGAGGCCAAGAAGACCCGCATCATAGCTGTCTCCCTCAGCTTGTCCGAAGGAAAATACATCGCAAGGATGGCGGCGGGACGCCATGGCTCGTCGCGCCTGCTCTCGATGATGGGATCCCACGGCCTTGCGGTAATCCCTCCCGGAAGGGAGCCTCTCGAGGCGGGATCGGAAGTGGACGTTCTCCTCATGGACTCTCTTGATAACTTACCTTAGGATGTGAAAAACCATGGTATTCTCTGTCGGTCTCTCGGAATGGCTGGTCATATTACTGGTAGCGGTCCTCCTCTTCGGAGCGAAGAGGATACCTGAGCTCGCCAGGTCACTTGGCAGGGCACGGTCCGAATTCAAGAAGGGTGTTTCCAGTGATGACGATCCGGAAGAGGGCAAACCTCGCACAGATTAGGATGGTGGGACGGACATACCCACCGGGATCTGGGGTTGTGGTGGCGGGATGCGCCGGATCGCCTCATGGAATGTTAACCGATATGCCGGTTCTAATTAAAAACGCGAGGGCATCTTAGCAACCCTTAAAAATGCCCTCCCAATGGCGATAACAATCGTTAATAGCTCCATCGGAAATAGGGAATATCCACACGGATCATCCCCGGCCGCGACGCACGTCCCGGAGGGATCGGATATCGTGAAGGTACGTCCCCGACCAAATGGAAAAAGGAAGGTTTAAGACCCTCTCTGCTCTGGAGGAATCGCGCATGGCAGCGGATGAAAATAAAGTCGAGATCGCTCTCCTTGATTCGGAATTCAAGCACGAGGTGGCCCGAGAGCCCGGGGGCGAGAACATCAAGGCCTGCTTCCAGTGCAGCTCGTGCACGCTCTCATGCCCCATCACCGAGCTCGATGATGGATTCAATCCCCGCCGAATCATCCGGAAGGTCCTGCTGGGGATGCGGGAGGACGTGCTCTCCTCCGAGGACATCTGGAACTGTGCCGGATGTCTGATGTGCTACGAGCGATGTCCACAGAACGTGCGGTTCACCGACGTCGTCGAATCCCTGCGAAGGATCGCGCTCAAGGAATCGGATGCGGGCCGCATCAAGCTCGGTAGCTCCAAGCCCATCTTCGATCGGGCGTTCGCCGGGACCGTCCGCCGCTATGGACGCATCTTCGAGCCCGAGATGATGACCCGATACCTCCTCTTCGGAAAGGGGCCCATCGGCGCGCTCGGCTACACGGAGCTCGGGCTCAGGATGTTCCTCAAGGGTAAGATCCCGCTGCTGCCCCACTGGATAGAGGGCTCCTCGAAGGTCAGAAGGCTCTTTGGTACAAAGGGGGGGGGGAAGGAATGAAGTACGCCTATTTCCCCGGGTGCTCCCTGGACTCCTCTGCAAAGGAATACAACATGTCGACCAAGGCCGTGGCCAAGGCGCTCGGCATCGAGCTTGTAGAGATCGAGGACTGGAACTGTTGTGGTGCGTTGGAGGTAGGGGCCCTCGACCACGTCGCCTCGGTGGCACTGCCGGCGAGGAACCTGGCCGTTGCAGAGAAGGAGGGAATGGACCTCGTCATGGTGTGCAGCGCATGCTTCAACCGGGTCAAGAGGGCGCATCGCGAGCTCCTCGAGGACGAGGCGCTCCGTACCAAGATCAACGACATCATGGACGTGAAATTCGAGGGCACGGTCGAGTCGAGGCGTTTTCTCGATGTGCTCGTCAACGACCTCGGATCCGAGGAAATCGAGAAGAAGGTGAAGCGACGCCTGAAGGGGAAGAAGGGCGTCGGCTACTACGGGTGCCTGATCGTGCGGCCCGCGGAGGTCGCCTACGAGGACCCGGAGAATCCCACGTCGCTCGATACCATCATCAAGCTCGCGGGAGCGGAGCCCCTGCCCTTCGAGAGGAAGTCCAAATGCTGCGGCGGTCCGCTCATGGTAACGAACGAGGATCATGCCTACGCCCTGGCGGGGGAGATCCTCACCGAGGCGCAGGACGCGGGAGCAGACTTCATCGTCGTTCCCTGCCCCATGTGTCACATGGCCCTGGACGGGATCCAGTTCAAGGTGGAGCGGGTGCTCAAGAAGAAGTTCCAGATCCCGATCCTCTACTTCACACAGCTCCTCGGTTATGCCCTCGGGATAGATCCCTCGGAACTGGGCCTGAGCCGGAACATGGTATCCCCGCTGAAGGTCTTGGAGGTGGAGTGAGATGAACAACACTGACGAGACCAAGGATGATAAGGCCCAGGGGGCACCACCGGCGAGCAAGAAGGTTGGCGCCGTCGCGGTCATCGGCGGCGGGATCGCCGGGATGCAGGCGTCCCTCGACCTTGCTGATTCTGGGTTCAAGGTGTACCTCATCGAGAAGGGGCCGAGCATCGGTGGACGGATGGCGCAGCTGGACAAGACCTTCCCCACACTCGACTGCTCTATGTGCATCCTGGGCCCGAAGCTCGTTGGGATTGCGCGGCATCCGAACATAGAGCTCCTGACCATGTCCACGGTGGAGGGCATCACTGGAGAGGCGGGTGCTTTCAGCCTCACCATCAAGAAGAAGACACGTTTTGTGGACGAGGAGAAGTGTACCGGCTGTGGGCTATGCCAGGAGAAATGCCCCATAAAGATTTCCGACGAGTACAACGCCGGGACGGTCGTTACCAAGAACGTCCGCATCCCCTTCCCCCAGGCTGTGCCTCTGGTTGCCGTGATGGACAAGGAGAAATGTCTCTATCACGCGAAGGGTGTGTGTCGCCTCTGTGAGAAGGCGTGCGGGGCCGGTGCGATCGACTTCGAGCAGGAGGACCGGAAGTTCGACATCGACGTCGGCTCGGTCATCGTCGCCACGGGCTTCACTCCGTTCGATCCTACCAACCAGACGGAGCTCGGCTACCATCATCCCGACGTCCTGACCTCGCTGGAGTTCGAGCGATACCTCAGCGCCTCCGGTCCTACCGGCGGACATGTGAAGAAGCCGTCGGACGGAACAACGCCGCGAAGGATCGCGTTCATCCAATGCGTGGGTTCGAGGAACCCCCACATCAACAGGGACCTCTGCTCGTCGGTATGCTGCATGATGACGACGAAAGAGGCAATCATCGCAAAAGAGCACGATCCGGACATCGAGCCCTACATGTTCTACATGGACGTCCGTGCCTGTGGTAAGGCGTTCAACGAGTTCTACGAGAGGGGCAAGAACGAGTTCGGGATCACTTACGTACGATCACGGATCGGCGCGATCCGGATAGATCCCAGGACAGAGGGCCTCTCGCTCAAGTACGAGGACCTGGACACCGGAAAGATCCGGACGATGGACTTCGACATGGTGGTGCTCGGTACCGGGCTCGACCCGACACCCAACATATCCAGGCTCGCGGAGACGCTCGGCCTTGAGATTGATGACTTCGGCTACCTGCGGACCTCGCTGGACAGGCCCCTGGAGACGAACCGGCCGGGGATATTCGTCGCAGGAGTATCCCAGGGACCGAAGGACATACCCGAGACCGTGGCCCAGGCGAGCGGGGCTGCTGCCAAGGCGGGCGCGGCCATCTCCGAGGCCCGGGGCGAGCTCGTATCGTCAAAGGAACTGCCCCCTGAGAAGGACGTATCCGGAAAGCCCAGGATCGGCGTGTTCGTCTGTCACTGCGGTATCAACATCAGCAGCGTGGTGAACGTTCGGGAGGTCGCCGAGTACGCGAAGACCCTGGACAATGTCGTACACTCGGCCGAGACCATCTACGCGTGTTCTTCAGATCATCAGTTGAAGATCAAGGAGGCCATCAAGGAGCACGACCTGAACCGGATCGTGGTGGCCGCCTGCACCCCCCGGACACACGAGCCCCTCTTCCAGGGCACCCAGCGGGAAGCCGGACTGAACCCGCATCTCTTCGACCTTGCGAACATTCGTGAACACTGCTCGTGGGTCCACCGGGAGGAGAAGGAGCGGGCCACGGAGAAGGCCAAGGACCTGGTCCGCATGTCGGTGGAACGGGTCCGTCTTCTTGAACCCCTTCATATCGAGAAGTTCACCGTGGAGCAGTCAGCACTCGTCGTTGGCGGGGGCGTCGCCGGGATGACCGCGGCCCTGGCCATCGCCGAAATGGGCTTCCCCGTGACCCTGGCGGAGAGGTCTGACCATCTGGGCGGAGTCCTACTCGACGTTCCACGTCTGCACACGGGCCAGAGCGGGAAGGAGATCGCGGAGGAGTTCACCAAGAGGGTGACCTCCAACGAGCTCATCAGCGTCGTCACCGATGCCGTGCTCGAGGACGTTTCAGGCAGCGTCGGGAACTTCAAGGCCAGACTGAACGACGAAGAGATCCAATTCGGTGCCGCCGTCCTCGCCACAGGCGGGAGTCCCCTCGATCCGGAGGGATACTTCCACCACTCCACCTCGGACAAGGTCATCACACAGGCAGAGCTGGAGACGCGATTGGACGATACCGATGCGAAGAACGTGGTCATGATCCAGTGCGTCGGCTCCCGCGAGAACACGCCACCGAGGACCTACTGCTCGAGGATATGCTGCATCCAGGCCGTAAAGAACGCGATCAGTCTGAAGGAGAGGTCACCCAAGACGAACGTCTTCGTGCTCTTCCGGGACATCCAGACCTATGGCCTCTGGGAGCCCCTCTACACGGAAGCCCGGACGAAGGGCGTCCTGTTCGTGCGCTACTCGGCCAACAGCGAGCCGGAGGTCGCAGAGGACGGAACGGTCGATGTCTATGACCACTTCCTCGGCAAAACCCTCAGGATCAAGGCCGACCTCGTTGTCCTGAGCACCCCCATCGTCCCCAACGAGACCGAGGGTCTGAGCCAGGCCTTCAAGGTCCCCGTGGGGCCCGATGGATTCTACCTCGAGGCGCATGCAAAGCTCCGGCCCGTGGATTTCGCCACCGACGGTGTCTTCCTGTGTGGGTCCGCACACTTCCCCAAGCTCCTGGATGAGACCATCGCCCAGGCGAATGCCGTCGCGTCCAGGGCCGGCACCATCATATCGAAGACGGAGATGGAGACCATTGCGACCATCTCCTCGGTGGATGAGTCGCTGTGCCGCGGATGTGGGTTCTGCGTCGAGGTCTGTCCCTATAGTGCCGTGGAGCTGGTCACCAGGAAGCAGCGGTCGGGCCAGGAGGTGACCGTGGCATCGGTGAACGCTTCGCTGTGCAAGGGCTGCGGCTCGTGCGCCGCTGCCTGTCTGTCGGGTGCGATGCAGCAGAAGGGATTCACGGACGAGCAGCTGATGTCCACGCTCGATGCAATGACGGAGTGGTGATAACCATGGCAGAGGACGACTTTGAGCCCAAGATCGTGGCATTCCTGTGCAACTGGTGCTCGTACGCGGGAGCGGACCTCACTGGCACCAGCAGGATCCAGTACCCGCCCAGCGTTCGGGTGGTGCGAGTGATGTGCAGCGGCCGGATCAATCCCCTGCTGGTGCTCCATGCCCTGCAACAGGGCGCGGACGGGGTGCTGATCTCGGGTTGTCATCCGGGTGACTGCCACTACATCCAGGGCAACTACTTCGCCCGAAGGAGAATGAACCTCATAACGCGGCTCTTGGAGTACGTGGGCATAGATTCCGGTCGGGTCCAGATGAGTTGGGTCTCCGCCTCCGAGGGCCCGAAGTTCGCGGACGTGATCAAGAAGGTCACCGAGGACGTGCGGAAGCTCGGACCGAACGAGCAGTTCGTGAGGGAGGTCTGACCATGGACGAAGAGAAGATGAGGGACACCGTCCGCGACCTTCTCAGCACGGGCAAGGTGGCGTCCGTGATCGGCTACGAGAAGGGGGAGTTAGGCCAGGGTGCGAGACCCTGCATCATCACCTCGCCGGACGATGCTGACCGGCTGATCCTCACGCCCATGTGCAAGCACAACCTCACCGTATACCTTACGCTCGAGCCCCCCACGGACCCCGAGAAGAAGAAGGTCGCCCTGATCGTCAAGGGGTGCGATGCCCGCGCCCTGATTCAGGTATTGCAGGAACGGGGTGTCGAGCGGGACGACCTCGTCATCCTGGGTGTTCCCTGCACGGGGATGATCGAACCGGACAAGCTCTATCAGGAGGTTATCGAGGACGACATCCTCGAGATATCCGAGGATGGCGACACGTTCATCATCAAGACGAGGGACGGCGAGCAGACCTTGAAGAAGGAGGACGTGCTGTTCGACGAGTGCCTCACCTGTACCTACCCCACCCCGCTCATGGCCGACGTCATGCTGGGTGAGCCCGTTGAGCCCCGCGGCGGGGAGGCGAGCGATCCCACCGAGGGCATGAGCGCAGAGGAGCGCTGGGCGTTTTGGTCTGACAAGTTCAGCAAATGCATCCGGTGCTTTGCCTGCCGACAGGCGTGCCCGCTCTGCTTCTGCGAGGTTTGCGCGGGTGACTCGCTCAAGCCCAACTGGGTCAAGAGGTCCGTGAACCTCTCCGAGAACACCATGTGGCACTTCATTCGCGCCTTCCACCACGCGGGACGGTGTGCGGAGTGCGGCGCGTGCGAACGCGCCTGCCCCGTGGGCATCCCCCTCATGACCCTGAACAAGAGGATGGCACGCGAGGCTGAGGACATCTTCGGGTACTCCTCCGGCACCGATCCCGAGGCCAAGCCGCTGCTCGGGTCGTTCAAGACGGATGATGAGGAGGACTTCATCCAGTAGGTGATCATCATGGACGCTGTACTCAAAAAGGACAGGCTCGACGAGCTCATCACCAAGCTGGGATACGAGGTCATAGCCCCCGTCAGGAAGGGCACGACGGTCTCCTTCGAGACCGTGAGCAAGGCATCCGACATCGCATGGGATTATGCGAACTCCGTGGTGCCTCCTAAGAAGATATTCTTCCCGCAGACTGAGGAGCTGTTCGCCTTCGATGGGAAGACGATCGCCGAACGAACGCCCGAGACGATAAAGCGGATGGTCCTTGGCATCCGGCCCTGTGACGCACGCTCTTTCGCCATCCTGGATCCGCTGTTCACGAAGGACTTCAAGGACCCTTACTACATCAGACGGCGGGAGAATACGGTGCTCGTAGGCCTGGCGTGCGCGATCCCCGGTAGGAACTGCTTCTGCACCTCACTGGGCGCCGGTCCCTTCGACACCACAGGGCTGGACCTGCTCTTGGTGGACATGGGTGACCGGTTCCTCGTGCGGAGCGTCACCGAGAAAGGAAAGACGCTTCTTACGGAGAACGAGGAGCTCTTCGAGGAGGCCACCGACGAGGCCGGGACCGCCGATGAGATCAGGGAACGCGCCGAGAGCGCCATCAAACGAACGGTGGACGTCTCGGGGCTTCCCGAGAAGCTGAAGACGCTGTTCGACCATCCTGTCTGGGAGGACATGGCACAGACATGCCTGGGGTGCTACAACTGCACCTATCTCTGCCCTACCTGCCACTGCTTTGACATCCAGGACGAGGTCCGGGGACGGAAGGGACGGCGGATCCGCGTGTGGGACAGCTGTAGCAATCCCGAGTACACCCTCCACGGCTCCGGGTACAACCCCCGGCCCGGGAGGAAGAACCGGATGAGGAACCGGATCCTGCACAAGTACCAGTACTACCCCGACAACTTCGGTGTCATCGCCTGCGTGGGCTGCGGAAGATGCGCCTCGAACTGCCCGGTGGGGCTCAGCATCGTGGAGGAGCTCTCCACGCTCGGAGGGATCTAGATGGAGAATCCGTACGTACCGAACATGGCCACGATCATCGGCCTCAAGGAGGAGGTAAAAGGTGAGCGGGCCATCAAGACCTTCAGGGTGCGGTTCAACGATGCCGAGCTCGCCGACAGCTTCGATTACATCCCAGGGCAGTGTGGCATGGTCACCCTCCTCGGGAAGGGGGAATGCTTCTTCGCCATCTCCTGCTCCCCTACCAAGAAGGGGTACCTGGAGTTCAGCATCATGAGGCTGGGCAAGGTAACACGCGCCCTCCACGAGCTGGAGGTGGACGAAACGGTTGGCGTCCGCGGCCCCTACGGTAACGGGTTCCCCGTGGACGAATGGAAGGGCAAGAACATCCTCTGCATCGGGGGCGGGATCGGCCAGGCGCCGCTGCGCTCCCTCATACAGTATGTCATGGATAACCGGAAGGACTACGGGAAGCTGGACGTGATCTACGGCGCGCGCTCCACCGCAGACCTGTGCTTCATGGGGGAGCTCGAAGAGATGGAGAAGCGTGACGATGTGGACGTCCACCTCTCCATCGACAACGAGGAGGAGGGATGGACGCGCTTCGTGG
Source organism: Candidatus Undinarchaeales archaeon (assembly GCA_030753015.1). GTDB lineage: Archaea > SpSt-1190 > SpSt-1190 > JASMDC01 > JASMDC01 > JASMDC01. Next base: position 79,384 of record JASMDC010000004.1, on the reverse strand, counting down.
GATTCGTCCCCACCAACCTCACGCGTATTGCTCCCTCGCCTGAGAACACCATCGCCATCACCTGCGGCCCGCCCATTATGATCAAGTTCGTGATACAGGCCCTAGAGAAGCTCGGCTTCACACCGGACCAGATCTTCACAACCCTTGAGATGCGGATGAAGTGCGGCATCGGCAAGTGCGGGCGCTGCAACATCGGCAACGTCTACGTCTGCAAGGACGGGCCGGTGTTCTCGTGGGACGTGCTGAAGGACGTCAAGGGGGAGATGTGATAGCACAGGCAATAGGCAATTTGTCAGGGAGTTCCATGGTCGAGAAGGGATCATCGGACCTTACCGACACCCTATCGCATGTCAAGGAAATCGTAGATTCCATGATAGGATCGCGGCTCGAGACCCTCCCTAGGCCCCTTGGATCCCTGCTCCGTCAACACGTGGTCGGGGGCGGAAAGCGGCTCCGTTCGCTCCTCCTATACCTCTGCTACACGGACCTCAAGGGCGGGTCCCTTTCACAAGAGGATGAGGACCTCATGGAGAAGCTCTGTACCCTGCTGGAGCTCATGCACAACTACAGCCTCATCCACGACGACATAATCGACGACGACACCACTCGAAGGGGGGTTCCGTGCATCCACGTACAGGCCGGAACCGGGGCCGCAGTCCTTGCGGGGGATGTCCTCCTCAGGGAGTCCTTCAGGATTCTTCTGGAGATCGACTCCGGCGAGGTCTCCCGTAACTTCTTTGAAGCTGCGGCAAGGACCCAGGAGGGGCAGATTCTAGAGATCACGCTGGCAAATGACGCGACCACAACTCCCGAGGAGTACCTTCGCATGATCAGATGGAAGACGGGTTGTTTCTTCTCGGCGTCGTGCCGGCTGGGCGCACTGGTCGCAGGCGCTTCCACTGACGTTCAGGAAAGGTGCGCACACATCGGCCTCGAGCTCGGCACCCTCTACCAGCTCCGTGATGACCTGGATGACCTGGGGACGACCGGGGAGGGAAATGCTTACGAGACACGGGATGGATGGATCAGAACCCTGCGGCGGCTAGAGCAGGAGTATCACCAAAGGCTCATGTGCGAGCTCTCGGAGAACGAGACGCTACCCTCCGTGCTCCTTTACCTGCGTCATCTCGATAGGATTATGGGATTTCCCAGCGAGATAGAGATGGAGACTGTCCGCCCATGACCAGAGCATGTACTTGTATGCTCCCTTTATTCTTCCCACACATGAAAGGAGGAGGGCTTTCTACATTAAAACCGTTGACAAGGCCGATGCTACCGATATGCTTTTATCTGATATAACAATTGTGAATCCCGGCCGAGGACGAACATGGACACATGGAGATCATTCAAGATCCCGCCCTTTGGAATGGTCCTAGCCTCCCTGTCCGGTCCAGAACGAATCCCCTAGCAAGGATGCGACTCCAATGCCCTCTGAGACTGCACGAGATGATCATAACATCTGTCGACAGCAGGAAGAGGAAGGAGAGTTCGAACATAAATGGGTGTACGAATCCATTGCGGAGAGGCTGCCATTGCTCTCGCATCTTCCCCGACGGTACAACGTGCTCGCGCAGCTAATCCTCATGGAGCTCATCGGAATCGCGCTCGGAAGGTATTTCGATCTGGAAATCCGGACCGTACTTTTTGGCTCCATCGTAATCCTCACGACCATTTTATGGAGCATTCTCGCGCTCGAGCTAGGACCCATCATACGTGATTTCAAGCCGTCTCGCAGCCTTTCGGAGAGCCTAATCCTCAAGAGATACCGAAAGCGCCTTTTCTCGCCCAGACACCTGGAGATGGCGCCCGGGGTGGTGATCTTCGTGCTCTCTTTCGCCTACCTGAACAACTGGATGCCGTGGGAGACGAGCCTGCTTGTGACGTGGTTCGGCGACCAGGCAAATCCCGTCGTCCTTTTCCTTGTGTACCTGCTTCACTGGGACGTCTCGTACAGGATGGGGCTTGGTATATGGGTCACCTCTGTCTCCCTGGTGCGTTCGATCATGTTCAGGATCGAGCTGGGATGGCGTAGGAAGTTGGAGTACACGCCGCTCCACGACCTGAACGGGCTGAGGAACATCGATTCGAAGTTCTTCCTCTTTGGACTCTTCTCACTTCTCCTCATCCCCGTGTTCATAACGGACACCTTGTTGACATCCTTCCTGTTATTGTATTCACTCTACATCGTCTGCGTCTCATTCCTCTCCCTTCATCTGATCGGAGGGATACCCTGGCTGCCCCCGGACATCCATTCCCTTGTGGAGGAAGGGATGTTCGCCCATGTCGGCACTGCCGATGATCGACGAATGCCACATGTGACACCGGTCGCGTATGTCTTCGACGGGCATTCGGTCTATTTCCAGACCTCCGTGGGCTCGAAGAAGGTGAGGAACATCCAGCAGAACCCAAGGATAGCGTTCCTTATAGATGTCCGGGACCCTGATGACGTGATGAAGAACAAGGCCGTGCTTATCACCGGAAGAGCGCGGATATTCGGCTGGCGGGACGTACTTCCGAACATGATCAAGCTCTTCCGTGTGTGGGCGCTCTTCCACGACAAGTATCCGGAATACGTTCAGGAGTACATTACGGGACGACGGCGCCTGCCCGAGGCCTGGCAGCTCACGCCCCTCATCAGGAGGGTTCCCATCGAGGTCATTCCCGAGACCATGGTCTTTTGGCAGGAGGCGAGACACATTGCGCTCCCTGTCTGAAGACCTTGCTGAAGATGAGAGAACGCTCGCCCTCGTCGAAGGGCTCCTGGGGGAGGAGAGGATCGGCTATATTTGCACAGGAGACCGTAACAACGTCCCTCATATAACACCCGTCTTCTTCGCCTACATCCCGCACCTGCATGAGATCCTGTTCGTGACGGACAGGACCTCGAAGAAGATCAGGAACATCATCGATAATCCGCACGTCTCCTTCACCGTGGACATACGCCACCTAGAGGACCCGTTCAAGAACGAGGGTGTGATGATAAACGGGACAGCGATGATAAGCGATGTGATCACGGACGTGGACGACCTGCCGGGGACACTTCGTGGCCCCTACAGGACATACATCGAGAGGTTCGACAGGATCGTCAAGAGGGGAAAGAGGATGGATCGCTCAATACTCGTCAGGATCATCATGGCGAAGGCAGCGTACTGGATGGGTACCGACTTCCATCCCATCACGTTCGAGCATTCCCTATACTACGGGGACTTTGCCTAAGTAGATTCAACGATCTTCTTCAGCAGTATGATACCCCCCCCTGACACCGGTCCCACAGCACAGGAGACTATTCCCGGCGCCCCGTCAAGGTATTCTTTCAGTTCGATGAGATGCAGTCCAGCCCTCAACCACGCAAGAAGCGCTCCTCTAGGAGAGAGATTACGCTCTTGGCGTCGTCCAAGGCGAACAATGGCACTGAAGTATCAACATCGTAGTCGGCCATGACGCACACAAGACCCTCTGGCGGGCACAACAGATCGGTCCCGACCGCTTGGCGGCTCACTTCGATCATCGGCTTTTCCCCACGTTTGTACCCCTCGGTGAGCACTACGTCCACCTTGCCCATCAAACTCACGATGTCGTCCAGGGGCATCTCACTCTCCATGTTCCGGAAAAGCGCCATCTTGTGTGGACATGAGATGGCCGCGACCTCGCTCCCGGCCTGTGCATGACGCCAGGAGTCCTTACCCTGTTGGTCCGCGTCGAATCCATGGCTGCAGTGCTTGACCGTACCCACTCGGTACCCTCGCCGCACGAGTTCTCCGATGAGCAGTTCAAGGACGGTGGTCTTACCTGTGCCTGATCTGCCTACGACAGAGATTATGGGGATGTTCTCCGATTCCTCTACCGATAACTCCTGGATGTCCGCCATGGTCTCAACTCTTCACTTTTTTCGATTGGCACAACTACTTAACCTTTTTTCGACTAAGCCCGCCCCCCATCACTGCCCTACAGGGAGGAGTGGGCCCACCGGATGTCATCTTTTTATTCATCACTCCCTTTTCGATGACATGCCTTCCATCGCCACGTTCCGCACCCTGCTCCCAGCACCTCCCGTGGTGCTCGTCACCGCCCGGGATCGGCAGAACGACCGGCACGACACCATGCCCGCGGCCTGGATGATGCCTGTGTCCGTCCGACCCCCTCTCCTCGCGGTGAGCATCGCCCCTGGACGTTACACCCATTCGCTCGTCGAGCGGGAAGGTGCCTTCATCCTCAATGTTCCCGGGAAGGACCTCCTTGCGAAGGTACACGCCGCAGGTTGTACTAGCGGTCGCTCAGGCGACAAGCTCGCAGGTCTCGGGCTCACGGGACGGACGGGTGATGAGGTCGACACCCTCATTCTGGATTGCTGCCCTGCTGCTGTGGAGTGCCGGGTGACGGCGTCCCACCCCGCGGGCGACCACACCATCTTCGTAGCCGAGGTCGTCGCCGTGCACGCCGAACCAGGTCTGGACCGGTTGACCCTGCTCCAGCATCTTGGGGGATCGTCCTACTGTACGGGCGGCGAACGGCTGGAGGCTTGAGTCCTCAGGCCAGGTGGAGAATCATCAGCCCCATGCAGGTGATGACCGTGGCGCTCGCCAGGGAGATGCGCTGGGCCCATACGGGGGTGCTGCTCCCCAGAACCCGTTGCATCACCGAGGTGAAGGCGACTGCTGCAACACCTATCCCCACGAGCGTGGTCGACACCCCGAGGCTGAAGGCGAGGAGCACGGCGATGCCCTCGGCGAACCTGCCGCGGGACACCGCGACGATGAGGAGAACCAGCGCCGCGGGGCAGGGCACGATTCCCCCCGCCATGCCCAACGAGACGAGCTCTCGGAAGTTCCTGCGCGTGCCCTCTCCGGGCGACAGGTGCTCATGATCATTGTCGTGCACACGCTCTCCATGCTTGTGCACATGATGATGATCGTGTGTCTTGCCCCGCCAGGCGCGACGGAACATCCACAGCCCCACAATCGTGACCAGGGTGCCTGAGAGCACGCTGAGGGCATAGGAGATGACCTCGGGGAGGAAGTATTCGGACGCCGAGAGGGCGAGCACGGCCAGCGCGAGGACACCGGCTGTATGGGTGACAGTGGCCGTGAGCCCCAGGACCACGGCATCGACCAGTCGTGCCCCTGTACCGACGAGGTAGGTCACGACAAGGGTCTTCCCGTGACCGGGCTCCAGCCCGTGGAGCGCTCCCGTGAGGAACGCGCCACCGAGCAGGAGGGCGAACCAGATGAACGAGCGTTCCTCCTCGCGCTGTTCCGTCCCCGTTCCATGGGCGATCAGGGGGATCCGGATCGAGGCACCATGGTTTAGAGGCATGGTGAGGTTCAGGACGGCCCGTGATGGGCGGGAGAGGTCCTCGCTGATTCTCACGGGTACCCGTACGGCCGTCGCGGGCGTGGCGTTCGCCTGGGCCGGGGCGATATGGAGGATGAAGTCGCCGTGGAAGAGACGTGCCGCCCCATCCTTCCGTTCGAGGGTGAAGCCATCGGGCGACGAACTCCCACCGAGGACATCGACCGTCAAGAGGAGGGTAGCATCCGGACCCTCCCACGGGTCCACGACGATGTCGAACCCCACGTCTCGCATGCCATTATACGCGAGCTTGATGGGCGGGTCCGCCGGCGGCATCAGCGTCTCGGTGTGGTCGGCATCCACCATGGAGGCCTCGACCCGTAGGCTGGCGAGGAGGAGGGGATCGACCTTGGTGTTGTTGGTGAACATTACGAGCGGGAACCGGATCCCCGCTATTCGTCCCCCCGATGGTATGTAGGAGAAGAAAGGGACGTCCCACTGGGCCGTTGCGGGGTGGAGGTCGGCCAGGACGGTCTCGCCCGGGTCCGCTGATCCATCACCATCCTCATCGGCCCATGCGATGACCCGTAGGAGCCGCACCTCGTGCCTGACCAGGCTCCCATTGGCATTCACCGCATGGAAATCCATGAACGGCCCCACGGGGCGGAACCGCCCGAGCGTCGAGTTGGACTGGACGGTGACGTCACGGCCGTGGTACGATGCGACGGCGCCCCCCCCCTCCGAGCTCAGCAGGCGGATGGGAGGGTGGCCGACGGCCAGGGCAGCGATGAGTAGGAGGACCAGGACGAGCCGTCTCATGGCGAGCGGCTCCCGTCCCGTCGGACCTGGTCCCGGGCCTCTCGCGCGGTCTCCGGAGAGAGCACGACGGGGGGATGCCGTACACCGAGCATGGAGAGGACCCTGACGGAGGAGGGCGGCTCTAGGCCGTTCCTCTCGAGGAGCTCGACGTCGGTCAGGATCTCATCCACCGGTCCGTCGGCTACGACGCGACCCTCCGCGAGCACCATCACGCGATCACAGAGCTCCGCCACCATGTCCATGTCATGGCTGGCGATCACCTTGGTAAGTCCCATCCCGCGTAGGAGCTCGATGATCTCGCGTCGCGCTCGGGGATCGACGTTGCTGGTGGGCTCATCGAGGACGAGGAGGCTCGGCTCCATGGAGAGCACCGTAGCGAGAGCGATGCGCTTCCGCTCGCCGAAGCTCAGATGGAACGGGGAACGATCGCCGTACCCCGCCATCCCCACCTTCTCGAGGGCAGCGTCGACGCGCTTGCGAACCTCGTCTGGTGGCACGCCCAGGTTCAACGGGCCGAAAGCGACGTCATCGAACACGGAGGGGGAGAACAGCTGGTCGTCCGGATCCTGGAACACCAGGCCCACCCGGCGGCGCACCTCGGAAAGGTTCTCCTGGAGGACGGGCAGGCCGCCGATGTGGACGCGGTCGGACACCGCCAGTACGCCGTTGAGGTGGAGCAGGAGGGTGGATTTCCCCGCCCCGTTGGGCCCGAGCAGCGCCACCGACTCCCCTTCATCGATGCAGAGGTCCACGTCGCGCAGGGCGCGGGTGCCGTCGGGGTAGGCGTAGCTCAGCCCTGTCACCTCTACGGCCTTCACAGGGTCACCCCCGCGACGCAGGCAAGGACGAGCACCATGACCAGGGAGGCTACCACGTCCCTCGACGCCATCTTCTGCCTTTCGAGTATGGGCAGCTCGCCAGCGTAGCCGCGAGCCGCCATGGCGAGGTACACCCGTTCCCCGCGCTCGTACGAGCGGATGAAGAGGCTTCCCAGGAGGCCGCCGGCGGTCCGCGCGTGCCACAGGAACCCTTCGTTCCCGATGGACCGGGACGTCCGGGCTCGGACGAGGCGCATGAGCTCGTCCTGTATGATGAAGAGATAGCGGTACATGAAGGCGATCACCTGGGCCATGATCCGTGGCACGCCCAGTGATCGGGCACCGTCAAGGAGGGAGGGAAAGGGGGTAGTGGATACGAGGAGCAGCATGGTGACGGCCGAGAGCCAGGACTTCACGAGCACGTTCCAGACGACGAGGAGGCCCGCCCGCGGGACCTCGAGACCTGCTACGATGGGGACGTGGCCGCCAGCCCCGGGCTCCAGGAACGGGGCGCCGAGGGCCACGGCGAGCACGAAGGGGAGCACCACCAGGGAGCGGCGGAGGACGAAGCTGGCGGGCACGCCCGAGACGGCGAGCGTGAGGGCCAGGAGGATGCCCACGCCCGCGAACCGTGCCGTGTTGGTGGGGGAGGTGAGCACCACGAGGAGGATGGTGAGCACGGCCAGTAGGATCTTGGGGTGGGGGTGCAGTCGCTGGACCGGGCCATCTATGTGTGCATACTTGTCAAGGAAGTCATGCTCCATCTCCATCGCGTGGTTGCTCCTGCAGGCAAGCTTGAAAAATGTTCTCACCGGGCGGGACCGGTCGAACCCACGTCCTCCTCTGTCCCTTGATCCTTCTCCTCGGCCCGCTCCCCTTCCGGTCCATTGAGCCGTCTGCCGAGGAGGATGCCCAGGCCGAACGTCACCAGGGTGCCTATGATGCCAGCGACGGGTCCCTTTAACGCGTCGCCCAGATTGGGGACCTCGTAGTCGGGTATGGGGGCTGTGAAGACGTCGTGATCCTCCCCTTTCTTTATAAACCCCTTGTCCTCGGCAACCCTCTCCAGCCCGTCGGGATCCGGCGAAGCGTAAGGGGAGAGAAGAGCTGCCATGATAAGCGCGATGATGAGCGCAGTGTACTTCCATTCCATCCATATCCCCTCCTAGACCCTCTCCAGTTCCAGTAGGTCAGGCCGCGTCCTCATGACGAACCCGATCACCGCCACCGTGACCGCCGCCTCCACGACCCCGATGATGGCGTGGACCCCCACCATGGCGGGCAGCACGATGTTGAGGGGGGAGGTTCCGGAAGCGGCCAGTTCCACGGCCGTCGCAGCCGATGCGATGACCACCGCCAGCCAGGCTGCCACAGCTGAGCCCGCGAGGAGCCCGTTCCTACCGCCCACGACACTCTCCACAGCTCGGAAGATATAGTAGCCGAGGATGGTGCAGATGAGGCCCATGTTCACGATGTTGGCGCCCAGGGCGAGCAGCCCGCCGTCCTGGAAGAGCACGCACTGAACCGTGAACACAGAGGCCATGATGATAGTGGCGGTCCAGGGGCCCAGAAACACCGCGGCGAGCACGCCACCCAGCATGTGGCTCGAGGTGCCTGTCGCAACGGGGACGTTGAGCATCTGGCCGGCAAAGATGAACGCCGAGAGCACACCCATCAAGGGCACGGCCTTCTCGCTGAGTCGCTGGTCGGTCTGCTGAACGGCGTAGCCCACCACGCCGATGGTGACCAGCCATAGTATCCCCCAGATGGGGATCGAGAGGAACCCGTCGGGGATGTGCATATGTAAAGGATTGATCGGCGAGTATTAATATTTTTTCACAAGTAACACATTCAATGCAGAAAAATAACACGGATATTACTGATGCAGACGAAGGGATAACACGCATCGGCGTGAGCCTTCCTTCCTCCCTGCTCGAGGGCTTCGACGCCATGATCCGGGATGAGGGATATACCACCCGGTCCGAGGCCATCCGCGACGCCATACGTGATGCCATGGCGCGCTGGCGCGGGGTTGACCGTGCGGGGCAGTACGGCTCGGCTGTGATCACCTTCGTGTACGATCACCACGTCCCGCGGGTGGCGACCGACATCCTCGACGCACAGCACGAGTACCACGACATCATCGTCACCACGGTGCATCACCACCTTTCACATGAGGGGTGCATGGAGGTCATCCTCGCCAAGGGTTCCTTTGACCAGGTCCGTTCCCTGGCCGACCGCATCCGCTCCCGTCGAGGGGTGACGCTGGTCCGAGTGATGCTCTTTTAGAACAGGCGCTCGAGGTCGAGCTGGGGCCTCGTGATATCATCCGACTCGATGTAGATGCGATGCCAGATGGCGAGCGTGAGGATCGACCAGAGCTGTCGGCCATAGTAGAGGGGTGACGAGTCGAAGTCACGAACGATCCTGTCGATCGTACGCTTGCGGAGGAACGTTCCCCTGCATATGGGAGAGCCCTCGATGATGCTCGGGATGAGTCCCTTGAGGTTCTCGTCGATCCAGGATTTCATGGGAACGATGAAGGGGTGCTTCCTTCTCTTCCTGATCTCGGGCGGGAGTATATCGGAGAATGCCTGCCTGAGGATATACTTCTCCGTGGTCCCTCGCAGCTTCATATCAGAGGGTATCTTGAAAGAGTACTCTACAAGGCGATGGTCGAGGAAGGGGAACCGGCCCTCAAGCGCATGCGCCATCATCATCTTATCGGTCTTATGAAGGATGAAGTGGGGAAGTCGGCGCTCGAGGTCGATGAGGATGAGCCGGTCAAGGAGCGAGCGGGTACCTCCGTTCGAGAAGAACGGCTCCATCTCAGGGATGTATCCCTGTTGTCGGACCTCCGTATCGTGGAGCTCGGGTGAGTAGAGCTCTGCCTTCTCATCCTCCGAGAAGAAGGACCGGAGTGTAACGAAGGTCCGTGCTCGGTCCTCGATGTTCTCAAGATAGGAGAGAGCACGCTCACGTCCCTTCGTGCCAAGGGCGGTCGCGTACGGAAAGAGCCTGTCAAGGAGGGCATCAGGTATTGATGCAAGAGCAGTACGTGCGACAAGACGGCGCAGACGGGGCGGTAAAAGGCGGGAGTACCGCTCCCCAAGGCACATGACCTTGTACTGCATATATCCTCCGAAGATCTCGTCCGCTCCCTCGCCGGTAAGGACCGTCTTCACATGTTTACGTCCGAGCTCGGAGATGAGATACTCGGGAATGATCGTCGGATCGGATACAGGATTGTCGAGATGCCAGATGGTGGTCGGCAGGAGATCGATGCTGTTAGGCTCGACCGTCAGCACATGATGGTTGGTACCGAACCGATCGGCGACGAGTTGGGCGAACCGTGCCTCGTTGATGGGCTCTTCGGCATCGAATGCGACGCTGAACGTGGAGATGGGCTCGTCGATCATCTCGCTCATGAGGCCCACGATGATCGAGGAGTCGATACCACCGGAAAGAAAGACACCCAAAGGAACATCGCTCATGAGACGGAGGCGGACCGCCTCGGTGAGGATCCCTCGCATTTCCTTCGGCGAGGTAGCGGATGATGTGGTCCCTGAGAAGACCTCGTCTAGTTCCCAATACCTGATGGTCTTGGCGATTCGGCCATTCCTGACAACGAATACATGGCCGGGTGGGACCTCGTGGATGGTATCGAACATGGTCTGTGCGGAAGGGGTGTATCGGAAGGTCATGAAGTGAGCGAGAGCTTGCATGTCGGGCCTTCGAGGAACCCCCTCGTATTGGAGGAGCGCCTTGATCTCAGAGGCGAACAGAAGCTTGTCGCCGACCCGGGTGTAATAGAGCGGCTTTATCCCGAGACGGTCGCGTGCGAGCACCAATGATCCGGTTCCCTCGTCCCAGACCGCCACTGCGAACATGCCGTTGAGCTTCCCGAAAAATGCGGGACCGTCCTCCTCGTACCCATGTGCAATAACCTCCGTGTCCGAATCAGTGGAGAATGAATGCCCCTGCTTTTCGAGCTGAGCGCGGAGTCGCTGATGATTATAGATCTCGCCATTGGCACAGACGACGACGTCCCCGTCCTCGTTCGTAATGGGTTGATGGCCACCCTCAAGGTCGATGATGGACAATCTCCGATGGCCCAGGGAGACTCCGCTGCTGGTGTAGATCCCATCGTCGTCGGTTCCGCGGTGTCCCAGGACAATGCTCATACGCTTGATGAGATCCGGATCATCCCATGTAATACCGCATATGCCGCACAAGGGAAAACAACCTATGGAGTAATTATCACATTTAAAAAAGAAGGCGATGCATTACATGTTCGTCAAAGGATGGTGGAGCTATCAATCATTGTTCCTGCGTTCAACGAGGCCGAGAGTATTCCCGAACTCTATGATGCTCTGATGGCTACCCTCCAGAGGATGGAGCGTTCCTACGAGATAATCATTGTCGATGATGGGAGCCGTGACGGGACGCGTGAGGTCCTTGCTGGACTCGTTCAGAAGGACCCCAAGGTCCGCGCCCTCGTTTTCAGGAGGAACTTCGGTCAGGGCGCGGCCATGGACGCCGGTTTCAAGGAAGCACAGGGTGAGGTCATCATAACTCTCGATGCCGACCTCCAGAACGATCCGGAGGACATCCCGAAGCTTCTTGAGAAGATGGACGAGGGCTTCGATGTCGTGACAGGGTGGCGATCGGACCGGAAGGACCCATTTCTCTCCAAGCGCTTTCCCTCCCTCATATCGAACTGGCTCCATAAAAGACTGACCGGGCTTGACATCCACGACTCGGGTTGCACCCTCAAATGCTTCTCGCGAGAGGCGGTGAGCCACCTCGACCTCTTTGGTGAGATGCACCGCTACATCCCTGCGCTCCTCCATGCACAAGGATTTCGTATCGCCGAAGTGGCGGTGACGCACCATCCCCGGCGACATGGTGTTACGAAATACGGCTCGGCCCGACTCGTGAACGGGATCCTGGACCTTCTGTACATAACTTTCTGGTCCACCTTCTCCAACAGACCGCTCCACCTCTTCGGTCGTCTCGGACTCTTCCTTGTCATTACCGGTTTCTTGGCAGGAGCACTGAAGCTTGGCCAACAGATCTATCTCTTCTTTGTCATCGGCCAGGAAGTGTTCATCGGGCCCATCCAGCTCATCGGGATAGTATGCGTCATCCTTGGCTTCCTGTTCATATGTTTCGGCTTCCTCTTCGAGGTACAAGTACGGATCTTCTATAGAATGGCCTCTACCCGTAACTATTCGATACGAGAGAGAATCGGACCATGATAAAGGACGTCCGTATCGCGGTCCTTGGTGGCGGCGTAGCCGGTCTTCATGCAGCGTACCTCCTAGCAAAGGCCGGTGTTACTCCCTTGCTCATCGAGAAAGAGGACAGTCTCGGGGGGCTCTGTTCGGACCATGATCGAACGACCTATCGCATCGAGAGGTACTACCACCATATCTTTCCCACCGACACTTCGCTCCTCGAACTTCTCGACGAGATGGGCTTGGCGGACGATGTAATGTGGCGTTCAGGAAAGACAGGATTCTACTTCGAGGGAACATTCTACGATCTGAACACGCCATTGGACCTGTTGCGATTCGGTCCACTGAACTTGATTGAGAGGATCAGGTTGGGCGTCCAGACTCTGCGAATGAGGGGAGAGCTCGATTGGGAACATCTTGATGGGGTGGATGCCGAGCATTGGCTCATTGCGACATATGGAGAATCGATCTACAGGAAGATGTTCCGTCCCTTGCTCCTCACGAAGTTCGGATTATCGATGGACAAGGCCTCCGCGGCGTTCGTGGGCGGTCGCCTACAAGCCCGCGTCGGTGCTCGTGGTCCTGGCATGGTCAAAGAGAGGCTCGGCTATATCCATGGCGGTTTCCACCGGCTCATCGAGGCATGGAAGAGGGGCATCGAGGAAAGGGGGGGACACATCGCGACTGGGGCCGATGTGCGTTCCCTCGAACGGAGTGATACCGGGTTCTCTATCAGGGTCAATATCGATGGTACAGAGGAAGTAATCAGATCGGATGCAGTACTGAATACCCTTCCAATCCCATTGCTTCTCCAACTGTTGAGTAATCCCCCCTCCGAGACAAGAGCACGTCTCTCCCGAATCAGCTACCGTGCCGTCCTCTGCCTGACCATTGGCCTCAAGCGCCGATTGATGCCATACTACTGGCTCAATATTCTGGATGAAGGGCTTCCCTTCGGAGGTATCATCGAGCACACCAACCTTGTTCCAGAAAATGATTATACGGGTGAGCACATCGTGTATATTTTCAGATATCTCGATACGTCGGACCCATGGTGGACGATGGACGAGGCTCGTATTCGACACGAGGTGCTCACAGGCCTTGAGAGGATCTTCCCGGACCTCAGCGAAGAGGACGTCATCTGGAGTGCCCTTGCCAGAGACGAGTACGCGACACCGCAGTTCTTGACGGAGTATGGCGACCACATGCCTCGCCCCAGGACGGATATCGAAGGGCTCTTCATGGCAGGAAGCTTCCAGGTCTATCCCTTCAGCAGGAACATCAACAATACAATCCAGGCCTCAGCGACAGCGGTCGATGACGTGAAGGCATACCTTCGATGGGATGGGGCCGGTCAAGGATAACCTGTATATGGACACCTGTGACGGATCGACCACCCCGCCATATCAACACTTATAATTTGATTGACGTGCTTCCTGCCGTGCTTGGACCGTTCATCTTCCTGGCCCTCTGTATGGTCGTCGGCTTTGGCCCCGTCTCCAGGTTGGATGACCTGCCCACTGAGACCCAAGGCTGTCTTTCCTTCGTTCTCGGTACGCTATTGACAGGGCATATCATCTACCAGTTGACGGTCCTGAAGGGAGGTCTCTCACCCCTCCTGTCGATGTCGGTCGTGTGCACTCTGGCGCTCCTGTCGCTTGCCATCTCACGTCCGTCCCGCCGCTCCTACACGCTTCCGATCACGTTCAGTGCAGCTCTTTTCGTCGTTCTCGTTCCGCTATGGCTTCTTGCGTCATTGGCGAACATCCCTCGCGGGCCCGAGGGGATGTATTCACAGCAGCAAACGTGGTGGGACATACCCTTCCATCTGTCGCTCATTTCGTCCTTTACTTACGGCGGCAACATACCTCCCGTCTATCCGTTCTTCCCGTCCATTCCCGTGAGGTATCCGTTCCTGATAGATTTCATATCGGCCATACTCGTGGACCTTGGTGCATCCCTGCGGCTCTCGCTCCTCGTGCCGGACATGGTGATGTACGCCTGCTGTGCGACCCTGGTCTACTCCCTTGTCCGGCATGTGCTTGAGGACGATCATGTAGCTAGCCTCGCACCGATCCTGCTCTGTTATGCAGGTGGCCTCCAGTTCCTCTATGCCTCGGCCTACGGGATCAGGAACCCGCTCAGTCTATCAGATCTTGGTTTCCACATCCACAATACCGTCTGGGCATTCCTGCTCCCACAGCGTACGACCGTGATAGGAATCTGCGCTTTCTCTGCAATACTCCTGCTATTGGGAAGGGCCGTGTCAAAAAGATGCGCCAACCGGCGTTATGAGCTCGCTCTCGCGGGCCTTATCGCGGGCCTCCTCCCCATGTATCATGCGCACTCCTTCCTCGCCTCCTGCGTTGTGTTCGCGGGGGTGGCCCTCATGGAGCTTCGTGACAAGCGCGGCGCTTCCGATGCACTCTGTTTTCTCGTTCCAATAGCCATATTAGCCATCCCGCAGGTCATGGCCATGTCAGGTCAGTTCTCTCAGCAGGGTTTCATACGTCAGTCATGGTGGTGGATGCTTGACGAGGGTACTGGTCCGCTCGAGGTCGCGGGATTCTGGATAAAGAACCTCGGCTTCATGCTCATTCTGTACGCTCTTGGTCTTCGAGGCCTCCCACGGTCGGCCCGCGTTCTCGTCCTCGCATCCTTGCCCTTACTCATCATCCCGAATATCGTTATACTCCAGCCAAAGGAATGGGACAGTTCGAAGATGGTCGTTCTTTGGTTGGTGGGCTCACTTCCCGTATTATGCGAGGGTGCTTTACGAGCCCTACGAAAGGGACCTATCGGGCTTATCCTTGTCGTGCCCGTGCTCGCATCGAGCGTGCTCTATCTCGGACCCATGTTCATGTTTGATCCCGATAATCCGACCTTATCGAGCCCGAGCATCCTGTTCACGAACGATTCCATCGCGGTCGCGGAATGGGTTCGCGACAATACGCCGCCCGATGCAATTTTGCTCACACCACCGCCGTACAAAGATAGCTACTTCTTCAATCCTTACAGTGCCGTGACCTCGCTCGCGGGGAGAAGGACGTATATGGGGTGGTACATCAATATGGAGTTCGTCGGTATCGATTACAAGGAGGCGCTGGCGGACACGGAGCGCATGGTCAAAGGGGATTGCGGTCTCCTTGATCGCTACGGTATAGACTATGTCTATCTGCATCCGGAGAACGGTCCCGCAGCGAGCGTGTTCGTACAGGTCTTCAATCGTGGCGGGGACAGGGTATACAAGGTCTCGTGCCCATAGGTAGCACACATTACTGGGGCTCGTTCGCCATGAGGACAGTTGGACTGCAGCGCATTGCTGGCAGTCTTCACCGTACTCTCCTGATGATCAGGGCAAGTCGTTGGAGCATGATGGAGAGGGTGCCTGGTGCTGACACGTTCCCGTCGGATGAGAACTCCGGCGTAGGGGGCGAGAGACCTTCGACATGCCTATAGAGCTCCATCATTCGCGATCGGGTCTTCTCATCCCCTGAGAGGTCCGTCCCGTCGTCCTTGATCACCATTCCTCCATGCTGCAGATGGACCGTTCTCATGAAAGGGCCCAATGACTGCCGACGCTCACAATAGGAGTACTCGCCATGTACCGGTCTCAATGAACGATGGTCGAAGCGGATGTCCAGGATCTCCACGATCTTCGAACGGGGGCTCTCCCAGGTGTGGTTGACCGTGACCTTGATGTGAGGTGCACCGTCCGATCCACGCAGCAGATGGTGAATCTCATGTGTAGATGAACCCTCGGACCTCGTGCTCATCACTCGTAAGGGGATGGCGGGATTCCTGATGAGCGTCTCCATGGTCGTCCGAGCGATGTTGTCGTTGTCTGCGAAATGCTCGCGAGCGTCCTTCGGCTCTAGGAACGTCCAATTCGTTCGCAGGACCGGCAGGGCGCCTTTCATGCGGTAACTGATGTCGAACGCATGGATGTGTCCATCGTCGTCCCGGACCGCGTTGAAATAATGACGGTCCCCAGGCGATTGTCGGCGCGTCCGTTGTTCATACCACATGATGGGGCGGAGTACCAATGTGAGCATTGTACGAATGAGCCAGCGTGTAATCCCCGTATCCCCTCCTCCCACGGCAGCGATGGCGATGAGCGCGGAGGGGGCGCCATAGCTGATGACGAGGTACGGTCGCTTGATGCCTACGACCTCTGCCATGGTCAACCACATGAGCGATTGCTCGATGCAGTTACCTTCGTGCTGTTCGAGACATTCCCTTGTCGAACGAAGCCGATAGGGATCCTCAGCCCTCATCAACGTCTCGTACCCGAAGTCGATGTTCTCCACTATCCAGTCATGGAGGACCTCAGCACGCTCCACATCGGACATGTCGTTCGTAATTAGGGATCTGACAATGGGCCCGACGATGTCCTCGTCAAGATCCCTTGAAGGCATGGGTAGGAGGACGGGGTCAGAAGATAAAAGGTTTATGAGCGGAAAATCTGTTCTCCACGATTCTTGTAAAAGCTGTCATTTGAAATACCAGACCTTGGAGATGATCTCGATGGAGATGTATCAGGATTGAAGAGCATTCCAGATACAGGTACTGCTGGAGGCGTTTACACAGGCTCGTGTCGGACAACATGCCGGAGCACGGAGTCCCGTGTGACGATCCCGAGCAGATGATCATCGTCATCCACGACGGGAAGAACCTCGTCGCCGGTGGCCAGGAGGTGGATGGCCTTCTTCACAACGTCGTCGGGCGCGAGCCGCTCGAACTTCTTACGCATGACATCCCGCACGCGTCCCTTGTTGAGGATCTCCACATGGCGCTGGATCTCGTCCGCAGGCGTTGAGAACAGCACGGTGAAGAGGAAGAACGGGTCCGAGGGATTGAGGTCCAGCTCCCCCAGGCGCAACAGGTCCTTCTCCCGTAGCATCCCGCGGATGATGTTGTCCTCCTCTACAGGTATCTCGCCGATTCCTGTCTCGTGGAGGGTATGGACCGCCTCCTCGATGGTCTCGTTGGGGGAAACGGCAGGGAACCGTTCCTCCATCACGCTCTCAACGGTGGTCTGGAACATGGTCATGACCTCCTAGTTCACCAAGTGCTCCAGGATCGTGGAGCGGGTGATGATGCCCTCCAGCTGCCCGTTGCGGATGACGGGCAGGATGCGCTGGCCGGTCTCGTGGAGCAGCCGGGCCGCGTCGTACACGGTATCGTCGGGATTCAGCCACTCGAAGTCGGGATCCATGGCGTCCTTGACCTCCATGGCCCCCACGCGTTCCGCCTCTTCGCGCAGGGAGTGGTGGGACTTGAAGAAACGGGCGTAGGGAGCCCCGTCGAGTAGAGCGATGATGTCGCGTTCGGAGAGGAGGCCAACTACTATGCTCTCATGGACAACGGGAGCGGCGTGCACCCGGTGATGGGTCATCTTGGCGATGGCCTCCTCCAGCAGCATCGCCTCATCAAGGGTGATCACTTCAGTCACCATCATATCGCATGCTGTACACTCCATAATCTTCACCGTCCGTTAGAAGATGCCTTTGTTCTCCTGGTCGTGGCGGAACTGCTCGAGAGCACCGAGGCGCCCTTCCAGTTCTGCCAGTTCTCGTCGCAGCATTTCCAGCTGCTGGTTGTAGTTCGACATGAACCCACCGACGTTCTGCTCCACGCCCCGCAGCTCGCTCAGCTCGCCCGTGAGGTCCCGCTTTAGCTCGGAGACCATCCGGTCGATGTCGGTCTTGAGCCGGCGCACCTCCTGCTTGAGGGAGGCGTTCTCCTTTTTCAGACCGTCGATTGTTACCTGGGCTCGTTGCATATACGCGCGGATTACTCCCTGGGCCTGCGACAGGCGCTCGTCCTCGGTACCCATGGTCCTCAGCCGCGCACCAGCTCCCGTGTGATCGATGATCGGGCCACGATGCGACCGCCTTTGATGACCGCAGGTCGGGGCAGGTGCGTGCGGAATGCCTCCTGCGGGCTCTTCTCGGCGAGCACCACGAGATCGGCGGTGTTACCGGCAGCGATGCCGTAGTCCGCCACCTCGAACATCCGTGACGCGTTCACAGTGGGCATGTCCATGAGCGTTTCGATCTCATTCGGCATGGACAGCTGGACCGCATGGGCGCACAGGAGCCCAACCTCTAGAAGGTCGCACTGGCCGAAGGTCGGGTAGAATGTGTCCTTGACACAGTCCTGACCGTAGGCTACGTTCACACCAGCAGCCAGTAGCTCCTTGACACGGGTGAGCCCACGGCGGATATTACCGATGTCCAGCCTGCCTTGGAGCATAAGGTTCGTGGCGGGATTAGTGATCATGTTCATCTGGGCTCGCTTCACCAGCCCTATGACCTTGGCAGCGTGGTGGTCGTCGTACGCGGACAGAGCACAGGTGTGGCCGGCCGTCACGCGACCCACAAATCCGTTCTTGATGGCCCGCGTGGCGTACTCCTCCAGGGTCCGAGCGTTCGGATTGTCGGTCTCGTCAACGTGCATGTCCAAGGGCGCATCATGCTCCTTAGCGATCTCGAAGCAGATGTCCAGGTGCTTTTTAGAATCGTCGGACGTCATCTCGTTGAAGGGCATTCCTCCTACGATGTCCGCGCCCATCTCCATGGCCTTCCACATAAGCTCCTTGCACCCCTCGTCCTGGACGATCCCCTCCTGGGGGAACGCGACGATCCGGAGATCGGCTATATCCTTGCACTTCTCACGGGCCGCGAGCACACCCTTAAGGGGCATGAGACCGCCAACGGTGTCCACGTCCACATGACTACAGAGGCGTGTGGTCCCGTTCAGTACCGCCCATTGGACGGTCCTGCCGGCCCGCCCCATGATGTCGTCGAGGGTGTAGCGCTTCTTCTTCTCCCAGATGATCGCGATGGCCTCCTCAAGGTTACCGGACACGTTGTCCCGTACGACCTCTGAGATGAGCACCTTGTCCAGGTGGATGTGGGGATCGGTGAAGCTGGGGAGCACCAGCCCGCCCGCCGCGTCCACCTCGGTCGATGCCTGTCCCCCGAACTTGGGCTCCAGGGCGGCGATACGGCCCTGATCGATGACGATGTCCACGGTCTTGTCCGCGCCCCTGAGAAGAGCGTTGCGCACAACGAGGTCAGCCATGATAATCACCAGTACTTGATCTTGATCGCCCTCACAGCGCAGTAGGAGGTGCATAGCCCGCAGCCATAGCACTTCTTCCTGTCCACCTGGGCAACGTCGTCCTTGAGAGTGAGCGCGTCGTAGATACAATGTTTGACACAGACGCCACATCCCGTGCAAAGGTCAGCATCGACCTTGGGATAGGAGGGAGTTGTCTTGCCCTTGCGCCCCTTGGCGTTGCGGATGGCCACACCGCGCATGTCTTCGATAGACCTGTAGTCGTGGGCCGTCATGAACACTTCGAGCTCGCGAGCGATCCGGCCGAACACAGATGGTCCCTCGAGGATGGCCGCCGTGCACACGCCGACACCAGCGGCGCCGGCCATGATGAACTCGGCTGCGTCGCGTCCGGTGCGGATGCCGCCCACCCCGATGACGGGGACGTCCACGGCCCGGGCGATGTCATATACGCACCGAAGGGCCACTGGCTTGATAGCATCTCCGGACACCCAACCATACCCGCTGTCGCCGCCCAGGACGGGCATCCCTGTCTCCAGGTCGATGGTCAGGCACGGACCCAGAGAGTTGATGGCGACGATACCGTCGGCCCCAGCCTTCACCGCGGCACGGGCGAACTCCATGATGTCGAGGATGTTGGGGGAGAGCTTGGGCAGCACGGGGATGGACGTCCCCTCCTTGGCCGCCTTGATGGCGTCAACCATGGGCTTGGGATCGGTGCCAAGGTAATGGGTGGAGAGCTCGAGAGCGTGGACACCGGCCTTCTCTAGCTTGGGCGCCAGCTCACCGATGTCCTCGGCGTTGTACCCGAGGCTCGCTATGAGGGGGAGCCCGGTGGACAGAGCCTTCTTGTACTCGGTCTTGATCCACTGCTCAACAGGCAGGTCGGACCAGAGCTCGGTGTTGAGCATGCTGTTCCGGATCCGGTACATGCAGGGTCGGGGTACCTTCGCAGGCTGCCTGCTCACGGTCTTGGCCACGATGGCACCAGCACCACCCTCGGAGACCGCCACCATGGCGTCGCCGTCAAGGCAGGGCGGGCCCGCCGCGGGCATCACCGGATTCTTCATCTTCATACCGAGTATGTCCGTCGAGATATCAGCCATGTCCTTCTCTCCTCCATGTTCTATGATTGATGAGTATATCTTGTCAGAGTCGGTCCCACAAGGCCGCCGAGGCCTCGCGCGCCTCAGCCATGATGCGCGCCTCGTTCAGTGTATTGATGATGCGGTCCTCCATAACCACCTTCCCGTCTGCGATGACGGTGCGTACCTGATAGTCCTCGAGACCGAACATGAAGTGCCAGGGGAAGTTACCGCCGTTGAGCCGTGTAGGCGGATCGTAATCGAGGATGACCGCATCGGCGCACTTGCCAGGCGCCACTTCTCCCACGGGCATGTCCAGTATCGCGGCATTGCGACGGAACAGCAGGTCCATCACCGTGTCCGCACCCATGGAACGCGGGTCCCTGGTGGCGAGCTTATGCACTACATAGGCGCTCTTTGCTTCCCGGAACATATTGAACGTGAAACCATCGGTCCCCAGGCCGACGTTGACGCCCCGGTCCAGCATCCCCTGTACATCGGCAACGCCCACGGCGTTGTTCATGTTCGACTCGGGATTGTGGGCCACGTGGGTCTTTGTACTGGCCAGCAGGTCCTTCTCTGCATCTGATGCGTGGACGCAATGGACGAAGATCGAGCGCGGACCGGAGATGCCCCGGTCATGGAGCCGCTCCACCACACCCATGTCGTACTTCTCTTTCGCATCATCCACATCGCATTGGCCCTCGGCCACGTGAACATGGAACCCACAGCCCAGCGGGCCCTCGGCCTCGACGCACCGGGCCAGGGTCTCGTCCGAGAGGGTGAGCGATGCGTGCAGCCCGAAGTTACCGCGGATCCGCGGGTGGTCACGGTAGCTGGCAGCGAAGGCGCGGTTCTCCTCAATGCCCTGCCGTGCGATATCTTCGCCGTCGCGGTCCGAGGTCTCGTAGCACAACAGTCCTCTCAGCCCGGCCCGGTCCACAGCGTCGGCGATGGTCTGGAGGCTGCCGATGACCGCGTTGGGCGACGCATGATGCTCGGCGAATGATGTCGTGCCACAGCGGATGGCCTCGCACAGGCACACCTCGGCCGAGAGCCGAACGTCCTTGAGCGTGAGCCCCTTGTCGAGCATCCACCACAATCGCTCCAGTATCTCCTTGAAGTCCGTAGCGGGTTCGGACTTGAGTGCCATGCCCCGGGAGAACACCCCGTACATATGGGAATGACCGCAGGGGATACCCGGGATGACCAGCTTTCCTGTAGCATCGACTACCTTGTCAGCAGTGGTCTTGACGTCCCCGACCGCGGCGATACGACCACCTTCCATGAGCACCGAGCCCTTCAACACTCGGTTCTGCTCACCCATGGTGACTATAGTACCGTTCTTGATGAACAGGGTCTCCTCGGTGGTCACGCCGTATCCCCGGGAAGGCCAGGGGGCAAAGACATAAATAGCCTTTTCTCACCTGCTCAAGAGCTGTGGGACGCCTGAGCTGGGAGGCACGACTGGCCATCATCCTCGTCGTAACCTCCACGATCATCTACCTCGTCCACTTCGTCATCTTCCATGATCCGGAGCACATCGGCAAGTTCATGGTGAGCGACCTCGCCTTCCTCCCCATCGAGGTCCTCCTGGTCTCCCTAATCGTCGAGAAGGTGCTCAACGAGCGAGAGCGCCACATCCGCTTGGAGAAGTTGAACATGCTCATCGGTGTGTTCTTCAGCGAGGCCGGGACCCTGCTGCTGAAGTACTTCGCCCACTTGGACCCGTACGTCGACTCGATCCGGAAGCGCCTTATCATCACTGGTGACTGGGACGACGAGCACTTCGACCGGGTAGTGTTGGGACTGGAGGACCATGGCTACGACATCGAGATCGACCGTGTGGAGCTCGAGGACCTGCGGCGGTTCCTCATCGAGAAGCGGAAGGTCATGGTGCGCCTGCTCGCCAATCCCAACCTCCTGGAGCACGAGTCGTTCACCGAACTCCTCCAGGCTGTGTTCCACCTTACCGAGGAACTGGCTGTCCGTCCGGACCTCGACGTGCTCCCCGACACTGACCGTGAGCACCTGGCCAAGGACCTGCAACGCGCCTACGTCCTGCTCGTCCGTCAGTGGCTTGCGTACATGAGGCACCTCAAGGACGACCACCCGTACCTGTTCTCCCTCGCGATGAGGACGAACCCGTTCGATATTGACGCGAATCCCGTGATTGGGTAGAGGATACCTGCGTCTGGCCAGAGGTGGAATGGTCCATCACCACGTCCGTTCAGTAACGATGGACAGAAACCATGAACGTAAACGAGGCGATGTCCCTCGATAAAGGATGGAGCGTAACCCTTTTATTACTTGAAAAGCATGACGCATTCGTGATAATGCGAAAGAGGATGGATGAGGGTGCTGGCGACCATTATCAGTTGTATCACATTAAACCCCTCATCCATTCAACGTCGGAAGGCCCACTTTCCATCAGGTACGACTTCCTCTATCAGAGGAACTGAGCAATGGAGGAATTCATCCGTTCGGATTGTAGTGACGCAAATAGGTCAAACCAACTTCTTCTTGAGCCCACTTTTCCTGTCCAGGAAATCTGGCAAGGATCGCCCTTCCAGCATTGCACCGGAGACCCAATCAGATTCTAAGGGAAACTCCCATGGCCTCGACGTCGATAATGCCTAATGGTAAGGGAGAGGATAGGACCAAGCAACGCGGCCGTATTACACCTCAATTCAAGGGAAAAGTGATCGTGGTCGGAGTAAGTGTGATGATGACCTTACTCCTCCTGGAGATTGGTGTTCGGATGTTCACCCCTTCCCCACTTGAACTGCAAAGCGGTACGTTCGCCATACGCTCGAGTGCTAATCCCATGTTGGAGTACGAGCCCATACCTAATAGTACTTTCTTCACCATGTACGATGGAGATCCATATAATACGCTCCCCCCGGATGGGAGGGTCGAGTATCACATTAATTCATGGGGGATGCGTGGACCCGATCGGAGACTCCTCACGAGCAATGGGTCTGTGAGGGTGCTTGTGCTCGGGGACTCCTTTTCATTTGGTTATGGTGTTGCCAATGAAGATACCTATTCTTCTCGATTGGAACGCTTCCTTCAGGGGAGTGCCCAAGGGGGTGAACGGTACCAAGTACTCAATGCGGCAGTGCAGGGATATTCTACTCGCCAAGAAATCGAGCAATTAACGTGGTTGGAACCCGGGGTGAAACCCCATATTGTCGTTCTCGGATATATGCTCAATGATATCTATAATAAACGACGCACACGAGGGGATATCAAGTATTCCGAACCACCCTGGAGCGCTTTATTCGACTTTATCTCCGGAAGGATAATGAACCGCGTCGCCACGCGTACGATGGTGGAGCAGTACCGCTCCGATTATCTTGGCACTACCGATGGGCACTGGACCAAGACATCAGAGCACATCGCAGAGATGAAGAGGGTAGCAGAGGAGAGTAACATTACCCTTATCGTAATGGTCTTCCCCCATTTCTATAACCTGAGGGACTATCCCTTTAACGGTATCCACGACCTCATCATGACCTTCTGCCGTGAAAATGGGATCAGGGCCGTTGACCTGCTCCCGCTATACGCAGGGGGGGATGATGAGGACTTCCATGTCCATCCTCGCGACATGCATCCGAACGCCCAAGCCCATGACCTGGCTGCGCAAGCACTTGCCAAGGAGATACAGCAGATTGTAAACGACCTCGGCCCATCGATGGATGGGGACTCCGCCAGGATTACGGTCCTTGAAGGGGCTCCCCCGTTTTTCGAAATCCAAGATGTAACCGTCGCATCTAGGATGGTCACCTTGTTCGTGAATGTCACTAATGAGTATCCATCAATAACTGACTGTGGCCTTCTCATCGATGGTGAGCCCCATTCCTGGACCGATAACCTGAATGGGACGGTACTGTGGGAGCTCGACCTAGGGGAGGGCCATCATACAGCAAGGGTATGTTGCGAGGACGAGAAAAAGAATTATGGATGTAGGCGGTCAACTATAACAGTCATCCCATCTACGGCCATGATCCCTCCCGAGCCCACACCTGTGAACGAGGTACTGGCAGAGGATGTAGGAACGCAAGGAGCGTCTTCTCGAAAGGATTTCTCCTTCGATTTCGGACCCGCGTGGAGCTTCAAGTCAGGGGGCGCGATTGCTCCCCCCCTCGTTATTGAGGCGGGGAACGTCTATAGCACATCGTCGGATGGTCACCTCTATGCAATTAATGCTCTGACGGGTTCAATTCAATGGTCATTCCATATGGAGGGGTTCCACAGGCTCTCAACACCCTTCGTATCGAATGAGAAGGTCGTCTTCACCTCAGAGAATATGTTCGCCTATGCAGTGGATGTTGATAGTGGGGGGATCCTATGGACCTATTATACCGATCGAGCGGACTCGCTTCTTCCCCCTGTTGGGGGGGACGGCCTCCTCTTCATCTCTACGGACGGCAGTAAAATCATTGCACTGGAGGAAGCTACCGGTAAGCATGTATGGAACCGTACCCTCGGGGCGGGCCTCAAGTCTCAACCAGTCTATGCGAACGGTATCTTGTACGTAGGTTCAGGCAACGCAAACGTCTATGCGCTCGATGGAAAGACGGGGGGGAAAAAATGGATGTATCATACGCAGGGATCGGTTTTTGCCTCTCCATATGTGGCCGATGGGATCGTCTATTTCGGTTCAGAGGACGGCGCTGTCTATGCCTTGGACGCAGTGAATGGTATTGAGATATGGACCTTTCAAACCAATAGTTCAATCGTAACGGCACCCGTTCTCGCGGATGGTATCCTCTATATCCTGTCCCCTGATATCTACGCTCTCGATGCTCAGACCGGTGATGTACACTGGAAGATAGAAAAGGGGATCAATCCTACCCTTTCACCAACCATCAAGGATGGCGTTCTTTTCGTGGGCACCAGCGATCGGCACATCCGCGCCCTCGATGCTAGAGATGGGAGTGAGGTATGGAGCTATCGTACGAATAATCCAATCGCATCTAGTATCGTGCCAGCGGACGAATCCCTTTATTACGTGTCGGACGATGGTTCAATCGTTGTTCTCCAGGAAGGAGGGGGAAAGGGTAGTATGACGCGTAAAGGAGTGATCGTCATCCTAATGTTAGCACTGATGTTCTCGTTAGTATACAGGTATTATTACGTACGGAATCAATCCTGAATCCTATCTCGCGACTCTAATTTGTCTGCCTCTTTCTAAGACTAACCTCGCCACTTTGATGGTTTTAGACCAATGTCTAAGCAACTGCCCCGTGCTTCAATCCTCCACGGAGATGGCGTCCACAGGACATACTGCTATTATGCGGTCCGCCTCCTCTGGCGTGAGCCCCGCGACCTTCACCGCTGAGTCCTCGCTGATGACCGGGAACCCGGTTCGTTCGTCCTCAGCGAAAAACTTGGGATGCTGTTCCCAGCAAGCACCGCACTTGATACACTTCGTGTAATCGATGGTGACCGGCAGACGCTCGCTGATGAAGGGGAACATCAGGATGATGGCCACCACCAGAAGGCCCAGTACCGCGGGCACCAGGTTCTGTCGGATGAGACCGGGATTGAAGTTGAGCGTCAGGGCGTTCTTGAAGCAGACGGTCACGCACTTGCCACAGGACGTACACTCGTTCATGTGGGTGTCGGTGAGGATGCCCAGCTCGTAGGGACATACGTTCTCGCACAGACCGCAGTCGACGCAGGCCTGTCGTTGGACATGGACGTCGATCCACTTGGTGATGCCCATCACCGACAGGAGCGCACCGTAGGGGCAGAGGTTCTTGCACCAGAAAATGGGCTGGATGAGGATCATGGCTATGATCAGCGCTCCCAGGATGCCTAGGCGCCAGGCGAACACCCCCCCTGCGAAGGCATCGGCGGAGATGCCCGGGTCCAGCTCGATCCGCGCCAACACGTCACCGAAGGGGCACACCCGGCACAGGGCCGGTGTTCGGAAGCCGAGGGTCACGACGATGACGACGAGCAGCCCCAGGTACTTGATGTTGCGGTCGTTGAGGCGCGCGAGCGCCTTCCGGGGCTTTGAGAGCCTTGTACCGATGACCTCGTGGAAGAAGCCAATGGGGCATACCCAGCCGCAGAAAACGGGACCCATGACCAGGGCCACCAGCAGTGGCACGAGGGCGAAGAGGATGGGGATGAGGGGCAGCGAGAAGGGCGCGATGGCCAGGTACTGGAGGTTGCCCCACGGTGCTATATAGGTGATGTCACGGATGCGCCGGGACACGAGCAGGTAGAGCACGGCCAGCACCACCACGGCACGGACATGGTTGCGCATGGCGAACAGCGACGCACCGGACTGCCACTCACCCTGGGCGGACTCCACCTGGAGCAGGAGCTCGCCCTCCTGGACGTAACCCTGAGTTTGTTCGGCGCGGCCCAGGCGACCGGTCACCGTGTAGATACCCTCTTCCAGCTGGATATCGGTGGTGGCGGCCAGGTAGTCGCCTGAAGCATCGTAGACGTACACCGTGTGGAATAACTCGAAGTTCTCGTCCAGGATGACCTTGCCCTCAAGGGAGATGCGCTTGCCCATGAGCTCGGATTCGCGCTCCCTGACGTCGATGACGCTCTCGAAGCGCTGGACGTACAGCGAGGGGAGGAGCCGTTCCATGGCCCGTCCCTTTATGATGATCACGAAGATTATGGGGATGATCAACAGGAGTGGCACGATTGCACGCGCCCAGTTGGTGGTCTCCTTGGGGCGGTCGAGCACCCTCTCAGTTACCAGCAACCGATCGAGGTCGTCCTTCACTGTCACGGTGATGTCCAGGAGGTCGGTGCCCTGAACCCGTATGGTGACGCTCCTTGACGCACCGGGGGGGAGGTTGAACGAGGCGGGGTCCACATCGGTGGCACCCTTCCCCTCCACGTTCACGGTCACCACGTCGCCCCTTGTACCCGTGTTCTCCACGGAGAGCTTGAACTGGATGCTACCGTTCTCCCGTGTGATGGTGCCCTTGGCCAGGGTGAGGTTCAGTGGTGGTCGGACCTCGGCCAATCCGCCCTTCTTGGGAACACCCTTGGCCGTGAGCACGGTGCTGTTTATTGCCTCGATCTTGCTCTCCACCTTGGTGATCGCTGTGACGTTCAGGCATACGGGCAGGATCGGATAGTCCATCTCGATGCTGGCGGATCCGGTGACGTTCGCACAGATAGTGTAGTTGCCCGGGCCCGGGGCCGTCACACGCCAGTCAGTCTGGCCCTTCGCCCCAGGGTCCAGATACCCCAGGTTCTGCTCGGGCCCGCCCAGGGAAGAGGACTCGAGGCGAGGGGCGTCAAGGGCCACCACGACCTCGGTGTCATACTCACCGCTGTTCTGGACGCTTAGCGACACGGTGGCACTGGAACCGATCTCGAGCGGATTGTTGGTGACCAGGCGCACGGTGAGGGATATGTCCTCGGCCGTGACCAGTACGAGGAGAAGGAGCGCAACCACCGCGATCCTCGTACCGGCACTAGCCATGGTCCTTTCTCTCCCTGGACAGTTATAAATGTCTTTCACAGACGCCGGGCCGCCCCGTATACAAGGGCAAGGGACACTGCCAGCGATACGAGGACGGAGAGGGTGACCAGGTATGACTGACGCCAGGTGAACGTGATCTCGTGGATGCCCGGTGCGAACCCGACCGCCATGAAGAACGGTGCTGCGACGAACATGGGGATTTCTTCTCCATCATAGGTGGCGTGCCAGTCGGGGAAGAACGCCACTCTCAACACAAGGAATCCATGGTTATCGGACCGCACAGTGCAAGTATGGCTCGTTCGGGCTGACTGACATTCGAACACGGGTGTTGTCCGCTGGTCGACGTCGGGGACGGGCTCACCCGGTCCGAAGGTCGGCCCAACGTCCGATATGGGCCCATCCATGTAGAACAACGCGATAGTGCGGCGGTCCCACTTGTCCGCGAACTCCTTCCACTCGTTCCAAGTCCCCTGGAACAATGGTGCCCGGTCAACGGTCGCGGCGTAGGACGCGCTCGGCACCTCGTACAGATGGAAGCCGTCATAGTCGTGGGGACGCTCGACCAGCCAGCCCTGGGAGAGGGGTTTGGTCGACACCACGTATCGTACACCGGCCATCGCCAGGTCGCCTGGAGTGACCTGTAGCCGCGGACCAATGATATGGTGGTTTAGGGCGGTGTGGTCGAGGCCTGCACCGTACACTGAAGTGGCATCCTTCCCCCCGCGCAGGGCGAGGATCCCGATCTCCCAGTGGCTGCCCAGTCCAAGGCCGCCCCCTGTGTGGACCCGGCCCGGCCCGGGGAGCCCGGCGAGGATGTCAGCGGCGCCGTACACTCGACGCGCGATGTGTGAGTAGTCGCGGATCGAGCGCGCGTGGCCGTTGGCGGAGCCGGCGCGCTCCAGCCCGAGCGGGAGAAGGAGCACGGCCACCAGCGCCACAGCAGCAATGCGCCGTCCGCGGGGCCACCGAGAGGATGCGAGCGCGACGACAGCACCCATGAGCAAGAGCACCGTGCGTGCGGGACCTCCTACCGTGACGCTAACGGTCCGAGCGATGCTGTCCGATAGGGAAGTGCCGCTCTGTCCCCACATATCGCTCTGCGCTACGGCCGGCCAGAGGAGGACGAGGGCAAGAGAGATACCTGCCGCCCGTTCCCCGGTGAGCCATCCCAGTCCCCGTGCTGCCAGGATGGCGAAGAACACCTCGACGAGCGCAAGGGCGCGGATGTAGTACAGTGACGCCTCGAAGGGCAGGTAGCTGAGCGGTGTGACCACCTCAGAGCCTATGAATAGCACCATCGAGTACGCGAACGAGAGCATGAGGAGGATGCAGCGACGGTCACGGGTCAGCGAGAGCGCGAGGCCGACCATCCCGAGCGCCGTGATGACCGGTGGGCGGCCCAGCTTCGAGACCGTGTACTTTTCGCTCGAACCGTTGGTGGCACCATCCAACAGACGGCCGTCCAGGAGGAGGTCGATGGCCTCCAGGCCCAAGGAGCGCTTCTGAATGGTGTTCTGGACCCAGGGATTGGACCCTCGATAGGATATGGTGGCGAGGGTGGGCACCAGCCAGTACGCGCTCAGGGCAGCGGCCAGTACGAGCACCATCATCCCCTGGATTAGACGCCGGGAGAGAGTACGGTCGGTGTGGAGAAGAAGAGGGAATAGGATGATCACCGGGACGAGCATGTAGGCAAGGACGAGGTGCGATGCCATCGTGATGGCGAGTAGGAGCGCAGTAAGGCTCTGACGACGGGTAGCCAGCGACCACAGGGCGAGCACAGCGAAGAAGATACCGAAGGGCTGTGTCCATACACCCAGGTTGAAGTATGCACAGTGGTCGTGACCCCAACAGGTCGGATAGAACAGGAACAGGGCAGCAGCGAACCCCGGGGGGGCGCCCAGAGCGCGTGCAAGGAGGAATATGGCCAGGGCCGGCGCGACGAAGAAGAGCACGAGGGTGATGTTGAACACATCGGCGACGCCCAGGGGGAGCATCCGCATCATCGCGAGCGTGACCACGTAGGGGACATGCTGGTAATAGCGGAACAGTGGGAAACCGCCGCTGTACTCCGGACACCACCCGAACACGGGACCCCCCTCCGCCGTGTTATCGGAAAGACAGGCGAGCTTTCCTATGTGATAGGAGTTGTCCATACCGATGGGCGGGCCCCGTCCGATGACCGGCCAGAGGAGACCAGCGTTGAACGTGACCACCAATATGAGGAGCAGGGTCTGTGCTCTCACCGGCCCATCCATCCAAGGAATCCGAGCGTCATGCGCGGAAGATCGAGGAGCGCTCGGGGCGTCGTCATGGTCGCCACTGATACGGCGGCCTTGGGCCTGAGATAGAACGCACGGTACGCTTCGCGACGGAGCTCGGCGATCCGTTCGGCGGGGAGATGAGGATAGGACACGGCAGCAGTCCCCTGCTCCACCGCCCCCCAGTCGCCGTCAACGAACCATCCCTCCCGCACGGCCTCCTCGTGGAAAGCGCTTCCCGGGAAGGGTGTCGCGGTGTAGAACTGGGCGAAGTCGAGACCGCTCTCGATGGCGAGGTCGACTGTGGCCCGGGCGGACTCCTCGTCCTCGCCCGGTAGCCCGATGATGCAGTGGCCGATGGTGTGCATGCCGGCGTCCCCCGCAGCGGCTACCGCCTGACGCACCTGCTCCACGGTGATACCCTTGCCGCACCGGTCAAGCACGTGCTGGCTCCCCGACTCAACACCGAAGGACACCATACGACAGCCTGCGGCGTGCATCCGTTGTGCGAGGGCCTGATCGAACTGGTCCGCACGGGTCGTGCAGAACCAGCGGGCCCGTTCTGCCAGTCCGGAGCCCACGAGCAGGTCGCACAGTCGTTCCATGCGTCCTCTGTCCAATGTGGCCAGTTCGTCCCATAGCATCCACAGGCGGATCCCCAGTCGCTCCACGACCCAGGTCAACTGGTCGAGCATGTACTCGGAAGAATGGAACCG
Source organism: Candidatus Undinarchaeales archaeon (assembly GCA_030753015.1). Taxonomy (GTDB): domain Archaea; phylum SpSt-1190; class SpSt-1190; order JASMDC01; family JASMDC01; genus JASMDC01. The sequence goes on along the minus strand of JASMDC010000004.1, from coordinate 48,599 downwards.
CGCCCGTCGACCTCCCAGGCGGGGCATCACGCAGAACGAGCAGTTGTAGGGACACCCGCGGCCGTCACGGACGAAGAGCCAGGGCTCACCGGTGAGGGGGAAGCGGTATGTGGGCAGCAGGTCGTAGGCGGGGAAGGGCAACGTGTCCAGCTCGGGTTCGAGCCACGGTTCTCCCGTCCATCCGCGCACAGCTGTACCGGGGATGCGTTCCTCCCCTCTCAGTGCCCTGAGCACCGGTGTCTCCGCCTCGCCCAGCACAGCTACGTCCAGGGCGGGTTGGTCCTTGAGGAGCTCGGCGGCCCGGGCCGTTACATGCTCGCCATAAGCGAGCGTCAGGGCATCGCAGCTCCCCTTCACCGCCGCAAGGGCCGCCATGTCGGCAGCTATGGTGGGTGTTGCCGTATTGCATACAACGGCATCCGGGTCCAGCGCTTCCACCCGCTCCATGAGAGCGTCCATACCCAGCCTTTCGCCGATACAGTCAGTGATGACCACCTGGTGCTCGACCCGGAGGGCACCGGCCACGCTGGCCAGCATGGTGGGGGGGAATGTGTCGAGCCAGGCTCCTTCATCGCTCTGGCAACGGCCGTCTCGGCTGTAGCGCACACCGCCGGGCCCGGGCGGATTGAGGACGAGGACGCGCACGTCCTACACCCCGTAGGCCAGGTACACGTTCATGATCACAAGAGAGCAGAGCAGCGCCTGGATGACGAACAGGGTGTAGGCCACTCGTGGTTCGTCGGTTGTGTGGCGCATCACGATGTGGGTGAGGGACCCGATGTCCTCAGGCGGCTCGAGGCCGTCGCGAGTGGGGGTGCCGAAGCACTGGGCCTTGAACCCGGTCCTGGCTTTGAGCACGAGCTCGACGAAGTACAGCGTCACGACGAACAGCCCCACACGCTCCATGTTCCCGATGATCACCGCCGCAGCAATAGCGGCGCCGATGGTGAGTGTGCCCACATCTCCCGGGAACACCTTGGACGGGTAACGGTTGAAGATGTAGAAGGCGCACAGCGCACCTACCATGCACGCCATGAGAAGGGCCGACGCGGTTCGCTCGGCGATGATGGCGCACACGAGCACGGTGACACACGAGATGATGCCCATCCCGGCCTCCAGCCCATTGATGCCGCCGAGCATGTTGAATGCGTTAGCGGAGCCTGTGATGCCCAGGGGGACCAGGAGCATGGGATAGGCGTTCCCGAGGTATATCGGTCCTAACATGGGGAAATACATGATGTGCGTACCTGCCTTGATCACCGCCAGGGGGAGTGAGGCCAGCACGGGGAGCGCGGCCTTCACGCTCTGGCGCATGTCGAAGAGGTCATCCACCATCCCCACGATGGTGACCACGAGGATTGTGGCCAGGCTCGCGAGGTGGGCCGGAAGTGTCTCGGCCGGGGCATCGTAGATGACAAGGAGGTAGGCCACAAGGAACCCGGCCACCACGGTGAGCCCGCCCATCTCGGCGACCTCTGGCTTGTCGCGCTTGTTCATATCCTTGCCGGTGATGCCTGCTTTTATGGCACGCGGGATGTAGAAGTGGACTGCCAGGTAGGTGACGACGAAGGAGACCGCTAGGCAGACCACTAACTCCATGGGACTAGGCATTAGGGTATTTTATCTTAAATACCTTCACGGTGCCGTAGGGTTTGGAGTCGTGCACCTTCTCCACCCAGTCGACTCCGGCCCCGTCCCGGAAGTAGAGGTTGGTGAAGAGCATGTCCACTGTCTTCTCCTCTACATAGTATAGGGCGCCCCGTCGTGGATCGGCGCTTCGGGCGATGATGATCATGCCCGGGAACACGTTGGCATTCTCCTTGATCCCCTGCGTCTCGAAGACGGTCGGGCTGCCGGCCAGCATGTACTTGCCGATGATGGCCTCCTCCTCGATCCGGAACTGTCCATCTGGTGAGATACTTCCTACAAGCATGATAGGGATGTATCCCCCTTGCTGTTGATCGAACATGAGGTTGATCTGGGCGACCTTCTGCGAGACATCACCATTGGGCAGCCGCTTGTAGATGTAGTTCATGTAGACACCAGCTCCGAGCCGCTGGTCCTCTGGGTTCTCGGACGTTCTGGCGATGGGGAAGTACTGGTACTGAGTGCCGCACTTTGCAGCGATGCAGTTGTCGCCGATCTTGGTGACCCAATAGAACTTGCCGATGAGCGTGTTGTCGATGATGATGTAAGCGGGCCGTCGCTTCCCGGTGTCCGGCTCGATGGTGTGGTAGTCCATGAACACCTCGCCAGCACCGGTGTTGGCGTGTACGAAATTGCAGTAAGGGTAGGCGTCGGGGGCGCACTTGCGGAAGGAGAAGAAGTCGTCAGAGTTGGTCTTCTGGAAGAACTGGCCCATGTCAACGTTCCAGTTGGAGATGCGGTTCTCGCCGTCCGTCACCGTGGTGCGGTTGGCCACGTACTGGATCCAGTAGCCGTAGTCCCACCAGGTCATGACGATTGCATCGTCGGGTGTATGATGCTTGAGCCAGAGAAGGCTGTCAAGCCAGTCGGTTCCCAGAGATGAGTTCAGGCCCGTGGCGAAGGCGTACCCGTCGATGAGCGTGTAGCTGCAGAGACAGAACACGAAGAAGGCGATGATGAGCTTCTTGGCGAAGTTACGGAGCTCGACGCTCCTGACATAGGACACGAGAAGCGCGAGGTAGAGGACGAGCCAGGACAGCACGAACACACTAGTAAGGGTGTCTGCCAGCGACTCGGTGGAACCGAGTCTCGATACATAATCGCTCATGTTCCTGGTAGCCCATCCGTGGAGCACGTAGGCCGACTCTGACAGCTCCGGGGAGATCGTGGCGTTTGCGCCTCCCGTGTGTAGGGTCGCAAGGATGGTGATGGGGATGACGAACACAATGAAGGCGAGCGAGATGTAGTGGCTGAACACGAAGCCGTCTTCGTCCTCCTTCTGAGTGACTATGGGCCCCCAGGCACGTCGCAGCACGTAGGCGCTCAGGAGTGCAGCGGGCACGCTAAGCGGAAAGTGGAGACGCACCATGAGGAAGCTCACGAAGAAGGACATGAGCATGAACGCACCGGCGAACACCGCATGCTCGTTATCCAGCATGTGCCCCTCGACAAGGGCCACGATGAGCCCGATTACGAAGAGCGGGAACAGGAACTTCAGGTGGCCCCACCATGTGCTGCCCTCGGACGTCTTCCACCCGGATGTGAACGGCCATGCCCAGACAGGCCGCTGCTGCTCGCCCACCGACCATCGGTGGACGTCGCCCTCCTGCATCTTCACGCCCATGATTGTATTGAGAACGGGATTGATGAGGCCGGTAGGATTCCCGTTGGAGATTATGAAGAGGCCCACCATCCCGATGACGAAGGTGATCACCGCCGCTGAGAAGAGCTGGAGCCAGGGGGTCGTGAACATCTTGCGCTCCTGGACATAGACGGTGACGAGGGCGAACACGAAGGTGCCGTAGGCAAACAGCCCAGGCGAGTCCTTGAGGATGTACGTGGAATAGGATCCGATGATGAGGGCCGAGGTGGCGAGGATGAACACTCCAAACATCTCCAGGTGACGGCGGGAGATACGCATCCGCAGGGTCTGTAACAGGAAGAAGCACGAGACTGAGAGGTAGTTGAGGCGGTACCCTCCCCATGCGTACCCCATCAGACCAAGTGTGAGGCCCGAGAGGCCCGAATATACCAGCCAATGTTTCCGTTCCTTGGCATTGAGCGCCTTGGCGAAGAACCAGAGGCACACTGCCATGAGGAATATGGCAACGCCCTCCTTGTCCGAGAAGTTCGCAGATGTGCGGTACAGGAAGCCCTGGACCGTACCGAGAAGGAAGGTGGCCAGCAGGGCCGTCTCCGTGCAGAATAGCTCTGTAGCGAAGAAGAAGAAGGCCAGGAGGGTGAGCCCGCCCAAGACGGCGGGATACATCTTGGCGCTCGTCTCAACGGTGTACGAAGGATTGAGATAGGAGAGCACACCATGGAGCTTGGCGATGACGAGTGGTGTAAGGATGCGGGTGGTGCCGGTGTCACGGCCGAGGGGGAAGTAAGCACGAGTGTCGACAGGGGGCATGGTACCCGTCTCCGCCACGTCCCGGGACATCCGGACCATGAAGAATGGATCGTAAGCCGTGATGCGGTAGTCCACAGGCATCATCCTGAGCCAGAGGCCGGTGAACACGATGACCATGAGCAGTGGGATCCAAGCGTAGCGAAGGAGCGTGGATTGGTGGAGGCCGGTCCTATTTACTATGGCGCTGAGCTCGGCGAAACCGCCCTCCTCGTGCACGACGCTGCGATGGGGTTCCCGGAGAGGCTTGGCCTTCGGGATGGACTTCTTCTTCGCGGCAAGTTCGTTATCCGGGGCCACATTCGCCTTTCGAGGGACCTCCTTGTCGGCCATCCTCTTTCGCTTCCCCTTCGCCTTGCGCGCCATACTCTCCCATGCCCTGTCGAGTATTTTAAAAACCTTATCCAAGAACCAGATTCCAACGGTGCCGAACATGGATGCTGACAAGATCATGGACATTTGTGTGCGCAGGGGATTTCTCTGGCGCTCTTGCGAGATCTACGGTGGTGTGGGCGGGTTCTATGACCTTGGCCCCCTGGGCGTGGCCCTCGAGCGCGGGATCAAGGACCTATGGCGCGAGCTCTTCGTTGTCCAGGAGGGCGGCTACGAGATCGACACGCCCACAATCATGCCCGAAGTAGTGTTCGTGGCCTCCGGTCACGTGGCGAAGTTCCACGACCCTCTCACTGACTGTGCGTCCTGCAAGAAATCCTTCCGCGCGGACCACATAATCGAGGAGGCCATGGGACGCAACGTGGAGGGCCTGCCGACCGAGGAGTTGGACGCGCTCATCGCTGACGAGGGTATCGTGTGCCCCGAGTGCGGCGGAGCGCTGGCCCCCATTCGTTACTTTAACCTCATGTTCCGCACCTCCATCGGTTCCACGTCCACCGGCGGCGCCACGGCATATGCGCGTCCTGAGACGGCACAGGGTATGTTCGTCGCCTTCAACCGTATCATGCGCACCATGCGCCCCCGTCTACCTTTCAGCATCATCCAGATCGGCAAGGCCTACCGGAACGAGATATCCCCGCGTCAGGGGCTGCTCCGTGTACGTGAGTTCACCCAGATGGAGGCCGAAGTGTTCCTCGACGGGCGAAATATCGGTACCCATCCACGGTTCGACACCGTACGGGACGAGACCCTGCGCCTCTTCCCTCGGGAAGAGCAGCTCAAGCAGGACGGTGTCATCGTGGAGATGCCCGCAGGGGAGGCGGTCGACAAGGGCATCATCGACAATCCCTATCTCGGCTACTACCTCACCCTCAGCAAGTTCTACCTTCTGGCCATCGGTATCCCATGGGAGGCCATACGGTTCCGCCAGCAGCTGCCTGACGAGAAGGCCCACTACTCCCGGGACACCTGGGACGTGGAGATCGAGACCTCCTACGGATGGGTGGAGATCGCCGGACATGCCTACCGCACGGACTACGACCTTACCAGCCACACACGGGTGAGCGGCAAGGACCTCACCGTTTTCCTCCCATATGACGAGCCGAAGGTCGAGATTGTGCGCAAGGCCGTCCCTGACAAGGGCGCTCTGGGCAAGCAGTTCAAGTCGGCCGCCAAGGAGGCGCTCGAGTTCATCAAGGAGCGCAACGCTGACCTTGTCAAGGTGAAGGATGACGGGAAATCGCTCGAGGCCAAGATCGGAGACGAAATGGTGGACATGGTCCCCTTCATCGAGGTGCGCGAGGTCGAGGAGAAGGTCGCGGGCGAGCATATCGTCCCTCATGTAGTGGAGCCGTCCTATGGTGTCGGCCGTATTCTATGGTGCGTGCTGGAGCATGCCCTGAAGGAGGAGGACGACCGCACCTATCTGGCCTTGGCTCCTCATTTAGCGCCCATCTCCTGCGGTGTGTTCCCACTCGTGAACCGGGACGGTCTTCCTGAGCTTGCGAAAGCTATCGAGAAAGCGCTCCGTGACGCGGGCATCGACGTGATCTATGATGCCGGCGGGTCCATCGGCCGGCGGTACGCCCGGTGCGATGAGATCGGTGTGCCGTTCGGAGTCACCGTGGACGCCCAGACCCTGGACGACGGGACCGTCACCCTCCGCGAGCGTGACTCGAAAAAGCAGGAGCGCGTCCCTGTGGACGACCTCCCCCTCGTCCTTGGTGTTCTCCTCGCCGGTGAGGGCGATGTGGAGGCCGGCTGCGGTCCCTGCGGTCCCTGCGCGGGTTGCGAGTAATAGAGAAACACCGTCACCTTCCACCCTCTTTCTTTGAAGGAGGGTGGACGGGTGGGGAGAGTAGGCCTCCTTCTGTTCTAGACGGCATTCAGCTGAGCGCTTTACCCCGCCGGGGTCAGGCTACCCCGTTGGTGCGGGAGCTTGCACTTATCCACGACCGGGCCGTTTCACCGTACCCGCCACCCGTCACCCGCGAGGGATCATGCGTTGGATGGCGACGGGAACGTTTCGTTTCTGCTCCCGGACGCGGGACTCTCGCCCCGGCCCGAAGGCTGGACTGCCTGACGTGGGAGGACCTTCCTCAGGAGTACCCCGAGAGCCGTCCTTCCCCTCCCGTCCGGTGTGCTGGAGGGGCGCAACCTATTTCAATGTGTCGGAGGCGGGCAGGCGGTTCTTGGCCTTGCTGACGAGGTAGGCGAGGATGTCCACCGTCCCATGAAGGTCGTAGAGATGGTTGGAGATCACGTAATTGTAGGGCTCCAGTGACGTGAAGTCGAAACCGTAGATCCTCTTGTAGTTGCCCACGTCGATGGCATCGCGCTTGCGCACGGAGCGGACGGCATCGTCGAGGGAGAGACCCTCGCGATCCGCTGCACGGCGTCCCCGCTCTCTCAGAGGGGCTGTGAGCCAGAAGCGCATCTGGGCATGGTCGCCGGCGACCCAGGCGCCGAGCCGGCCCTCGATAACGACGCCGCCTCGCATGGCGTACTCGAGCTGGCGTGCATCGGCCCGTTCGTGGAAGTCGGCGGTGGACTTCGCCAGGAACTCGTCCAGCGGCAGTCCCTGCTCATTGGCCATCTCCCGGAACACAACGCCCATAGAGACATGCTTCATCCCCAACCGCTTGGCCACCCCCTTGGCCGCCGAGGATTTGCCACTGGCAGCCGGACCGCTGATGGTGATGGTCGGGCCTAAGCGCTCTATTTCCGTCTCGTACCTCTTGAGCGCGGGGATGAACGTGCCCATGGCACCCTCAGGGGAGGACAAACATAAATCATTTGACCGTCGTGCATGGCCCATGCGGGTGGAGAGCACTGCGATCGAGATCGAGACCTCCTTCGAGCGGGGAATGGTGGATATCACCCCTCAGATAGGCAAGGTGCTCCGCGAGCGTGAGATCGAGCACGGTGTCCTGACACTCGTGTCCTCGTCCTCCTCCTGTGGTATCCTGATCCTCGAGAACGAACCGGCCCTCATCCTAGGCGTGGGGGGGCTCCTGGGAGCTGTGGGCTCCACAGCTACCGAGATCCGCAAGCTCGAGACGGAAGCGAGCCGACCGGCCTTCGCCGCGGCACTGGTGGGCGTCACCTGCAGCGTCCCCGTGGCGGGGGGGCAGCTCCTCATCGGTCACGACCGGCGCATCTTCCTCATGGAGTGCGCGGGCCCGGGCTTCCGCAAGGTCCTCGTGCACATGACGACCACGTCAGCAATCGACCACACGGTGCTGGAGACCGAGAGCGGCAGGGACATCAGGGCAGAAGAGTCTTTCAGGTAGGCGGATGAGGGACTATACCCGGTCCTTGTAGTACAGGGTGATGATGTCGTCCAGTGCGATGAGCTGCATCTCCACACGATCTTCTATGGCGAACTTCTTGCTCAAGGGCGCTTCGAACGTGTAGGAGTAGGCACCCTCGCCGCAGGCGAACCCGTCGAAGCAGGACGGGTTGATGTCGTGGATGACACCGTTGCTGTGGAGTGGGTATTGCTTTGAGACCTTTCCCGCCGCGTGGGCAGCATGGTTGAGGATGCGGCGACGGTAGGGCTTGTTCTCGAATATCGAGAATCCCTTGACCCACTCGCCCTCGGTCTCGTGCAGGTCGAAAGCGAGGTTGATCGGCTCCTCGATGGAGAGGTAGAGCTCCTTGACCGCCTTGCTCTCCGGTTCTATGCCGCGCCGGCGGTTGTACTGCGAGTTTAGGTCCCTGTCGTTAAGATTGTTGTACGCCCTCTGCGCCGGGGCGAGAGCGTACTGGTCGACGTTCACACAAGGAACGATCGTGAAGCGCACCCGCTCCTTGAGCTGCTGGGCGAAGGGTGTATCGCTCTCCAGGTAGTTCTCGATGAACTCCATGGCGGCCTCGACCCCACCTCCCTCGGTGCCATGATGGCCCGCAGTGATGAAGACGGTCTCCTTGGGGGTGCCGGTGCCTGCGTAGATGTCCACGCCGTAGAGGTCCTTACCGCCCGAGGAAGTGCCGAAGGTGTAGACGTTCATCTGGTCCTTGTGGGATGTTTCGAGTTCCTCGAGCCGTCCGACTATATCGTCGTAAGTCTCGAGCTCAAGCCCATGTTTCTCCCAATAGAGGGTCTCACCTTCTACGTCCGTCCCGCTACCCCCGGAACGGGATATGTGGGATGCATCATATATATACTTTTTGTGACCCCTCGGCGGTGGTATGGACGCCGCGATAGACGCGGGTGGGAGCTGCACGGACGTGCTCCTCGCCGAAGGTAGACACATCCTGGTCTCCCGGACACTCCAGGGGAGCGATGCTCCAGAGGCCTCCACAGGGGTACTGGACGAGGTGCGTGAACGGTTCGGCATCCCGCGCCGCCTCTTCGTCACCGGGGCACGGGCGTCCCGCGTCTCCTACAAGGAACTCACCCTGACGGGCGTCGATGAGATGACCGCGATAGGACGCGGTGCTCAGCGCCTTGCTGAGAAGAGCACTTGCTTGGCCATGAGCATGGGGACGGGAACAGCTCTTGTGCATGCAAACGGCGATGCGTACCGCCATCTCGGTGGTACTGGCGTCGGCGGAGCGACTCTCGTCGGTCTCGGGCGTCTCATCCTCGATGAGGGGAACCCGGACACGCTCATGGCGCTCGCCCGGAACGGTGACGCGACACGCGTTGACCTCACCGTCGGCGACCTGGGGTACAAGGCCGTGGGTATCCTCACCCCCGACGACACTGCAGCGAACCTGGGGAAACTCGACTCACGTACGCCCGAGGACCTTGCAGCCGCCATCCATACCCTCGTGGGCGAGGTGGTCGGCACCGTGGCGTCCCAGGCAGCCCATCGCGCTGACAGCCCGAACGACATCGTTGTGCTAGGCAAGCCCGCGGCCAATCCCGTGCTGCGTTCCGTGCTGGACCGTGTCGGACGTCTCTTCGGGACGCGGTTCACGTTCCCCGATGAAGGGTCCGTGGGCGTTGCTGTCGGAGCGCTCAACGAGTGGTGAAATCCGGTCGCTTTAGGAGCGCCCGGAGAGCTTTCCACCCAGCTTCATGAAGGCACCGAAGAACAGGTCCGCGATATAGGCGGCGCCGGTGACGAGCATGCCCTTGAACTCCCACTCAAGGCAGAGGAGGAGGTATGCGCCGAACACGATGCCGTTGAGCTGGAGCAGGTATGTCCATTCCCAGCGGATCGGGTCGAATATATCGAAGAGCATCAGCACGATGATGGTCCGCCCGATGGGGTGACGGAAGGGATCGATGATCATCTTGGCCAGGAAGGAGGGGAGTCCGATGAAGTCCTCCAGGTAGAAGTACCCGATCTCCTTCTTGTTGCCCGAGCCCTTCATGTTCGTCCAGCCCATGGATTTCTTGAGGTTATCTTTGAGGGCCCGATTCTCGGACCTGTCCTCGCCGGTAAGGGTGGTCTGTCCTTCGGGTCCGCCATCGGGGGTGTTCGTGACCTTCTTCAACGTACTTCGGTCCGTGTCGCTCATCCCTGATACGTAGCTGTCCAGATCCCCGTCCGAGAGCTCCTCCACACCGAAGGACGTCACCGCCTCGGAGAAGGACATGACGAGGAAATAGGCCCATGTGAACCCGAGCGCGAGCTTGAACCCGAAGTGGGCGCACTCCATACCATCACCAAGCGCATAGGAGGCGAGGAAGAACGCCACGGCGCCAGCAAGCACGAAGGAGAGGAAGCCTAGGGCCGCGACAGTAATCTTGAAATAGATAAGATACTTCTGGTCGCCCCCGCCCTCGCGCTTCATCTTCGCGACCTTCTCGTACACGGGCTTCATGATGGCGAACCAGGTCTTGCTCTGACCTCGGATCTTCTCCAGCGTGCCCTCGTACTCCAGCGATTCTATCTCCTTTATCTGGCCGTGGACGCCCAGGAAGTGGAAAATGACGGCGATCAGCATGAGGAAGAAGCCGAACATCACGATCTCCTTGGGTACGATGAACTCGCCCCACTGCCAGTGGGAGTCCCCGCAGTAGGCAACGAACTCCTCCCGCTCCACGTCGAACACCCAGAAGAACCCCATGGAGAAGGAGTCCATGCCCGCGGCGCACTCGTCGCACGCCTCACCCAGCTCCTTACCGGGGACGAGGACCTCTATTACGCACTCACCACAGGACAAGGCAAGGCCGAAGTTGCTAGCGAAACCACGTGCCTGGCCGATGGCCCGTTCTGTACCCTCCGAGTAGGACACATTGGTCAGCAACTTGTCGATCCCAAGCGAGTCCATCTCTACGATCCCGACACATCCGAGCAGTGTGCAGGCTTGCTCGTCAGGACACTTGCAGTCCCCGCAGCAGGTAGCCGGGTCCTCACCTACATCGCAAACATGGTTCCCGCAACCGATGACTTCGAAGTTGATAGCGAGGGCAAGCGGCGACATGATGAGAAGGAGTGCCATCGCTGCCACCACCTTCCACCGCAGACGTCGCTCTAGGAAAAACAAGGTTTGTCCCCATTAGGTACTGACAATCAGAAACTATTTATAGGACAACTCAAATATATAGTTTTTGAAATGCTGGAGTTCACGCCCAAGTTCATGCTGCTCGCTTGGACCCTCATAGCCTTTGTTCTGTTCGCCAATTATCCGATAGTAACCCTCTTTGCCATGCTCTACTATATGCTCATCGTTCCCAACGAGGTCTACCTGTGGATAATCGTGGGCGTTGGGTTCCTTCTCTTCCTGATACTGAATTCCGCCGGGGAGAAGTGGTTCGGTACCTACTACTTCATGGTGCTCATGCTCTTTATCCTCTTCATGTTCTCGAAGCACGCCTTGCACTTGGATATCCAGGCGACCATAGGCCAACCGCTCCAGTACGCAACAGAGCAGTTGAAAGGTGGTATCACAATCTTCCTTGACTTTATTTCGGCCTTCGTCGAGGCGGAGCTCCGGGCAGGATTCTCTCTGGAGTTCATCATATCGATCATAGTCCCTATCTACATCCTATTCCACATGTGCATGTCGCTCCTCGTCTATTCGTCAGTGCTCTCGGACCGCACGTGCACCTATATCGCCCTGGCCATGGCTCTCGTCGGTGCCCGTGGCGGCGTGCTCAACGGGATCATCCGCTGGGTCGAGACGACCATATTCAACGCCACAACCGATCCCATGACCTTCACGATATTCGTGCTCACCGGTACGTTCGTACTCGTGGCTATGGACGCGATCCTCGATATCCTCTTCTATGTGATGTCGGTGACGCCCGAGGAACGTAGGAAGTTCTGGACGTCCGGCGAGGGCGGGAAACCGGGGAAATTCTCCAATGCCCTCAAGAGCTTCAATGCCAACAGTGGCCTGATCAAGAGTGCAAAGATCAAGATGCTCGATCCCGGGAAGATCGCCGGCAACTTCGCGTCATCTCAGCGTATGTCTACGCTCCAGATGCGCAAGCCCACCTCGGTGGACCATGGTTTCGGCACCATGCGTCGTGGTGCCTTCTCCGCAGCACCTGTCTATAACACAGCGTCCAACGACGCGTTCGGGAGTTTCTTCAAGGCTACGGGTGGCCGCGGGGAATAGGCCTGCCGCGGGCGCCACCATAGGCATTTAAAGCATGGTCGGGGTACTAGGCAGCGATGGCGACAGCCCTTACAAGAGCCCTTCTAGGCCTGCTCATCGTCCTTTTTCTCCTCTTGATCCCCGGCCTTGGTGTGGACCGGCTGGCAATCCATGACCTGCCCATTTCTGCCACCGTGCTCATCAACGGAGCATGGACCCTCATATTCTTCCTTGTCCTCGTCTATGCTCGTGAGCTGAAGTTGCGACTTAGGACCCGGGCGTGGGAATATCTCGCTATCGGTCAAGTAGTGTCCGTTCTGGGTATGGCCCTCCTCCTTGCCAGCTACCTTTCCTTACCTCATTCGTTGTTCGCTGCGAGGGCGAACATCGTAGGCGGCAAGGCCGTGCTCCTCTTCACCATGGCCCTCTCCGGGTTCTTTATCCTTGTGGAGTGGTGCCGCGCGCTTCGGATCAGACCCGCTCCCTTCTCACCGGGGACCATCCATTTCCTTCTTGTGGCACTGGTTCTGACCGGGGTGGCCACCGTGCTCCCGGCCGTGTGGCATCCAGTCATCGAGGTCACTGCCAGTACAATGCTCTTCCCCTCAATTGCAGGGATAGCGATCATCGTCTTCGCTCTCTATCTCACCGCCACATCACTCCTCGTCATCCGCGACAATCCGGCCCAATCACACCTCGTTTGGATGGCCGTGTACGCGGTCATGCTCGTCGCTCTGGTGATCGTCTCAATGCTCGAGGCCTGGTCCCTTGAGGATGTCGACCTCCAGCGGATGCTGGCCCACACGGCGTTCTATTCCTATGCGGGGGCGGTCATTCTCCTCATCGGCTTCGTGCTCCAGACCCGGGCACTGCGATTGTTCACCCTTGCCGTCGTGCTCAAGGACGTCTCGGGGATGCGTCGGACCGCTACTCAAGGCCCGATCGAAGAGGTGCTCTCCCGCCTGCTCTCCCTCTTCCTCGATGTGGGGCTCGTCGAACGTCTCCTGGATGAGATGAAGCCCGACCATCCATCTCTTGCAGAGGTCAGTATCGATGAAGAGGTGCAACAGGTCGTTCTTGGTGATCTGGACCTGAGCGACGAGGGAACGCTCGCTGACCTGTCCTCGTTCTTCCATCGTCTTGTAAGCCTTCTCGATGGAGCGATCCCCCCTCTTGCGAAGGAAGGGTATACAAAGGAGCGTATCAGAAAGGTGGCCCGGAAAGGCGTAACGGACAAACTTGACAACCTCCCTCCCGGGATAGCTGGCTTCCTTATGGACCGTGAGGACGCCGTGGTCAAAGGCGTAACTGAGGCTCTGGAGCGGCTCCTTTCGATCGTCGGGACCGACCTCGTCGGATCTCTCGTGGCCGAAGAGCTCGCGGAGGCCTGGGGATCGGAGTACGTCGAATACATTGAAGATGGTACTGTCATCGTGGACATCACCGGCTTCGCGGCCCGGTGGCCCATCGGCGACGTGGAGGAAGCGTGGTTGCGCAGCTATGCTCGCCTATGCCTCAGGCAGGAACGTGTCATTGGCCGCGAACAACTCCGGGAAGCGCTCACCAAACGTCTTGGGCCCCTCTCATCATCCCCGCTCTACAAGGTGGCAGGTGTCAATGATCTCTTCGCCAATGCATTCTTTTCCAAAGACCATACTTGGGGCTCAGAGGGACTTGATGACGTGGCGGGTCGGATCGATACCAAGTTCTCCATCCTGGTCGTTCATGGTACGGGATTCGCCAAGGAGCTCTTCATCTCCCGGTTTCTGGGTGCGAACCTCGCGGCTTGGAGGAACGCGATCTGGTTTTCACCGGCCCGCGCCAGCACCCTGCGGCGAGTGCTGCGGACCGAGGGGGGCATAGACGTGGACGCGCTGCGAGAGGGGAAACGCCTCGTGTTCTGCACGCTCGATCCCCGAACAAGCGGTAAGCGCGATATAGGGCCGGGCATCGTGTCGGCGAGCCCCGAGCTCAACAACATGGCATCGACGCTCGCAAACCTTTTCCGGGAACATCCTCCCAATGCCACGATGGTGGTCGTAGAGCTCCCCATCGCCGCGCTTAACGAGGAGGATGAGGACCTATACAAGGATCTTTATCGCATCAAGGGCGTTTGTGAGACACATCGTGCGCTCCTCATGGTGGTCGTGAACGAACGTACGCTCACGGGCGTCGCTCGCACGGTCCTTGAGGGGATGTGCGAAACGGTGGCCCGAGCACAGGGAGCGGACACCTTAATAATCAACGCACTGTCAGGTGAACGAAGTGGTGAAGCCAAGATCGACTAGGGAGGGCTTGTTCGCTCTCGTGGCCTTGGCGGCCGTTCTTCTCCCCGTCCAGGGGACGGCAGCGACCGATCTGGCCATCGATGCATACTATCCCCTGCACGTCGGACTCGTTCTGGTCGTTTGGATCTTTGCGCTCTATGCGCTCCTTGTAGCCGTTGCGGAGATCAACGATAAAATCAAGTCGCGCGTTTGGGATGCCATGACCCTAGGTCACCTGCTCATCGTGCTTGGGCTCGTGCTCATCAACGCTAGCGAGTTCGCAGTTCCCCGTACCCTTTACGAGGAACGTCTTGCCACGGTCCCCGTTGCACTCACTGGTATCAGGCTCCTCCTCGTCCTCATTATGGTGGTGACGGCCTTGGCCTTCTTCCGCTCGTGGTGCACGGTCTTCTCGCTAGAGCTCGATCTCTTCGCTTCCAAGAACACTCGCTATCTGGCATCAGCCGCCATCATCACTCTCGGGAGTGCCATCCTCCCCTTCATGTGGGCCCCCCCACTGAACGTGGACACCGTGCTCGGCCCATTCGTTACAGCGATCACAGCTTCATTCATCCTTCTAGTAGCGTATGGCGGTCGGATAACCGGTCAGCTCCTCAAGCGAATCCCCTCATTCAAGAACCTACAGGAGCTCATGGTCTACTACGTACTGATGATTATGTTCGTCGGCGTGTACGCGACCGAGGCGTACATGATGTCGTCGCATCTCAGACTCCGCGTGTTCAGTGAGACATTCATCTTCGTGTCCTTGGGATTCCTATGCTCCATCATAGGTCTGGGTATTCAGGTGCAGGCCCTCGCCATGCTGAACGCTTCCTTCGCCAGGGTATCGACTAAGGGACGTCATCGAGAGGAGGAGGGAGCGGCGGGCGAGGCGATGGTCGAGGCGATCTGTGACCTTGCTGGAAGGTTCATCAGGACCGTGGAACTGGAAGCGCTCGTGAACGAGGTGAAGGCTGAGAATCCCGCACTGCGCGACCTCTCGTTCGATGCTCAGGACAGGACTTTCGACGCACATGCTATCGACCTCGAGGACAGCGACAACGTTGGGGACCTTTCGCTCATCTTCAATGGAATGGTCGATCTGCTCACCACGCTCTCACCGCCCAATACAGATCGCAAGTACACAGATAAGCAGCTCAGGAAAGAGCTGTACCGAGTGTTCGGCGACGATAACGAGAACCTCCCTCCGGCCGTGGCCGGATTCATCCTGCCAAGAGATCAGGTAGCCGTCCAAGGTATGGAGGAGGCGTTCACTGCACTATTCCCTGCCCTCCCGCTGGAGGCCGGTTTCCGCAGCATCCTCATCCAGACGCTGAAAGACATCTGGGGGGAGGACGCAGTGACAGCGGAAAAGATCGGCCCGCCCATCGTTGATGTCGCCGGTACGATGGAGCAGCTGCGCAAGGCCCGGGGGAGAAAGAAAGCCTACGCCGAGCTCGTAGCCCGCTATAGGCGGACCCTTGCCGAGATCCATTTCAAGCTCAAGAACATCATGAGCCGAGACGATATCAAACATGTCCTAGATCTCACCGTCCGACCTGTTGCTGAACGGCCGGTGTTCCAGGCGGCAGGTCTCACGGACCTATTCACCAATGCGCTCTTCGCGTCCGGTCACCCATGGGGATTCGAGGTCATTGATGGACCAGCAGGGCATATCCCTGCCCATTTCTCCGTGCTTTTAATCCACAATCCCGGTTTCGCAAAGGAGCATTTTTACTCCACATTCATCACCAAGAACCTGGGCCTCCACCGCCATGCGGTATGGGTGTCGCAGGCGCGTCACACGATACTCATGCGTTTGATGGAGCGACTTGATCCTGTCGATGACGCCCTCGCCCAAGGCAGGCTCAAACTACTATCCGTTGATCCGAACATGGACACATCAAAGGAGATAGGGCCTGGATGTCATCTCATCGGAGCCATGCTCAACACTATATCTTGGGAACTGCGGCGTGCCTTCCAGTCCTTCCCTGTTGGCTCCGTTTGTACTGTCCTGGAACTGCCGCCGTCGGCCTTGAAGGAGGATACGACGCTGCTCTACAAGTTCGTTTCCCACGTGAAGTCGTTGTGCGAGAACAACGATTCAACTCTCGTGGTCGGAGTGGACGCAAAGATCTGCACGGCCGAGAGTCTGGCCATGCTCCGGGACATATCGGAGATCGTCGTCGAGGCGGAGCCGGACGGTCGACTCTCCATTACACGTATCACGGGCGGCCCCCCCGTGAAGGCAGAGATAGGATGCGAGGGCCAAGAGTTTAAATAGGTTCAACGACCCCCCCTCTCCCCGATGCTGGACTTCCTCTTCCTGGCCGTTGTGCTCGGTTTCGTATTCGTGTGCCTGGTCATCATCGTTGAGTGGGTGATCTCTGGCGAGCTCGACCTCACCGGCATCCCTCCTTTAGCTATGTGCCTTGCTATAGCGGTGCTCGTGCTCGGGACGTTCACCAGCATGATGTTCATGGGTCAGGACGCCCTAAAGGTCAAGGGGAATGACGTCCTTACCAAGCATCGTGACAACATTCACAGAGTCGGGAGTGTGAACGACACGTTCGAGCCGTTCGACGTGACGTGTTCGCCCGGCGGCTGTGTCATCCTCCAACAGTCCCGAGAGTGTCGGTTACTGAGCCAGAACGTCACCCTCGCTCGGAAGATGCTGGGTGAGGAGGGGGTCCGGTTCAGGGAGGCCGAGCGACTGCTCGGGCATTGCTGCCTCTTCGACGTGCTTCAGCGCCGGGCCGAGGACCATGGGAACTTCACGGTGGAGTGGGTGGACTTCGGATGCAACGAGACCAACCGGAAGGAGTTCCTTCGGCTCATGGGGGGTGAGGTCAATGCTGCCGGATAGCATCCGCGAGAATCCTTACTACGCCCGGCTCCAGGACGTGCACATGCCCTCCATGGAGAAGGGGATCAGCAGGGACGCGCTGGAATCCATCTGCGACACCTCGTCCGAGTTCGCGGGCATATGTCTGGCGGTCGTGGGTATCCTCTACTCTCTCAAGATGTCGGGGATGGTACTTCCTGGCATGATCGGGATCTATCTCATCGCGTCGGTGGTGTTCTTCGGCCTCACAAGCTACGTGACCGTTCTGGCACTGGCCGCGGAGCGCAACTCCAAGCAGTACGAATGGTTGTCCCGCCTCTCATTCTATCTCTTCACACTCTCCATCCTCTGGATGCTTTTCTTCGTAGTGCTGCTCCAGTTTGGGCTCATGGCTACCTAGGTCCATTCACCATACGATCCAGACCATCGCCGGAGTACCCGATGTTTAACTGATCGGTAGGCAGCTCACAGACCAACGTTTCCTGGGAATACCGCTTCGGCCTGATCCACATTCGTTCTAGGGGGAGACTGGGAACGAGCACGGTCCCCGTCAGAAGGTCCGTCCCTTGGAAAAGCTGCCATAGTACTTCGCCGGACATGGAAGCTCTCGCGCAGAAGTGCGGTACACTTTTAATCGAGGTACCGGAAATCCCGTTCCTTACATCGGGGGCCAACCCATTTAACCGTTGGTATACTCACCTCTGTAGGGGAATACCATCGTCGAAGCCTATATCGAGGACGTCATCCCCGTGGACCTGGACGTGCGGTTCACATGTCGGGGATGCGGGGAGTGCTGCCGACGGTACGAGGTTCCGCTGTTGATGCGTGACGTTGACCGGCTGGCCGAAGAGGTCGATCGTAGCTTCGTTCGAGTGCTTGTCCATGGTAAGAACGTCGATCCTGTCCTCACGAAGCGTGAATGGGACCTGGGCTGTGTGTTCCTTGATCCCGAGGCGCTCCAGTGCAGTGTACACCCCCACCGCCCCACGGCCTGTCGGCTATACCCGTTTGCCCTCTCGCGAACCCCTGTGGAGGGTGGACGGGCTTTTGTGGAACTGGATGGCCAGCGACTGACGCTGGTCGCCTTCCGTTCCTGCCCGGCGGTGGGTGAGGGCGAGCCCGTGCATCTCTGGGACCTCATCGCGCTCCACCGCGAGGTAATGGCCGACGAGAAAGAGAAAGCACCCGTGAGTGATGATCTGTGAATCCCTTCACGCTCGTCGTCAATCTCATCGTCCTTCTGATTTCCACGACATCCATGGTGAGCGTATCCTCTACATGCTGTCGCTCGGTATATCACTCCTATTCTTCTCCATCCTCTTCGTGGGCACGATACGGAACATAGTCTGGGAGCTGGGATACGCCATCCCCTGGTAGCGGTTCTTGTGCTGTCAAGAAGCCGACTTAACGGATTAAAATTAGCACGGTTGTTAATACGGCCCGCATCGAATCATATTTAATGATATGCTCCTACTTGTTCTATCAGATGAAGGAGGAGGAAGGTCCGTCATCGGATGATGATGCGTCCGGATCTGTGGGTGCTAATAGTCCCTACGGCGGTAAGGGCATGCCCCGACGCAGCCCTTACCATCGCGTACGCATCAGCTATGACGAGGTCATCCGCCGCATCCCCGAGCTCGAGCTCGACGAGATGGACGAGATGGAGCGGACGCTCTCCATGTACGACCTCATGTTCCTCTCCATCGGGGCCATCGTGGGCTCGGGCGTGTTCATGATACCCGGCATCGCCGCCGGCATCGCCGGGCCCGAGTCCATCTTCGTGTGGGCGTCCATCGGGACACTGGCCATCATGATGTCCATGTGCATCGCCGAGCTGGCCAGCATGTACCCCGAGGCCGGCGGCGTGTACACCTACTGCAAGGAGGCCTTCGGCCCGTTCGTCGGCTTCCTCGTCGGCTGGTCGGCGTGGGTCATCGGCTGGGTCACCATCGCCATGGTCATAAGCGCGTGCATCGTGGAGTACCTCGACCACCTGATCCACATAGGGGAACCGCGGGCCCGCATGCTGGCCGCGGCTTTTTTATGGGTGCTCACCTTCTTCAACTACCTTGGCGTCAAGCTCGGCGCCAAGATCCAGCGCGTGTTCACCGTGATCACACTTGTCGTGCTGGGTGCCATCATCTTCTTCGGCGCCCCCGCCATCGAGGTGGATAACTTCCTCGAGTTCCATGAGCCCAACTGGGCGATGCTGCTGGCAGCGGCAGCCATCATCATCGAGCCATTCATCGGCTGGGAGTGCGTTACCTTCCTGGGAGAGGAGACCAAGGACCCCAAGCACGCCGTGCCGACGGCACTGGTCTGGTCCACGGTGCTCATCGTGTTCATCTACCTGTCCGTGGTGATTGTGTCCCTGGGCGTGGTCTCCGCGAGCGAGCTTGGAGTGAGTCAGGCCCCCATCGCCCTGGTGGTGGAGCGGACCCCCGCCCTCGGCCCGCGCGCCGTTCCCTGGCTCGTGATGGGGACGGTGGTCATCCTTCTCGGATGCTGCAACTCCTGGATTCTCTCGCACGCACGCATCCCCTACGCCCTGGCCAAGGACGAGATGCTTCCCGCGTTCTTCGCCAAGCTCGACCCCACCTACAAGACCCCGGTCAACGCCCTCATCATCCAGGCAGCCCTCGCCACGGTGCTCGTGCTCACGGCCGACTTCCACGCCCTCATCACGGCGCTCATCCCCGTGGCGCTCATCGTGTACGCGCTCATCTTCCTTGCCGTCCCGGTGCTCCGTTTGAGCAAGCCTTCCATGGAGCGCCCGTACAAGACCCCCGCCTTCTCCCTGGTGTCGCTCGTCTGCGTGCTGACCACCATCGTTATCATGTCCCAGGTGGACCAGCTAGAGTTCCTCAAGGGGACGTCGCTCGTGCTCGTGGGGGTGCCCATCTACTTCATCCTCCAAATAGAGCACAACGAGAAGTTCGTTGTGGCGTTCAACGAGATGATCGCACCCTTCTACGACACCCTGGCCGCGTACGCCTATCCCGAGTGGATGCGCGAGAACTTCCTTCGCACAGCGGCCGTTAAGCACGATGATATCGTGCTCGAGATCGCCTGCCGGACCGGGCTACTGGTGCCCGAGCTCGCTGCGAACGCCAAGTGGGTGTACGCAACCGATGTTGGGTTCCATGACCTGGAGATCGCTAGGGAGCATTTAGCCCTCCTGCGCAACGTGTCGTACGTCCGTGCCGATGCCGAGTTCATCCCATTCAAGGACCGACAATTCGACAAGATCGTAGGTATCGGCCTTTCCGAGGAGGTGGTGAGCACCGACAACCTCTTCCGAGAGATCAAGCGCGTGCTCAAGAGGGGCGGCCGTGCCACCATCCTCGTATTCGAGGAATCCTTCTATTTATTCTCTGCCCCGCGCCAGTGGAAGCTGTCGTATATCGAGGATCTCTTAGAGACATTAGGGCTTTCCTTCCGTGTGAAGAAGGTCAAGGCCAAGTACGCCAACGCCTATGCGTTCGTCATCCGCAAGGAGGACAGGCAGAGCGTCCGGAAGTACAGCGAGGATGAGTACGACTCGTTCTACTACGGCCACCGCTCGCGAACCCTCCATCAGGCATTGGCTGCAACAACCATGTAATGTGGTCAAGACACGTTTTGGATTTCATCTTCCTGTTCACCTTCATCCTCGTGTTCGAGGAGTCCTTCTACTTCTTCTCTGCTCCCCGCCAATGGAAGCTGTCGTATATCGAGGACCTTCTGGAGACGTTGGGGCTTTCCTTCCGCGTGAAGAAGGTCAAGGCCAAGTACGCCAACGCCTACGCGTTCATCATCCGCAAGGAGGACCGGCAGAGCGTTCGGAAGTACAGCGAGGTGGAGTACGACTCGTACTACTGCGGCCACCGGGTGCGCTTCATCCACGGTGCTGCTGCTTCCATCTGAAACGGATCATCGGGACGATCGCGTCCGCTTTTCAACGATACTAGCGATGACCAATCCCATCAGGGAGAGCATCGTAAGGCTCCGTCCCGCATCCTACATGGGTGGCGTCCCGTAACGCACCTCGAGCAATGATCCACCAGTCGCCCGCGCGGCCAGAGGGATGGGCCGTGTCGCGGCGAGAAGGGTGGTCGCGAGCACCGCGAGCAGGACGAGTCCGGTCCTCCCCATCGGTTACCATGTCATTTTAAAGCTACATAATCTATACTTGCTCACGGCTCGTGACCATGGTACTGGGGACCAAGCAGCGGATGATCAGCCTCGCACTGGACGAGGAGCTCCTCGCCCAGCTCGAGCGCGTGGTGACCGAGTGCAATTACTCCGGCCGTTCCCAGGCGGTGCGGGACGCCCTCCGGCTACTCTTGGAGGAGAAGTGCGACCCTGCGCGACTTCATGGGAGGGTACGCGGTACCGTGACCCTACTGGCCGGACCTGACGTGGACGTGCACACCACGCTACGGGCACATCATGAGGTGGTCCGTTCCCACATCGAAGCAGGGACCGATCGCAAGGGCCTGCTCCATGTGGTCGTCGTGGCGGGTGACGCGGTCCCGGTCCAGGCCTTGCTGGACGCTCTCGGCACGGTGGAGGGAGTGACCCGCAAGAACGTGGCCCTGTTCTGAAGGTACCTAGGTAGTCCTGCCCTTGTAGACATCGCTCGGTTCCACGAGGAACTGGTATCGCGTACCTATCATCGTCTGGGTGTCCGTGACGCCCTCTATGCTGCGGACCTTCTCGATGAGGAACTCCTCCAGCGTATCGATGCTCGGAGCGTTTAGGGAGAGGATGATCGTACACTTCATCTTGTGGAACGTGAACGCTACGAAACGCGGGTACACGCTCATGTGCTCACCGAGCGAGCAGAGCATGTCGTAGACCTCCCGGTCCTGTCCCGGCTCGGTGGCGATGAAAGCATAGGCATGCAGCCCCTCGGCGTCCCGTTGGACCCGGTCATTCTCGGCGAGGAACGTTCCCTCGAAGAGCGAGAACGTCTCGATGTCCCGCACCCCCTCGATAGACCGGACGTTCTCGATGAGGAACGTGGGGAGCATCTTAGGGTCCGTTACACGAAGGGTGAGCGCGATATCCTCCTGCTCGAAGATACGGTTCATGATGAGGGGTGTGACGTCCCCCTTGAGGCCTTTGAGACACTTGGCCATGCTCGTCCAGACCTCCTCGTCCCTTCCGGAGATAACATCGACTACAGCGAACACAATCATGGTATCACAACAGGGATGTACCGGGTGGGAAACCTTTTATCGCTTTGTCTGGACATCGGGTGCGATGGGCCCAGACGAGGTGCTCGCGAAGCTACACGCCAGCGCGGACGCCGCCTCCGTGGCCGGGATGGCGCGGTTCGGGATATCGCCGGACAAGGCACTGGGCGTGCGGGTACCAATGCTCCGTGCCCTGGCCAGAGAGATAGGCCGTGACCACGAGCTCGCCCTAGTCCTCTGGGGTGAGGGCCTGCGGGAGACACGGATCCTGGCCTCGATCGTCGCCGATCCGACGCGGATAACCCCCGGGATCATGGACGCCTGGGCTGGCCAGTTCCAGGACTGGGAGCTGTGCGACCAGTGCTGCATGAACCTCTTCCGCCATACTTCCTACGGTCATGCCAAGGCCGTCGAGTGGTCTGCTCGGGAGGAGGAGTTCGTCAAGCGGGCGGGGTTCTCGCTCATGGCCACTCTGGCGGTAGGCGACAAAAAAGCGTCCGACGATGTCTTCGAGGCGTACCTCCCCCTCATCGAACGGGAGGCCGGGGACGGCCGCAACGGCGTGAAGAAGGCCGTCAACTGGGCGCTCCGACAGATCGGCAAGCGGGACCTCGCCCTGAACGCGAAGGCCATCGCGTGCGCCGAGCGTGTCAAGCAGCAGGACACGAAGGCCGCGAGGTGGGTGGCCGGCGACGCTCTGCGTGAGCTGACCAGCGGACCAGTGCAACAACGGCTGCAGGAAAAGGCAGTGCGACGCGGATAATCGACGCTTCGGCCCTTTTCAACCCATAGAAACATTCATAAACACCGTACCCTGCAGAACCCGGCCATGTCAGACAAGGAGCTCGGTCGTGCAAGGGCTCTCATCCAGGGATACCGGGATGACATCGCCCATGACACCAGTGAGTTCCTCAAGATCCCCTCCGTGCGGCCCGATGAGCCCGTGGACGGGGACCCGCTCGGTCCTGACATAGCCCGTGCTCTCGACTACATCGGGGAGCTGGCGGACAAGTTCGGATTCACTTATCGCAATCTCGACGGCCAGGCCGCTGTCGTGGAAGTAGGCCAGGGTGACGAGACCCTGGGCGTGCTCCTCCACGTGGACGTGGTCCCTGCCGGTGACGGCTGGGAGCACGAGCCCTTTGGCGGCGAGATCGTGGACGGCGAGCTATGGGGCCGTGGTGCCATGGATGACAAGGGCCCCGCCATCTCCGTGCTCTACGCCCTCAAGGCCCTCCAGGACTCGGGGGTCACCCTCAACAAGCGCGTGAAAGTCATCTTCGGCACAAACGAGGAGAGCGGAGGGTGGACGGGTATCGCCCATTACCTGGAGAAGGAGGGCGCGCCCGACATGTCCATCGTCCCCGACGCCGACTTCCCCATCATCAACGGCGAGAAGGGGTTCAAGGACCTCCATCTCACATCCTCGCACTCCGGTGGTGCCAAGGGCGCCTACGATTTAACCTCCCTCGAGGGCGGCTTGCGCTCCAACATGGTGCCCGACAGCGCCTCTGCGGTGCTCCACGTGAACGGCAATCCCGCCGACGCCTACAAGGAGCTGTACGCCGCTGCCGAGCAGTTCAATGCGGCCAATCCGGACGCAGCACTCACCGTAGCGCCTACAGGCGACCACGAGATCACGGTGTCCGCTGCTGGGCGCAGCGCCCACGGGAGCACCCCGGCAGCCGGGCACAACGCCATAGTGGACGTTGCCTCATATATCGGTGGGATCGACGCCTCGGACGGTGCGGCGACCGAGATAGTGCGGTTCATCAACGACCGCATTGGGTGCGAGACCAACGGCGGCAGCCTGGGCATCGCTGCACACCACGACTTCCTGGGCGACACGACCGCCAACCTGGGTGTTGTGTACGCGACGCAGGACGAGGCGAGAGCCACCATCAACATCCGGTTCCCCTACGGCATCACCCAGGAGGAGCTGTCCGAGCGGGTTACCCAGGCCGCAAATGGCTACGATCTCGCAGTGATACCTAGCGAGCATGGCCTGGACCCCCTGTACGTGGATCCGTCAGATCCGCTTGTAGTCTCGCTCCAGAAGGCCTACACTGACGTTACCGGCCAGCAGGCGACCCTCCACGCCATCGGCGGCACAACCTACGCCAAAGCCATGCCGCGGGCCGTTAGCTTCGGGCCCACTATGCCCGGAGAGCCGGAGATGGCCCACCAGCCCAATGAACGTGTGACCGTCGACTCACTGGTCCGTAACGCCGAGATCTATGCCGCGGCCATCTACGAGATCTGTGGGTGAGGGCCGCGCCGGGGACCGAGTATCCCGTTCTCGAGTACCCCATCAACCAAAGTGTCCCTCCATTGTCCGTAAGACGACAGGAAACAGGGAGTACGCTTGCCAAAGACAACGCTTATAATGCGCATCTTCCGCATGGTCACCTCGGGTGCACGGGTATGTACTACGATATCGATCCAATAGAGGACAGAGAACACGACTCGAGCTTCCTAAAGGACTACCTGAGCGCAGTTGTCACAATTTGCGACGGCCTCTCAATGGTGATCGACCGGAACCTGTCCGAGGCAAGGGGATTGCCTTACGGGGAGCATACCCTGACCACCGTGTACGACGGGCTGGACGAGGCCCTGGGGCGCAACGGATCCAACTACCATGAGAACGAAACAGCAAGGTTCCTGGGGATGGTGACCGGTGCGGTGATCGATGCCGCCACTTTCTGGACCGTGCCCGCTGGCCTGGCGGTGGTCGACGGGCTCGTCACTGGTGGCAAATACATGGTCGACAAGGTCAAGGACTACCTGAGCACCTAGGCGGTCGCGGCAATCCCACGGCCGGGCACCGACGAGTGCGGGCCCGACCACAGGTTTTTATTATCTTGTCGTTACAATATTGTCGTGGGGAGGACGAACGCAGTCCTTATCATTGGTGCCCTTGCCCTCGCGCTCGCTCTCGGGACAGCGCTCCAGCAGATTGGGAGAACTGGACAGCTCGGCGATGGTCCGGGAGAGTTCTACGAGCCGTGCGGTGTCTTCGTCGTGGGCGGGAAGCTCTATGTCGCAGAACGCCTCAATTACAGGGTGAGCGTGTTCGACCTGGACGGGAACCACGTCGGCCAGATCGGAGCGGGACTGAACGGTAGCCTCTCGACCCAGTTCAATGAGCCGGAGGACGTCTTCGTCGCAGACAACCGTGTCTACGTGGCAGACGCCGCCAACCACCGGGTGAGCATGTTCGACCTGGACGGCAATTCTGTGGGAATGATCGGGACAGGGACCGAGGGCGACGCGCCCGACCAGTTCAGCTTCCCGGTGAGCGTGTTCGTGCGGGACGGTAATGTGTTCGTATCGGACATAGGCAACCACCGGATCAGCGTGTTCAACTCGACCGGGGCTCCCCAGTATCGGATAGCGGGATTACCTGGTGCGGAGGACGGTAGGCTGGAGTCCCCTTATGGCATCTATGTCACCGCCACCGAGGTCTATGTGGCCGACATGGAGAACGACAGGATCAGTGTGTTCAACCGCGCGGGCCTGTTTCGCAGACACATCGGGGACGGTACAGGGAGCGGTCCCGGACAGCTCCTCCAGCCCCGGGACGTCTTTGTCGACGAGGGGAGCGGAAGGGTCTTTGTGGCGGACTCGGAGAACCACCGCGTCCAGGTGTTCGATCGGGACGGGGGCCATCTCGGCCAGTACGGGACCGGTAAGCACGGTTCGGGCCCACTGGAACTGAACACGCCTCATGGGATATTCCTCTTCGAAGGTAAGGTGTACATAACGGACCAAGCGAACCAGCGGATCCTGATCCGTCAGGAGATGGACTATCTGACAACCATCGCCGAGCCGACACCCGCGGTCGTGGAGCACCTGGGACGGGCGACTGTAGCGCCGTCCGCTACATCGACCGTCGAGGCAATCCCCTCGTCGGAGGCGATCTCGACCCCGAGCCCGAGCCCGAGCCCGTTCCGGGGATTCGCCCTGGTCCCTCTCGTGCTCACGTTCGTCGTGCTCTCCGCGGGTTTCACCCTCGCCCTGGCCCGCGAGCTGAGCACATCAGGTCTCCTGACCGCACGAACAGCGATCACGTTCGACGTGGGCCATGGCCAGGACCCCAAGCTCATGACGGCGCTCTCGCCGCTCATCTCGACGGCCGAGGACATGGAATGCGAGGTCCAGAGGGAGAGCGACATCATGTCCGTCCTGAAAGAGACGGACGTGCTGGTAGTGGCCAATCCCGTTTCGCGCTATACGGAGGACGAGGTGTCGGCCATCATCGATAGCGTCCGGTACCGCGGTATGGGGCTCCTCATCCTCGCCTCGGGGCTCGGTTCAGGTGACGCGAACGCCTGTACATCCCTGTCGGGGGCGTTCGGAATACGGTTCAACAAGGACCTTGTTTGCGATTACGAACTTACTGACACGGGCTACCGGGTCACGGTGGCGCCCCTCCTCGAGGGGCTGGCAAACCACCCCATCCTCAAGAGCGTCGGTCGCATGCGTATATTCAGAAGCTGCTCCCTGTCGAGCACCGACGCCATGGTGCTGGCCTTTGGCAGCAAGGAGAGCTTCGGCGACCAGAACCTCAACCTCAGGTACGACGATTTCGAGAAGAAGGGGCTCATCCCCATCATGGTGGCCACCACACGCGGGAAGGGCAGGGTACTGTGCATCGGGGACTACCGTGTCGTATCCTCGGAGGCGCCCTTCGAGCACACGCGGCTGATGCGGAACGTCCTGGAGTGGCTCAGGGGAGAGGGGGACGTAGGGGCCGATTCCACCGTATCTTCGGGGGACGTGCGTGGGCTCTCCGGCAAGAAGGGAGCGTGACCATGAGACGTAGCTTGGTGCGGCCCTCTTGTCTTGTCGTCATCCTCATCATCCTGTCCCTCGCTGCGGGATTCGACCGCGCGGACAGGCTCGACCATATGCGCTCGCTCTCAGATTCGAGCACGGGAGGGGGCGGCAGTTACGCGTGCGGCCCCGGTTCCGACTGGGACTGCGGTATCGGCGCCCATCAGGGCGCCATGCTCCTCGCCTACGCCCGGGTGTACGAGGAGACGGGCGACGATATCTATCTCGAGAACATGCTATCGCTCGCGCGGACAGGCTCGACCGAGTGCGGCCCGGGAACGGGATGGTCCTGCGAGAACGGCTACTCCCAGGGCTACATGATGCTCGGCTACGCCCGGGCGTTCGAGCTATCCGATGACATCCAGGAGTTCATGTCCCTCCACGCTCTCGCCCTGGCAGGACCGTCAGGCGACTCGTCCAGCGATCCGCTCAGGTGCGGTCCCGACAGCAACTGGGACTGCGGTGAGGGTCGATACCAGGGTATGATGCTCCTGGGATACCTCAAGCTGTACGGTCTCACGGGCAACGCCACCTATCTCTCCTATGCCGAGTCGCTCGCCGACGGTCCACGGGGGAGCTACTCCTGCCCCGAGTGCCAGTGCGGGCCCGATGCGGGATGGGACTGTGTGGAGGGCGAGGACCAGGCGCTCATGGTCCTCGGGTACCTGTCCCTGGCGGATGTCACGGGCAATAAGACCTACCTCGGATATGCGCGGAGCCTCGCAGAGCAGGGGTCCAATGAGTGCAGCCCCAATGGCGACTGGGACTGCGGTGGCGGCGCTATCAACGCCATGGTCGCCCTCTCGTACGGCGCGGCCTACCGCGTGCTGGGTGACGAGCCGTTCAAGGAGTGGATGGACAAGGCCCTGTGGTCTGGCTCGTGGTTCGGGCAGCAGACCGACTGTGGCCCCTCCCGCGGTGACTTCGACTGTGGGGCTGGCAACGACCAGGGCTTCTACATGCTCGCGTCCTCGCTGGCGTTCGAGCTCACCGGTGAGGCGAAGTACATCGAATGGGCCGAACGCTTCGGCGACGGGCCCCATTCCGGCAACACGGGCGATCCGTCCGCGTGTGGGGCGACCACGGACTGGGACTGCTTCGGCGCTTTCGACCAGGCCCTCTTCATACTCGGCAACGCCGCGCTCGACGGCGAGTTCAACGACGAGTTCCTCCTGTTCGATGTCGGCGATCCTCCCTCGTGCGAAACGTGCCCTCTCCCCGGCACCATGGATGGCGACATGTGCGTGTACGGCCCCGGGGAGTGCACCTCGTTCGGCTGTGCCGTTGTGCGTCAACCCTGTGACTTCGAGCCCTTCCTCGACTTCGATAGCTGCTTCCTCAAGAGCCGGTGCACGGTCGATGGCTGTGTCGTCGATGAGGATGTATGCCCATCGCCGGGCTCGATGGTGGGCAGAGTATGTTTCTTCGGCGAACAAGCGTGCTCGGATGACGGGTGCACGCTGTCGACCTGCACTCCCGGGAAGGGGGCCGGGTGCGATCCCGAACGGGGATGCATTTGCACGCCTGCCGGCTGCAAGACCATGTGCACGAAATGGAGCCTGGAGGGCTCGTGTGTCCCATCGGGGGACGGAGGAGAGTCGTGCGCGTGTTGTGGTGTGGAAGGGGACAAGCTCTGTCCTCCGGGGTGCACGTCCGCACAGGACGGCGACTGCTCGCTCGACAGGCCCGCTCCATCTGCAGCGACGGTGACGCCGGTGTCCGCAACGGACACACCTTCAGCGACCGCTCCGCCCCCGGGCGGGCCCACGACCCCGGCCGCGACCGATGTCCCGGTAGCTATCTCACAACCACCACCTTCCGCGTCCGATAGGCCGTTGGAGACCTTGGCCGACACATCTTCCACAGACGATTATCCCGGATTCATGAGTGGTCTAACCTGGTTCCCCATCCTGCTCGCGGGCGGTTTCTTCCTAATGCTCGTAGCAGTGGCTGCCACTAGCAGACGTCGCTCCTAGGGCGCTCGTCGGGATTCAGTCCCTGCGGTAGAGGTACCCAAGGCTGAGGAGGGCGAGGAACGCTACTTCGGCCACACCCGTTCCAGGCGCGGTCCGGATCTCGACCTGGTCCCCGAGGAGTGACGCGTCCGTGGTGATGAGCACGGAGACCTGTGCGGGAGCTGTGAGGGCGCAGCCGGCCTCGTCACAGCGTGTCTCAACGACTAGGTCGAACCTCCCCACCTTGGTGCCGAGCACGCGTGCGAGGACGATCCTCTGGTCACCGGGCCGCAGCGTGAGCTTCTTGCTAAAGATGCTCTCCTCGACACCCAGCGTCGTCATTACCCTCGCGCTCCCGCTGAGGCCGACCTCCACCTCAACCTCATGGGAATAGGGGTTCTTCACGCTGATCGGGAGCAGGATCTCGGTCCCCAGCGCGAGGTTGACGTTCAGCGATGGGACCTCGAGCATGCTCAGGTCCCCCGAACAGCCGTTCGCATTGAAGGACCAGAACCAGGGCATGTCACGGACGGGGCAGCAGTGCTGGAAGCTGCAATGTGTGCCGGAGACGCACTCATATCCCTTATCGCAGACGATCTTGCCCTTGTTTTGGTCGTCGACGACGACGCCCACGGGAAGGACGTACTTGATCGTCTTGTCCTCGCCCTCCACGGGCACGGTGGGAACTGCCTCCATGGTCACCGAGAACGACGCGGGGGCGGACACGGGGACCATGAACCTGACGGTCTCCTTTCCCTTGACCGTGGCCATCATCTCGGTATCGCTCCCCTTTATCACCACGGCCTTCCCCTGTTCCATGATGGTGATGGTGATGTTCATCGACTCATCCTCGGGATTGTTGATGGTGATGGGCGTGTAGACGACCTGTCCCGGGAGGGTCTCGACCTCGATGGGATCGAGCTCCACCACGACGGTTCCATCGGTAGGGGCCTCGGTCGTGACAGCCGGAGTGGCCGTTGGCTCTTCCGGCACCTCAAGGACGATCGTCGTTTCCTCCGCGGGCACTGGCGCTGCCTCGTCGACCGTTTCGATGGCCGTCACTGAGCCGCAGAGTGAGCCGATGCACGGGGCGTCCCCGCTGCCGCTCAGCGGGAGGCATACACCTTCCTCATTGTCGGATGTGCGCGGGTCGTCGAGCTCGCAGTACCCGTTCTTAGCGTCCTTGCGCTTGCACTTCGCCCCCGTGCCTTTGTAGGTTATTACTATGTCCCAGGAGTCGGTGGCCTTGCAGTACTTGTCCACGTACTGACGTCCGCCCTCGACGAGCTGGCTGCATCCGCACTTGTCGGAGTAGAACACAGTGACGTTGAAGTGTATCGATATGGTCTGCTTCATGGGCACGTTGCATTTGATCTTGAACGTGAGGTTCGCCGAGCTTCCCGGATCGACCGAGGTGGGATTATCGGAGTCGGCCGTGACCTTGCACTTGGGTAGCTGGGGCACTATGTACCTCTCCGCCTGGTCGCTGAGACCCATGAGGGGGACCTCACCGGGCCCCGGATTCTCCACCTCGAGGATAAGGGTCCGGCACTTCTTGCACTTGCTCGTGGTAAGATAGATCTCATTGAGGTTGAGCGATCCGGGCTTCCACAGCTCGACGAACGCTGTCGTGTTCTCGCCGGCATCGTTCGTCACGGTGAACCGGTGCCAGCCCTCATCGACCTCGTCCGGGACGGTCACCGTGCAGTTGGAACGGCAGGTCACGCCCGGCTCCGCGCACGGCGAGCAGTCACCAGCGACCTCGTCCTCCCCGAAGAAGAATCCCGAGGGCCGAGAGGTGCATTGTGCGACGAAGGGGATGCGCATGGTGTCGTTCGTGCACACCGGTGAATCGATGGAGGGCACGCTCAGGCTCTTCCCTGAGATCTGTAGCACGCGGCGGTCCTCGTAGATGTTGTCACCACTGGTCGTGCGGAGGGCGAGCTCATAGGTCCTGCCGCCGATGAAGTCCAGGTCCTCGGGGACAGTGAGGCCTTGGCACGTCAGGTTGGCCACGACGACGCTCCCGGCCAAGGGATCGTCTTCACCCTCTGCACCGCACTCGCCCAGCGGTATGGCCCTCGATGTGCCGCTCTCAGGATCCCACTCCATGAGGTCCGCTTCGGTCGTCGGATCGATGCACATGGCGTGGTAGACCACAGGCTCGATGGCGGCACCGGGGCACAGCGGATCTTGCGGGTACTGGAGGATAAAGAGCCTCGGCGAGATCACCTCGAACACCTTGGGCTCACCTGCAGCGATCTGCCAGCCATCGGAACCCCACGCCCTCTTTCTCACCCAGCGACCTCTATACATGCACGAGGCATCCTGGGCGCAGCTGGCGGGCGCGTTCTCGCCCTTGCAGTCAGGACATGCCCAATAGCGCCTTCCGGACGTCACCCGGGGATTGTCGCAGATGCGGGTCACGGCATCGAAGAAGAGCTTGTACTCGCCCGGGTCGCCCGGAGCCCTCACCGACATGTCCTGGGCGTTGTGCCCCCAACCGAACCAGCATGTGCTGGAACGGGTCTTCTGCTTGAGCTCCGCTTTCAAACCTATACCCTGGACCCAGCCCATCCCCGTCACGTACAGTCTGCATATGGAGTTGGTCTGATCCATGGATACGATCTCGCCCGGCGTGCGCAACGGGTCATCGCCACAATGACCCAGGGGGCAGTTCATGATCCGCGCGTACACCGGAGCACGACCCCGGTTCCTACGGTACACCCCGTTGCTGCAGCGCAGGTCCATGCCCCCGAACCGGGCGGTGAACACGGGCCTGCCGGGGCACACCTGGATCCCCGGTTCCCAGGGGAGGTCGTCGGCGAGCGTCCTTATGATGGTGGAGAATACCTCGCCGCCCGAGTTGCGTCCCCAGCTGTGGTAGCAGCGGTTCGCGACGCACGAGGATGAGACGAAGAACCAGCACTCGTTCGGAAGATCGCCCGTCGTCGTGTCAGGGTCCTCCCCGCATTTCCAGTCGATTTCGGGAACCTCGCCCGGGGGGATAACGATATCGCCCTCGCCCACGGTCTCGTTCTTGTAGAACACGCTCACACCATGCTGGCCGGGGCCGACGGAGAGAGGGAGGGCGAGGTTGCAGTACTGGACGATCTCACCGGGATCCTGCTTGCCGTTGCCGTTCCGATCCTCCCAAAGAGAGTAGCGCTCGGAGCCCTCGGGGGCGCAGAAGCCTATGAAGATGTCCTCGACGAACACTTCAAAGAGCTCGTCCTCGGGGAAGCACTCGGTGTTGATCTTGACCATGATCTCGCCGCCCCTGCATACGGTCCCGTACTTCCAGGGCTTACGTGGATCATCGCTCTTCTGAGGGTGTACCACGACGTTCTGGATCCTCCTCGTGCCGACGGACACCTAGAGCTGTCCTTCCTCGTACTGCGCCTTCAGCGCACGGATAAGGAGGGGGTTCGCGGTCCCTTCGGGGAGCTGGTGTCGTGCGATGCCGTCGAGCCCGGTGAGCTCGAAATCCTCACCGAACCATACAGTGGCCGCGGGGATGGTATTCCCGCTCTCGTCCCTCACGCGCACAGCGAGCTCGGTCCCCTCGCACGCGTCCGTGGTCCGCCACGGCCTTGTGACGAGCTCGATGCCCAGGTCGTTCTGGACGGGGAAGGTGACAGGCTCGGACTCCATGTCCATGAGCGTCGCGAACACGGTGAACTCGCCGATGGCGCCCTGCGGGATGGTGAAGGTCGCGGTCCCCCACTCATCGGCGTTCTTGCGAATGACGAGGTCGTCCTGGCTGAACGTGATGATGGAATCGCGCACCCGCTCGCGCTTGCCCTGCACCTTGACGGAGATGACGTCGCCCGGGTGCGGAGTATACGCTTGAGGGATCCGCAGACCCGACTCTGCGTCCGTTATCTTGACCTTCAGCTTGGGCTTGGAGACACCAAGCGTGGCTAAGATGACGATTGTTATGATCAAGTAGGCAATAGACCTACTGTAGCGGCGATTATAAGTCATTCCCGACGCTCCCCTAATAGTGCTAAAGCATCCCAGCCATTATAACCTATGGCAATACTGATATATACGAGTAAATACGAATATATACGACACATACACTTTAAATACTCAAAAAAGACGGTCCGGATAGATGGATTAAGTGAGAATTAATAATATTACCAGCATTAGCACCAGTGGAGCACGGATCCCCATGTATCGCGGGAAGGAACGCTCGGACCGACAGGCCATGGCGGCCAGCATCATCGTCCTAGCGATGCTCCTCGTGTCCCAGCAGGCAACCGCGCTCCTGCCCACGTTCACGTCGGGCGCCATGGAGCTACGTCTCGATAGGTACCGCTATATTGCGGGGGAGGGCCTCATTATCGAGGTGGAGATCCAGGCGTTCGAGTCGCCCATCGTGGACGGGTACATAGCCTTCCAGCTGGTCGATGGACCTGACGTACCCGAGCCGTACTCACAGGACTCCTGGGACAACGTCATCTTCGAGCAGGTGGAGCGGGGTATCCACGTGTGGCCGAATACCGTTGTGAAGCGGCGCTTCTCGGTCCCGATCCCCGTCTGGGCGCGTCCCGGACTCTACCGGCTCGACGGGTATTTCAAGACGACCCACAGTCCGGTCACCGGCGTCCCCTTCATCTACTTCACACCCACACAATCCCTGACCCCATGTGAGCCTCACTTCTACTGCCCCCACTTCATCGTCGAGAACCCAGGCCCCTGGACGAGCCTGCGGATGCTGCGCAACGAGACCTACTTCGCCCACGAGATCGGCCCCGTCGGCCCCCGTGTCGATCCGGGGAGCGAGCAGCCTTTCAACGTGACCTTCCTGAACGAGGGCGCGGACGCGCTGGATGACGTGAAAATACATGTTGGCATCTACGATTGGGACGACACTGAGCCTGTCTCGGGGCTCGATCCGCTTGCGCCGTCCCTCCCGGTGAGCGTGGTCAGCCATTTTGTAGGGACCATCGGTCCCGGTGAGATGCGGCTCATCAACGGCACGTTCCTCTCACCGGACCGGATCACTGCCTACACCATCCTCATCGAGGCCTTCGCCGGGGAACGACTTCTCTCCATATATCGGAGCAGGATCGATGTCGTCGGAGATAGCGGCAGGATCGCGCGCTTAACCCCGCACCGGCCCCTTGTGCACCGGGACCAGGAACTGAACATATCGGTGGAGTTCGTCTCGCCCGCGGACCGACAGACCGATCTGGAGGGTGCCGAGTTCGCAATCAATGTCGAGGACGAGGAGGGCCCCGTGTGGAAGGACTCGTCCCCGGTCACGGTCTCGAGCGGCGAGGGCGTGCTCCTCACGCGCTTCCAGCTCCATCCCCCGCGCCGGCTCACAAACTGGACCGTGACGGGCACCTTATCGCTGAAGGGTGTCCCGATCAGCTCTCTGGCCGTCCACCTGGACAAGGAGAAGTTCCCACCAAATGTCACACAGGTGAAGGTGACGGCCCGCTCCCCGGATGGCACGCTCGACACGATCAAGGTGGGCGACGGACTCATCCTCGTTGTCGAGCTCATGGACGAGGACGGCTTCCGGGGGAAGGGAAAGGTCGACGTGGGCGTGTACGATTCCACCGGCCACGAGGTAATCATCGCGGAGGGGCGCGACGTCGAGGAGCCGCTCTTGATGGGGCTGGAGGTCCGTGAGAACTGGGCCGGGGACATCGTCGTCGTCGTGAACGACACGCGTCGCCGCCTCACCGGCAAGCTCCCGCTCAGCATCGCCACACCTCCTGAAGAACAGGCCGAGGATACCCCTGTCGAAGATTTCATCCCGGTGAAGGAGTCGGGGGGCGACACCGATGTCGAGGAGCCGGAGATGCCGCCCGGCGTAGAGGACCTCCCATGGCCGGAACCGACGAATCCGTGGGAGCAGGCCACTCCCGCACCGTTAAGGGGCAGGGCGGACCTGGATACCGGAGGCAGCGGGGACATTGCGGACACGGAAGACGTCGCGGGACGTGGTAGTGAGGAGTGGCAGGAGCAGGACCGCGGGCCGTCCATCTCAGGGTTCCTTGTCTTCTTCAGCATGTTCCTCGTGGTAGGCATCATCATCCTCGTGGTCCTCGGAAGGGGAGTGAAAAAGGAAGTGACGGTAATCAAAGGAGTGGATGGGACCGAACCTGCCGTGGCATCGCCTGCCTCGACCATGACCATGGAAAGGAAGACCGGTCCGAAGCCTGCTGCGAAGGCCAAGGAGAAGCCCGCGTCATCCCTGCGAAAGGGACCTCGCGGGAAGAGCAGCATCACGCGGAGGAAAAAGGGCTCCAAGGGGAAGAAGTAGACCGTTACGTCAGTGCGGTCTTCGTTCGATGGAGAGTTTCCCTGCAGCCACTTCTGCTGTCGCCAGGTCAACGGTGAGGTCGTGACGCCAGATGACGGCGAGCAGCTTTTGGATGGTAATGTCCGCGGCTTTCGCTCGATGCGCCCCAGAGCGCTTTCGGGGCGTCGGCTCCTGTGCCTTTCTCTTCTTCGGGTTCTTGCTAAGGTACACGGCCGACCTCCGTGAGCCCTTGCGCTGAAGCCTTTCCTGTTCTACCGGCGTGGTGAGGTGGTGGTGGACGTTGTCGTGGCCGAGGACGTCTGCGAGCTGGCTCGCAGTGAGCCCTTTGCTGCTCGCGTCGACCATGGCGGTGATGGTGGTGCTGACGCGGAGGAAGGAGAGGATTGGTCCTGTGGTTATGGGCTCGGGTCTCATTATGATATAGTAAGCAGTTAGTTTTCCAAACTGATTACTTTATCATTTTGAATTATACAACAACCTGGACGCCTGAAATGACGTCGTATAATATGCATTATGGTGGTGCGGGCCGATCGGGTTAATTCGGACTCACAAATGGAGGTCATCTGGGGCTATAGGGGCGATAACTTATATGTGGCTCTTACAGTCATCTGGAGGGAAAAGGAACGCCGCATAACCCACTGTTTATGTGCCGTTCACACCGTTTAATATTTAAACAACCGTTACATATTTAAACAACTGATTACAAATAAAACACTATGGAATCACCATCAGGTAAAATATTCTCATTCCTTTGCAGGTATCCCACGAGAGAATTTGCGTATCGTGAGCTTGAGAGGGGTACCGGGGTGTCCGTAGCCACTGTATCACGAAATGTAAAAAAAATGGAAGAAGAAGGGCTCCTCAAGACAAGGAAGACGACGAACGCGATATTTGTGAGCGCATCGCTTGATAATGACCGCGTCATTCAATTGAAACGAGTGCGCAACCTGGAATCATTATTCACCTCTGGGCTTGTGGATAACCTGTCAACGACATTACGACCAGATGTCCTCGTCCTTTTTGGATCCTATTCTCGGGGGTATGATCAAGAAGACAGCGATATTGATATTGCAGTCATATGTGGAAGGGAGAAAGAGCCCGATCTAAAGACATATGAGGAAGAACTCGCAAGAACGATCAGTCTCACAAGAATAACCGATATCGGTAATGTCTCTAACGAGTTTAAGAATACCTTAGCAAATGGGATCATTCTATCTGGTTCATTGGAGGTAGTGTAATGTTACGTCCATTCAAGTTCTATGTACAGCAGAAAAAAGTGAAACGAGTCGCTCCGGATCTCCCTGAAGCAAAGGGTCTCATAAGGACGGGAGTAGAAGATCTCGAGACTACCATCAATCTGATTACTCTATCTGATGAGAAAGCCTCGTATTTCTTCAAGAACGTCTATGAAAGTGTACGATCTGTTCTTCAGGCAAACTTGGCCAAGGCAGGTTACAAACCATACTCGCACGAAGCGATCATTTCATTCAATTTGGAAGAAGGGATCATCTCTAACAGCGAAGCGGTCAAGCTGGATAAATTCCGACAAATCCGTAATGATCTTGTCTATCGTGCCGAGCATGCTACCGTTGAGGAGGCAAGAGCACTCCTCGAACTAGCGGAGACGCTTATTGCACGTCTGAAGGAACAGAATTGATCACCGTTCGTGAATGGTAAATAACTCCTTATACCCGAACAATTCGTTCGCCTCTTGGTTTCTTTCAAGTAGTCGGGTATACTTCGCCCCCTCGTCTAAAAGGCGTAAGAATCACCTATCAAGCCCGTCGCTTTCCGTTCGACAAGGTTGTGTTTACCCGACACGAACATCGCCTTTTCCGACACGGTATGCGGATTACCCGACATACCAGCATGGATCTAATGGTCGGATGCAGGATACCCGACAACGACGTCGGATAAAGAGCAGAGCGCCCATACCGTCCCGGATCCACTGAGATGTATCGACCCTAACGTCCTCAGGGCATGACAAGCACAGCCGCGCTTCATTCCCGTATCACGACAAGGGTGCGACCTTCTCGAGATCGATGCCTAATCAACGCTCTCTCTATAGATCTCCTGGATCCCATCGAAATAAGCATCGTCCAACACAATCGAGAAGATACCTGCGTTCGTGTTCACGGC
This sequence comes from Candidatus Undinarchaeales archaeon, assembly GCA_030753015.1. Taxonomy (GTDB): domain Archaea; phylum SpSt-1190; class SpSt-1190; order JASMDC01; family JASMDC01; genus JASMDC01. Next base: position 11,138 of record JASMDC010000004.1, on the reverse strand, counting down.
AATGTGGATGGCGTCCAAAACGCCCTTGTTCTCCCCTCTAACGGGGGGAGGTCGATACCGGCTTACTCCTCGCCGGGACGATGCTACGCTTCCTTGCCCAGTATCCCGCGCAGCGTCATCCGCAGGCTCTCCTCCGAGCCGTGCTCGGGCTTCCAGCCGAGCTTCTGGAGCTTGTCGCACCCCAGCTGCATGATCTTCACGTCGCCGGCCCAGCCCCGACCACCGTCCACGCCGCCGGTGTACTCGATGCGCGCGTCCTTGAAGTCAACACCCATCTCCTCGATGACCAGCTCGGCGATCCGCTTTACCGGGACGCGGTCGTCCGAGCCCATGTTGAACACGTCGTACGCGGCCTCGGTGCGCTGGGCTGCCAGGACGAACCCGCCCACGCAGTCGTCGATATGGATGTACGATTTCGTCTGGGTGCCGTCCCCCAGCACCTCCAGGCGGGATGGATCGGTGCGGAGCTTGCGCACGAAGTCGAACAGCACGCCGTGGCCCGAGCGCGGTCCCACGACGTTCGCCAGGCGCATGGAGACGGCTCGCAGGCCGTAGAGGTGGCAGTAGGAGGAGATCATGGCCTCGCACGCGAGCTTCGAGGCGCCGTAGAACGAGATGGGATTGCACGGGCCGTAGTCCTCTGGAGTGGGGACCTGGTCGGCCTCCCCGTACACCGTGGACGTGGACGCGAACAGGATGAAGGGCACGTCGTTGCGGCGCATCCCCTCCAGCAGCGTGTGGGTGGCCAGGACGTTCTGCTCGAGGTGGACCTCGGTCGCCGTACCGCGCACTTCGGGATTTGCTGCCAGATGGACCACTGCCTTGCATCCGGGGAGCGCCCTGTCCAGGTCATCGGGCTTGCGCACGTCCCCTTTCACGAACCTGAAGGTCTCGTGCCACTTCGCTTTTGCGAGCCGGGTCATGTCGCTTGCCGAGAGGTCATCGATGACGGTGACACCGCATCCAAGCTCCAGCAAGGCATCGGTCATGGACGAGCCGATGAACCCCGCACCGCCGGTGACGCACACATCGATGTCCTTGAGCAGCATGGAACGGGGCAAGCGACTCAAAGTATAAATAACCTAGAACGCCTCCTGCTCCCCGGGATGAAGGTACACCTGCTCTTCGCCCCGACCGATGGCGGGACCCATCCGCGGACCCTCCCACTGGGGCAGGCGACATTGGCCGCGTTCCTCCGCGCCAACGGTGTCGCGGTGGACCAGGACGACGTGGACGCGCTCGTGTGGCGGGACAACCGGACGCTTGCACGAACTCTTCACGTAAACCTACTCCTGCTCGGCGACCGCGGTCGGGTGCTGCCCTACCTCGACGGTCGCCCCGACCCCTACCTGGACACCCTGGTCGAGCGCATGGCGCGCAAGGTGGACGTCCGCGGCGCCGACCTAATCGGACTGTCCGTGATGGAGCCGGACCAGGTGCTGCCAGCCCTCTGCCTCGCCCGACATCTCAAGGGAACGACCGGTGCCACGATGATGCTGGGCGGGCCCAACGTCGGTGAGGAGACGCTGGCCGCGGCGCCATACGTCGATTATGTGGTCATGGACGAGGCCGAGATATCCATGATGGGGCTCCTGGAGCACCTGGAGGGGACGCGTTCCGTGGAAGATGTACCGGGGCTCGTGTACCGGGACGCGGACGGCGCAGTCCGGCTCAACGACCGCGCCCATCTCCCCATCGAAGAGGTCCCCGCACCCGACTTCAGCGGCCTTCCCATGGACGTGTACGCTCTGGACGTGGACGGGGCCGCCGTGCTTCCTCTGCCCTACCAGCTGGTCAAGGGCTGTCCCAGCCAGTGTACGTTCTGCAACTACTACTCGTACAACCTCGACGGGCTCCGGGCCAAGAGCATGGACAAGGTGGTCTCTGAGCTCGCACGGCTCTCTGATACCTACGGCTCCCGCCACTTCCTCTTCCTGGACAACACCTTCAACATCTCGAAGCGATACGTGCGTGACTGGTGTGACGCGGTCGTGCAGGAGGGGCTCGACTTCCTATGGATGGACTCGGCCCGGCCGACCGGCCTGGACCGTTCGCTCCTGGACCGGCTCCGCGCCTCGGGATGCGTGCGGTTCACGTACGGCGTGGAGACGGGCAGCCCCCGCCTCCTCAAGCTCATGCGCAAGGGATTCACCGTCGACGATGCTGGCGCGGTGCTGGAGGCCTCGCACGATGCAGGGATCTGGAACCTGGTCAACATAATCGCCGGATTCGTCTCCGAGACCGAGGAGGACATCGCCCTCACCGAGAATTTCGTCCGCGCCCACGCGCATGCAATGGACAACTACAACGTGCTGGTGTTCATCCCCTACCGTGCGTCGGTCATCATGCAGCATCCCGAGGAGTTCGGCATCGAGGCCATCATCGAGAACCGTGATGTCGTGTGGGACGGGAACCGCGCGCACATCCACTTCGACGAGGGAGGGGTGCCATGGGACCGGAAGAAGGAGGTACAGGAGCGCTCGCGTCAGGAGCTCCTGGCCGCCTTGCGCACCCACACACCGAACGTCTCGGCACCCGCCCACCTGCTGTTCCGCGGCTACGAGCTCTTCGATACAAAGGGCGAGATCGTACGATGGATACGGGAGCGGCCCGGGGGACCTGCCGCCGAGATGGGATGGTAGGCTACCTTTCCCCACCCTCCCAGTAGTAGCGGAACACCTCGAGGTTGCCGTACATCAGGATGGCGAAGGACACTGCGATGTAGGGGATGCCCGACAGCTCCCAAAGGATGAATGATACGACCAGGGTGACCACCAGGAGCACCGGGAGGTCGACGTCGGCCGCGATCACCACGGGTTCCCGGTTGAGCACCATGCCCAGTATGAACGAGGTCGCATAGATGGCGAACGTCAGGAAGAGGGCCACCTGGAACCACGTGGCGTACAGCTCGAACAGGTATAGCCAGAGGAAGAGGGCATTGTTGGCCACCAGCAGGATGGACAGCAGTGCGGACACCAGGGAGATGCGGAGCAGGAGCTGGGAGTAGATGATCTCCTTCGTCGGATCGTAGCGGTACACAAGGAGCATGAACCCGAACCATCCGAGAAGCGCGGCCTTGAGCAGGAAGAGTCCGCCCAGCACGCCTAATATGCACAGGCGGGTGGTGCACCTGGCCATGGGCCCGCCGAAGAACGGGTTGAGCTCGATGCCGCCGCCAACGCTGGTGAAAAAGATGTAGGACGTGGCGAGGTCGAGGGGGATGTAGAACACGGCGCTCAGTAGGAAAAGGGTGAACGCACCGCGGACGAGAGCCTCGTGCTCGGCCTTCTCCTTCTCGTCATCGGCCACGCTCCGAGGCAAGGGAAAACCTTTATAATTGTGGCTGTGCCTGTGCCATTCCCGACGCGGGCTGGTAGCTCAGTTGGAAGAGTGCTGCCTTGGCATGGCAGAAGCCCCGGGTTCAAATCCCGGCCAGTCCATCCGGGCGGGGGGCGTTTCCCCTCGCCCGCAATCCTAGTTCCCAGAGAGCACGCTCAGCGCGTGATCACGAGCCAGGGCAACATTACCACCGCCAGCCCGGCCACGAAAATACCCTGGCCTTGAGCAAACATTGAAAAACCTGCACCGCACCTCTCGTCCCATGGGCCTCAAGAGCTTCCCCCGGCACCACGTCAACGTCGGACTGGGCGACACCGTTCGGGGGGCCTATGGCCTGTTCGGGGGCGAGGATCCCTACGACATCACAAAGCTCGAGCGACACTTCGCGGCCCTCATCGGCGTCCGTCATGCAATCGCCGTGGGCTCCGCGCGGACGGGCTTCCACCACCTGCTGCGGGCCCTGGGTGTCGAGGGGAAGGAGGTGGTCCTACCTGCCTTCACCTTTTGGGGCATGGGAAACGTGGCCCTCATGGCGGGCGGTCGGCCGGTGTTCGCTGACGTGGAACAGGGCACGCTCGACGTCTCTGCTGAGACGCTCCGGCCGGTGGTCGGGGACGACACCGGCGTGCTGATCCCCACCCACCTCTTCGGCAACCCCGCTCCCATGGACGAGGTGCTGGAGCTGGCGGAGGAGCGGGGGGTGCCTGTCATCGAGGACTGCGCCCAGGCGAACGGTGCTTCGTACCGCGACCGGCGGGTGGGCTCGCAGGGAACGGCGGGTCTCTTCTCCTTCAACCTCTTCAAGAACATGACCGCCTTCGGTGGCGGGATGGTGACGACCGATGACGAGGAGCTGGCCGAGAAGGTGCGTGCCTTCGAACGCGAGTACGCCCTCCCCCGTAGGAAGCAGCTCGCAATCAAGGTTGCCATCGGCACCGTGGGCGGTGTCCTATCCCGGCCGTGGGTGTACTCCCTCGGTCTGTACCCACCGCTGCGACTCCTCTCCATGGTCCGTGGAGGAGCACCCAAGGGCATGGCCCACGACGAGATCCTGCAGGACGAGATGCCCCCTACCTACACCGTGCGCATGTCCTCCCTCCAGGCACGGACCGGGCTGGTCCAGCTAGACGGTCTGGACGACAACGGCGACGCGCGCAGGGAGCGGGCCAAGGTGCTCACAGAGGGCCTGCAGGACGTCCCGGGCGTGACGGTGCCCGAGGAGGCGGATGGCGGAAGCCACATCTATTACCACTATGTCATCCAGGTCAAGGAGCGCCAGCGTCTGGTGCAGGAGCTGTTCCGTGCAGGGGTGGACACCAAGGTGAACATCGCCGACGACTGCTGCAACCTGCCCGCACTGAAGGAGTACGCGCGGCCCTGCCCGGTCGCTGCTCGCGCTGATGAGCAAGGTCTGGCCCTTCCCGTGTGGCACACCCTGAGCGAACAGGACATGGAGCGGACCGTGGCCGTTATCAAGCGGGCACTGGCCTGATGCGCCCGGACGTTCATGTTATATATTTTGCCCGATTGCTTCCCGCCGAGAGCCATGGAGCTGCTGTCGCCCCTGACCACGGCAGACGAGGTTGCGCCCCTGCTCGATGCCGGCGCCGATGCATTCTACTGCGGCCTCATCACCAAGAAGTGGGAGGATACCTACAGCACCATCTGCTCTTCGAACCGGCGGGAGTGCGGCGAGCCCAACTTCCGCTCCTTCGACCAGATACGGAAGGCAGTGACCACCGCACACGACCGGGGCGCCCGTGTGTACATGGCCGCCAATGCCCACTACTACGACGAGGACCAGTACCCTGTGGTGCTCGACGAGCTGAGGACCGCAGTGGACGTGGGCGTGGACGCGCTCATCATCGCCGATATCGGGCTCTTGCTCCTGCTCCGTGACGAGGGACTGTCTGTCGACCTCCACGTGAGCACAGGGGCCTCAGTCATCAACGCCACGTCTGCCGCATTCTTCCACGACCTGGGCGCCTCTCGGGTCATCCTGGACCGACATCTCACCGTCGAGGAGATCCGTCGCATCGTGAAGGGCTCGGAGGGGATGGGCGTCGAGGTGTTCATCCTCAACGGCCGGTGCCGGAACGTCGAGGGGTACTGCACCTTCCAGCACGGGCTCCACGAGATCATGAACCCGGTCCACCCCCTGGTGGGCAAGGCCTTCATGGCGGTAAAGCACAACGACAGGGTGGTGTCCTTGGCCAAGCGCCTGCCGAAGCGCGTGCTCGAGGCGCTCATCGACGAGAGCGTGTCCATGGAGTGGCTGGAGCCCTGCGAGCTGCGTCACACCGTCACCATCGAGGGTGACGTGGACGAGGAGCAGCAGGCCAATGTGCAGGAGCGCATGAAGCACTTTGTCAAGCGCAAGACACAGATGGAGTGCGGTGCCTGCGCCATCCACGATCTGGCGACCATGGGCCTGGAGAGCATTAAGATAATCGGCCGTGCCTTTCCCACGTCGCGCAAGCTGGGCGACGTGCGGTTCATCCGTCATCTTCTGGACTACATGGCGACCGAGAAGCCCTCGCGGGAGGAGTTCATCCGCCACACACGGGCCGAGCACAAGCAGCGGTTCGGCGTCGACTGCGAGCTTGGGTACTGCTACTATCCATCGGTCATGGAGGTGGACGCCTGATGGAGCGGGCCACTCTCATAGGACGGGCCGACCAGCTCGATCTTGTCGAGGAGGATGCCCGGCGCGTGTACTTCGGAAGCGAGTTCTGCCAGAACCTCATCCCCACCGAGACCGAGGTCATGTCGGTGCTCCAAGCGGCCAGGGACGCGGGGCGTGCCTTCACGCTTGTCACTCCCCTGGTGACCGATGTCGGCCTGGACCGGCTCGACCCCGTACTTGCCGCCCTGGCGACCGAGGAGGCCGGGTGCGAGGTGGCGGCCAACGACTGGGGCGTGCTGACCACGCTCCGGGACCAGGGGCTCGAACCCCTCATGGGCCGTGTGCTCAACCGGCTGCGCAAGGGGCCGCGCATCATGCGCGTGATCGACCGCCTTCCGGACGAGACCCTGCGCCAGTACCGGGAGAACAATCTCACCGTCCCGGTATTCAGGCGGTTCCTGCACGAGCGGGGCGTCAGGCGCGTCGAGGTGGACAACCCCCTCCAGGGCCTGGACCTCGATCTCAGCAAGGGGCCTGATCCCCTGGAGGGCTCCCTGTACACGCCGTTCATGGCCGTGACCACCACGCGGCTCTGCCCGACGGCGAACTGCGACAGCGACGGGCCCGTCCGCGTCGGTGTCTGGTCCTGCGGCCGACAGTGCCGCACCACATCCTTCACGCTCACTCATCCCGTCATGCCCGGACCCCTCCTACTCCATGGGAACGCGGTGTTCTACGAGAACCCCGACGTGCCCGACGAGGGGCGGTTGGCGGAGATGGGTATCACGCGGCTGGTGGTGCAGCCCCGGCCGCCGGTGTGAGGTGACGATCATGGTCGAGGACATCCCGTACGTACGGTACCCCAATGTCAAGCTGGGGAAGAACGCGGTCATCGAGCCCTACGTGGTGCTGGGTGTACCGCCCCGGGGCAGCGAGGCCGGCGAGCTGGAGCTGGTAATCGGCGACAACGCCGTGGTCCGCACCCATTCGGTGATCTACGCGGGGACAACCATCGGTGACAACCTCTCCACGGGCAGCGGCGCACGCATCCGGGAGGACAACGTCATCGGTGACAACGCGAGCATCGGCACGCTCGTGGCACTGGAGAACGGCCACCGCATCGGCAACAACGTCAGCATCCACACGGCCGCCATCCTGGGCGAGTACTCTGTCATCGAGGACAATGCCTTCATCGGGCCACGGTCGCTCTTCCTCAACGATCCCCACCCGCGGTGCCCGAGGTACACTGAGTGTCTGGGCGCGCCGCACATCAAGAAGGGCGCCAAGATCGGTGCGCTTGCCACCATCTTCCCGGGCGTCACCGTGGGCGAGGGTGCCATCGTCGGCGCCTGTGCGATGGTCACAAAGGATGTTCCGGCAGGCAAGGTGGTCATCGGCAGCCCGGCCCGCGTGGTCAAGGACGTGTCGGAGCTCACCTGCATGAAGGGATTCTACTCCCGACCCTATGAATGGGAGGGATGATGGCCCGCGCGACGCGGGCCCACCGCCTCCTGCTGGTCAATCCGCCCGAGAGCGAGCGGTCCATGGGTCGTGCCATGTTCCACCTGGCCTCATCATGGCCGCCGGTGTGGCTGGCGCACCTGGGCGGGTACGTCCGGGACGTGACCGGGTGCGAGGTCGAGGTGCTTGACATGGCGGTCGGTCAGGCCGAGGACCTGGACGCCGCCCTCGCCCGGGGACCGGATATCGTGGGCGTAACCGCTCACACGTCAGTGTACCCCGGGGCGCTCGCCATAGCCCGGCGGGCCCGGGACGAAGGTGCACGGACAGTGCTGGGCGGCCCTCACCCGTCGGTCCTTCCGAACGAGACCGTGGCCGAGGGGTGCATTGACGACGTCGTCGTGGGCGATGGTGAGGGCGCGCTCGCCGCCATCGTGCGCGGGGCTGCGAAAGGCGTCCACACCGCACCCGTTCCGCCCGACGCGGACCGTGTCCCTGCCTACGAGCTTTTGGACATGGACAGGTACGGCCAGGGCACCATCACATCCAAGCACGTGCCCTCCTACCCGGTCTTCACCATGCGCGGTTGTCCTTTCGCCTGCGGGTTCTGCCAGCGCCCGTCACGCCACGCCCGCATCGAGCTGGACCTGGTGTTCGCCTCCATCGACCGGCTGGTGGAGGAGCACGGCATGCGGGACTTCAAGGTGATGGACGGTACCTTCCCCTTCGACGACGAACGGACCCGGGAGTTCTGCCGCCGGATCACAGAGTACGACCTCACCTGGAACTGCCAGGCCCGCAGCGACCTTCTCACCGAGGAACTGATCACCGTCATGGCGGACGCAGGTTGCACCTCCATGGGCATCGGTGTGGAGTCCGCGTCGGTCGACGAGCGCAAGGCGATTGGCAAGGCCGTGGACCTGGACCGGACAAAGGAGGTGGTGCGCATGTGCCAGGACCACGGTGTCGCTGTGAGAGCATGCTTCATCCTCGGCTTCCCGGACGACACCGAGGGATCGGTACGGTCGACCATCGACACGGCCCGTGACCTGGGACCGGATTTTGCTAACTTCTCCATCTTCACACCCTTCCCCGGTACGCCGAGCTGGGACAAGCTCGTGGACAGAGGCATCACCGTCTCTGAGGAGTGGGACCGGTTCAACACATTCGAGCTTGTGTTCGACCATCCGCACCTCTCGGAGGAGCGGCTCCAAGAGCTGTTGCGGGAGGCCTACAGGTCCTTCTATCTCACCAGCGCGTTCGCCCGCCGCCGGCTGCGGGAGATCGTGCGCGATCCACGGGACGCGATGAACCTCCTGCGTGGCATCAGGGCGTTCTCACGCCTATGAAGTCGCGTGAATACCGGCCGCAAGGGCTGCAAACCTTTTTTATCTTAGAGCGTCGAGATATTGACGTGGAGCCGGGCGAGGGACTGCGGGTGCTGGGGCTTGATCCCGGTATTAACATCACCGGTTACGGCGTGGTCGAGATGCGCGGGGGTGCAGTGGAGCTTGTCGAGGGCGGCGTGCTCCGTACCGATCCCAAGGACCCCCTGGAGCTGCGGCTGCGCACCCTCCACGAGGCCCTCGGCGGCGTTCTGGAAGAGTTCCGGCCCTCCTGTGTCGCAGTGGAGGCGCTCTTCACGCATTATCAGCGGCCACGAACGGCTATCGTCATGGGCCACGCCCGCGGGGCGCTGCTCCTGGCCGCCGCCCAGCATGACCTTGCGGTGACGGGCTATCCGCCCAGCAGGGTGAAGAAGGCGATCACCGGCAGCGGTCGCGCATCCAAGGAGCAGGTGCAGGGCGCCGTTGCAGCGGCCCTGGGCATCGAGGAGGCGCCCAAGCCGGCCGATGTCTCCGATGCGCTCGCCGTGGCCCTGTGTCACTGCGATGCCCTTCGACGCGAGGGTGTTCACGGGGGTGGGAACGCGTGATCTGGCGGCTTGCCGGTGTGCTCGAGGACGTGGGCGACGGGTTCGCTGTGGTACGCTCAAACGACGTGTCGTACCAGGTCCAGGTCCCCTCGGGCATCCTCGATAAGCTAAAGGTCATGCTCGAACATGGACCTGAAGAGGCCGTCACGTTCCACACCCTTCATTACCTCGAGGGAGGATCCGGCCCCGGTCCGCTCCTGCCCCGATTGATCGGGTTCCTCAATCCCGTGGCACGGGACTTCTTCCAGCTCTTCATCACGGTCCAGGGCATCGGGCCCAAGCGTGCACTGCGGGCGCTGACGCTCCCGATCAGCGAGATCGCTACAGCCATCGAGGCCAAGGACAAGGCCACTCTCACACGGCTCCCCGGCATCGGTAACCGAGCTGCCGAGAAGGTCATCGCCGAGCTCAACGGCAAGATGGCGCGGTTCGCCCTCCTGCGCGAGCCCGGAGCACCTCCGCACCGCGAGACCGACATCGGAGAGCAGGCACAGGCAGTGCTGCGCCAGCTCGGCTACTCCCGCTCGGAAGCACATAAGATGGTGTCCGAGGCCATCGCGCGCCTGCCCGGTGCTACCGGGACCGACGAGCTAATCGCCGAGGTATTCAGGCGGGTGAGGGGGTAGCATGGCACGTGAGCGCGTCGTCAGCGGAACACCCATGGACGAGGAGGAGCAGGCGTTCACGTGGGCCTTGAGGCCCACAACACTGAAGGAGTTCATCGGCCAGGAGACAGTGATCCGGAAGCTGGGCATCGCACTCACCGCAGCACGCCAGCGTCGCGAGCCTGTGGAGCACATCCTGCTATACGGTCCCCCGGGCCTGGGCAAGACCACCCTTGCCCACATCATCGCACACGAGATGGGGAGCCAGCTGGTCGCAACATCGGGCCCTGCTCTGGAGCGCCCCGGCGACCTGATGGGCATCCTCACCAACCTCGAGCGCGGCGACGTGCTCTTTATCGACGAGGTCCACCGCCTCAACCCGGTGGTGGAGGAGTTCCTCTACCCGGCGATGGAGGACTTCTCCGTTGACTTCATCGTGGACAAGGGCCCCTTCGCAAAGACCATCAAGGTCCCGCTCAAGCCCTTCACTTTAGTGACGGCCACCACCCGTGCAGGATCGCTCACAGCCCCCCTGCGCGAGAGATTCGGCATATTTCACCACCTTGACTTCTATTCCTCGCAGGAGCTGGAGCGCATCGTCGACCGCTCATCCGACCTGCTGAAGGTGCCTGTAGAACCGAAGGGCTGCGCCGAGATCGCACGCCGGGCCAGGGGCACACCCCGCATCGCCAACCGCCTCCTACGCAGGGTCCGCGACTACGCGCAGGTCGAGGCCAACGGTGTCGTCACCCCGGCCATCGCTGAGCAGGCCCTGGAGCTGGAAGGTGTGGATCGCGAGGGCCTGGACGAACTGGATCGCAAGATGCTGACCACGATCATCGATTTCTACGACGGTGGCCCCGTGGGCATAGAGGCGCTTGCCGCCACTCTCAACGAGGAGCGGGACACACTAGTGGACATGGTGGAGCCCTACCTCCTCAAGCGCGGGTTCCTGACACGAACGCGCAGCGGCAGGAAGGCCGGTAATGCGGCGTACGAGCATTTGGGGAAGGGCGTCCAGAAAAAGTTGGTGTGAGCAGCACAACAGCATATACCTGTATAGGGATTATCTCATAATGAAATACGCTCTATACTGCTTTGTTGCATAACCTCGACGTTTGCCCCCTCTCCCTACCCCATCACTACGCTCCCGCCCCTGCCCGGGCATAGT
>JASMDC010000049.1 GCA_030753015.1 Candidatus Undinarchaeales archaeon | reverse complement strand
TGGCTTTCGCCACCAGACGCTTCGAGATGATATGATTAGTATTGCGACGGAAACGATTCTCCCTGCCGGAGAGCTTCTTGAGATGCCGCTTAGCACTCTTGGTCCCTTTCCGCTGGAGAGATGCTTTGAGCCTGTCCGTCCTGACGCGTACGGTATCGACATCCTTCCCACTGTACGAGTCACCGTCGCTGTCGACGGCGAGGTTGTTGAGTCCGAGGTCCACGCCGAGCGCACCAACGGCATCGAACTCATCGGCCTCGGGAGCATCGACTACAACCGCGAGGTAGAACCTCCCCTTGCGGTAGATGAGGTCTACCTGACCACGGATGTGGTTCTTCAACCTCAACTCTTGGTACTCGCCTATGCGGATGGGGATTATCTCCCGTCCTTCGAGTGTCAGGAGAGATACCTTCTCAAGCCCCTTCCACGACATGATGCGTTGGTCGTAGACCATTCCTCCCCGCTTCTGGAATGTCGGCTTGATGCTTTTGTCCCGCTTGTAGACCTCGCAGACCTTGGAGATGGCCCTCACGGTCATCTGAGCAGAGAGGCCGAACCTCTCCCTAACCTCATGATAGATACCGTGCTGAAGCCGGAACTTGCTGGCTGTTCGGAGATCGAAGGCAAACCCAGCTACATGGTTGCAGGCGGCGTTGAACGTCTTCATTGTCCAAAGGAGCTTGTCATGCTGCTCAACCGTCGTGTCGAGCTTGACGATGATCGTCTGCTCCATCAGTCCATGTTCTATCATTTAGCTCATTTATCAATTTGGGGGGCAGCGTGCCGGTATTTCTCCCAGGGAGGGTTCACGGCGAAGGTGTCACGACGTACTACTCTCCAATTCATCCCCCCAATGAATTGGGGGGCTTCCTTGGAGGGAGGATGGTGAAAAAAAGCACCCTCATGGCCGGTGGCAAGCATGTCGGGAGCGACGGAACGCTGGGCGAGCGTGTGCTCCGCTCGTTCCTCGACCACCACCCGCACACGTTCATGGTAATAGACGCCCGTACGCACCAAGTGGTCGCCGCCAACACCGCTGGCCCGAGCGGTGAGTTCAGAGAGGGTATCACGTGCCACGAGCTCACCCACGAGCGGGACATCCCGTGCACGGGCGATGACGAGCCCTGCCCGCTCGACGAGGTGGTGCGGACGGGCAATGCCGTAACGGTCGACCACGTACACAAGGACGCCGAGGGACAACCGCTGACAACGGAGATTCACGTCTATCCCGTCCACGACCAGAAGGGCGCGGTCACCCACGTGATCGAGTTCATGGTCGATGTCACCGCGCGTCGCCAGCTCGAGCAGGCCGAGCAGCAGCTCCAGGAATTCGCGGTGAACATCGTCGAGACAGTCCCCGTACCGCTCGTGGTGCTGGACGACGGGCTCAAGGTGCTCTCGGCCAACCGAGCGTTCTATCGTACCTTCCGTACCACGGGAAAGCGCACCGAGGGACGCCCGCTCTACGGGCTGGGCGGCGGGCAGTGGGACGTGTGGCGACTGCGGCGCCTGCTCGAGGACGTCCTGCAGAAGGGCCAGCCGGTCGACGGGGCCGAGATGGGGTGCGAGCTCCCTGGGGCCGGGACGCGGACGATGCTGCTGAGCGCACGCCGGCTCCAGCGACGGCCCGGCCATGGTGAGCGTGTCCTGCTGTCGCTCGAGGACGTCACCGAGCGACGTGAGGCCGAGCGCTTACTGCGCCGCAGGCTGATGCGCTATCTCCTCGATGAGGGGCAGGTCTATCTTATGAAAGGCCGCACCCACCGCCACTACGTCGAAGCGTTCAAGGACCTCCTTACCACGGGCTACGACGGGACGGTCATCTCGTGCACGACCGAGGAGGCGTTCCGCAAGGACCTCGAAGGCGAGTACGATTATGTCTGGCTGGCCGAGCATGGTGGCGAGCGGGGAGTGCCGCCGCGGCTGACCGCGCTCGAGCGCCGCATAGGCGGTTTGCCACGGCACAGCGCCGTCCTCATCGACCGGCTCGACTACATCCTGTTCAAGAACGGGCTGGAGGCCACGCTTTCCTTCGTGCAGCACCTGCGGGAGATGGCCTATGTGGGCGGTCATGTCATCGTCCTTGGCGTCGATCCGTCGGACCTGGACGAGCGCGCGCTACGCCGCTTGGAGAAGGAATGCGAGCAGGTGGACGCACGCGAGCTCGGCGGGATCTCGGAGGAGCTGCTGGCCATCGTGCGGTACGTGTACCGTACCGGGCTCGACGGGGAGCGACCCTCCTACTCGGACGTGGACCGGGAGCTTGCCATCAGCAAGCCCACGGCACGAAAGCGCATCCGCGAGCTCATCAGGCTCGGCTATCTCGTGGAGGTCGAGGACGGCGCCACCAAGCGCCTCGAGGCCACGGAGAAGTGCTGGCAGCTGCTGGCGGGGTGAGGGTGTGAAATAAATATAACGAAATAAACAGAAATTAGATTTCGTTATATAGATAATTATAACCTGCGGTATATACATATAACAGAAAAGTTAATATTCTAATTCTGTCTTATCAATAACTATGCGTGTGGACATGCACCGTCAGAAGATCGAGCGCATGCTCAGAACCCTCGACAAGCTCGATGATGAAGAGGACCACGAGACGGTCATCGAGGTGTGCGTGCTCGTCTGTTCCCACGCAGCTAACCTCGGGATGCACGTGCGCGGTACGTTGAAGGTCAGCCAGGACATCAAGCATAACCGGCTCCCCGGTGAGCTCCGTCGTTGGGAGCGGCTCGGGGAGAAGAGCGCCGAGGTCGCGGACCTCCTCGACCGGATCGAGCGCATGAGACCGCTCCATGTCTATGGGACAGGCAGGAACGGCGGGTCCGCCAAGGTCGCCCGGGAGATCGCACATCTGATCATCGGGCTCTGCACGGAGGGTGAGACCTCGTGAGAGGGAACCTACGGCGGGCCATCTCGTTCGCACATCGAGCTCGCGACTTTCCAGACGTGCTTCAGGTCGTGCTCTTCGGGTCGGTCGCTCGGGGGGAGGACACACCTACTTCCGATGTAGACGTAGCGGTCGTGTACGCAAAAAGGAATCCGGGGACCGAGGCCGAGCTCGAGTCGATCAAGGACGAGAAGGTCCAGCTCACACATCTGACGCTCTCCCGGCTCACCGAGGAGCCGACCCTGGCCGGTGCGCTGGCAAGCGAGGGCCTTCTTCTTCATGGGAGGCCCGTAAACGTCACCTCGGACGATGTCGCTCTGGCCCCGAAGGTACTCATCGCGTACGACATGAGCGGTCTTGCACAATCCGACAAGATGAGGATACGCAGAGCGCTCTATGGAGGAGTGTCACGTTCCACCCGGAAAGGCAAAGAATACGTCTCAAGGGCACGCGGTGTAGCCGAAGAGGAGGGCGTGGAGAAGGTCGCGGACAGCGTCCTTCTGGTGGATACCGAGAAGGCGCCACGGATCATTGGCGTGTTGAAGCAGCAGGGGGCACGCTGGCAGGAGATTAACGTGTGGACCTGGCCGCGATGAACGGTCGATGAGGCCCATCAATCAGTAATGGCAGCTGCTGGCGGGGTAGGACATGAAGTCCTCGCCGTCAGATCAGATGATGGTCGGCCGGAAGTCGTTGACGCCCTCGTCGCTCCACAGGTCGGCGATGGCATGCTCCTTGGAGTGGTCCCACCGCTCGCTTCCCGACATCCCGCTCGCTCCGATCTCGGGCCCATAAGCGCCACGGTAGTCGAGGAACGTGTCTATGAGGGCCTCGTCAGCTTCATGGAGCGATGTGGGTGCTGTAAGCAGTGTTTCTTCGTCAGGATGCGGCATCATTCTACTCGTCCTCCTTTCTTGACGACGCGTCGGGCGTGCTGTCCTTCTGCACGTAGATGGACACACCCAGGAACAGCGCGAAAACCGCCTCGAAGGGCTCCACGAAGGGGAGCACCGACGGTCCGGCTAGACGCAGTCCCGAGGCGACGGCCAGGGCGATGAGAGCGATGAAATAGTATCGCTGGGACTTGTCCATCTCCTCGTCCTTGTGGAAGATGAGCAGGGAGGCGGCACCCAGGCCCGCGAGGGCCATGAGCGCGTAGGATGCCTCAGACAGACCCTCCATCGGACCCCACCCCCGCAAGTACCTTGTTATGGAATATCAGCGACGCGCACACCGTCAATGCCAGGAGCACTTCCACGATCTGGGTGGGTGCATCACCCACGACCTGACCTCCTTTGAGGATTACGTAGAGCACGGACACCATGACAGAGCTCTTCCATGCCGTACCGATGATGTCGGGCTTGAGCTTGAAGGCGAGCTTGGCGCTCATGATGAGGGCAAGCACGCCCAGCCCCAGATTGAGCAGGAGGGCCGGGTCCGTGTCCATACCCGGAAGTAGGTTTGTCATCGCTTATAAAGGTGCACGGGCCGCGGAGGACGGCCTGCTGAGCGTAAAAAGAAAAGAAAGGAGGAAAGGGGGTCAGTAACTACACGTGCGTTGTTCGTTTATAAAACCGTGCGGCCCGCGAGCTCCCGGGAGACGAGCCATTCCCCCTTCTCGTCCCGGGCGGTGCCCACGATCAGGACAGGTCCCTCGAAACCCGCAGCCGTCGTACCGTACCGTTCAAGGACGCCCGAGGCACGAACATGCTCCCCCGGGAAGGCTTGGGCAGCATACGTGTGGGTGAAGCAGACGACGGCCTCCACCGTGGACTCGCGACCGTCCTTGAGGTCGGCCAGACCGTCCTCCAGCAGATAGATGGCAGGATGTCCGTAGGGTGCCGAACCATCGGCCACCTTACCAGAGACCCTTGCATGGCCCAGCCTGTACACGGCTAGGTCCTCGGGACCGACGGTCCGTGAGAGGGGCGTGGGCAGAAGATCGATACGTCGGGGTCCGGCCATCCAACGGTCGCCCTTCCGTCGCTCATGAGCGAGGAAGAGCTTGAACGGGTAGTGGTCCGCATAGATCCCGCGCTTGTCGTACACAGAACGCCAGTCGGTGTCCGTCAGTGGACTGAGCACGTCCCCCCGCTCTGCCAGGATGCGGGCGGTTGCGAGCAGACGGGGATGGTCACACGCAGCCGCGGTGAGGTCGAGGTCCGAGCCCGATCGTGCGGTCCCGAGGAGCGAGGAGCCGGTGACGCCTATACGTACTCCTGCCTCCCTTGCGAGCGTGTCGATGAGCGATCGCTCGTCCTCGTCCAGGTCCCCGACACCGGCGAACTGGTCGAGCGTCCGTACCACTCGGTCGTGGGGGACGATGGTGTGGACAGTGTCGCCCGCCGGCAGCCGGTACGCTGGCTCGCATTCGTGGAGTCGTGCGATGTCGGCAGGTCCCGCCTTCACGAGCCGATCGCCGCAGGTGACGTACCGCAGAGAGGCCACCGATGCGTCCTCGAGGTGGAACTGTCCCACCACTGCGAACGCACGCCCTGCCCGGTCCATGAGCATGTTGCGCGGGGTGCACAGGTCGGCGTCAGATGCCACTGATGCTCACCTCTCGAGCTGGAGCCTACCCTGCTCCATGATGATTCGACCATCCACGTCGATGGTCGGTTCTGGGATCACCAGGTCCTGATGCAGGTCTGCCTCCACGGAGCCGCCGAAATGCGAGTTGTCACCGAAGGCCACGTGCACCGTGCCCAGTATCTTCTCGGACTCTAGCACGTTGTCCGGGCGGTGTGCGTTCGGATTGGTCCCGATACCCAGCTCGGCGATGTTGCGCCGGGCAGCGGCCTTCGCGGGATCGAGGCAGACCGAACCGACGCCAAGTAACGAGCGTATCTCATCCACGGCATGGCCGGTCCCGTCGACCTCCTTCACGAGGCCGTCGGCGATGACGAGCGTGAGGGGTCCGTCAAGGCCCTCGTGCCAGCCGACCGGGATGACCAACCTACCGCGGGCGGTACCCTCCACGGGCGCGCAGAACACCTCGCCGCCGGGGAGATTGCCCATCTCGCCGGGAGCGGTGATGGAGCCCGTGTCCAGGAGGAACTCCCTGCCCTCGACACTCATCACCAGGTCGGTGCCGGCCGGTGCTGTGATGCGAATCTCCTTCGCGCTTTCAAGGGCCTCGGCCAGGCGTTCGCTCCGCTCGCCCACAGCACGATAGTCGGCGGACATAGCACCCCCGGGCTCGAACATCCCGCGCTCGAACCTGGGCATCGATGCCACCCTGGTTCCCGCATCGCACGCCTCCTCACGACCGCGCGTGTGGGTGATGGAGAATGTGGTGATGGCGATGACAACGTCGGCGGCGGCCATGGCACGTACCGCTTCTGCGGAGGGTTCGGAGCCGTGGGAGCGCGGGGCCGGGTACGCGAGGAAGGACACCCTCCCAGGCCCGAGCACGACCTTGGCGCACCGCGCCACCTCTTTGGCAAGCTCGCGGCGAGCGGCGATGTCCCGGACGAGCTCCGCGGATCGGTCCGCCCCCACTCCCGGGACGAGCTCGTCGGTGACCACGAGCACTGACTCGCCCTCACGCACGCCCAGGTTCACGTCCAGCAGGGCGCGCACGGCGTCGAGGATGTCGCTCTCTTCCTCGTCCGAACCCATGATTGTCGATGACCGTGGAGGATTTATAAGGTTTGACGGGCGCGTTCCCGTAAGCCCAATGGACCTCGGAGTGTTCATCCTCAACCTCGGCCTGTGCGCGGGCACCCTGTCGGTGCTGGAGTACAAGCCTCCGGCCATCACGGTCCGAGTCATCATCAACCTGTGCGAGAAGATGCTCCTCACCGATCTCGCCCAGGGCCACCGGACCGCGCTCATCAACGAGATGGTGGCCGCAGGCCTGGACCCGCATGCAGCAGAGGCCGTAGCCGGCGCCGCTATATCACGCGCCAAGAAGGACCTATTGTTGTCCCCGCAGTCGCGAGTGGGGCTCACAAACCATATGCGGAACCGTCACGAGTATCTCAGCTCCCGTCTGGAGGAGGACCTGCGGATGAAGGTGGGCGTCCTCTACAAGGAATCGATGCGGACACTGGGCGATGTCTCTGACGACGAGGCACAGCTGCTCATCAGCGGCACCAGCGTGAAGCTGGACGGGCTGGCCGTGGAGGAGTCGCAGTCGCGCTCCATGGAAAGCTCCATCATGCGACTGCGCGTCCCCGTCTTGGTATCGGCCACGGACCGGGTGGAGCTCTCGCCCGAGGACCGGCGGACGGTCAAGGCCGCTGAGAAGATGCTGGACACCCTCAACCTGAAACCGGCCGCCCTCCTAAGGCTGGGCAACGTGCGGTACCTCCAGGGCGACCTCTCCGGTGCCCGGTCGCTCTACACCAGGGCGCTGGAGCGGGATCCGCGGCTCGCCGAGGCGGCGGTGATGCTGGCCGACGTGCTCCTCAACCTGACGGGCAACCACATGGCCGCCATCGAGTGCGCCTCCCAGGCCCTGTCCGTCAACGCCGGCCTCCCGCAGGCCTGGACCGTGCTCGGGACCGCCTACGAGCGGGCGGGCATCGCGGCCAAGGCCGAGCACTGCTTCCAGCGGGCCCTGGCCATGGACCCCCGGGACGCACTGGCATGGAACAACCTCGGTGTGCTGTACAAGGACCGCATGGACCTCTCGAAGGCGCAGAAGTGCTTCGAGCGGACCATCGAGATAGCTCATCACTTCCCGCCGGCCTGGAACAACCTCGGCTCTGTATACGCCCTCTCGGGTGTAGCCGCCAAGGCCATGGAGTGCTACCGCAAGGCAATAGAGCTCGATCCCGGGTACGCTGCCGCCTGGAACAACCTCGGCGCCGCTTGGGGCGACGCTGGCGACCATGCAAAGGAGATCGAATGCTACAAGAAGGCGCTGGAAGCCGATCCGAACGCCTCCATGATCTGGAACAACCTCGGCGCTGTCTACCAGGTCTCAGGTGACACTGCCCGGGCCCGTGAGTGCTTCCAGAAGGCCATCACCATAGATCCGAAGAACGAGGCGGCCAGCGGGAACCTGAAGGCGCTCGGCTAGACCTTCGCGACATCATCGAAGAACGCTTCGAAGCTCGGATCGTTACCGATGTCCGATTCTGCGTCCATGGTGAGGAACACCAGGTCGACGCCCCTCATCTTCGCGCCCATGGTCGTGGAGTGGACGAACCGCTGTAGGATGTCCTTTGAGTGGTACACAGACAACACCGAGAGCGAATCGACGATGACGACCATGTCCTCTCCGGAGTTGCGCGTGAACAGCACGGACAGAGTGGTGAGGTTCTTGGGGTCCAACATTATTCCGCTCGTCGATGTGACCGGATCGATGAAGGACACGTCGTCGACCTCGGCCCCGCGCTTCTTTAGAATGCGCTTGAGTTTGGAGGCTGGCTTGTTCACCGACACGTACCGGACAGGTCTGTCCTGACGTCTGAAGTACGTGATGAGCGCCTGGCATGTCCGGGGGTAGTTCTCGAGACTTGTCTGGACGAGGAGCGTGAGCGGGCTATCAAGGTCCTCAGTGGCCTCCTCGATGGCGGTCATAGCCTCACCCGCCCCTTCGACGTCCGCTGTGGCCTCGCCCGCAGGGAGCGACTTGGCCAGCTTGATGAGCTCTCCTGCGATGGACTCGTGATGAAGCTCTTCCTGGGCGATGTCGGACACGACCCCCCTGAGCTTCTTGTCCTTGATCAGGTCGAGGTGGTCTGTGTAGTAGTCGTGGGCCTGGCGCTCGATGTCCTTGAGCGCCGTGAACTCCTTGATGAGATGGTCACGAAGGTCGTCCGCCATCAGCTCAACACCTCCTTCAGGGCCTTGGAGAAGATCAGGGAGTGGGCGTGCGTCTCGTACAGGAGGGAGTTGAGCCGGGTGAGCATCTCCATCTTCGATCCTTTCTCGATAGGGGAGAGCGTGACACGCTCGATGAGGTTGCTGATCTTGACGGCCAGCTCCAGGTCCTCCACGAGAAGGGCATCGTTGAGGAACATGGCGAGTTCTTGATCGCACTTGGCCATGCAGTATGCTAAAGGAACAATCGATAAATATCCTACTTTACGGCCCGGGGGCATTCCATCAGTTCACACGCATCGGCACTCCGATACACCGAGGATCGACTACCGACGACGCACGGGAGCGGGCACCTGCAGAGCCTGTGAAGATGTGTCCGCAGGATGGATGCGCCGGTCGGGATTTGAGCGCACATTTGAGGGCAAATGAGCGGGAAAACGGCAGCAGGGGGGCGCTATAGTCATGATGCCTGCATAACGAGGATTGCTACTAAGAAAGACGACTTGCTTGCTCTCTCAGAGTCGTGAAGTTTCCGTCTGATACGCTCCGACGCAGCTGCTGATACTTGAGGAAGGTTTTTGCCTTCTCTTTTTCTGTCGGCGGAGAGAGAAGCTCTCCTTTCTCGAGATACATCTTGATCCGCTCGAAGATCTGTGGGTCTCCGAGCGCGGCCCGTCCGACCATCACCGCGTCGCACCCGGTCTCGTCGAGCATCCTCTTCGCGTCCTCGGGAGACCGGACGTCACCGTTACCAATCACCGGGATCGACAACGACTCTTTGAGCTTGTGTATCGCGTCCCAGTCAGCCTTGCCCGCGTATCCCTGAGCTGTCGTCCTCGCGTGAAGGGTCACGGCAGAGGCGCCCGCCTCTTCAAGGTGCCTTGCGATCTTTACCGGGTCCGCTTTTGAATACGTAAGTCCCGTCCTCATCTTTACCGTGACCGGTCTGCTGGAAGACTCGGCAAGAGACTTGACGATTGAAGCCAAGTGTTTCGGCCGCTTGAGGAGAGCCGAACCGGCTCCTTGGGACATGATCTTTCTCACCGGGCAGCCAGCGTTGACGTCTATGATGTCGCATTGATTTTGGATGAGTTTGGCGGACTTGACGAAGGCTTCAGTCCTCGAGCCGAAGAGCTGGATCGCCACCGGCCTTTCTTCGTCCGTCGTTTCCGCAAGCTTCAGCATCGCCGCATTGTTCCTTTCAAGAGCGTTTGTGCTGATCATCTCCGTGACGACCAGACCTGCCCCGTACTCCTTGCACATCAGGCGGAAGGCCATATCGGAAACTCCCGCCATCGGAGCAAAGATGACAGGGGGATCGATCTTGACGCGGCCGATCTTGAACACACAAACGACTTTTTTTCAAACCATTAAAAGGTGAGCTTGTGTACCTGCAACCGGTGCTGTTTCTTAGGTCAATATGGACTATGAGCGAAAAGCAACACAATTGGCCCTGACGGCTGGCTCTGACCGCATCCATCGGATCGGACATGTCTGCGAGTCGGGTGAGACGAGGATGCACCGAACACGCTCATCCATCCCTGAGCACGGTGCTTGCGCGGGGCACCATTAATAGGTTTAATCCCATCTTCTCCAGTCTAAACTCGAAAAGGTGGTACGGAGACGAACCCCCTCTCAAATATCGGGACTGAAACCACGTTCTCACCGCTCAGTCGGTCTGTATCGACCGAAGATACGTCTTCTTCAGCAAGTGTTCACAACCGAATGATCTCAGCACGTCCTTTTCGATCGGTCTCGGGGTGACGATCCTTCTCACCGTTCGATCCATGCCCCGAAGTTTCAGCTCTCCCAATCTGATCCGCTCCAGGAGCTTGTACACCTTCCTCACACTGGTCATGCCCTCTATCGGGCCCTCGCGCAGCCTGTTGGTGACCGTCACGTCCAAGAGATACGCGAGTATGCAGATGGTGTAATGGGCCCTGACGTGCTCCATTGTGTAGACGAACGTCGGCTTGAACTTGATGAACGACTTCAGCTCCCTGAACGCCTCCTCCACGCGGTTCTTGTCGCGGTAGGCCCTGATGATCTCCTCCGGCCCGAGCCTGAACTCCCTCGGCTGCGTATCCGCGGTTATGCTGGTGACGAGTACCCAGAGGCCGTCGGTCAACTTGGCCTTCTCGATCGCCTTTGTCTTCTTCCGGTAGCTGAGCTCGAAGGTCCGCACCCCGCTCTCCAGCTCAATTTCCTTGAGCTCGTAGCCGATGAAGCGCGTCACGTTCAGTTTCTTGAGCTTGCGGTCGATCCGTTGCTCAGTCGGCTTCTTCTGTCTGCTCTTCTTCGCCTTCAGCAGCGCCGCCCCTTCCTCCTTCAGGCAGTCCAGTGCCTTCTTGATCTGCTCCTCGCGCTGCTTCCTCTGGTCCTTGAAGAGCTCGGGGTTGAACCCCAGGATGTGACGCCTGACCGATCCTTCGGCCGTACCAAGATCCTCGTAGTACGCACAGTCGTCGTACTTGGTGAGGAACCGTGAGCGGCCGACCTTCTTCTCGACATTCTCCACAGTGAGGTCCTTGAACCGGTCCAGACGGACGCCGGGCACGCCGGCGACCTGGTCCTTGTCGAGGGCGGTGATGTACAGGTAGGTTTCGCTCTCCTCCAGGTGCTTGAGGTTCTCGTCGGACACCATCCCGCGATCGAACACCGAGATGATCTTTGGGAGATCGAACCGTTGCTTCCACCGGTCAGCGTTGGCCGTGAGCGTCTTGACGTCCGAGGTGTAGTCTTGGAGGATCTCCCACGAGAAGGGGTAGCCCATCGAGTTGACGAGGAGGGAGAGGACGATCTTCCTGCTCTTGAAGCCGTTGGCCTTGGTGATCCCCGGTTTCGCGAGCTTGCACTTGGTCCCCTCGAAGTACGAGTCGGAAAGGTCGTAGAAGATTACCTTGAAGCTCTCCTCGTCCCTGTCCCTCAGCGTGGTGTAGAGGTACGTCTCCAGCTTCTCCTTGAGCCCGTCGATCACCGTCAGCTCCCGGTACACCCTGGAGTCGTTGAAGTGTGAGCCGTCTATGCCGAGGATGCGGTCGCATGCCGTCCCCTCGAACCACCCCGCCGACGAGAGGTAGCTCCCCGGCTCCAGGCACCGGTAGAAGGTCAGTGCCTTCGCGACGTCGGCGGTCGCGATGTCCTTCCCCCTCCTGCTGCTCGTTTCCTCGGGCGACGGGAACACCTTCGATAGCCCCCACTCGTCCCAGAGGTGGTTGAGGAAGGCGACGTCCAGATACCTCCAGTGGTCCTCGAAAAGTATGTCCTTGATGTTCAGACAGAGCACGTCATCCCCGGATTTCGCAGCATTGAGCAGGCTCCTGACGAGAAGTGCCTGCTGAGGCATCAATCGCCCGAGCCGGAATACTACCCTGTGCTTATTCTTCCCGTCCTCGTAGTATGGCTCGACGATGCTGTAGTAGTCGTATCGCGTGTCGCCCTTCTTCGTTCGGGTCTGCTTCTTGAGAAACCAGTTGAGCTTCGATCTTGGTCGGGACGTTCTGAGCACCCAATGAATGTTATCTAGTTATCTTATTTAAGTGTTCTCTTTTTGAAAAAGTCGGGACGGAAACTATTGGGGGGGATTCCACAAACTCCAGAGGGAAATCAGTAGCGGGGGAGCTATTACACGATCAGTTACGTGGCGCGAGCAAGGTCGTCAGGAGTTAGATTGGAGAAGGTGGGTTTAATATAAAAATGATCCCCTGGTCGGGATTTGAACCCGAGTCATATGGCGGAGTTCCGTCCGGACTTTGCACGTGCGTGGAAGCGAGGGCACAGGCTTTTATCAGTTCCCATCCATCGGCAGATCGATGCCCCCGAGGATAGATTACCGGCGATGCACGGGAGCGGGTACCTGCGTTTCCGTGTGTCCTGCTAATGTGTTCGACTTCATTGACGGTAAGGGTGTCGTCATGCGGCCCGCGGACTGCACTGAGTGCGAGGAATGCGTCCGGGCGTGCCTGAAGTACGCTGTCACCCTGGAGCATTCGCGGACAGGAAAACCACGTGTACTGGTCATGTACGACAGCGTGAGCGGGCGAACGGCCACGCTGGCCAAGGCCATCGCTGAGGGTGTCCGTCAGGCAGAGTGCTCGGTGGCGGTGCTGGAGGCCTCTGGAGAGGCGATTCCCGAGGTGCTCCTCGCCGATGCCGTGCTCCTGGGCTCGCCCAGCCAGTTCGAGAACGTCTCCGAGGCGATCAAGGGGCTGCTCGAGAGTTTGCGCATCATCGCCCTGGCAAATCGGCCTGCCGGTGGATTCGGGACCTTCGGCTGGGAGCTGAAGGGCGAGGACGGCATCATCACCCGCAAGCTCGGAGACGCCCGTCTGGCCACGTTCGACCGTGAGCTATGGGTGAAGGACGATGAGGTCGAGGCGCGGCGGGATGATGCCGTGGCGTTCGGGCGATCTTTCGGTGAGTGGGTAAAAGGACAGCTCTCCGGTGCCGGTCCGGCCTGAGGGCGGAGGCCTTTTCCAGCAGAGCCACTACCGCCGGTACACCAGTGCCGTCTTGATCCGGTCATCCATGACCGTCACGTCCTTGATGCTCCCCATCCCCTGGAGGGTGAGCACCTCCTCGTCGGACACGAGCTCGACCGCAGGACCTCCCATGCGCTTGACCTTCCGTACCTCCTCGATGGCGTTGGTGGCGACGGTCCTCGTGCGGATGGGGACATAGAGACGCGTAGTGAGGCTCACCGCCCGTGGCGACACCTCCAGCACCTGCTCGCCGGCGAACATGAGCAGGGCCATGCCCAGCACGAGCAGGCCCGCGGCGAGGAACGGGAGCATGAACACGGCGAAGAACGCTGCGAACACCGTACCTGCATTCAGCGCGATCGCGATCCCGGCACCCGGGCCGGAGACGATACCGCCCAGCCAGAAGATCGCGAAGATCAGCAGGAACGCACCGATCGCTGGATTCCGCATGGACCACGTGAACACGACGGCCTCGGCCAGGTGCGTCTCGGCCACGGGGTGGCCCTGGGGGAGCTGGTACACCCGCTCGAAGTCCTCCCGTCTGAGGCTATCTGACGCGGGGATGTCCAGTTCATTGGGCTGGCGGATAGTGGGCGGGCTCGTGCAGTTATCTATAATAGGCCGATGGGTGGCCTTGGCCAGCGCCTCGGACCGGCCCCGGACCTCGACCTCGCTGGAGGACTCGGACAGCTTCTTCTTCTCACCTGAGGCGAGCTGGAGATAGAGCACCCATACTTCGTATCGGCTGCTGCTACCCTTGTTCGAGTGGTGGACTCGGATCTCCCGCTGGATGGTGATGCCCTGGATGAGGCCGAACCGTACCCGCTCGTCGCTGAGTGTGTAGAGCGGGATCCGGGAGACTATATGTACCTCGCTCCGACCACGATCGACGATGACCTCGTCGGTCGAGAGCAGGAGGTAGAGCCCGATGAGCATGAACAGCCCGGGGACGGCGAGGAAGGGTATGAGGAAGAAGACCGGAGGTCCGTCCTCGGCGAACAGCGCGGCGCCGATGCCCACGATGAAGAAGATCGAGGAGAACCCCACGAGGAACAGCCCAACGAGCCGCTGGCCGAAGGACGAGGATGTGAGGGTTGTGGTCGACGAGCTGTCATCCATGGGACGTCCATGGCACGCCAAGCATTAAAAGGCTGGTGGCCCGGCGGATTCCTCGACCTCGATGCAGTCGCCCACGACGTAGTGCTCGGTGACGTGCCACACCTCCATGCCCTCTCCGGGCCACAGCTCGGGCGGGAGCACGAAGGCGGCGATACCCTCGGCATGAGCGTAGTCACAGTGCTCCCAGGGATCCTCGAGCACCCGGTCATAGAGCTTCATGCGCTCGCTCCAGACGAGCCCCCACGTGCGTGCCAGATGCTCGTTCCCCGCCCAGGCCGGGAATCCGCACAGGGCGGTCACGAGTTCGTGACCCCGGGCATGTTCCTCGTTCGCGACGAGCACGGTGGCACCTGGCTCCAGCCTACCGGTGAGCAGCCCGCACATCTCGTCCACGGGTGGATGGGCCGCGTGCATCACCGACAGCACGTGGGCGATCTTGAGGAGCACCAGCGCGTTGAGGACCAGCACCAGGGGGACGGCCGTTCGCGCCGCCCGTTTGTGTCGTGAGGACCAGTCGTAGAGGGAGAACGAGGCGAAGAATCCGATGGGAATGCACAGGAGGGTCATCACCCGGTCGATGTCGTGGGTGTGCGTGAGGGTGAAGGCGTTGATGAAGACGAGCGAGCCCAGCATCCAGAGTAGGAACGTCCCCCCGGACAGCGCAGGTGCCACCATGGTGCCATCGGGGCGGAGATGGGCCTGCTCCTCGAGAGCGCGGCGGTGCCGCCACCAGCCGGGTAGGCCCAGGATGGCCAGCACACCCGCGATACCGTACTGCTGGAGATATTCGCTGGGCTGCTTCGAGTACCACCGCCGGCGCTCGATGAAGCTCGACGACGAGGGGCCGACCTGTGCCAGGTAGGTGTACGCCACCAGTGACGCCACAACGACCGCCACGACCAGCCCGCTCACGGGCCGCCCCCGGTACACCTTGTAAATGGCGGATGGAAGTAGGGCAACGGTCATGAGGAGCGCCGAGAGCACGTGATAGTTGAGGAGGGTACCCGTAAAGAGTCCCAGCAGTACGGCCGACGTCAGCGTCCGGTCGCGGAACGTCCGCTGAAAGAGCACAACGCACAGGGGTATGAGGAACAATCCTGCCTGCTGTGGAGTCATGAACATGGCCTCGACACCGAGGGGTGTTCCCTTGAACCAGTGGAGGTAGGGGTAGTAGCTGTAGATGTTGTCCCATGCTGTGCGCGTCACGAAGGTGCCCAGGGACAGCAGGGTGGCGAGGAGCGCCTGGTCGCGACGGCCCGTGAAGAGTGTGAAACAGTAAAGGAGCGAGGCGAGCACCATGAAGGTGAACACCGGGGGCAGCGCCCGGGCTACGTCCTGGACGGGGATGTCGAACCGGGAGAATGTCGCGTAGAATGCGAAGTAGCTCGGCGGGTAGGGGATGGTCCTGCCGCCGAACTGGGGATGGGTGTATGTGCGCTGGCCTGAAGCGGCCATCTGGGAGACGATGCCCAGGTAGTAGAGGATGTCGGGGTGGTAGAAGGTCATCCAGGAGCTCACTCGGAGCATGCCCGCGTCAGCGTCGGTGCAGGGCCTGTTGCCCTGGCCTACCACACTACACATCGAGTGGTCGTCACCGGAGACGATGGGGGTGAAGCTCCTCAGCGAGTGGGCCCCGATCATCAGCGTCACTACGAGGATGACGACGAGCGAGCCGTACGCCTGCCGGTCCTTGCTCCTCGGCCGGTCGCTGGCGAGAATTGGCGTGAGGAGGAGGGCGATGAGGACGAGGAACACCGGAGAGGCAAGGAACACCGGGACCACTGCCAGCATCAGCGCGAACGCGTGGACCAGGAGCGACACAGGATCATCCTCGCCAGTGATGCGGAGGGCGGCCAGCACGAACGTCGCCAGGAGGAAGGAGAGCGCGGACCACGTCCAGAGCACGCCCGAACCGGTGACTGCAGCACCCAGGGCGCAGGTCCCGGCCAGTCCAAGGAGGATCGCGTACACGGTCGCAACCCTAGGGGATGGGGAGCCCGGTGCGCGCCAGGAGGGCGATACCGACACCCATGAGCCCCATGCCCGCGATGCGGACGGCCCACAGGTTGGCCTTCACGAAGAACTTGATGCCAAGACCCACGGCGATGCTGATGACCCCTGCAATGAATCCCACAGGAGGGACGACCTTCGCGGCAGCAGCTCCCGCAAGGGCGATGCCGATGAAGGTCAGGACGGTCGACAGGGTCCCGGCGAGGCCTTCAAGAGTCTTAGCAGCGATGGTGATGCCGAGCCCGGCTACGAGGAGCACGAGCGGGAGGACGATCTCAGGAGTGAGCGGCGGTGCCATGGGACCTGACACGTAGCTAAGCTTTTTATGTCGGTCGGGCAGGCCGGAGAGATGAAGTGGTGCCTGTTGGACTACTTCTCGAGCTTCTCTAGACGGGTGGCCATATCGGCGCTCCGCTTCTGGAGAATCTCGTCGTGGATGGAGAGCATCTTCATCTGCTTCTCCCGTGCCTCGAGGCTGTCGGTGAGCGCCGCGATCCTGTCCATGCAGTCGAGGACCGTTACGGTGACCGCCATGGCGAAGAGAGCGTCGAACACGCCTTTGAGCTTGGACATGGTCAGGGCCTCTGTGTAAAAATACATAAGCCTTACTTATGTGCGCGGGCCCGGCCCAAGCCAACGATTTATAAGGTTGACGGGCAAGGGCTGGCCCGGAGGGTTCTGCGATCAAGGTCGATCAGAAGGAGCTTCTGCGGTTCCGTGCTGTGCTCAACAAGCTCAAGGACATGCACGGCAGGGGCACCGAGCTCGTGACTGTGTACATCCCGCCAGGGTACGAGATATCCAAGATCTCCAACGAACTGAAGCAGGAGCAGGGGACTGCCACGAACATCAAGTCGAAGACCACGCGCAAGAACGTGGTGTCCGCCTTGGAGCGCATCGTCCAGCATCTCAGGCTCCATCCGAGGGCGCCCGAGCATGGGATGGCAGTGTTCTGCGGCAACATCTCCGAACGCGAGGGGATGCAGGACATCCAGCTCTTCCCCGTGATCCCACCCTTCCCCATCACCAACAAGCTCTACCGGTGCAGCCAGCGTTTCATCCTTGCGCCACTGTTCGAGATGCTCCAGTTCATGGACACCTACGGCCTCCTGGTCCTCGACCGTGGCGGGGCCACCATCGCGTTCCTCAAAGGCAAGCGTATCGATATCATCCGCGACGTGAAGTCCATGGTCCCGGGCAAGTTCCGGGCCGGCGGTCAGTCCGCTGCCCGCTTCGAGCGCGCCCGCGAGGGCCTCGCCAAAGACTTCTACAAGCGCGTGGGAGTGGCGGCCAACGAGGTGTTCGCCAACATCAAGGACATCAAGGGGATCATCATCGGTGGGCCCGGACCGACGAAGGAGAGTTGGATGGACGGTGATTTCCTCAGTCCGGAGGTCAGGACGAAGGTGCTCGCTGTCAAGGACACATCCTACACCGGCGATTTCGGTATCAAGGAGCTGGTCGAGCGCAGCGAGGACGTGCTCGCCGAGGCTGAGGTCACCCATGAGAAGCACCTGATGTATCGGTTCCTCGAGCGACTGGGAACGGGCCAGCCGGTCACCTACGGCGAGGCCGAGGTCCGGCGTGCGCTCGAGGCGAAGGCGGTCGAGATCGTGCTCTTCTCCGAGAAATTGCAGTGGAACCGGGTGACCGTCGAGTGCGGCCTCTGCAAGTTCAACTACAAGGGAACGGTCAAGGACCCCAAGGCCTTCGATGAGAAGCTCGCGAGCCAGAACTGCCCCAAGTGCGACGCCTCTCGTCTGGCGAAGATCGAGGAGGTCACGCTCGTCGAGGACATGACCGACCTGGCCGAGGCGACGGGCGGTACACTGGAGATTATCTCCACGGACACGTCCGAGGGTGTGCAGCTGTACGAGCTTGGCGGCATCGCCGCCATCCTGCGGTACGAGGTGTGACCATGACCGAACCTGACGGGATCGCCCTCAAGGGACGTGAGATGACAAAACTCGTGCGCAAGACCGTAGTGGACATGCTCAAGTGGTCTTCCATCGCTGTGGCCGAGGAGCGCCTCACCAACGACTCGGACAACGAGTACTCGGACGAGGACAAGGCTCAGTAGTACCGCCGGCCGGTCATCTGCCAGCTCTGCGCGTAGTAGCCGCTCTGCTGTGCTTGTAGCCTCATCTGCTCCGCGTACGGATCGGGAGCGGGGCTGAGACGCCGGGATATCTTGAAGAGCAGGAACAGGGCCACTGTGATTCCGAGAGCGGTCCGCAGCGGCTTCCAGCGAGCATAGAGCTGGACCGCCTGCACGGTGGTGGCGTTGTTCCACACCCAGTTGAAGCAGTCGTCCTCCCGCCCCATATAGTCGGTGGTGCATACGCGGGCCACCATCTCGATGTCCTTGCCCAGTAGGTGGGAGGCCACGTCGAGTCGACAGAGGTCACGTCCGCTCACGTCCGTGATGCGCTCGTTGCAGATGGCAAGCGCTCCCTTGGTGTCCGTGCGCCACAGCTCCATGGCGGCGTCGAAGTAGCAGAACTGTCGCGCCGCATCGATAGCCTTGGCGTCGCACTCGGGGATCTCGGGAGCATTGGCGATCACGACCTCGGCGTCCTGTGACAACGCCAGTAAAGCGGTCAACCACAGCACCGCGACCAGTGCCCCGAGGGAACGTGCACGCACCATGCTCAATCTCCGTCGAGGACCGTCCAGAGATGGTCCTGCGGCGGGAAGGGCGCCTCACGGGCCGTCCCTCCCTCATCGACCATGACGGCCCCCTCGCCGATGTCCACTGCTCGCCCGATGATGTCGGCCCATACGCCCAGAGCCCTGATGCCGGTAACGATGGCATCGGCACGCTCGGGGGATGCCGACACGAGGAGCGAGCCGGACGAGATGGTCTTTAGAGGATCGATGCCGAAGTGGTCGCAGATCGCACTGGTCGCTTCTGATATGCGGATGC
Organism: Candidatus Undinarchaeales archaeon; assembly: GCA_030753015.1. Classification (GTDB taxonomy): domain Archaea; phylum SpSt-1190; class SpSt-1190; order JASMDC01; family JASMDC01; genus JASMDC01. The sequence continues at coordinate 6,958 of JASMDC010000049.1, read as the reverse complement.
GGGACCTCTCTACGCTGAAACCGACACCGCCGGCCGAGCATAGTTCGTGGAGCGCACCGAGCACACCGCCCTCGGTAACGTCATGCATGGCCGTGCACTTCTCCCGTGCAGCGACCTGTGCTTCCGGGACGATGGAGATGAGGTCCGCGTACCCTCGCGCCTCTTCTGCCAGCTCCAGGCCCACGGCGGCCTCGACCTCCGCGGCCCGGTCGGTGGCAAGGATGCAGCTGCCCTCGATTGCGGCCCCCTTGGTGAGGACCAGGGCGTCCCCCGACCGGATACTACCGGACGTTATCAGGTGGTCGGTGGTACCGAGCATGCACCCGCTCACGAGGGGTCGGTCCAGCCCCGGGGTCACCTCGGTATGGCCGCCGACGATCACGGCACCCACCTCCTCCGCCGCCCGTGACATCTGGTCCATGATGGTGACCAGGTCGTCCTCCGAGGCACTCTCGGGAAGGAGCACCACAGGGAGGAACCACTGCGGACGCGCGCCCATGGTGGCGACATCATTGGCGTTGACATGGACCAATAGCCGACCGATGGGACCCTCGGCCCCCGTGATGGGATCGGATGCGGCGACGAGGTAGCCCTCCCCGAGACGCATCACCGCAGCATCCTCTCCCAGGGAGGGTCCTACGACGACGTCCTCGCCCACGGCAAGGCCGCCGAACACAAGGGCAGGCAGCCGCCGGGGATCGAGCTTCCCGGAGGGGAGGACGGAGGTGCGCGCCATGCGTCATGTCATCGCACCGAACCTTTTTATGTACGCTGCTGGCGTCCTGTACGCAACCGATTTAAACGGTAGCGCCCAGTGAAGTGCCGTGACGCGCTCCCATGCAGCGACTGTGGCGACGGTCGTCCTGCTCCTCGTCCTCCTCACTTCCGTCGGCCTTGATCTCGACAGCGTGTGGCGCACGAACCTTGGGGGGAAGGTGAACGTAGACCTTGCGATAGCGGACCTGGACGGCGACGGCGACGTCGAGGTGGTCGCCCTCACACGTGGTGAGCGTCTCGTGGTGATGTCAGGTGCCACGGGTACGGTCACGGCGAACGTGTCCCTCGAGGGGAGCGGGGCCGTTGCGCTGGCCGTGAGCGCATTCGGAGATGAGTTGACGCCCGGGATCGTCGTGGGCACGCGGGATGGGACCCTTGCCCTCGTGAGTCCCGACGGGACCGGGAACAGGACCCTCATCGACATGGGCTCGAGCTATCTCAACGTGACCAACCTCCTACCCTTCTCTTCAGGGTCCGTGGTCCCGGTGGCCGTGGACCTTGAAGGTGACGGTCGTCCAGAGCTCATAGTGGTGTACGACGGCGGGCTCCTCGTCCGGATCGATGCGAACGGCTCTATCGGATGGGCGTTCCAGGCCGGGGATGATGTCCTCTCACCGCCCGCCTTGGGTGACGTGGACGGCGACGGTGCTGGCGAGCTGGTGGTCGGCTCGATGGATGGCAACGTCTACTGCCTGGATGGCAACGGCACTCTACGCTGGCGTCGGACGCTCGGAGAGTGGATCACCGGCACGCCGCTCCTGCTCGACCTCGACGGCGATCATCTTGCCGAGGTTATCGTGGGTGACCAGGCCGGCACGGTCCATGCACTGGACGGTGACGGAGGTGTGCTCTGGCGGGCGCCGACAGAAGGCCACGTGGACCACGCTCCTGTGGTCCTGGACGACGGGGCGCGCATCGCAGCGGTGTCCGGAACAACCCTCATCATACTGGACCGCACGGGTGCGGTCGTCCGGTCGGTCCCACTGGGCGCAGCGGTCCTGGGCGGTCCCGTCGGGGCGGACGTTGCCGATGCCCGGGGCGACGAGGTGCTCGTGCCCGTGCTCGACGGTCTGTCGCTCATCGACAGTGAGAGCGGTCCGGTCAAGCTCGACCACGCGCTCGCCACGGCGCTCATGCGTGCCGACCTCGATGGTGATGGCGTGGACGAGCTCATGGCCGGGCTCGACGATGGGACCGTCGTGGCATGGCGCACCCGTTCAAAGCGTGATCCGCCTCCGGCGGTGTCCGTCCGATCCGCTCAGGCAGCACCCGCATCGCCGGTGAGCCCCGGTGGAGCGATGGCATCCTCTGCAGCCGGAGCCCTCGCTCTGGCGGTCCTCCTGATGGCCTTGAGCAGGATGAGCCACCAGCAGAGATAAGCGGTCCCGCCAATGACAGGGGCGATCTTGGATGGCAACATGTGGGCATTGAAGTGGAACACGGGCGGTAGGAAGAAGGCCACGAGCGCAACGGACAGGTCCATCACATAGGTACGGGCCGTGGCCGCTAGCTGTCCCATTCCGGTCCCGAGACCGTAGGCGGGCTCGAAGAGGTAGAACCTGACGAAGAACAGCGTGGCCAGAAGGAACATGTCCGGGTGATCTTGAAAGAGGTCGGCTATGTCAGCTGACCAGAACGCCATGACGGCCCCCACCATAAGGAGCTCGAGGTCGTAGAATCCCCCGTTCCCGAGAACGGGATTCCTGACAAGGGAGAGGAGGGCCACCGCGACGATGATGACCCCCATCGTCCTCAGAGCATGCGAGAGCATGGTGTTCTCACCCTCCTTCCGGGAGCGCCGGACCAGCGTTCCGAGAATGAGTATGATCGTGATGGCGAGGAAGGACATCTCCAGGAATGGATTGCGCAGTTCGACGGGAAGAACCAGATGTAGGAACCGGCCAGGATCGTCGCTTGCAGCGAGTAAAAGGCTGACATCGACGATGTCGCCCCACCCCACGTCGGACCAGAGGGGGAGCCGGAGCATGGCGTATTGCAGGGGCCCGACGATTGCCACGATGGGCGATGATGCACCGGTGTGCAGTCCGGGTGGGAGCGAAGGGATGAGCTTTGCCTCAATGGGCTTCTCGCAGATGTTGGACACCACGACGTCCACGTTGAACGGCCGACCGACATAGGGCTCGGCCCCGGGCGTTCGTACGGAGTGGACGAGCAGGCATGGGGACAATTGTTGCCCCTGGGCCACCGCGGGGGGAATGTAGGTCACAAGTGCGATGATGTCCCGGACGTCGGGGAGGGCGAAGGAGGTCACCTGCCAACCGAAGAGGATGGGCCCCAAGGCCCAGAGAACGTAGATCGCGCCGAACAAGAGGAGCATCAGACCACTGAACAGCTCGAGCCGGGGGCGCCAGGTGTCGAACCGTTGCTTGACGTTCTGCACGCCCAATGCGAGGCCCACGCCGATGACGATGAAGGGGATATTTGCGCCGAGACCGAAGGCGAGGGTCACCGGTACGGTCTCCCACACCCGTCCCAGGGCGAAGGGCAGGAGGAGGAAGGTGAAGATGGGCACGCAGGGCGTGACCGTCGACGTGAGACCAAGGAGATAGGCCGCCAAGTAGGGATTGTCAATCCCCCGTGTCCGGTCCCGGAAGGCCGCACAGTAGTGTCCCGAAATGGCAGGTAGGCCGGTCCGGGAGACCACGATCGCACCATAAAGGAACGTTACGAACCCGAGGATCGCGAGCACGACATTACTGATACGCGGGAACGTGGTGGAGAGTATGTCGATGAAGGCAGCTCCAAGCATGGCCGCGGCGATGCCGAGGAGGAAGTAGCCCGTGAACCTCCCGGCGGCGAATCCCAGGGAGAGCTTGAACCCCTTTTCCGGACTGTCGCCGTAGCTCACTATGATCGGCATGTACACCGGTAGGCAGGAGTAGAGGCAGGCACCAAGGGCGTTCGACAGCCCATACATGAAGGCGTATCCCAGTCCGACCTCGATGGGCGGGAGCACACCGGAAGGATCTACCATGATGGGCACTCCATGATACTAAGGAGCGTAGATGCTGTCACCGGTGATGGTGATCGGGATCTGTTCGAGGGGAGCCGTCGCAGGTCCTTTCTCGAGGGCACCGGTCTCGGGATCGAACTGGGCGCCGTGCCACTTGCATACGATGGCGGTGTCCCTCAGCTCGTTCGGCCCACCGAGGTGACTGCACTTGTTGACGTACGCCCGGTAGAGTCCGTTGAAGTTGATGATGATAGCGGGCTTGCCCTCAAACCTGAAATCGTAGGTGCTCCCCGGGGGCACATCGTCGATAAGCGCTACGAATCCTGGGGCAGGGGCAGGTGTCGGCTCCGGTGCTTCGGAGGGGATCACTGGCGCGTCCGTGGGTATGACTGGTGGCTCTGTGGGCGCAGGTACATCCGTGGGCGCATCCGTTGCTGCAGACGTTACGAACACGCTCCCGTCCCGCACTTCGATCGCGATCGATTCAAGGGGCGCGGTGGCCGGCCCCCTCATCAATGCACCTGTCTTGGGATCGAACTGGGAGTCATGCCACTTGCACACGATGGCTGTGTCCCTGAGTTCGTTCGGTCCGCCCTCGTGGTTGCAGCGGTTGATATAGGCCCGATACTCACCGTTGAAATTGATGAGGATCGCGCCTTTGCCCTCAAGATTGAATTCGTAGGTACTCCCGGGGGGCACGTCTCCGGTACGCGCAACGAATCCCGGGGCACGGGCTGGAGATGGCTCTGGTGTGGCCGCAGGAGGTGCCTCGGTAGGTGTGGTGGGTATCTGTGTGGCAACCACCGTCCCCTCAGTCTTCAGGGCCTCGGTGAGGTACACGCCGCCATCCTTAAGAGTAACAGGGATGGCGCTCAAGGGTCCAGTGGCCGGTCCCTGCTGCAGGGCACCCGTGACCGGATCGAACTGGGCTTCGTGCCACTGGCAGACGAGGGTTCCCTCATCCAACACGACAGGACCGCCTTCGTGGTCGCAGGTGTTGATGTACGCTCTGAACATGCCGTTCGCGTTGATGAGCACGGCGGGCGTGTTCCCCCTGAAAAGGAAGTGATGGGTGCTTCCGGTCGGCATGTCCGCTGTCCTGGCGATGAGACCGTCAGCTCCGACTGGTTTGGCATTGGTACGCGGGTCCTCCACGGGCGAATCGCTGCCGGTGCAACCAGCAAGGAGCAGGCAGCAGGCGAGCAACGCGAACAGGTGATGCGTGTTCGGGATCATGGTCCGTTCCACCTTTGTTCATACGTCATGCCGCGTGTCTCTTTAAAAGATTTGGGTGTCGCCAGGGAGCGCAACCTCGGTCCATCTCGATAGAGGCACCTGCCTATTGCCGGGGGTCGCCGTTGATGGCGACCCGACAAGCGCTCGTGGTCGTGTCCTGGTGCTCTTCAGCCTTCGACGCGCTTGACACCGGGGACCTTCTGCTTGAGGGTCTTCTCCACGAAGTTGATCAGGGTCATCTGGCTCATGGGGCACCCTGCGCAGGCGCCCTGGAGCTTGACCTTGACGACGCCGTCCTTGACGCCGAGGAGCTCGATGTTGCCGCCGTCCATCTTGAGGGCGGGGGCGATCTCTGTCTCGATGATCTTCTTGACCTCGTCTTCCATGCTATCACCGTTATGGTATATCTTGTTCCACCGGGACGGGTGGCTCCGATGCGCCATGGTTCCCGGCTCCCCTGCCCAGCCCGCTGCAGGTTTTAAACGTTTCCGTTGCACGCGCGGCGGTACGGTCGCGGGTGTCAAGAATTTAACGTCTGACGTGCTCACACGTACGGATCGGCCGCTGTGGAAGAACGTACGACGGATGATGACGGCCCTTCCAGGGAGCCTGACAGCATCTTGAGCACCGATGGCCTCCTCACGCTGGTCCTCACCCTTCTAGTGGTATCCTTCTTCATGCGGTCGCTCCACTTGAACTATCTGAGCCTCGCCGTCACCGCGATGGCTGCATATGCCGGGGAGGGATCACTGCCTGCCGGCGTCACATCAGCATGGAGCCGAAGTAGGTGAAGATGAACCACCTGACGCCGAAGAAGAGGGAGAGCGCAGTGACCAGCAACGGTGGGATAAACTTCACGCCCGCGAGTTCATTATCCTCCTTAAGCAGCCCGATGATGAGCGAGCCGAACACCGAGGAGAGGGTGATACAGGCCACTGCGTACATCACCACGAAGTTCTCGTCGATGGTGATCTTGCCCATGGGGGCGATTGGCATGCTCGAAGTGACCTCGTCGGGAACGTCCCCTGCCGCCGATTGCGCGGTGAGCACAGTAGTGAGGTAGGACGACACGCCGAAGAGCAGTGGTCCACCGAAGCCAACGGCCAACGTGATGAAGATCTCGTACATGAGAACCGTCGCCCGCACCTCCTTCTGGATGATCTTCTGGGTGCGCATGTCGTCGGCGGTCTGCTCGAGGAGGTCGGCGATCTTCCCGCCCGAGCGGATTCCCTGGGAGATGAGCTGGATGGTGCGCATGAGCACCTTGGACTTGATGTTCTTGGGGAGCTCGAGGAGTGCGTCGGGGAGGTTCTTTCCCGTGATGACCTCCTTCGAGGTGCGACGGATGGCCCGTTCGAGCGATCCGAACTCGGGTCGTGCTGAGACCAGCAATGCCCGGTCGGGCGTGAGCCCGGCGCGGAGGTTGGAGGCCATGAGCTGCAGTGCGTCGGGGAGGATTTCTTCCGCATAGAGGCCACTGGCATCTGCCGAGAGCGTGAGGGCGATGTAGATCCCGCTCTCTGTGAGAATGAATGCGACGAGGATGATCGGGATGAACCCGAAGATGATGCCTACCTTGAAGGCGAGAACAGCGTAAGTGCCCGCTGCCAGGGAGATGAAAACCCCGCCGATGAGCATGAGCCCGAGGAACACCCTGGAGTCCATCTCGATCTCGCAGAAGCACATGAGCTCCTCGATGCTCTCCTGTACGACGCGGGGCACCAGCTGAGCGAGCGTGATGTACAAGTACTCTTTGCGGAACGCCATCATATCACCCTAAGAGGCTGGGCCTCTTCTGTTTGATCATCCCCATGAACATGAACTGGAACACTGCCACCCCCGCGTACAGCATCCAGAACATGATCTCTGACACGTTCACTGACGGGAGGCCCGAGAGCACGATCATGAAGTGCTTTGTTGCATAACCTCGACGTTTGCCCCCTCTCCCTACCCCATCACTACGCTCCCGCC
>JASMDC010000048.1 GCA_030753015.1 Candidatus Undinarchaeales archaeon | reverse complement strand
CAGAGCGTTCAGGCCCCATTCTGTTACTACTCGGCAGCGACACGCCGTATTTAAACCCTCCCTTTGGATTAAGGTATATTATATGAGTAAGGCGCCGCCCCGGCGAAAGGCTTTAATCTGCTTTCACCTTTCTTGTCATCCGGACCATGCCTACCAATCTCCCACCTGGGTTCATCTCGGCCTCCAACGCCTACGACGAAGCCACCAGTACCAAGGAGAAGATGAAGGCCATCGCGAACATCCTCTCGATCATCCCCAAGCACAAGGGGACCGAGAAGCTGCGCATGGTATGGAAGCGCAAACTGGCCCGCATGCGTGACCTGGATGAGCGTGCCGCTACCGCCGGCAAGCGCTTCTCTATCTCGGTACGCAAGGACGGTGCGGCACAGGTGGCCGTCATTGGCCTCCCCAATGCGGGCAAGTCGGCCCTGCTAAACTTACTTACCAACGCCAACGTCGAGGTTGCCGACTACGCCTTTACCACCGCCCTGCCCACGATCGCCATGATGCCCTGCGGCCGGGCCCCGGTGCAGCTGGTCGAGATCCCAGCGGTCATGGAGGACTGGCGCGACACGGAGAACGGTCGTTCCTACCTCGGTATTGTGCGCAACGCCGACATGATCGTTGCCGTGATCGACGCGATCGACGATCCCGTGGGATCCCTGGAGCTAATCGTCGAGGAGCTGACGTCAGGCGGCATCATCACCGACCGACCCGCCCCCCCCGTGAAGGTCGAAGTGGGCTCGACGGGCGGCATCGAGATCCTGGGGGAGAAGTACCTCGACGGGGATCCCGCCGAGATACGGCAAGCCTTCCAGGCACGCAACATCCACTGCGCGACCGTGCGCCTCGTGGGCCGGGCCACCGTTCTGGACGTGGAGCGGGTGATGGACAAGCGGATCCAGTACCAGAGACTGGTGATCGTGGTCACCAAGGGGGACCTTTCCGGCTCCACCGAGGGGTTCGAAGCACTGAAGAAGGCCTTTCCGCATCTAACGGTCCTCCCTGCCTCCCCCCTCAAGGGTGAGGGGATGGAGCTGGTGCGGGACGGCGTGTGGGACAAGCTCGGGCTCATCAGGGTATACACGAAGTCGCCCGGGAAGAAGCGCGTGGAGAAACCCATCACGCTGCCCGTAGATTCAACGGTGCGGGACGTGGCGATCCGCGTCCACAAGGACTTGGTCAAGCGCTTCACCTTCGCCCGCATCTGGGGATCGGCCAGGTTCCCCGGCCAGAAGGTCGGGCTGGACCACTCGGTGGGAGACGGGGATACGGTCGAGGTCCATATCAAGAAATGAGGGGCGCATAGTTGTCACTACCCCGTGGTAAACTATATTAATATCGTGAAGAACAAGCACCCGTCCTAATGGTCTCGGCCTATGCTCCGGCGCCGGTGGACGAACTCCTTCGCCCCTACTCCGACGAGCTTGACACCGGATCCCTGGCCCAGACCATCGGCGACTACCTCACCGGGACCGAAAAAGGTATCCAGGGATGCTACACGCTCCTCCCGACGCCCTCGCACATGAAGGTCGGTGAGAGCGCCTGCGACATCTACTTCGCCAGGGACCTGAAGGACGACACCGAGTGGGTCGTCAAGGGATCGTTGAGCGACCAGGACCGGTTCCTGGCCATGGGCGAGGCCGCCGTGTACGACCTCGCGCACCGGCCAGGGCTGGACGACATCACCGTCCCCTATACAAAGTACGGGAACTTCCTGGTCCTGAACGGTGAGGATGGCCCCTTCTGCACGAGCGGCTCATCCCAGGAGTTCGTGAAGAACAGGGGCGCGCTCCCAAACCCGAAGTGGTCGGAGGATGACTACTTCGGCAAGGACAGGACGGACTTCCTGGTGCGGAACCAGGTGTTCGACTGGTTCATCGGCAACTTCGACACCCATCACAAGAACTTCCTCGTCGGCCGGGACGGCCAGTACCACGCCATCGACAAGGGGCAGGCGTTCAGGTTCTACGGCAAGGATGAGCTGTCGCACACATACGACACGCCCAAGGTATGGACGCCCGTCTACAACGACATGTGGACGCACTACATCGAGGGCGCGTGCGAGGTGGACCTCGATGCTGCCGAGAAGGTCATCACGGCCATCGAGGCCATACCCGACCAGGAGATCGAGGAGATCCTGCGTCCATATGCCCTTGAGCGCGAGAAGAGCCTGCAGGCGTTCAACAGTACAGACTCCGCCTTTGTGTCCGCGGACGACTTCATCGACGCGGTGATCGAGCGCAAGAACTCACTGCGGGGCGACTTCGAGCACTTCTACACGGAGATGCAGCAGCGCAGGGCTGAGTCCGAGAAGAGGAGCGATCCTGTCTCTCGAGAGCTCATCGATACTGGTCGCTGACCTGCTTGTACGCATCCCTGAACGGGACGCCTTCTCTGACGAGCTTGTAGACCTCTTCTGTGGCGTACAGCTCGTCGGTCATGGCCTTCCGGCAGTTCTCCTCGTTCACCACCATCTCCTGGATGACCGCGGCCATGATGACCAGACAGTGCTTGGTGGTGTCGAGACCCGTGAGCACCGGGCCCTTGGTGAGCTGGTAGTCGCGGTGGTAGCCGGAGATGAGGTTCGAACAGATGCCCTGGACCTCGTGCTCCCTGGCGACGACGCGGTGATGGCTCGCGCGCACCAGTTCCAGCACGTCCGGATTCTTCTTCTGGGGCATGATGGAGCTACCGGTCGTCATCTCTTTGGGGAGCTCGAAGTACCCGAACGTTGGCATACTGAAGAGGATGAGGTCGCAGGCCATGGCGTTGAGCGTGGCCGTCACCTGGGACAGGGCGTGGAGGATGGCCGCCGCCGTCTTCCCGCGGGAGAGCTGGGCGTGCACACCGTTCTCAATGACATGCTTGAATCCCAGTTCCTTTGCCGTGAACTCCTTGTCGAGCTCCAGAGGCACACCATACCCGGCACCGGTCCCTAGCGGGGAGCGCTGTGCGAGCGCACTCACCGGGCTTAGGAACGTTATGTCGTCGGTGAGGGCCCCGATGAACCCCTTGGCCCAGTAGCCAACTGACGAGGGCATGGCTTTGCGTGTGTGGGTGTGGCCCGGGATGGGTACGTCGCTGTGCTGTTCCGCGAACTTGGTCAGTGCCGCAATAAGCTCGCAAATAAGCTCGCTGACCCCGCCCAGCTCCTCGTCGTAGTAGAGGTGGAGCGCTGCCAGCACCTGGTCGTTGCGCGAGCGCCCTGTATGCACCTTCTTCCCCAGATCACCGAGGGCCATGGTGAGGTGGTGCTCTATTGCGGTGTGGCAGTCCTCGAGCTCGGGGGGTATGGGGAAGTCTCCGGTCGCGTGGAGCTCGATGATGTGCTCGAGCTCGGCTGCGAGCTTTTCCACCTCGTCGTCCGTGAGCACCCCGGCCTTGCCCAGGGTGCGGACGTGGGCGATGGACGCCCGGCAGTCGTGGGGGACGAGGCGCTGGTCGAGCAGGGGATCGTCACCGACGGTGAACGCCTCCACGCGCGCGTCCAGCGCTCCGCCCTTGTCCCACAACTTCGCCATGTCCTCAACCGAAATGCTTCGGATTGCGCCACCCGTACGGCTTCTTCTTATGCAGCACCATATGGTGGGCCTTGAGGCGGATTGAGTTGATATTGATAAATCCTTTGGCATCAGTGGCGTCGTACCCGCCCTCCACCTCCATACTGGAGAGGTCCTGATCGTAGAGCGAGGTCGGGGACGAGCGGCCGACGACCATCACGTTCCCCTTGTAGAGGGTGAGTGTGACGATTCCGTCGATGGCCTCCTGGCTCTTCTCGATGGCGCATAGGAGAAAGTCCATCTCCGGAGAGTACCAGAACCCGTTGTAGATGAGGTCCGCGAACTTGGGGGCGAGCGTATCCCTGAGGTGCATGACCTCCTTGTCCATGGCAAGGCCTTCCAGGTCCCTGTGGGCCTCCCAGAGAATGGTGCCACCGGGCGTCTCGTACACGCCGCGGGATTTGATACCGATGAAGCGGTTCTCCACCATATCGAGACGTCCGATAGCATTGGCGGCGCCCAGCTCGTTGAGGTAGGTGAACAGCGCCAGAGCACCTTCTTTCTGTGTCCCGTCGTCCAGGTTCACGACCTTGATCGGCTTGCCGTCCTTGAAGTGGATCTGGATGGTGGTATCTTTGTCCGGTGCGTCCTTGGGGGACACTGTCTTGGAGAACACGTGCTCGGGCGGGCGGTAGTCGGGGTCCTCGAGCACTCCTGCCTCGTGGGATATGTGCAGCAGGTTGTCGTCCTCGCTGTAGGGCTTCTTCTTGGATGCGGTCACATCGATGCCGTGCTCCTTGGCGTAGGCGAGGAGATCGCTGCGCCCCTTGAACGTCTCCAGGAACTCGGGGTCCTTCCACGGAGAGATGATGGTGATGTCCGGGTCCAGGGCCAGGAAGGTGAGCTCGAAGCGCACCTGGTCGTTCCCCTTTCCAGTGGCGCCGTGGGACACGTACTTTGCGCCCTCCTTCCAGGCGATCTCGATCTGGCGCTTTGCCGTGGGGGGGCGAGCCAGGGATGTGCCCAGGAGGTAGCGTCCCTCGTAGATTGCGTTCCCCTGGACAGCAGGAAAGATGTAGTCCACCACGAACTCCTCCTTGATGTCCTCGATGTAAACCTTTGACGCCCCTGTCTTGAGGGCCTTCTGCTTGACAGCCTCGAAGTCGTCATCCTGCCCCACATCCGCGCAGTACGCGATGACGTCGAAGCCCTTGTTCACGAGCCACTTGAGTATAACTGATGTATCCAGCCCACCGCTGTAGGCAAGGATCACTTTCTCCTTCTTCTTCTCTATCATGATGTTCACCTGTCAGGTATCGTGTGGGTCCGCGAAGGCGCGGAACGGTTAAAAGGGTGCTGGCCCGGATGTACCAGAATCACTCAAGTTTGTCCTGAATGGGACTTCTTTGCTCTCCAAGCACGGCTAGAACCTGCTCCACGTCCGTGCTGTGGAGGATCGCCATCCGCTTCTTCGCCGCCCCGGGCATGCTCCGACACAACTGTACAGCATGCTGGCGCACCTGGGCGAACCGTACATTTCCGTACCGCTCCACTAGTCCGGCGTACTCCTCGAAGAGGGTGATGCGCTCTTCGGGCGTCCGACACGTGTCCTCACCTTGTTCGATATCGCGGAGAACGAGCGGATCATTGATAGCAGCGCGTCCGACCATCACTCCGTCGCACCCCGTGCCCTCCATCATCCACGTCGCTCTCTCGAACGACGTCACGTCGCCGTTGCCCACCACGGGGACGTCGAAGAGCCCCACGGCCCGTTCGATGGCCCCCCAGTCCGCCGGCTCGCTGAAGTTCTGGACTGCCGTGCGGCCATGGACCGTCACCCGGGCGATGTCCAGGCCCTTGAGGGCACGGGCCGTATCCTCCAGCGTCTCTCTATCCCAACCGATCCGTATCTTGACCGTCACCGGCTGAGGACATGCGTCCACCAGCGCCTCCACGCACCGGCGGAGGTTAGCCAGGTCCTTGAGCAGGGCCGAGCCCTGTCCCTTGCGTACCACCTTGCGTACCGAGCAGCCGACGTTGAGGTCGATGAAGGCCGCATCGGGGAACTGGAGGGCCGCAGGAACGAGGTACTGTGGATCGCCGCCTAAAAGCTGCACCCCGTCGTCCGGCAAAAGGGGAGGCGTCTCATCTCGGGTGAGCTGTCCCCTTGCGCTGACCATGTCGAGGCAGGTCGTTATGCCAGCGTGCTCGCGACACAGCTGACGGTAAGCGATGTCCGTCACATTGCACATGGGCGCCAGATAGACCGGAATGGGCACAAGAGCGGAAGGGTGTGGGCGGTTTTAAATAACCTCTTGCGGAATATATCCAATCTACGATAATCGTATAAAATTTTGAAATATCGAAGGAAAACGAAACATACTTAAACATATCCGCGATGAAATGCCGTCATGTTAACGATAGACGCAGAAAGGGGGGAGTGCGAAAAGCGACTCAGCATGTAGATACACGAACGACCTCGTCGGTTACGAGCTAGAGCTCGAGGCCGTCGACACCACTACCTTCTCACCGCGAACGAGCCTTGAGGGCGAAGCGCTCAACACGTATGCTCTCAGGCTCAACCAGGACTTAGCGCCCTACGACTACTCCACCGAGGTCGGTCATGCGATGGTGGAGATCGGAACAGCGCCCGTCCCGGTGACCGGTGCCATAACCGAGCTCGCGGCCTATTCCAGCCAGGCCGTGGACGGTCTGGGGGGACTGACGCCCTATGTAGGTGGCGCTCTGTTCCCCCAGGCCACATACTCTGGTGAAGTGCACCGGTACGAGACCGGGGACGTGCTCAGCGAGCGTGGAGGGGATGGGACGGACAATCCCTGGTACGTTGGGTTCTCTGCGATCAAGGGATTCCAGTTCACGTGCTCGTTCGTCAATGACGAGGACAGGACCGCCACGGCCTACCGGGTGCTGCGCAAGCTCCACCCCCTTGCCAACGCGCTCGGCTCGACGAGCCCGGGCTCACTGCTCTCGGGAGAGATGGCACAGCTCCTCGGGACCGCAGGATGGGAGGCATCGGAGCGCTACCACAACGCACGCCAGCTCTTCTATCGAGCGATAACCCGCGACATGGTCACGGGCCGCGAGGTCATCGGCAGCGGTCCGGACATCGAGGCGGTCGACGACTACTTCGCATGGACCCGGGAGCTCGACGGACAGGAACCTGAGCTCGAGCTGGTGGAGGACGGAGATCCGCATCGCGTCCTGACGAACGTCCGCCTGCGCCACCGCGACCAGACGTATATGGTGGAGGTGCGCGGCATGGACACGCCCCTGGCCCTTAAAGACGAGAACGGGGTAATCGTCCACTCGATGACGGACGTCGCCTCAGCGCTAGCAGGGTTCCAGCTCGGATTGCTCTACTACACCTTCGAGCATCCTGATGATCAGATGGCCCAAGTGCTCGATGCGCCGCTGGAGCGCGGCAGCTGCGACAGGTACGCGGAAGCTGCCTATCTGGATGGTATGAACGCCCGCTGGTCACCTGACGGTACTGTGCTGAACGAGGCACGCGTCGATGACTGGGTGCGCCGGTTGCTCCCCTACGCGCGGGAGGGGCTCACCATCCTGGGCGAGCGGGGCACGGTACTGGCGCCGGTGGAGCATGTCCTCGAGCATGGCACGGTCGCTGTACAATTGTCCGAGCTATCGGCTGACGAGCAGGTCCGCGAGGTGCTCGGACGCACGACATGAAGGGAAACCGAACGGGTACGGAACATCCCAAACAGCTAAAAGGACGGGATCCCTCTCCTGACGCCATGGGGACGGCGGATGAAGGAGCGGGTGACAGTTCTGTGCTGATCGTCTACGGCACCCTCCGCCGCGGCGAGCACAACTACCGCCTATGTGGTCTGGAAGATGGAGCGACCTATCTGGGTACGGTACGACTTTCCGGGTGGGCCATGCGCTCGCTGGGACACTGCCCTGCCGTTCATGCCTCGGACAGCACTAATGATGGCATCGTCGTCGAGGCCTACCGCGTCCACGACCGCACGGTGTACGACCGCATCGATGCCTTAGAGAGCGGGGCCGGGTACGATCGCAGGGAGGTGACCGTCGAGGTGGACAGTATGACCGTCACCGGCACCATCTACATCATGTCCGAAGGACGGCTCGAGGGATGTCCGTCCGTGCCCTTCGGTGACTGGGTGAGTTTTTCCCGGAAACAGTGCCTTTCGTCTCGAGGTTGAGCTCGACGCGCTCCTCAAGGCAACCTTTTTATACACCCCTATCGGTCACCACGTACAAGTGACGAACCATGTATGACGGGCCCCTCGACCACGCGCTTTCCAAAGTCGACTCGTACCGCCGTCCTGAGATGGCGTCGATAGAGTGGGGCGAGCAGCGGGAGATCGAGGGCTTCGAGCCGTCCGGGGACCTCATGCTGATCTACGGCACCCTCAGGGCGGGTGAGTACAACCACGAAGCGTTCGAACTGGACCAGAACGCCACCTTCCTGGGCGACGGGCGGCTCTCCGGCTACGCCATGCGCGACGTCGGGAAGTTCCCCATCGCCTACAAGACCGGCGATCCCGAGGACAGCATCGTAGTAGAGCTGTACGAGGTCCATAACAAACAGGCCGCCAGCACCCTCGACCGAATGGAACGTGACTACGGCTACAAGCGGCAGAAGTTCACCGTGGACACGGGAGAGAGGGAACTGGAGAACGTCGGCATGTACGTCATGCCCGGGAAAAAGGTGGACGACCTACCCCAGGTTCCTGGCGGCGACTGGGTGCGCCATTACTCGATGAAGAAGGAGCTTGGGCTCATCAAGGAAAAGTGAGCGCGCGCTTTCGCCCGTGCTTCTGGCTCCCACGTCCCGAAAGTCACTTTTAAACCTTTTTCCTCATGGAGCCTCCTTACATCCCTGCGCTCGGACCTCCGGCGCGCGAGAGGAACGTGGTACTATGAAGAAACTCAGCATCCAGGAGCTTGCATCCATCACCTATGACCGGCCCGCCATCGACCGCGGTTACGCCGACCAGACGCTGTACGTGAACATCTCTGACTACGAGATCTCGATCAAGCCCGTCGACAAGAAGATGAAGGATACCTTCATCGGCGGCAAGGGCTTCGACCTGTGGCTCCTGTGGAACGCGGTCACCGGCGACACCAAGTGGGACTCTCCGGAGAACGAGATCTGCATCGCGTCCGGCGCCCTGGGCGGTACGCCCATCTACCCCGGCTCGGGCAAGAGCATCGTCACCACCATCTCGCCTATCACAGGCTCTGTCATCGACTCCAACGTCGGCGGTTACTTCGGTCCCTTCCTCAAGTTCAGCGGTTTCGACGTCCTTGAGGTCGCCGGAAAGGGCATGGAGGACTCCGTGGTCCTCATCGACGGCATCGAGGGCGTTGTAAAGATCCTGAGCATCCCCGACCTTCCCGAGGAGGCCCACGAGATCTCCGCGATCCTCACCGAGCACTTCGGCGGGGACAAGCCCCAGAACATCTCTGTCGTCACTGCGGGCACAGGGGCCAAGAACACCCGCATCGGGTGCCTGAACTTCTCCTGGTACGACATGGGGCGCAAGCTCGCCCGCTACAAGCAGGCGGGCCGTGGCGGTATCGGTACCGTGTTCGCGGACAAGGGTCTGAAGGCAATCGTCGCTCGCTGGAACCCGGTCAAGATCGACACGAACGCCCCGGCCGACATCGAAGCGCTCAAGGAGGTTGCCAAGCTCCACTCCAAGGAGATCAAGGAGCTGGACCCCAAGCAGAACGAGATGGCCGTGCTGGGTACCACGCATCTGGTCACCATCATGGACGACTTCGACCTCCTGCCCACCCACAACTATCGCTACGGCAAGCATCCGGAATCCGCCAACTTGGGGGCCGAGGTGTACCGCCGACTCTTCGACAAGGGCTTCGATGGATGCTGGAAGGGGTGCACGGTCGCCTGCGCCCACGGCGTCAAGGACTTCGTTCCCCTCACCGGCCCCTATGCCGGGAAGAAGGTGTTCGTGGACGGTCCCGAGTACGAGACCATCGCTGGCTGTGGCTCCAACCTCGGCATCTTCGACCCCCACACCGTGGTCGAGATCAACTTCTACTGCGACACCTACGGCCTCGACACGATATCCTACGGTACCGGAGCGGCGTTCGCCTTCGAGTGCTACGAGCTGGGGCTCATCACTACCGAGCACACCGGCGGTCTGGAGCTTAGGTTCGGCAACCGGCTGGCGGCGCTGGAGCTTTTGCACCAGATGGCCCGCGACGAGGGCTTCGGCGTCATCGTCGGCCAGGGCATCCGCAGGATGAAGGCGATCTTCGCTACGGAGTACGGGGCCGATCCCTCCATCATGCAGGATATCGGTATGGAGGCCAAGGGCATGGAGTTTTCAGAGTACATGACCAAGGAGTCTCTGGCCCAGCAGGGCGGGTACGGCCTTGCGCTCAAGGGCCCTCAGCATGACGAGGCCTGGCTCATCTTCCTGGACATGGTGCACAACTTCATGCCCACCTTCGAGCAGAAGGCCGAGGCGCTCCACTGGTTCCCCATGTGGCGGACCTGGTTCGGTCTCAACGGACTGTGCAAGCTGCCGTGGAACGACATCGTGCCCGAGGACAACAAGGATTCCAAGGAGCCTGCCAAGGTGATGAAGCACGTGGAGTGGTACGCCAAGTACTTCTCCGCGGTGACCGGTCGGAAGTCGAAGCCCGAAGATCTCATCGCCATGAGCGAGTCTGTGTACAACTTCCAGCGGCTGTTCAACCTCAAGCTCGGGTTCGGCACCCGTAAGCACGACGACATCCCCTACCGGTCCGTGGGCCCCGTGCTTCCCATCGAGTACGAGTCGCGCCAGGAGCGGTACGACAAGCAGCTCACAGAGACGCACGAGGTCGACATCGAGGGCAAGTCCACCGAGGAGAAGATCGCCATCCTGCGCAAGTTCCGCGAGGAGCGGTACGAGAAGCTCAAGGACGCGGTGTACGAGCGCCGCGGGTGGGACAGCGACGGCGTCCCCACCCTGGCGACGGTGAAGAAGCTGGGCATCGACTTCCCCGACGTGGTCGAGCTGATCGAGAAGCACGCGAAATAGGCCTGGAAAAGGGCACCCGTCGAGGGACGGGGGTCCGCGCCATCACCGGCGAAAGGTTTATAGTGCTGGAGGCCCACGGGCTCAGTACTTTGGTCAGGTCATCGGGGGCCAGCTCCCCCGTACCTTCGTAACAAGGTCATCATCGCCCGGGGGCCCTCCTCCAAGGATGGTCCCCGGCGGTGATATTGATTTGTGACGACCGTGAGGGGGGAATCCCTCGCAGCAAGCCGGGCGCCCGGCCCCCCGGCGAACTCCAGCTCCATCTGTGGTAAGGGCTGCGCGCTCAAATACGACAGCATGGGGGAGCCTACCGAGATATACTCGGATTGCATGCGGAAGCTGCGTAAGTGCCTGGACGACTGCGCCCCGTCGGGCGGAGTGGGCAATCTCCCGCCCATGTAGCTGGTGCAAGCCTGAATGCACGACAAACGGATCCATCCCCATTTGATTAGGCTTGACGCGCGCTCCACCAAGCAAAACCTTAAAGCCGTTAGGGACTCTACGTTCTTTAGAATGGGGGATGAACACGAGGAGCAGATGCTCATGGGTTTCCCCATCTCGGCCTATCGTTCCATCGTGGGGATGTTCCTTCTTGCCGTTCTCCTGTCAGCAGGCCTCCTATATCTCATGGGTGCGTTCTAGGCACTTGCTGTTCCCGCTTCTAGACATTTTTCCCCAACGGAGAGTATATATAGGGCGTATGGCTCCGGCGAGTCACCACTCGCGAGTGATTACTCATGCCGGACCTTGCCGACTCAATCGGGACGGGCTTCATCACGACCGATGAGATCGTCTGCGACCTCCGGTACGCCATCCAGCAGTACCGGGCCTCTCCCGAGTGCACCGACGCGATCATGTCGACCCACGAGCTCAGGAGCGAGGGTGAACGCGTGTTCTCCCTGGTCAATGCCCACTTCGGCCACCACTACACCTATTCCACCAACAACCTCGACTTCGCCGACATCGACCCGGACGGGTACACGAAGTACGCCAATCCGCGGAAGGGGAGGTTCGAGACCGAGGTGTACGTGAAGACCGAGCACGCTGCTGACGCAGCCACCGTTGACTACATCCTTGCCCACGAGGGCACCCACGCGGCGTTGTACGATTGCTCGGAGTGGCTCGAGGAGCTCGTGGCGATGGATGTGGCCTACCAGCTAATGGATGCGAACGAGCGACCCGATATCGCAAGGAGGGTCCACGACCAGCGGATGAAACAGACCACAGACGCCCTCGCCATAAAGCTACGGAAGGACGAGGGCTGGTCAGAGACCCGGATCGCCACCTATCTCAGAGACGAGTTCGGGTTCGACGATGAGTTCATCCTCACCTTCGTGGACGCGCGTCTCAAGGGAGAGACGTTCAGGAAAGTGTGGTTCGGCTCGCGTATGGACGAGATCGAACGCGACAGCCGCTACCGGGCGAAGCCCTACCTCCTCGAGAAGTTCATGCACAAGTCCGGTAATGACCGGATCATGTTCACCTTGGGCGGACAGTACGACCTCCAGGTCGAGCTCCCTCACCTGATGGCACACACGAACGACGCAACAGCGGAGAGCTCCGCTGGGAGTGGATGACGATGTACGAGCTACCTGAAGTGACCGATGAGGCCGGAGCTATCGATCCAGCTCATGCGGGCTACTTCGAGACCATCGCCGATCCCGAGGCACGGGACTCGGCCGTCGCCCGGTACGTCACTTCCCAAGGCTTGTACGGCAGTTCAACACCGACGACCTCATTGCTCACCCGTGCGCTCAACGGCATCGCCCGGCACGTCCCGCCCCGCTACCAGGACGCCTGCTTCGATGCCGTGGACGCACTGACCTCCATCCTCCCCAAGGGGCCCTCCCGCGAGGCGCCCTCACTGGACGACATCGATCTTCCCACCGACTACATAATGGTCTACGGTGACGCCTTCACCGTCCCCTACGGCGCGAAGGTGGAGAAATCCTTTTCGGACACCCACAAGATAATCTCCTACAAGGGCACGACCATGGGCATCGTATCGGCGCCCATGGGCCAGGAGCATGCGGCCATGCTAACCGATGCCCTCTGCCGCGGCGGGGCCCGCAACTTCACTTACATCGGCAACGTGGGCGGTCTTACCGACGGGCTCGACTCCGGTGACATCATCTATGCTACGGGCGAGGTCGGGACACGCTCCCCCATCCCAGAGATATACAATTCCACAACGTCGGTGAGCGAAGAGCTCAACGACGCGCTCCTCGCGTCCGCGGACGCACAGGATATCACGCTCAAGGGAGCCACCATCTACGACACCTGCTCCTGGGTCCGGGAGGAGACTCCCGCCCGGCTCACAGAACTCGTTGACGCGGGCTACGAAGCCGTCGAGATGGAGCTCGCGGCCGTAAGCGCTGTCGCGAACAGCTACGGTGGCGGTGCCACTGGCCTCATGTGGGTCGTGGACGACCACCTCGCACAGCCGGAGCTCAAGGGCGAGCGGATGAGCTCAGGCAACGTATCCAAGTACACAACCGGTGTGCGTACGGCCACCAAGCTGATGCGCATCGCCGTCAAGTCCGTCCACCACAGGAACGGAGCACAGGAGGATACGAGCCGTGTATGAGCTCGAGGAGGGTGCCGGCGACGAGTACGCAGTGGCCCATGAGGTGTTCAAGGAGTTCTCGGACGATGAACTTTCCTCTCTTGTTGGAAATCTCCACGGTGTCTACCCGCAGCGCGGCTGCCGGCAGCGGTGCCCCGGATGTCACGCATCATCGCTCCCGAAGATCGCCACCGCGCGCTGGGATCAGACCGAGAAGTTCATGGAGGCGTTGGGCCAGGCATCGGCGTACACGGGGATCCCCGTGCAGGGGAACACCTACGAGGGCGTGCTGGTCGAGACCTTCAGGGACAGCGAGCCCGGTCACCTCCGGTACGAGACCGGCGAGGGCATCGGCGACTTCACGAAGTCGGTGTACGATGCCACCGGAAAGCGCTCGAAGATCATCACGTCCGGCGTTCACTACCAGCTCGACGGCGACGAGGTCGTCGCGGACCAACACGGCCTGGACCAGCTCGAGCAGGCCGCAGGTTATTCCGGGAAGTTCGCAGTCTCCATGTCAATCCAGACGATGCAGTACCGCAAGCTGGGGCAGGAACAGGACGCGAAGCTCCTGGCCAAGGTCGTCGAGGCGGCGATCGACGGTGCGTCAACGGACACTGATGTCTACATGGACATGATGTACTTCGCCGACCAGGAAAATCCCTCGACCGTCCCCCTGGACCGGAACACCAACCAGCGCACGAAGGACACGGTCTCCCTGTTCCGGGACGTGCTGGACAACATCTCCACCGATCGTCTCTCCAACGACGAGAAGGGATATCTGCTCGGACGGTTGGAGGACGATGACATGAACGGCACCGGGAACATGTCCGCAACGCTCCCCGACCGGAACATCGGCTTCCGGGTGTCGCCCTACCTCGTCATGGGCCGGGCTTCCAAGGACGTGGCCAATGGACAGGTCGCGAGCACGACCGCGGTCACCGATTGGCTCACGGTGCTCGACGGCGATGCCGGTGAGACCATCTCTCTGACCTACGATGGCCAGCGTCACGAGTACACCAGGGATGATCTCAAGAACGACGGAGAGAAACGTCACGAGTTCGTGGAGCTAGTGAAGATCCTCAGGGGCGACGGGCTGCTCGCCGAGGAAGCGGAGCTGGACGGCAACTGGCTCGGGTTCTTCCGTGCCGAGGTGGACCTCTCACAGCCCGCGGAAGGGATCAAGCCCCGCCAGGTCCTCTACGCTCCCGGCGTCAACCACGGTCCGACGGTGAACCTGCTGGTGAGCGATCTCGTGGGCGAGGAGCTCCAGGTGGTCATCCCGTACAAGCGCCTCCATCTCTAGGAGGGGCAGCACTCATATCTCCAGCTCGGGGATTCCCTTGTTCCCCCGGCAGCCCTTGATGTGGTTGTTGAACGCGGCCTTCCGACCAAGTGGGAAGGTCTTCCCGCACTGGGCGCACACGAGGGCGTTCTTCTTTCGCATGTTGAGCCGGCGCTCGAACACACCGCGGTTCTGACGCTCGATCATCTCCTGGTCCTTCTTCGACAGTACCATGGAACACCCCTCC
The DNA here is from genome assembly GCA_030753015.1 of Candidatus Undinarchaeales archaeon. GTDB lineage: Archaea > SpSt-1190 > SpSt-1190 > JASMDC01 > JASMDC01 > JASMDC01. Next base: position 11,512 of record JASMDC010000048.1, on the reverse strand, counting down.
TCTGGACGGTGGGCGCCAAGGTTAAAAGCCTGTGCCCCTGTTCATACATAGGGACCGGGACATGGAGGACGCAGCCGTACAGACCGTATTGATCGAGGACGTGCTCCGGAGCGTGACGGGGCTCAAACTGTCGGTCGTCAAGGGCCATGACCATGCTGTCGGGTACGCTCTCTCGAGCCATGTGCTCGAGCTCTTCCACCGCCGTGGCCTGGGGACCGCGTACGATGGTATCGCCGGACTCCACCGCTTTGTTGTCGAGGAGGAGCGCGACCTCTCCGAAGAGGAGCACTGGGCCGTCGTCCACGTGGTGCGCATGTGCGAGGAGAAGGGCTTCATCTCAGAGCCCAACGGAAAGCGCGCGTGAGCCTGTCGGCTCAGGCCGGTCCGAGCATTTCCCTGACCTCGCCACAGAGAACGCTCGCCATGTCAAGGTCCTTGCACCACACCGTGATGGCCGCCGTGCCGCCCTTGTCGCTCTCGGTCAACACGACAGTGAGGAAGATCTCGTTGTTCGTCATCTCCTCCCTGCCCGAGAATGAGAGTGTCGCTCCGGAGGATTCCTCCTCCCTTCTGGACGTCACGATGTTGAGCTTGACAAGCCCCTTCTTGAGGGCGCCGACAGCATCGTCGATGCTCTCCACATCGACCTCTTCCCCGACGTGCTCCAGCTCGCTCGTCATCCCGGTGAACTCTTCCTCGTTGACGAGGATGGTCGTGAGGTACGGTGTGCAAGAGCCGATCAACTTGGGAGGGATGTCGACGACGGCCTTCCTCCCGCCGACGACGGTGAAGGTCGCGGTACCGCTCAAGCTCCCTGTAATACAGCCGCTGGGATGAAGGGTGACCGTGTTGGTGACGGTGTCGGTCGGCCTGACATCACCGAGATCGATGTCGCAGGTATTGTACTTGTCATGGAACCCGGGCGGTACTTCGATCTTCACATGAAGGTCCTCCAGCCACATCTTGGAGACGTTCGTGATGGACACGGTGACCTCGGTGTCCATACCCTTCTTCAGCACAGTCCGCTCAAGCTCGACGAGCTCGGGGCCAAAGGGCTTTATCGGCTCTTCCTTCTCATCAGAGCCCCAGAAGAGACCCAGCATGACGTTAGTGGCCATATGACCTACCAGTGATAACGGATGTGACGGGTAACCTTGAAGAACCTTCTCTCTTGGTAGCAAGGTTCGGGAGGGGAAGATCCCTCCCATGGGCCCGGCAGGATTTGAACCCGCGGTCTACGGCTTAGGAGGCCGCCGCCCTATCCAGACTAGGCCACGAGCCCACGATGTACCCTCACTCGGGCTTCTCCTCCATCACCATCTCGCCCTGCTTGAACACCCTGATGATGCCCCCGCTCTGGGACACCGCCACGGCGATCGCCATGGTGTTCTTGGTGATGGCGGCGCACGCCAGGTGGCGCGAGCCGAGCCCCGAGGGGACGCTGACCCCTTCCGGGTCAATGTTTAAATAGGCACCGGAGGCGTAGATCGTCCCGTCCGCGCCGATGATGAACACGCCGTCGAGCTGGGCGAACTCTTTGATGGTCTCTTTGAGCTCCGGGTCGGTTATGTTCCGATGCTCTTCCGCGTACCCGGAGAATGGATTGATGATGAGCTGGCGCGAGCGCTTGAGAACAGCGTCCGAATCGCCGACGATGAAGGCAGTTCCGATGTGGCGGCCCTCGCGGCCTTCCTTTGCGACCTCCTTGGCGAGCGCGATCACCGTTTCCAGAACGTCGCTGCCCACGTTCTTGTCCAGCTCGAGCACGGACATCTCGAAGAATGTGCGGTCGATGTCGAAGAGGAACAGGAGGCCCGAGTAGCCCGCGCCGAGCGAACTGTCGCCCACGCTCACGATGCGGTCACCTTCCTTGAGCCAGCCCTCGCGGATGATGCCCATCACCGCCTCCTTGATGAAGATGGCACCCTCGATGGGCGAGGCCTTCACCTCGATGACGAACTCCCCGCGTCGACGGTAGTTGACGGCTCCGCGTCGGGATTTCTTGAACATGACCACCCGCACCGGCGTCTTCGGAGGGGTGAGGATGCTCATCAGGCGCTTCTTGAACTCCTCGAAGGTGTCCGAGGGGACAGGTGCATCGGGACGCTCCAGGGACACGATGGCGTCGGCAGAGACCTCCTTGGCCACGTTCACCGCGGCCCTCCCGATGGACTCCTGTATCTTTTTCACTGAGTGACTACCCACGTTCAATGTATATAAATTGAAATGGCCCTCATGCGAGCGCGCCCACGACCTCGATCGGCTCACCGGCCTCGGCGGCCCGCTTGAGGCGCTTGCCTTCGGGGCTCCGCACCGGCACCTTGACCTTGCCCTTCCGGTCGGCGACCATGGTCGTCACTGTCTCACCGCCAGCGCGCAGGTCCACGGTCACACCGGCCATCCTGCTTCCGAGCTCGAACACGTAGTTGCGCTTCCCCTCCATGAGCCGGAAGCGCAGGGCTCCGCTCTTGGTGGATGGTCTGGATGCACGGGGCGCCTCGCCCAGGGCGCGTACGTCGAGACGGATGCCGACGGCCCGCTCCAGCGCAGCGATCGTGCTGCCGCGTTGACCGATGATCCGCGAGACCTGGTCGTCGGGCACGTACACGGCCGCACGCCGCTCGGAGAGCACCTCCACACGCACGCTCCGTGTCGAGCCCACCCGCCGGCCCACTATCCGGACGATGCGGTCCCTGAGCCGAGCGACGTCCTTGGGTGCCATGGACCGTACCGGGACCACGGCCGTCTCGTCCCCGAAGGTGTAGATCTCGAACCTCGGTTCCTTGGAGAAGAAGTCGCTGACCACGATAACTGGACGGGCGAGGTCCGACTCGGTCATCCCGTGGGGGACCTTGATAGCCATCTTGACGTCGAACACCTCATCCACGAACCCGTCGCGGACGAACACCACCGTGTCGATGATCTGTGGGAGCATGCCCAACTCGACTCGACCGATGAACCGCTGGATGGCGTCGATGGCCGAGGACGAGTGGGTCACCCCAATCATCCCGACGCCAGCCATGCGCAGGTCCGCGAAGATGCGGAAGTCGTCGGTGCGGCGCAGCTCGTCGAAGATGGTGTAGTCGGGACGGAGGAGGAGAAGGATGTCGGCGGTGCGCTCGAAAGAACCGTCCAGCGGGCCGTACTGGGAGACTTCAGGGCCCACCTGCAGGTCGCGGGGGGACTCCATGGTCTTTACGACCTTGTCGTTGGCAGCGTACAGCTCGGCCAACGCCCGGGCGAAGGTGGACTTCCCAGCACCCGGTGAACCGGCGATGACAACGCCCTCGGCCCGGGATTCCAGTCGTTCGAGCAGCTCGGGGGCGAGCTCGTAAGCCTCCAGGTCCGGCCGCGCCACGGGGCGCACGACCGTCATCTCAACGCCGTCGGCGAAGGGTGGGATAGCGATGCCGATGCGCAGGGCCCCATACTGGACCACGGTCGCCCCAGTTGCCTCGATCTCCACGAACCCCTCCGGTGAACGGCGGGTCCGTTCAAGGGTGTCGACGATGTACTCCATGACCTGGGCCCGCGTGAGCGGTTCGGCCCCCAACGGCTCGAGCTGCACCTCTCCAGGCCTGCCTCGCTTGACGAGCGGGCGTACACCTTCGCGCAGGTGCACGGACATGGTGTCCTCGCTGAATAGCTCCTCAACCTTGAGACGTTCGCTCGCACCACCCACCTTCACCACGCTGATCTGCAGCGCTTGGGCGAGCGCCTCCTGAACACGGCTGGCGGTAATCAAAGCGGCCTTCTCGTCCTTTGCGAGCTGACGGGCCGCGCGGTCGGACTGGGTCCGACCGATACGGCCGTGGAGCTGTTCACCCGACGAGAGCTTGAGGGCGAGCCGTCCCTCGTTCTGGAGGGCCACGAGGCGCTTGACCTCTTCCAGCCCCACCCACCCCGACGGGTGGTCGGCCTTTGCCTCCTCCTCGAGCTCATGCACAACGGCGGCCGGGACGATCAGCTCGATGGTCCCTCCGTCCGCCGCATCGAGCACGCGGTCCGCTCCTCTGGCGATGAGGGCCGATGTATCGATGACGTAGCCGGACACGGGAACACCTGGCCGCTGCCACCCCTTCAAACCTTAAGTAACTAGCACTCAGGGCGCCGGATCCTTTTCGATAATCTTTAAGTGAATTACCGTTCGAGAATAGGTCGTGGTTTTCGAGGTCGTCCCTATCGCCTTCGACTCGATGGGCGTGCGCTCCATGTGCACCCTCGTGCGCGCAGGTGATCACCGTATCGTCGTGGACCCTGGTGCCTGCCTCGCCAAGACCCGGTTCGGGCTGCCGGCCACGAGCCCCGAGATGGACGCCCTCACGGAAATCGCCGAGCGCATCGCCGAGGTCGCAGAGACCGCGGACACCATCATCGTCTCCCACTTCCACCACGACCATTATGGTCCGAACTCCAACTTCTATACACAGAAGCTGGTCATCGTCAAGCACCCCAAGGAGAACATCAACCGCAGCCAGAAGATGGTGCATGCGCCCTTCTTCATCAATAGGCTGAGGAGCATGACCCGGCAGATGGAGTTCGGTGACGGCCAGAAGTACAAGCTGACCGGCTGCACCATCGAGATGAGCCCCGCGGTGCCCCACGGTACGAGCCGCACCAGACGTGGGTACGTGCTCATGACCAATGTAAGGTCCAAGGAGGGCTCGTTCGTCCACACTTCGGACGTACAGGGCCCCACCGAGGAGGCAACACTCCAATGGATCATCGACCGGGATCCCACCATCCTTGTCGTGGGTGGCCCCCGGTTCTACGTTGCCGGGAAGCTCAAGACACATCTCCTTGAAGATGCGGAGAAGGGATTGCGCCGCCTCCTGGACGAGACGCGAGTGAAGAAGCTCGTGCTCGACCACCACGCCGTCCGCCAGCTGGAGTACCGCTCGAAGCTCACCTCGGTGTGGGAGGACGAGCGCGTGATGACCGCCGCCGAGTACCTGGGCCAGGATAACAACCTCCTCGAGGCCCGGCGTCAGGAGCTGTGGAAGGACAAGTTCATGGAGGGATCCGAACTAGTACCGACGGATCCTCCAGCAGATATATGAGCGGCCGTTCGTGCTCTGAAGCGAATCCCTTGAGAGCTACTCGCAGGGCCGCAGCAGGATCGCTTCCTGCCGGGATGGCGACCAGCCGGAACACCCCCTCGAGCTCTTGGGGGTCCATCTCGGTGAGCATGTTGATACTCCCCTCCCCCACGGTGTCGATGGTGCGTAGCAGGTCCACAGGCTTCTGGTTCCCTATGCGGAAGACATCGGCCCCGCACCGCTTGGCGATCACCTTGCGCATCGCCTCCCGTGGGGGGAGACCTGCGACGGCCGACATGGCCTCGCTGAACGCCTCGTTACCGACGCCGTCCGAGCACGGGGCGATCACAACGATGCGTCCGCGACCGTCCTTGCGTACCGCGTTCCAGCCACAGTGGACGGCCTTTACAGCTTGATAGAGGTTGATGCCCTGGGCTGCTGCGGACACCACGACGATATCGCCGGGCCGTTCTATGTCGACCACCCGCAATCCCTCGAGCACGGGCGCTGCAGCGGAGTGGAGCGCTCCCAGCTCCCCGGCCGCGAGGTGCACGATGTGGCCGCAGTCCATCACGGCGTCCACGCCGAACACAGGCACCCGCTCGGTCGCCATGCGGGCGATCTCCGTGATGTCCTGGAAGACGGGATTGTCTTTGATATTGGCAAGCCGGCACTCTGACATGAACCCGTGCTCGGGATGGAACATCCGAGCGTGGTTCACCTGGATGGTCTCCCGACCTGCGGTCCCGGGGCAGATGGACTTCACGGTCCCCGCCTGGCCGGCGAAGTAATGGAACTCGCTGTCGGTGAGGGGGATGACCATGGACGCTTCGAGCAGGCGACGGTCGAGCCATACGGGTGTCCCGAACCGGGTGGTACCGATGCGCTCGTTGTCCCGGTCGCAGTCATGGACGAACACCCTCTCGCCAAAGTCGCGGGCCAGTTCCGGCGTTAGGATCATGCGGGCCACCTCCTCCTCGGTAGGTGGGCGGTGGGTACCGGAGGCGACCATGACCTGGACGTCATCATCGGCAACACCGCATCTGATGAGCGCATCGCGCAACAGCGGAAGGAGGATCCGCGTGTGCTGGTTCGGGCGTGTGTTGTCGTCGACGAGGATGAGCACGGACCTCCCTCGCAGGTAGTGCTGTGCCACCGTCTCTCTTAGGCTCAGCATCCCTAGCGGCTCGTCGAGCGCACGGGCCAGCGCGGTCGCGGGATCACCGACAGGCGTCGCGCAGGATGTGGGGCGCAGGATGTGGACATCGACATCGCGTGGCAAGAAATCACGCAGCGTCCTATTGCCATACTCAAGACCGGCAATTATAGTCACATGCTGCGATTTCATGGACGTCCAATGGGCTTGCTGTTTTAAATGACTGATTATCTGGAGCTCACGTCGTATTTATGTAGGTACTTTGTGGAATGGTATAGATGTATTTATTGTATATACAACCTATGTAGAAAGCATTAAAGCACAAGATGACTAAATATTGGAAGAAGCATGTACTTTGATAATCGTTAGATGGTGCTATGAGGGGTATTTGGATGCATTTCAGAAGCAAGCGCGGTCAGGCATCAATAGAATTCTTGATGACCTACGGCTGGCTCTTCCTCGTCATCGTTATCGCTGGTGCTGCTTTGAACTCCATGGGCTTCTTGAATCCCGGCACCTACGTCAAGAGCTCCTGTGTCGGTTTCCAGAAACTCCATTACCGTGACCACCTCCTCGGTGCCAGGCGCGAGACCGGCCTCTTCGACATCCCGGACGACAACGTTGACGGCAACGACCGGGAGAGCCTCTTCAACCTTCGTCTCCAGAACGGCTTCGGTAAGCAGGTCATGATCAAGGAGGTTCTAGTCGAGTTTCCCGAGGGTGTGGTCCAGCGGTGGACCGACCGTGGGTACGCGTGCGAGACGTTCAACCGTGATGGCGAGACCAACTCGGGATGCCAGCAGCACAACCTCACTGAGGCTGAGATCGTCACTCTCCGTATGGAGGACGTTGGGGCGGGGACGCTTGACCTGCTCGGCGGGAATGTCTACCGGGCGAAGGTGAAGGTCACCTACGACAGCTTCGGCGAGCTGCAGGGCATGTCCGAGACGGCCATCTGCTCGGGCAAGATCGAGCTCGGTGGCGACGACCGGGCCTACTTCGGCAACCCCGTCCCGATCCAGGGCTACGATCTCGAGTCGGACTTCGGCGGAGCCACGGCGGTGTACGCGGCCGACATCGACGGCGACGGTGATGTTGACGTGCTCGGTGCCGGGTACGATGTTGACACCATCGCCTGGTGGGAGAACCTCGGCGGCGCGTCCGGCTGGGACGAGCACCTCATCGATTCCTCCTTCTTAGGAGTGAGGGACGCCTACGCCGCCGACCTGAACGGCGACGGCGACATGGACGTCGTCGGGGCTGCTTTCACGGGCGACGAGATCGCCTGGTGGGAGAACGACGGTGCGAGCCCGCCCACGTTCACCAAGCACTCCATCGACTCCTCCTTCGACGGCGCCCGCGCGATACACGCCATCGACCTGGACGGTGATAGCGACATCGACGTGCTCGGCGCTGGCGCCCTCGCCTCCGAGGTCGCCTGATGGGAGAACACCGGCAGCGGCTGGACCAAGCACTCGATCGACGCGTCCTTCGGCGGCGCCCGTGACGTGTACGGGGCCGATATCGACGGCGACAGCGACATCGACGTTCTCTCCGCCGGGTACATCGAGAACGAGATCGCCATGTGGGAGAACACCGGCAGCGGCTGGACCAAGCACGTCATCAAGGACGACTTCGACGGTGCGTCTGCGGTCCACGCGGCCGACCTGGACGGCGACAGCGACCTTGACATCATCGGCGCCGCATACGACGACGCCAAGCTCCTGTGGTGGGAGAACGGCGCCAGCTGGGACGAGCACGTCATCGACGGTAACTTCGAGCACGTCACCAGCATCTTCGCGGCCGACATCAACGCCGACGGCGACCTCGACCTCGTTATCGCACAGTACAACGACGGCTCCATCTCGTGGTACGAGAACAAGGGATCTGTCTGGACCCGCAACTACGTGGTCGACAACTTCGACGGGGCGCTCTCCGTCCACGCCGCCGACCTCGACGGCGACGGCGACCTGGACATCGCAGCGGCAGGCGAGATCGTCAACACTATCACCTGGTGGGTCATGAGCGACGATCCCTCCGAACAACCGCCCGGCGGCGCCACACCGACGCCCACGCCCGGTCCGTCGGCGACCCCGACGCCCACACCGGACCCGTCAGCCACACCCACACCGACACCAACTCCCACACCCACGCCGACACCTACTCCCACACCTACTCCCACACCGACACCCACCCCTGTCCCGGGTATGCAGGTCAACTTCCAGCCAGATGGCCGCCCCGTACCGTCCGGGTATATGATGGATAGCGGCGAGGCCTTTGGTGACCGCGGTAACGGCTACAGCTACGGCTGGGATTCCAACAACTTCGAGACCCGTGACCGCGGTACCAATCCGGACCAGCGCTACGACACGCTGAACCACCTCGAGAAGTCCGGTGACCGGACCTGGGAGATCGAGGTTCCCAACGGGGCCTACGATATTCTCCTGGCAGCGGGCGACCCGGACCATACTGACCAAGTGAACACGTTTAACGTCGAGGGGACGGTGCTGACCGATCCGGACGGCCAGGACAACTATGACGAGTACACCACGACCGTGACCGTGAGCGATGGAAAGCTGACGGTCAATCCTGCGGCAGGATCCAGCAACTCCAAGATCTGCTTCATCCATATCACGAGCAGCTCGACACCGACACCCACGCCAACGCCCACGCCCACGCCCACGCCAACGCCCACGCCCACGCCCACGCCCACGCCAACGCCCACGCCAACGCCGACACCCACGCCAACGCCGACACCCACTCCGACTCCCGGGCCGGAGTGCACCACAGACAGTGACTGCTCGGGCGATGACATCTGCACGTTCGAAAACACCTGCAACATCGTCAATCCTGTCACCTGTGGATCGGGCGCACCCACAGTCCTTTACGCCATACATGATGATAGGGGTAAGGACTCCCAGTTCATCTCCATCGACCTAGGTACGGGCTCGATCACCGAGCTGGGTCCTGTCCGTGGGAACATGGACTTCGAGGGTCTCGACATCCATCCCACGACGAGACTGCTCTACGCTACTGCGTACGACAACTCGAAGATCGCTATCCTACACATAATCGATGCTGTGACCGGCATGATCGCCCCTGTGGGCCCCATCACGGGGTTCGAGGAGGTCGTCGGCCTCTCGTTCCGACCGTCCGATGGTGTACTGTATGGATGGTCCGAGGATAACGGCCTCATCACGATCAACACCGCTACAGGGGCGGGTACCCTTGTCTATTCGAACAGTAAGAACGTCGAGGGACTGGCGTGGAACGACGATGGCACCCTCCTCTACGCCGTCGAGGATGACAACCTCTACGTCTACGATCCCAGCGATCCAGGACTGACAAGGATCGATCGGAACCTCCCGGGATCCACTGATGCGGAAGGCCTGGAGATGCGCCCCGACGGCAAGCTGTGGATCGGTATTCACGGCCGTGACAGGATCTACGTCTACGATATAGAGCAAGAAGAGATCGTGTCGGGCGAATCCATCACGACCACCTCGACCTACAACGACATAGAGGGGATCGCCTCCTGCTGGTTGCCCTAGGCCATCGGGCACACGGTCGGTCACGATCCCCGCTCTTTTGTGGGTGATAACAGCACCCCTCGTTGCAGAATCATTGTGTGATGGTCGCGAGTAATTGTCTAATAGCAGGAGATGGACTATCTAGTATAGCACGGTATATACACTCCATGGACGAAGAATATAGCGACGGTCCGTCTAGAGGTGTTAGGTAGAGGTTGGAATAATATTAACCGATAGCAGGGATGCGATATGATACTGAAAGCCCACCATGGTCAGGCCGGGATGGAGTTCCTGGGCACCTACGGGTGGACGTTCCTCATCATCGTCATCGCTGGCGCTGCCTTCTACTCCATGGGCTTCTTCAATCCGCTCAGCTACATGAAGACGTCATGCGTGGGATTCGATAGACTCGTGTACAAGGACCATGTTCTCGTGGCCACCCGCGAGCCCGGGACATGGGACCTCCCCATCGACGACTCGGACGGGAACGATCGCGAGAGCCGGTTCGACCTCCACCTGCTCAACACGGTGACCGGGGTCGTCCGGGTGACGAATATATTCGTCGAGTATCCCGACGGTACCATGGTGACGTGGTCGGAGCGGGGGACCGATTGCTCCTTCAATAATGTCGAGGGTGATCCTACGAGCGGTTGTCTGGCTCACCTTGTTATGGAGTCCACGAACGTCATGTTCTCGATAGAGGACGTGGGCAACGGTGCCACTGACCTTAATGTGGGTAGCCAGTACACATCGAAGGTGCGGGTGACCTACGACGTGCTCGGGGCAGTGGGCGAACATTCAGAGCGCGCCATCTGCTCGGGCAAGATATCCGGTGGATGAAGCGTTCGATCCCGGACGACATCGGGCCAAGATATCAGTGATGATGATGGTCGTCGTGGTCACAGGAGTGGTTCTTGCTGCCCTCGGTGAGCGTCACCTTGTTGATGCGCTCGATCCCGTGGCGCTGGTTGATCTGACTCGCGTACGAATCCCACCAGTCGTCCCGTTCGCCTCCGATGGGTTCAGAGTCGTATGCCAGATAGGCGACGAAGAGGAGGCAGATGGGAGCGACGATCGCGACGAAGGTCCAATAGCTGATATCCCCGGTGAGGTTCAGGGCCTCTAGCGGTGTGTAGCCGAACACTAAGATGAGGATGAGAATGAACATGGCGATCTCGTCGAAAGGTCCGGCGGGGCCATGCCCTCTCCGTGCACGAAGCAGGTCTCGCGTTACGCCCATCTCCCACTAGAAGATATCCTAACGGGTGTTAAATAGCTTTCGGACAGCGACCTCAGAGCGTTCGGTAAGCGTAGTGGTGGTCGGGGTGCTGCGCCTCGGTGAGAGTGAGCTTGTTGAGTTTCTCGGTACCGGCCGTCACGTGCACCTGTCGCGCGTATCCGTCCCACCAGTGGTCGTGGTCACCGCCGATGGGCTCGGGATCGAAGAGGAGGTGGGAGAGGAACACTACCGCGACCGGGGCCAGGAACAGCACGAACACCCAGTAGCTGATGCGTCCCGTGAGTGACATCGCCTCCAATGGCGAGTAGCCGAACACGAAGATGAGGATGAGGATGAAGAAGAGGATCTCATCAATGGGACCTGCAACGCCCTGGCCACGTTTGCTCTGTAACAGCCTCACGGTGGTTCCTTCCTCCTGGGGGGAGTGGATTGTCAGAGCTGGAACGGGTTTAAAAACGTTTCCCTGGGGTCGGCTGTGGGACAAAATAAAATCGTGACAGCTTTCCACTAATCCTTTTTCATCACGATCACGAACGCACGATGTCCG